>CANREB010000004.1 GCA_947629525.1 uncultured Lachnospiraceae bacterium
TAATATTTCATCCACTTTATAAAGATGATACACCGTTTCAAAAGTAGTTCCTTCTTTATAATCGCTACCAGAAGGATCTTTTCTGAATTGTAAAGCATAACCTGTAAAGCGATAATAATTTACTCTTTTCAAAATATTTTTCGCTTTTTCTCTATCCGAAATAACAATTCCGTGAGCCTCTAACTTATCCACCTGTTCATCGAAGGTCAATGTTTTTTTCAAATCCATAAAATCTCTCCTTAATGTAAAAAAGCTGAGCACACGTCTCAGCTTGGTCCCCAATGTCCAAAAGACTTCGGGCAACTCTGTTACATTTAGTATATTCAAAAATGCAGAAAAATGCAATACTTTTTATGATTTTTAACAAATTTTCTTTCGCAAATTTAAAGCCTTTTTATTCCCAACCTTATTTACTCTTTCAAACGAAATTGTTGCAACAATGAAATTTTCTCTGAAGGAAAAATCCTCTTTTTCATACATTTCCGTGATCTTGGGCGCTCCCCGTCCGAACTTCCCACTGATATGCGGTTGGAGAAAAATTTCAGATAGTTTTTCATTTACGGGAACAGATTCTCCCAGAAAAAATCCCTTGCATTTTCCTTCTTAAATACCTATGTACATCTATACTGTGTAAATATTTTCATATCTCCTTTTTCTTCCGGATCAGACTCCGCAATTATGATCGTAAGCGCATCCAACTTTTCCGATACTCTTTTCATAATCCGTATTGCCTCATTATAAATACGATAATAGGGATACTTACGCTCTCGAATAGAATGATATGGTTCAAAAGATTCTGTCACCGGAAGACGCGCCATAATAGCCGATTCTACTTTATCCAATAAGTCCATTTGCCGCCTTCGGGATTCTTTAGTACCTCAGTAATATAAGTAACTTTTTCATCAAGATCCTCGCAAAAAGCGGCAGATAACGCAATCTGTACTTTTTACTGGGCATTGATTTTCCCTCTCGATTTTCCGAAAACTTCCTCATGGCTCATCCGCGCGGCATCTTCTTCTGCAAGTTTATCCGCTTTATCCAATGCTGCTTCTACCCTATCTGTCAGTCTCGAATATTCTTCCATACTAAGCACCACCATTGTGCCATATCCGTTTTTCGTCAATATATGGGTTCACCCGTATTTACAATCTTCTCAATATCTGGAAACTTATTTCTCAAATCGGAAACTGGTCTGATCTGCAGCATATGCCTTCACTCCTTATCAGAATTTTATCTAAATTATATCATTTCCTTTATTATGCTCTACTATACCGCAAAAGACTACCCGCATAAGCCACACCGGTACCATAATTTTCCATGGCGCTGTCTGCGGTATACGTGCAGTCATATCAATATACGAGTTGTCGAGTATTCATACTTGATAAAAATCCATCATCAATACAGACTGTTATTTTTTCAATTATTTATCATAGCATATATTACATTTTTTCCCCATCTGAATCTTTCCATCTACGACTAATTCTAATCTTGAATCCTAAGTTTCTCACTTTATTAACACTATCTTGATTATTTTTCCAATCATATCTATTGAAATACCATCTTACCTTATTAGGTTCTATATGCTTACATATTTCTTCCAGATAAATCATATCAACATTTGAAAACGAAAATCCATAAGAATATATTTTTCTAACTCCTGATATCCTTTCAAAAAAATTGTAATTATCCGAAAGTGCTTTACTCGTATTTTTTCTCGAATTTATTTTTAATTTATTGTATGCATCACTGATTCCCAAATAATGAATAAATTCACTAAACTCTCCATCGTTACCATGTCCAAAATAAATTTGGCTATCTTTTTCTTTTGCCTTCCCATGTATATAGCAAATATTAGATGCTGATATATTATATAATGCCTCAAGCGTTGATGTGTAATTAAATGACAAAAATAAACTGTTTTTGAAAGAAGGCTCTTTTTACTTTTTTAAATTCAATTAGCGCCAAATCATTAAATACCCACTCTTGAAACAAATTGGTTAATATCCGATATGCTCCAATAATTGATTCAGATAAATCCTATTATTCACCAAAAATCTTCTCATTTAAATATTTACTATACAAATCTGCTGCATATGGGGTAAGATGCGTAACATCTATAAAATCAGTATATGATGAGAGACCATTTTCCTCACTATAATTTATATAATTCTCCTTAAACTTAGTCTCTTTCAACTCTTCTCTTATCATTTTGTTAAACTTTTTTCTCTCATCATCCGAATGTGTCTCTGTTTCACCGCTCCACAAAGGCGGCATAGCAATAAAAAGTTTTATATCATTTTCTTCACAAGTATTAATTATTTTTCTAAAATAATCTAATTGAACATCCAAAATAGTATAGTCTCTATCAATCACATCTTCAGGATCCGCTATCCCATACACTATATATTGCCCATTTGCCTTTTGGTAATTAACATCTATAGCAGGTCTGTTAAATAATAAGAATATGCAAGGTAATAGTGCATTCTGTTTATTAGACCAAAATGTAATATAGTCATCTTGCTTTGTAGACCACCATGATTTGTCTCCAAAATCTTGTTGGTATTCTTTGGGAAATAACTTTGAATAAACATAATTTCTTGTATCTGATAAAAAAGAAAATTGAAAATAGTCTGTGCCAACTATTAAATATTCAATTGATTCATTATTCGCAATCAAATAAAGAAGTTTATAATACATTTGATTATAACTATCGTTATCATGCCCAAAATTATATGCTTGAACAGATGTAAAAATATCTGGATTAATATCTCTATATATTCTAGAATTTCCCAAAAAATAACAATTGTAATCATTCTTAACGGCATTATCAAAACTCATCTGTATTTGCTCCGCTGTATTTGGACCATTATACTTATAAGTTGCAATAGATGAAATTTGGCAATACATCCCAATAAAAACAGAACTAATAATCAATAATATAAATATTTTTTTTACAAATTTTTTCATACTATTTCCTTTTCTTAAAACTGAAAATAAATAAAAGCATCATTTCCTACTTTTGCACATAAAAACAAAAACATAATAAGAACTATATAAACTAACCAACGAAACATGATATTTTTAGAATGCATCCATTCAATCACATCTATTTTTAAGGATGCAAAATCAAACATTGCTAAAATTGCCAAAAGCAACAAAATCTTAATTTGTTCCAAAGGACTCATTCCAATTATATTACTAAAGTAATGTTTTCCTAATGATATCCCATCAAATGCATGTACGATTACGTATATTGCATCATAAAAAGACTCTGCTCTAAAGAATGTCCACGCATAACTACAAAAAATGAAAGTAATAATAACAGAAAACAAATGACCAATTTTATTATGTTTTAACTTATCCAATGGTGTTTTCAATGCGTTTTCAGCAATCTGAGCTAAACCATGTATTCCTCCCCATATTACAAAAGTCCAGTTAGCGCCATGCCATAATCCACTAATCAAAAAAGTGATGAAAACATTTATTGACTGTCGAAGTTTACTACATCTATTTCCACCCAACGGAATATATACATAATCCCTAAACCAAGTTGATAATGAAATATGCCATCGAGACCAAAAAGTTTTTATTGAGTCCGAAAAATAAGGACTACGAAAATTTGTCATCAAATTTATTCCAAACAATTTAGCTGTACCTATTGCAATATCTGAATATCCAGAAAAATCACAATAAATTTGAATTGTAAAACCAAAAATTGCCAAAAGCAACGGGAAACCAGTATTTGTATTAAGTGAATCATATATTGAATCAACATGTACAGCTATTACATCAGCTATGCACATTTTTTTTAAGAATCCCCAAGTCATCAATTTCATTCCGTATGTAGCTTGATCATAATTAAATTCGTGTTTTTCTTTTATCTGTGGTAGCAGATTACTTGTTCGCTCAATCGGACCTGCTACTAATTGTGGAAAAAATGATATAAATGCTGCATAATAACCAAAATGCTTTTCAGCATGAGCAACACCATTATATACATCTATTACATAACTCATCGTTTGAAATGTATAAAATGATATTCCAACTGGCAATAATAAATTTAACGTTATAGGGTTCATTTGTATTGCAAATAATTTCAATATACTTACAATTGATTCACTAACAAAGTTAAAATACTTAAAGAAAAAAAGTACCCCTAGACAACATATAATTGTTCCTGTTAGGATTATTTTCTTTTTTATTTTACTCTCTTGTTTTTCAATCAAGAGGGCGCCGCCATAAGAAACACTTGTAGTAAAAAGAATCAATACTACATATTTGACATCCCAACTCATATAAAAATAATAGCTAGCCACTAACATTAATGCCCATCTATATTGGTGAGGTGAAAGCCAATACAAAACAAATACCGTTGGTAAAAAAATCACAAAAGCAAATGAATTAAATAACATAGCTCACATATCCCTTATCAATATTCTATACTTTTTTGCTTTTAAGACCACTGCGATGGATTATATGCACTTTTAACAAAAAGTGCCTTGACAATATACTATTTTTGCCTTAGTATAAGTTTGTTGTTATGCAATTTTACTAAAGCACATTAAAGGCAAAAAAGTATACTTTTTCGCTTTTTAATGTAATATTCAAAATTATGATAATTTTATCATTTAGCTGAAAGCAAAAAATTCTAATATAGCTTTCTTAATTGAAGTATGTGTAAAAAAGATGGTTTGACAGCTTTGAATTATTGATGGATATGTATTATATGAAAAAAGCAAGATAAAAAATAGATAAGATTTTGAACGATTTCCCCAAAAACTTTCTAAAAAAATCCTTGAATTTTGATTCATATCAAGATATAATAACACTATGGCATCAGTTCCGGGAGGAATGCGTCTTGCGCGTATCGTCAGTGTCTAGGTTCAAACACATGATCATCCCGTAGAACACGTGACGGCTGATGTTTCCCGCAGATATAGTTCATTGGTAGAACACCAGCTTCCCAAGCTGGGGAGGCGGGTTCGATTCCCGTTATCTGCTTTAATTTATATCTTAAAACTCAAAAAGACTCATACTGTTTTGTCAGTATGAGTCTTCTATTTTACTTTATGCCTCACAGGCATTCTTTTTTATGTCAGCATTATTAAACTGCACTATATTTCGGTTTGCCCCCGCCGTCTCACGTCCCATTGGGATATCATCATAATCCCCACAATGAAGCACGGGAATTGACTTGTCTTCCTGTGAAAGAGTTGCCTGTACATCTATAACGCGCTGATTGATACTGCCTTTCCATAAAAGATTAGTATCCTGTTTTTCCTGCTGAAACTCCCCGTCAACAAGTACATCCACATATTTGATCAACGGATAGTGCATAGCTGTTTCCCATTTGTCGCCCGTATAAAGCCAGATATTTTTATTCGGATATTTCTCCTTTATCTCTGCCATCAGCGCCTTTACTCCTTCGCGATTGACGCCATGAAGCGGGTCACCGCCCGAAAAGGTTATTCCTTCTATATATGGTTTGTCCAACTGTTCAAAAATCTCTGCCTTTGCATTTTCGTCAAATTCCAGACCGCCATCAGGATCCCAAGTCATAGGATTTTGACATCCTTTGCAGCAATGTGAACATCCCGCGACCCATAAAACAACACGCAGCCCGTCACCGTTTAACATGTCATCTTTAGTTATATTATGGTATCTCATACAAATTCATTCCCTCATATATTATTTATGCCGTTATTTTTTTACATACTCTTGCGTTCCGCGATTTCCGCCATCTTAGCGTCATTCAGCCTTGTATCTCCATGCACACGCGAATATGACAGATAACCGTTCATACGATCGATCTTAGTCAGATTTCTGCTTCCGCATTTAGGGCACACGTCCATCGCAAGCTCCTGATGACCGCAATCGTCGCAATATGCAAGTGACAGATTAACACCTTCGTAAAATCCCATTTCCATTGCACGCCGCACAAGTGTCTTGATCGCGGAAAGATTATAATCGATCGGATATTTTACATACTGTATCTTGCCGCCGTTTGAAAGCTCCCAAAATCTGTACTCCAGATCCTGTTTCTGTATTGGGGTGATGTCCTCGGTAACATGGCAGTGAAAGCTGTTGCTCACATACTCTCTGTCAGAAACCCCTTCAACAATGCCATACTTTGCCCTAAACTGCTTGACCTGCAGGCCGCACAGATTTTCAGCGGGCGTACCGTATATAGCGTAGAGATTTCCATCTTCCTCCTTAAAGCGGTTCACCTCTTTATTGATATATTCCAAAACCTCGAGCGCAAACGCACCGTCCTCGACAAGCGATTTGCCGTTGTAAAGCATCTGCAGTTCATTTAATGCGGTTATCCCGAATGAAGCCGTAGCCGATCTTAAAAGCGGCTTGATCTTATCCGTAAGTTTCAGATGACCGCCTAAAAAACCACCCTCGCAGTACGCAAGCGGATTAGTCGATGCGCGCATATTTCCAAGGTAAGCGTATGTCCTGATATGAAGCTGTCTTATCAAATTCAGGTAATAATCGAGCACTTCATAAAAATCCCTGCTTTCCTGACGCGCCTTTGCCAGTATCATAGGCAGATGAAGCGAAACCGCTCCAATATTAAAGCGTCCTACAAATACAGGCGTGTCTTTGTCATCGGCAGGATGCATGCCGCCTCTCTCATACCACGGCGAGAGGAACGCGCGGCAGCCCATAGGTGAGATAACTTTACCATACTGCTTATACATGCTTGCAATATATCCTCTTCCCGTAAGGCTGAGCCAGTCGGGATACATGGTTTTTGCCGAGCATCTTACACCCGCCTCAAAAACATCCTCAAGCGGCTTGCCCTTCCCATGAAGATTTTCATCATACAAAAATACGATCTTGGGGAAAAGAACAGGTTTTTTACATTCTTTCTTACCCTGACCCTTGCGTCTGACATTAAGCATCTGTATAGTCGCAAGTTTTTCAAAGCGTTCCGTGCCGATACCCGCGGTGACAGTGATAAAGGGATAATCGCCCCTGCTGCTGGCAACTGTGTTAAACTTATACTCCCATCCCTGAAAACCCTGTTCATACTCACGTTCAACATCGGCAAGTGCTTCTGCCTCGGCTCTTTCGGGAACGACACCGAGATTTATATATTTCTCATATGAAGCCTTATACGTCTTTTCAGCGTAAGGCGCAAGTATCTTGTCAACCTCAGGTACGGTAAATCCGCCATACTGCTGGCTTGCCGCACTGAGCACTATATCTCCGATAACATCAAACGCAACATCAAGCGACTTAGGCTCATTATACCAAATGTTGCCCATCTCAAAACCGCCCGAAAGCACGTTTTTTACATCAAAAAGGCAGCAGTTCATAGTATCGCGCCGCGCCGACATATCATGCACGTAAATGTATCCGTCCCTGCAAGCCTGAATTTCTTCGGTAGTCATAAAGAACTTCTGATAAAGTTCCTTGTTGAACTGGTTAAATATAAGGCTGCGCTTTGTTGATACAAGCGCGGAATCCGTATTGGCGTTTTCCTTGTCGCCGACATACATAATTGACTGGCTCTTTTTGTACACGTCATCCATCATGCGTACAAAATCCTGTTTATAGTTCCTGTAATCACGATAGCTTTTAGCGACAACAGGCTTAACTTCTTCAAGTGCGCTCTCGACAATATTGTGCATTATCTGAATAGGCACTTCATCCACATCCATCTCGTCTACCTTGCTTATGACATGCTCGCATATATGACGCTTGTCTTCCTCCGTGAACTTGGTAAGTGCACGGTAAGCTGATTTACCAACGGCAACGATTACCTTCTGTACATTAAACGGCTCCTTGCTGCCATCCTTTTTTATAACATATATCTCCCTGTCAGGCTGATACAGACTACTGTAATCCTCATCTGTGTCCACGCTCTGCACTGCAACTTTACCCATACCGATCCCTCCTTATGATCAGGTCTGCGTGTCATTTGGCACAATTGGTTTATATTGTATATTTAATGATATTTTTATACAATATATTGTGTACGTATACTAGTATAATTCAAATGGTAAATGATGTCAACAATTAAAAAAACATTCAGGCTCAATAAAACCTGAATGCTTTTAAATCCTGTATTTTATTCTTTTTTTGTTTCCTCAGCCTTAACTTTTGCCTTGGGCTTCCAAATCTTAATGCCTGTAAACATACCAAGCCCCGATACTACTGCTATTACTGCGAATGTAAGCATATACGACAGAAACATTCTTAAAAATTCTATTAAATTAGCCATATGAATACCTCTTTCCGCTAAGGCTGTTTTCTGAAACAGTCTCCGCAATTTGTAAATTTACAGAAAACTTATATAATTATAATACCACTTCACCCTCTATATCGTCAAGCAGTATATTTTTATCCTCTCTTCCAGACACCTGATCTCAAAAACTCTCCCGCCATGTTATCGGCTTCTTTTATGATATCGTCAGAAAATCCGATTATCTCAAGCAGCTTTATCGCGTTACGTGTATGCGCCCTGCCTTCAAGAAGCCTGTACGAAAACGATACGTCGCCTCCTTCTATGTCTTCCTCAAAATGTGAATTGTCATAGCAGTCTTCAAGCAGATGCGTAAGCTCTATGTCATGCGTCGCCGCAAAACAGTATATGCCGCTTTGCGAAAGGCTTCTTAGTATCTGCGCTGATGCGGCTATCCTCTCGACCGTGTTCGTACCGCGCAGCACCTCATCCACAAAACATAAAAGCGGATTGCCGCTGTTTGAGGCGGCGGCGTCCATTATACGCTTAAGCGCCTTTATCTCGACGATATAATAACTCTCTCCATTGTCAAGATCGTCTCTTAATGCCATTGATGAATATATCCTGTAAAAACCGCCCTTATACTCTCTTGCCGCACAGGTATGGACAGTCTGAGCCAGCATCGCATTGATCGCGAGCATTTTAAGGAATGTTGACTTTCCCGAAGCGTTTGAGCCTGTCACCAGCATACCCCTGTGCTGCTCTATACTGTTTGCCGTCGGCTCTTTTATCATAGGATGTATGCCGTCCTTAACTGTAAGCGGCGCATCCTTTCCGGCAACGAGCTCGGGAATGCAATAGTGCGGAAGCGCCGCCCTGAAATATCCTATTGATATTATGGCGTCAATATATCCTATTGCATCAGTCAGTTCAAATATCGCCTCACGGTTGTCCTGTACCTGCTTTAACAATTTATTAAACTTAATGAGGTCAATATGTGTCATCATTTTGGCATAGTCAAATATCACTTCATCTATGTTTCCTGATGACGTATTCATTTTAAGAACCATACCCGAATGATGTTCAAGACCTTTAAGGCAGTCCCTTTTATCCCTCAGCAGTTCCATATAATCGCTCATATCATCGCCGCAGTCCGTATTTATAACAGCGTCAGCGCATCTTTTCATCCGCATGACATAAGCAAAACTCGTCACATACGGCGCCACAAAATTTTTTTCTTTCAGATACGTCGCTATATTTACGCATGCCGTACCTATCAAAAGTGCGACGCCAATCGAGGCGTTTTCAAATATCAGAGCTATCGACACTCCAAGCAGAATAAGTCCCGCATAGTGCTTTATATTGGTGCGCCTGCCCAGCCTGTCAAGCTGCCCCATATAGTCAGTAAGTGAATATTTCCCTGTCTTTCCGAGGTCATTGAGCAAAAGCATTATGTCAAGGCGTTTGTCCTCGTTTTTCATCATATAATCGATGTGTCTTTCCATTTGGGCAAAACGTCCGTCGTTGTCGGAAAGAACGGGATTTCTGAGCATTGAATACAGATAGTCCGCGCCTGACGACGACTGTGTAAAATTCATCATCGAAAAAATCTTTTCCATATTCAGGTCGTTCCATGTGATATCGTCTGTCCCTTTGCCGCTGCGCTTTCTAAAATACTCCGCAGATGCGCCGCTCTCGTCCATAAAACTGCCAAAACTCCGCCTTAGATACTCCCTGTAATTTTTCCTGCGCTGCTTTTCTTCGTAAGCGCCCCTTATCATAACGTACAAAAAAATAAGAAAAATTACTGCCAACAATACAACTAATTCCATATTTATTATTTTCCCTTTAAAAATCCTGCTAAAATCTGAAGCTTTGACCGGGCGCGGTAATGCGGACTATTCTGTCCGAGTACTCTTTCCCCTCATTTGCGGTATACCTGTCAATAAAACCGTAATCTTCCCACATGTGCATCGGAAATATATGCTCTGCACCCACAGCTTCCATAAAATACGACATTCCCATCCAGTATGTACTATCTAAATGCGGATCCAGCGGCACAAACGCGTAATCTATATTTTCTCCGCGCATCGTGTCGATCTCCGTCTCATAGTCATGCTTCATTTTTTCATTGTACTCTTTGCTTTCTTCAATCCTGCACCAACAGTTAAGGTCGCCCGCATGATAAAATTTTTTTCCTTCACATTCAACAAGAAATGCCACGCCCGCATCAGTTGAGCGAAGCGTCCTGACGTGAATGTCGCCGTAATCTGTCTCCTGACGCTTATAAAGTGTAGTGATATATGCGTCTCTGTCGATATTTATGCCGTTGCGCGCAAGATACTTTTCGTTAAACTTAAGCCCTGCTCCCAAGAAAAAATGAATGTTTTTATATTTTGAAGCAAAATTAAGTATTCCTACATTAAAATGATCTGAGTGTTTATGCGATGTAAAAAATAATATCTGCTTATCCTCATCAAAATCCGGCAGACTGCCTTCCAGACAATAATCAAATATCAAAACGTGATCTTTGAGTTCTGCGCAAAAACTGCTGTGTTTTATATAAGTGATGATCATATGAGTGCCCTGCCTTTGCCGATATCCTTACAGGCTTGACGGTCCGAAACCGTAAGGAAGCATTTCCTCCAATGTTTTGTCAATATATTTGTCGCGTGAAACCGCCGTGATAACGTGGAAACTTTTAGGATCACAAAACTCCATCATCACCTGTCTGCACACACCGCATGGATAAGCATAATCCTCGGGGCTGCCGTCATACCCGCCTACTATCGCGATAGCTTCAAACTCACGCTCTCCTTCGCTCACGGCTTTAAAAAATGCTGTCCTCTCAGCGCAGTTAGTCGGTGTATAACTTGCATTTTCAATATTGCACCCTTTGTATATCTTCCCGCCTTTTGTCAGAAGCGCCGCACCTACCTTGTATTTTGAATACGGCGAATACGAAGCTTCTCTTGCTTCAAACGCTTTTTCTATCAGTTCATCAACTTTCATTTCAATCCTCCCAATAACATTTTCATTTTACCATTCTAGCATCTTTTCACGCTCAATGCAACGCAAAAAGAGCCATAACCTTTGCAGGCACAGCTCTTTCACAAATCATTGCTTTTAAATTTAAATAATGATGCACACCATTCCGCCGTTTGAGTCGTTGACGATCTTCTGCATAGTATCCTGAAGCTTTATCTGGCTTTCCTCGCCTATCATTGAAACCTTGCTTGTAATGCCGTCATTGACAAGCTGCTCCACTGTTTTTCCGAATATGTTTGTTTCCCATATGCCTTCTTTCTGAGTCCCCGCGTCGGAAATATAATTTATCAGATCCTGCGCCTGCTGCTGTGTGCCTACTATCGGCGCGATCTCCGTTTCTATATTCGCCTTGATCATATGTATCGACGGGCTTTGCGCCTTAATCTTTACACCATATTTATTGCCATGTTTAATAAGCGTCGGATTATCGAGTACGATCTCCTCACGCTCGGGCGTCACGACGCCGTACCCCTTCTGCCTTGCACTCTCAAGCGCGTTTAATATTTTTTTATACTCCTTTTTCATCTCGGCAAGACTTGCCAAAAGCTGCATAAGCTGATATTCGCCTGTGATATTCTCGCCCGTCATAGAGCTTAAGAGCTCATAATAATATTTTGTGTCGCCTTCAAGCAGATACGATGCCGAACCGTCGGCAATATTCACGTGGTCGTACTTACACCGTTTTATATACTCGCTGCCTTCTTCAAGTTCCTGATGTATATTTTTCTCCAATACATCCCTGACCGTGCTTACCTTATCCATGACCTCCCTTAACTTTTCAATTATCTCCTGCTTCATCGGCGTTGACACGGACATGATATCGAGCCATTTAGGCGTATAAAACTCAATGACCGAAACGGGAAATTCATACATTACCTGTTCCAAAATCATTGTTATGTCCTCGCGCTTAAGCTGTTCGATATTTATCGGAAGCGCTTTGATCTGATACAGCTTTTCAAGTTCCTGCGCCGCAGCCTTTGCCTCTTCGCTGTAAGGCTTCATGGTATTTACCAAAACGATAAACGGTTTGCCGAGCTTCTTTAGCTCCTGTATCGTCTGCTCTTCCGCGGGTCTGTATGATGCACGCGGTATTTCGCCAAAACTTCCGTCGGTAGTCACTACTATCCCGATAGTCGAATGATCCTGAATGACTTTCCGCGTACCGATCTCTGCTGCATGGGTAAACGGTATCTCCTCGTTAAACCACGGGGTCTTTACCATACGCTCAACATCTTCCTCCATATGTCCCGCCGCGCCTTCAACCATATATCCCACACAGTCGATAAGCCTCACTTTCACATTGATGCCGTCGCTTATTTCTATCTGCGCCGCTTCTTTAGGTATAAATTTCGGTTCTGTCGTCGTTATCGTCTTTCCGCCGCTGCTTTGCGGAAGTTCATCCTGCGTTCTCGTCCTCTCATGCTCGTTTTCGATATGCGGAATGACCATCAGATCCATAAAGCGCTTTATAAACGTAGATTTTCCCGTTCTGACAGGTCCTACCACACCTACATATATTTCCCCTCCTGTACGCTGGCTGATATCTCTGTACAGATTAAATTCCGGATTTGTGTCAAGCTTGCTCATATTCTCATCTCCTATGCTTGTTTTATGTGATAATCTAATTAAGCATATGCCAAAGAATACAAAAAAAGAACTGCCGCCTGACTGTAGTTTATTTATTTGCCATCAACCTGATCATAGCATCGTTAAGTCCCTGCACAGTCAGCTTATACATCGGGAATATCTCCTTTACCGCGGTCTCTGCCTCTCTCCACGGCGCACGTCCCGGCGCCATCTTGGGGTTTAGCCATACAACTCTTTTGTAATGCCGTTTTACAAGCTGCAGCCACTGATATCCTGAAAGCCCGCCGTTTGGTCCTCTGTAATTTCCCGTATCGGAATAGAGCTCTTCCGGCGCCATTGCCGCATCTCCGACGATAAGCACTTTGTAATCACTGTCAGCGTTTCTGAAAAGCCACTCGGTATCTATCCAGTCGCCGTTTTCGCACTCAGGTGTTTTGTAAAGTTTCGAGTAGATACAATTGTGAAAATAATAAACTTTTACATCTTTATAATGGTTTGATTTATTTACCGCCTGAAACAGATCGTTCAGAAGCTTTGAGTACGGTATCATAGTACCGCCCGAGTCCATCAGCAGCAAAAGTTTTACCGCGTTTTTTCTGGGCTTTTTCATCTCTATCTGCAGATACCCGCCATTGTTGCAGGTCTTGTCTATCGTTTCGTCTATGTCAAGCTCAGTCTTTGGAATATCAAGCTTGGTCGAAAACTGCCTTAAACGTCGAAACGCAAGCTGAAACTGTCGGTTGTCGATTACTTTGTCATCACGAAAATCACGGTATTTTCTTGCACCCACCACGGCAAACGCTGACTGGTAGCCCGTAGAGCCGCCCACACGCACGCCGCCGACATTGCCGCCCGTATTACCGAACTGAGTTTTTCCCATCGTTCCTATCCAAAAGCTGCCGCCGTTATGCTCGGAATCCTGGTCTTTCAGGCGCTCTTTGAATTTTTCTTCAACGTCGTCCTTGTCTACATGGATTTCCTCTATCTGATTCAGCCAGTGTTTTTCCTCCTCGTGAAGAAGCTTGTTCATCTCGGGCTTATCAAGCCACGCCAGCATATTTTTGCCTACCTCGGTTTCGTTCTTCACTCCTTTGAAACACTCTTCAAACGCCATATCAAACTTATCATACTCTGTTTCGCTTTTTACGAGTATCATCCGCGCTATATAATAAAACTGCGTAAGCGAACTCTCACAAAGTCCCTTGTCAAGAGCGTCCTGCAGGTCAAGCCACTCGCCGAGAGTTATATTAAGCCCCTTTTCCTTGCACTTATAGAAAAATTTAGAAAACATGCCTCTCCTCCTGCCGCACGGCTACACTAACTGCTGCCTGACCGTTTCCAGATCCTCGTCCTTTTTGACTACCACTCCTATAAACGGAAGATTTTCCCTCAGCGTGTCCGTAGGTATCCCGCCTATCTGCAAAGCGTTTATCCAGTCGATAAGCTCCGATGTGCTTGGTTTCTTGCGTATATCGCGTATTGCCCTTATATCATAAAAAATCTTCATCGCGTTTTTCATAAGGTTTTCTTCCACATCGGGATAATGCGTCTTTATTATTTCCTCCATAAGCTCCTCATTCGGGAAATCAATATAGTGGAAGATACATCTCCTTAAGAATGCGTCAGGCAGTTCCTTCTCGGCATTTGACGTAATTATGACAATGGGTCTGTGCTTTGCCTTGACTGTGCGCTTTGTCTCGTGAATATAAAACTCCATTTGGTCAAGTTCCCACAAAAGGTCATTGGGAAATTCCAAATCCGCCTTATCGATCTCATCTATAAGAAGAACGACCTGTTCATCGCTGTCAAACGCCTCGCCGAGCTTGCCAAGCTTGATGTAACGTGAAATGTCGTCAACGCCCTCCTCGCCGAACTGCCCGTCATACAAACGCTGTATAGTGTCATACATATACAGTCCGTCCTGCGCCTTTGTCGTTGATTTTATGTTCCAAATGATAAGTTTTTTGCCAAGCGAGTTTGCTACTGCCTGCGCGAGCATTGTCTTTCCCGTACCCGGCTCTCCCTTGATCAAAAGCGGCTTTTTAAGTGCTATAGCCACGTTCACGCTTGCAAGAAGCTCCTTGCTTGCCACATAATCCTGTGTACTGTTAAAAGTTGCATCTGACATTTTTATTACCTCCCATTGTCCCAATTTGATTTATCGGAAATTTCGATTTTCTTATCACGTATCATCAGGTCTTTAACTGCCGCTGCCGCCGGTTTCCCGTTGAAAAGTATCGCATCTACCTGTTCTATGATAGGCAGTTCCACATTATACTTCTTTGCAAGTCCGAGCGCCGCCTTTGTGGAAAAAACGCCCTCGACTACCATTTTTACTTCCGCCATCGCCTCATCCATAGTCTTGCCCTGTCCGATGAGTATGCCCGCCCTGCGGTTGCGCGAGTGCATGCTTGCGCATGTCACTATCAGATCGCCTATTCCCGACAGACCGAAAAATGTCTCCAGTTTTCCGCCCATCGCCGTGCCAAGTCTTGAAATCTCAGCTATGCCCCGCGTTATGAGCGCCGCTTTTGTATTGTCGCCGTAGCCTAAGCCGTCGGCTATTCCTGCCGCAAGCGCAACCACGTTCTTTAATGCCGCGCCAAGCTCAATGCCGAGCACATCAGGGCTTGTATATACCCGGAATACATCGCTCATAAAAATATTTTGGATATATTCCGCCGTCTTCCTGCTGTGTGCACCAACCACTATAGTGGTTGGAATCCCTCTGCCGACCTCTTCCGCATGCGACGGACCCGAAAGGACTGCGACATCCGCGTTTGGCACTTCTTCCCCGATGACCTGCGAAAGCGTCATAAGCGTGCTTTCTTCAATGCCTTTGGAAACATTTACGATTATCTGGTCTTTTGAAACATATTTCGATATACTTTGAGCCGTGTCACGTACAGCCTTTGATGTCACCGCTATGATCACCAGATCCATCCCGCATACTGCCTCTGAGATATCAGTCGTAAACATAATATCTTCTGACAGTTTAACGTTTGGCAGTTTATCTTTATTCTCGCGCTGTGTTCTGAGCATATCCACAACTTCCTGTGAGCTTGACCGCACCGTTACCGTATGTCCGTTATTGTTGAGCAGCACAGCAAGGGCTATCCCCCAGCTTCCCGCGCCTATAATACCTGCTTTCGCCATTAAAGCCTCCTTTATTACTTTTGGTTATCGCCGCTTTTCTTTGTAAGATATGTCTTTCTCTCCTGCTTATGTATAAGCCTTTTGATATTCTCCCTGTGTTCCCAAAAAGCAAGCGCGGCAATGATCACAGTCACAACATAAAGTTCGTCCAGCGCCCCCTGCGCCATTCCAAACACGCCGCACTGCCCTAATACAACCACTTCGATTATCAGCATAAGTTCCGTAAAAAGCGAACCGAGAGACACATAATGCGTAATGAAAAATGTCCCGAAAAACGTAATTATCTGCGGAATTATCATATACGGATGGAAAAATATTATAAGTCCCGCCGTACATGCTATTCCCTTGCCGCCCTTAAATCCAAGATAAAACGGAAAATTGTGACCTAGTATCGCACCCGCGCCCGTATAGATCACTAAAAGATATTTTATATCCGCATACTGTGTTCCAAACAAAAATCTCACGAGCGTTATCGCCAGTCCTGTCTTTATGATATCACAAAACAGCACTATCGCGCCTGCTTTTTTTCCAAGGACCCGCAGGGAATTTGTTGTTCCCGCGTTGCCGCTGCCATATTTTCTTATATCTATTCCATGCAGTTTTCCGTATATATATGATGTCTGAAAACATCCGAAAACATATCCGATCAAAATACATACTATACGTATCATAATAATCCTCCGTTTCTGCCGACCGCGTTTTTGATTACTTGTCGGATTTTCTCTCCCTGATTACGAACTTAATCGATGTCCCCCTAAATCCGAATGCCTCTCTTAATTTATTTTCGAGATAACGTGTATATGAAAAGTGCATAAGCTCTTTATCATTTACAAACGCAACAAACGTAGGCGGCTTTACTCCGACCTGTGTGACATAATATATCTTAAGACGTTTTCCCTTGTCCGAGGGCGGCTGCTGAAGCGCTGTCGCCTCGCTGATTATCTCGTTCACAACACCTGTGGAAATCCGAAGCGACTGATTTTCTATGACCATATCAATAGTATCAAAAAGTCTGTTCAAGCGCTGCCCCGTCTGTGCAGAGATAAAAATCGTCTCCGCGTATGTCATGAACGAAAGGATATTTTTGACTTTTTCCGTAAAACGGTATACCGTCTTATCATCCTTTTCAATGGCATCCCACTTATTGACAGCGATGATGATCCCTTTGCCCCTGTCGTGCGCTATTCCCGCTATCTTGGCATCCTGTTCCGTGACGCCCTCTACCGCATCTATCACAAGCACCACGATATCCGCACGCTCAACGGCGCTTACAGTCCTGATGATCATATAGCGTTCAAGTTCTTCTTTTATCTTATTCTTTCTTCTAAGACCTGCCGTATCGATAAACACATACTCTCTGCCGTTATGCACTATTTCAGTGTCTATCGCGTCGCGCGTCGTACCGGCTATGTCTGAGACGATCACGCGGTTTTCACCCGCAAGCTTATTGATTATGGATGATTTGCCTACATTAGGCTTGCCTACGATAGCTACCCTTGGTCTGTCGTCGTCCTCATCCGAAGCTTCATCGTCATTAAAGTGTTCTGCCACGGTATCAAGCAGTTCACCGACACCAAGTTTGTTAGCCGCCGATATCGCGATCGGATCGCCTATTCCCAAATTATAAAACTCGTATACGTCAGCTTCATACTTTTCAAAGCTGTCAACCTTATTTACCGCCAAAACGACCGGCTTATGGCTCCGCCTGAGCATGTCCGCCACTTTTGAGTCCGCGTCCGTAAGCCCCTGCCTCACATCCACCATAAATATAATGACATCCGCCGTTATTATCGCTATCTGCGCCTGTTCGCGCATCTGCGAAAGGATTATGTCCTTGCTGTCAGGCTCTATGCCGCCCGTATCTATCATTGTGAAGTGCCACTTAAGCCAGCTTATATCGGCATATATCCTGTCACGCGTAATTCCGGGCGTATCTTCTACTATTGATATACGTTCTCCCGCGAGCGCGTTAAATAATGTGGATTTTCCTACGTTGGGGCGTCCTACGACCGCCACTATCGGTTTCTTATTATTTTCACTCATATTAAATCTCCGTTTCTGCTTACCGTACTGCCAACTACTGCATCAATAAAGTCCCGCCCGCTTGATTTTACAATATCCACGCTTACTTGTAAAGCTTTTTCAAGTTCTGTCACCGTCATATCGTCAAGAAACACTTCCTCGCCGCTGCGCAGGACATTCTGCGGCAGTAAAAGGCGCTCCCCTAATTGTCTGCCTTTAAGCTGTGCCTCGATATCCTGTCCCGTAAGCAATCCTGAAACCGTTATCTGCTCTCCGAAAAAGTCGTTTCTTATCGGATAAATGTTTATTTTTACCTGAGGGTAGCGGTTTGTTATCTTCTGTGCCATTTCTTTTATAAAACTGTACGCAAGCCTGCCCGTTGCGATAGATATTTCCTGTGCGCGAACTTTCATATCGGCGCCAAGTGTATCAAAATACTCATTAAACTCATTTATCAAAAGCCTTAACATACCCACGCCGTTTTCAAGCTGCAGATATCCGTCATAGCGCTCCTCCTCGGGAAGCTCATCGCCCGCAAGGATATACCACTCGTCGCTTGCATGTACAAAATGCACCCCATATTCAGGATAGAGCCTGTCCTGCCATCTGTGGATAATTTCAAGGACATTCCGCGCATCTTGTGCGTTAAACGGTTCGAGCGGATACAGACCTTCTCTGTAGCGCGAAAGCCCCACCGGCACTACCGACACGCTCCCAAGATTTGGCAGATATTGTGACAGTTCCTCTATGCTTCTTTCAAGTTCTTTCCCGTCATTTATTCCCTTGCATAGCACTATCTGACCGTTCATCGTAATTCCCGCACGCGCAAGCTTCCATGCTTTTTCAAGAGCTTTTCCCGCAAAACGGTTATTCAGCATCATACATCTGAGTTCAGGATTTGTCGTCTGAAACGACACATTTATCGGCGAAAGATTATATTTTATGATCCTGTCTATATCATCGTCCGACATATTCGTAAGAGTGACGTAATTTCCCTGCAGGAACGAAAGGCGCGAGTCATCATCCTTAAAGTAAAGGGTATCTCTCATTCCTTTCGGCATTTGGTCGATAAAGCAGAAGATACATTTATTACAGCATGAGCGGTACTCATCCATCAGACCGTTTGCAAACGTTATCCCCAGATCCTCGTCATATTCCTTGTCTATCTCCAAAAGCCATTCCTCACCCGACGCCTTTCTTATAAGGACTTCTATATATTCATCCTGTGTATGATACTGATAGTCAAAGATATCTTCTATTTTATTTCCGTTGATCTCAACGATGGCATCGCCCTTTTCTATTTCCATTTCTTCGGCAATGCTGCCCTCTGCCACGCTCTCAACGATATGCGGCTGTATTTTTTTCATTATTTCCTCATTTCTGCGCCTTACAGGCACAATTCATATCTGACTATATATTAATGATACAAGAAAAAACTTGACGTGTCACTAGGCGAATGTTATAAAATAATAGTATCTACTTGTAGAGAAAGGATTGTTGCAATATGCCCAATACAAATTTATTTGAAAACACCATGCCTGTTGCGCCTTTGAAGCTTGTAGTCCTTAACAGCGCTGCCGCCCTTGGCAGCAAGGTCAATGACTACCTTGTAAAGTTCAGAAGCAATGTCAACAGCGTATATATGAAAGATCCTGCTTTTCAGGGATATTCAGAGAGTAATTATCTGCTGAATTTTTCCACCCCACGTTTTAACAGCGGCGAGGGAAAAGCAGTTTTAAACGAATCAGTCCGCGGAAAAGATCTGTTTATCCTTGTCGATGTATGCAATCACAGCCTGACATATACGATGAACGGCTATACCAACCATATGTCGCCTGACGACCATTATCAGGAACTCAAACGCGTCATCGCCGCCGCCAACGGCAAAGCGCACCGCATAAATGTCATTATGCCGTTTCTTTACGAAGGACGGCAGCACAGAAGGACGGCAAGAGAATCTCTCGACTGCGCATATGCGTTTGAAGAACTTGTCAATATGGGTGTCAGCAATTTTATCACATTTGACGCACATGACCCGAGAATACAGAATGCCGCTCCGTTAAGCGGCTTTGACAACTTCTCGCCGCATTACCAGTTTGCACGTACATTGCTGCGCTCCGCAAAGGACTTAGTGCTTGACAAAGATCATATAATCGTTATCTCGCCCGACGAGGGTGCAATGGAACGCGCCATTTATTTTTCGACCGTCCTTGGCGCCGATACAGGTATGTTTTATAAACGCCGCGACTATACTACCATCGAGAACGGTAAAAATCCTATCGTGGCTCACGAATTTCTCGGCAACAGCATTAAAGGGAAAGATGTTATAATCATAGACGACATGATCTCATCCGGCGAAAGTATGATCGACACATCACGCAAGTTAAAATCCATGAAAGCAAAACGCGTATTCATATGCGCTACTTTCGGTCTTTTTACAAACGGGCTTGAAGCATTTGACAAGGCATATTCAGAGAATGTGTTTGATAAGCTAATCACTACCAATCTCTGTTACCACCCGCCCGAACTTAACAAAAAAACATATTATCTTGAAGCTGATATGAGCAAATTCCTTGCTTCCATCATCAACTTTATGAACCATGATATGTCCACTGAAAACGTTATGACGCCTACAAAACGCATACAGCGTATTCTTGCTCAATATAACGAAGGTTCCAACGATTTTGACGAACAATAAACTGATTAGTCTGCTGCAGCATATATTTGCCGCAGCAGACTATAATTTTATCCTATCTCAACTTTCATAAAGCTTTTCTTGCCCTTTTTTAATATGAAATCGCCGCCAAACGCGGTTTTATCAAATACCGCTTTCACATCTGTGACTTTGTTTCCATTCACGGAAACTCCGCCCTGTTCTACAGCGCGTCTTGCCTCTGATTTTGAAGCGGTCATTCCGGCTTTTACCATAAGCGACAAGATATCGATATTTCCATCCGCAAAATCACTGTCAGAAAGTACTGTTGACGGCATATTTTCAGTATTTCCGCCGCCCGAAAACAGCGCCGCAGCCGCATCTTTTGCCTTGTTTGCCTCCTCAGTGCCATGTACAAGCTGAGTAAGCTCAAACGCAAGTATCTCCTTTGCCTTATTCAGTTCGCTGCCCTGCCAGCTCTCCATAGCTTCGATCTCCTCTATAGGCAGGAATGTGAGCATTTTCAGGCATTTTATGACATCAGCGTCAGCTACATTGCGCCAGTACTGGAAAAATTCATAAGGGGAAGTTTTCTCAGCGTCAAGCCATACCGCGCCCGACTCAGTTTTTCCCATCTTCTTTCCTTCCGAGTTAAGCAGCAGATTTATCGTCATAGCATATGCGTCCTTGCCAAGCTTGCGGCGTATGAGTTCCGTACCTCCGAGCATATTGCTCCACTGGTCGTCGCCTCCGAACTGCATATTACATCCGTATCTCTTGAACAGCTCCATAAAGTCATAGCTTTGCATGATCATATAGTTAAACTCAAGGAAGCTCAGACCTCTTTCCATTCTCTGCTTGTAGCACTCCGCCGTCAACATTCTGTTTACACTGAAATGCGGACCTACTTCGCGCAAAAGGTCTATATAATTGAGGTTAAGCAGCCAGTCGCCGTTATTTACCATTATCGCTTTATCATCGCCAAACTCAATAAAACGGCTCATCTGCTTTTTGAAACACTCAATATTATGATCTATGTCCTCTTTTGTGAGCATTTTTCTCATATCGGTCTTTCCTGACGGATCGCCTATCATACCGGTACCGCCGCCAAGAAGCGCTATAGGCTTGTTTCCTGCCATCTGAAGACGTTTCATAAGGCACAGCGCCATGAAATGTCCTACATGAAGGCTGTCCGCCGTCGGGTCAAAGCCTATATAAAATACTGCCTTTCCCGTGTTTATAAGCTCCCTAATCTCCTTTTCATCTGTCACTTGGGCTATAAGTCCCCTTGCGACAAGTTCATCATACAATTCCATAATTTTTCTCCCTTCCGAACAAAATCATCATTTGAAAATTCAGTTTTGATCTGTTAATCCCCATTTTATGAACAAATTGGCAAAGCCATTGTATTCTACAAGCGCATCCTCTTTTTTTTCTTCAAGCTCATAATAATACTTTCCGCTCTTTATCTCTTTTGAAAGACTGTCCAGCGGAAATCCTTTACGTCTTACTTGCGAATACGGTTTTGACGTGATAAGGAATTTTTCCCCCCACAGACTCTCATCCATACTCTCGTAGATATGGCTCTCATCCATAACAAGGCATATTGCATTTATATATCTTGCCGTGAGGTCGCCGTACTTTTCGGCAAGTCCGCCGTAATACGCGATCATCTCATCGTCAGTCAGATGCTTTCCCTTTACATTCCTCACATGGACTCCGGGCTGCAATTCATCCGGAAGCCCTTCTATCACCAGTCCTGTATCGCAGGAAAATACGGGCATTTTATAATATCTGAAATATGCCTGCGCTTTTTGTCTTGCATTTTCTTCCGGCGTATTTCCGTTCTCAGGTACATCAGGAATATCTCCATCCATATCCCTTAACCCTATTATTTCAATACCTAAATTCTTCAGGTTATCCCGCATCGCGTTCAGTTTCGCCTGATTACCCGTTCCGTAAAGTATTTTCATCCGCCACCTCATAAGTTCTTATATTGCATATTTGCCAATACCGGGCATAATCTTTTTCAAGATATAATAAAATAAAGCGCCAAGACAGCCGCCCAAAAAGTTAAGGATAATATCGTCAATATCAACATTTCTGTTTATAAATAACTGCAGTGCCTCGATAAACATCGTAAGGAAAAGCGAATATGCCATTATCCGGATAGGCGACTGATTTTTTTTCCATAAAAGCGCAAGTCCAAATCCCCATGGCACAAACATCAATATATTCCCAACTATATTCAGCATAAACGCAGCCCAGTTAAAATACACATAAAACACTTTTATCGTCTTAAAGGGATGCAGATTTATGTGATACATCGTACGTATGCGCTCCTTAGCATGAGCGATCATTACCGACGGCATATTGTAATCGCCATCGAAAGCAAGCATAAAAAGTACACTCATAAAGATCACAAATATGGCAAGCGCTATCTCCCTCTTATGCCTGCGCCGCCATGGTCTGCGTATTATCAGGTAAGGCAGGAATACAACCATTACTCCCGCAGTAAGTTTGATCAAGTATTGAAGCATAGTTCACCTTTTAGTTTTCATTAGTCGTTTCGATTGTTATGTATCATGCAGATCATTGCTGCGGGAAACTTCTGAACACTATCTGATTGCCGTCAGGATCCTCAAATATCATATTCTTTGCCCCCCACGGTCTTACGGTGGGCAGCGCGATAATATTTGCGCCAAGCTTTTTCAGGCGCTCATACTCAACATCCACATCGTCAACAGTAAATGCTATGCTTACTTTGTTGCTCCCCGGGACTTTTTCCGTGCCATCGTTGTAAATCGTAAATGTGGTATCTTCATTTAAAATATATTGATGAACTTCATCATTGCTTCCATTATCAATATCGAATAACGTTTTATAAAAATTTGCCAAACGCAGTACATCGTTTGTCAATAAACATACTTCTCCAATTTTCATTTGATGTTCTCCTCTATATATGCCTTACAGTGCCGCAAAGTGCAGTCCGATGACTTTACGCAAGATAAAATAATAATCTCACGAATATATATTGTACATCATTTATTCAAATATTTCCACTGATTATTTTCATTTAATTATATTTTTATATAATATCGTCTTTTTTTCTTCGTTCATATTTATCAGTTTCATGCTGTCCATATCAAGCCGTCTGTAAAAACAGTTATTTGCCACGCCGTTATAGGATGTGTGGCAGATGTTGCCCTTTAGCGGTCTTGCCTTATAAACAAGCGAATTTTGCTCACAGTTTACAAATATATCGACAAGTTCAAATTCGTTTCCTGATGTTTTGCCTTTATGCCAGAGTTCATTGCGGGAAGTGCTCCACAGCACTACCCGCCTTAATCTTATCGATTGAAGCATCGCCTCTTCATTAGTGTATGCAATCAGGATAACTTCGTTTGTGTCGGCATTCTGTACCGCTACAGGGATAACATCCTGCCCTGTCATCGATGCGATTTTTTTAAAATCAAGTTTTAATTCGTCTGTTTCTTCTATATAACCCATTTTTCCTCTTTTCCGCACTGGTCTTCAGCGCATATGGCATCTGCCGCCCTTTAGGGCTTTGATTTTATTTCAGCATCATAAACGCCCCTAAATTCCCCCTCTGTCCGTGGCTTGCCCTGTGGCTGAAAAGGATTTCGGGATTACAGCATGTGCAGACATCCGTTATCTCTATATTTTCATTAGGCACTCCCGCGTCACGCAGCACGCGGAAATTTGCATACCAAAGATTTAATTGATACTTTCCGTTACTCTTTTCATAGAGAAGGCAGTTTTTTATATCCGTATCTGTTATCCCGTCCTTATAACGTTCGAGATATTCCACAGCCATAGCGTCATTGCGGGGGAAAGCATTGCGGAACGCCTCCGCCACATCTTTGTCCACTTCATAACAGTTTTGGCATATCGACGGCGCTATCGCGGCACGGACGCCGCCCGGTTTTGTACCATACTCTTTTGACATCGCATCAAGCGCCGATTGTCCTATTCTGCCGACAGTGCCTCTCCACCCCGAATGGATAAGACCTATCGCCCTATTTACCGTATCTACTATAAAAACCGGCACACAATCGGCATAAAAAGCTGCGAGTATTATTCCGCTTTCGTTCGTTATAAGCCCGTCTATGTCACTGTAATCGCGTTCTTTCGTCACACCTTTGCCCTTGTCTGACGATGTGACCTTTCTGATATTAGTTGTATGCGTTTGTATTGAACACACTATATCATCCGCTGTTTTTCCAAATACAGCCGCCGCCCTGCGGAAATTTTCATAGACATTTTCTTTTCTGTCGCCGCGCGTGTAACCGAAATTAAGAGAAGCCATGCATCCTGTACTCACTCCGCCGTTCCTTGTAGTAAAAATATGCTCTACTATTCCTGTGTCCCTTATACCATCGAATGTGAAATATTCAAATTCTCTGTTTTCTTTGTCACAGTTGAGCCTGCAAACATTTCTGTTTCCATATCTTTTAATCTGACTGCTCATCGCATACCTCAATAATTTTCATTTATACGTTTTATCTATAAATATGTTCAAAAGCGTTTTTATACCACACCAGTTCATCCCCGCAGACAGCTATCACATCATAGCGTACAGGGGTGGAAGTGTCTTTTCTTTGTGTTACCACATAATATTGCGCCACCCTGCATATGTTCTTCTGCTTGGCATAATTGACCGCTTCGGCAGGGTCTCCCATGCTGTCGTCCTTTCGGTATTTTACCTCAAAAAACACAAGATATTCTCCGTCTTTTCCTATGATATCGATCTCTCCACGGCGGTTCCTGTAGTTGCGCTCAATAATATGTACTCCGTTACGTGCAAGGTATTCTGCCGCTTTTTCCTCGTATTCTGTCCCTTTTTTTCTCGTATTCACTGTTTTGACATCTCCTGATGTACCTTGACCTTCGCTTTTATCTTATCCATACTGTCAACGAACATAAGTATTTCAGCCACAACTTCGTAAAGCTCGGGCGGTATCATATCGCCTATCTGCAGTTTTGAAAGAGTTGCGGCAAGTTTGTCGTCACGGTGCACGGGTACATCCGCCTGTTTTGCCTGCTCTATTATCTTTTCCGCAAGCGCTCCGCGTCCCATAGCTATTACTCGCGGCGCATTGTCTTCGGGATTATACTCAAGCGCGACTGCCTGTTTTACTTTTTTATTTTCACTGTCTTGTGCCATTTGAATATCACTCCTATCAAGTTCTGATATCAAACGTCTGATAACTCAGCGCAGCGCTTTTGCCTGCCACCTGTTCCTCAATACGCTGCATAACGGTTTTTTCTTCATCCCTTTGCTGTATCATATGCTTACAGTTGTAACCCTTTTTGGTAAGCCGCTGTGTAAGTTCATCTATATGTTCTTCCAAAAGCGAGAGTGCGTCTTCTTCAAGATAAAATTTCGTCATAACTTCATTTTTCTCCGTCTGAAGCGAAATACTTACGTCAACTCCGCCAAGGTTATCCATATCCAAATGCAGAAAAGCCGTGAGCACCCCTTCCCTTTTTGCAAGGCTGCGTTTATTGGTGTATACATACAGATCGCCATGCGCCTGAGAATTTGTGAGTTTAAGCGGAAGCTGTATATAATTATACATTTGGTTCATCTGATTTATAAATTCGACATTGTCACGTATATTAGCTGCCGCTCTTGTCTGTGACTCCACTCCACCTTGCTGTGAAGCGGCATCCGCTGTTTCATTCATTATCTGAGAAAGCCTGCTGCTCTGACGCTCAAGCTTTTCGTAAAACTCCTGAAGTTTCCCATCCTGTGCCAGTTCTTTTGGCGAAAGCGTCCATTGCCTTTGCAAAGTATTTCTGACAAGCGCCTTAAACGGCTCAGAACTGAATATCTCATATTTCATTTCAGGGGTAAGATTTTTTATCTGCTTTATATCCTGTATATTGGCTTTGCCGTCACGCACAAGACTGATGATCTTATCCGGAAGTTCACGTGCGTCAGTCTGCTCCAGTTGTTTTATCTCCTTATCAGTCAGATGCGGCGTCTGATTTTGGACAACCGCCTGCTGTGTCGGCGCATCCTGCCGCATTTCAGTATTCACCGCTGTTTTCTGAATATCATCCGCCGCCTGTGCAGGTACTGACGGTATAGGGGGCTGGGGCTGTACATTACTGTCGGGCAGAGTCTGCGCCGCGGCATCCTGATGCAATTCCTGTGGCGCGGCTTGTATATTTTGCGTATTTTCATCTTCTGTAAGCAGGTTTATTACCTGCTCCATATATTTTACTGCCATTTCCGGCATTGTACTTCCTATTGTTCCCGCAAAATCCGCACCCCCGTTACCGACAAGTGTGTCATAAAGTCTGATTATCTCATCGGATGTTTCGTTTATCCCGTCAAGAATCCTGTGTTCAAAATTCTGATAATTTTCATACTGGGTAAGATTATTTTCCGTAACAGGTATCTGAAGCTTTACCAGTTTGATAATACTTGCCATATCGGCGTCAGGATGCTGCAATGCAAGCCTGTTAAATGTCATAAGAGTATTTTTATCTATTGACATCCCATTTTCTATCAGTTTTGAGACAAGTTCGAGATTTTTTTCATTAACCGCAAGATTGGCAGATTTCAGGGCAAAAGTACCGACGCGCATCATTTGGGCGTTTCCGTCCATTATGGGTTTCAGCACTATTTTATTATCCTTATTGGACTTAACCTGCAGATTTAATATCTGTCCAAGCGCCACCTGCACATCCCGTTCAAGTTTCGCCGCCATATACTGTCCGTTTATAAGCAATATCTGTACGTCTTCACCATTTACGGATACTATCTCACCTTTAAATGTATCGCCTGCTTTTAGCTGCGATATATCAGCTTCCTGAACAGGCGCTCCCGATGATGCCGTACTTCCTGACGTATGCACCACGCCGTGCTGCGGCATCTGTTGGTTTTGCGCTGCCAAATTATGAGAATATCCTGATAAATAGCTGTCCATATGCTCACCCTCCTATAGTGCGCCGATATCAACAAAATTTCCTATAAAGCTTCTCCTGTGTATAGGTGACGGTCCGTATTTTTTGAGCGCCTCTATATGAGCTGCCGCGCCGTACCCTTTATTATCCGCAAAATGATATTCAGGATACAGCCTGTCATACTCCAACATGAGGCGGTCACGCGTCACTTTCGCAATTATACTCGCCGCTGCTATCGATATGCTTTTTGCGTCTCCCTTTATTATAGGCACCTGCTCAATATCGACATTCGGTATCCTGACTGCATCATTTAATAATATATCGGGTTTTTTGTCCAATTTACTGATAGCTTCCCGCATAGCTTCGTAAGTTGCCTGCAAAATATTTATTTCATCTATCCGCTCATGCGACGAACAGCCTATGCCTGCAGCAACAGCTTCACTCATTATCACATCGTACAGTTCTTCGCGCTTTTTAGGGCTTAACTGTTTTGAGTCGTTCAGGTACAATATATCGCAATCCTTTGGCAGTATTACGGCGCCCGCCACAACAGGTCCCGCCAACGGTCCCCGCCCCGCCTCATCTATTCCGCATATGTACTCAAATGAACAATATTTTTTCTCATATGTTTTCATCAGTTCAATGCGCTTTTTCTCTTTTTCGTAATCTGAGATAAGTTTTTTTGCCCTTGCAACGAGCGACTGTACACCGCTTCTTTCGTCTTCTTTATACTTTTCAACAAAAAGAGGCAGCTTTGTTTCATCAGCCGCCTTTAATTCATTCCTGATATCAGTAATTTTTTTATCCATTAAGCGCCTCCATTCTGCCTTAAGTGGTCATCCGTGCTTTAATATCCCAAACTTTGATAATGGCCATATCCTGATAAACGCACGTCCTATGATATCCTTTCTGTGTATGCTGCCTACCGCGGGGTCACGGCTGTCCGAGCTGTTATTTCTGTTATCGCCCATTACAAAATACTCGTCATCGCCAAGTTTAACATCCTCCGCTGCCCTTCCGGGATTTTGTATCACTTCTTTTCCGTATGACTCGTCAAGTGCTTTTCCGTCCACATAAATAGTACCGTCAGCATCTATTCTGATAGTCTCTCCGGGCAGACCTATTATTCGTTTTATGTAATATGTGTCTTTATCGTACTGGAACGGAAATACTATTATATCAAAACGTTTCGGATCTCCTATTCTGTACGAAATCTTATCTACTATCAAATGATCGCCATCACTGAGCGTCGGTTCCATACTGCTCTGGCTTACCTGCGTCCTCTGTCCGACAAATGTCACGATAAGATATGCCACAAGCAGCACCAACAGCAAATATACACTCGTACTTAATATCTCCTTTAATATACCTTTCATACTGTCTGTACTCCTCCTTCTGTCTTTGGTGTTTCCAAAGTAATCCTTCCGATCTTTCCGCTTCTGAAATCATCGATTATCATTGATGATGCTTTTAAAATGTCAGGCTCCCCGCCTTTCAGAAAACATTTCCTGCTTTTGCTGACTTCCACTATTATCGCGTATGCATCCCAATCAGGCTGTATATCTATATTATATCGGTTCTCTATAAGCCCTTTATAATTCTCTTCCAAAAATCTGACCAAATCATACGCAAGTTCATCAGTATTTATTATATCATCATTGATAGAACCGATCATAGCAAGCCGAAGTCCCACTGACGGGTCGTCAAATTTAGGCCATAAAATTCCGGGCGTATCAAGCAGCTCAACATTCTTTCCAAGCCTGATCCACTGCTTGCCCCTTGTGACTCCGGGCTTATTTCCCGTCTTCGTGCATGCTTTTCCCGCATAGGCGTTTATAAATGTCGATTTTCCCACATTCGGTATTCCGGCAACCATCGCACGAACCGGTCTGTTCATAATACCTCGTTTTCTGTCGCGTTCTATCTTTTCCCTGCATGCTTCCTGTACCACTTTATTGATAGCCTTTACTCCCGCTCCCGTCTTTGAATTTATCTCCACGGTGTGAAATCCAAGCTTTTTAAAATATTCCATCCAAAGTTTGTTGCATTTTGCATCCGAAAGATCCGATTTATTGAGAAGTATAATTCGCGATTTGTTCTTTCCAAGCTCATCAATATCGGGATTACGGCTGCTGAAAGGCGCTCTCGCATCAACAAGTTCTATTATCAAATCTATAAGTTTGATATCCTCCTGCATCATACGTTTTGCCTTCATCATATGCCCCGGATACCACTGATAATCACCCATACTATTCCACCAATCCTATTTTGCTGTCGCCGGACGCCATCTTAAACCATGCCTTGCCTATTATATATTCTTTCTTAACATTGCCTATATTCGCCGAGCGGCTGTCCTCGCTGTTATTGCAGTTGTCTCCTATGACAAAATACTCATCATCCTCAAGCGTCAGTTCGTTCTCCAAAACTCCTGCCTCGGCGATCCTGTCGTTAAAGTAATCTTCGCATGGCTCATTGTTCACATACAAGACCCCGCCTTTTATACAAAGAGTGTCCCCGGGAACGCCTACTACCCTTTTCACATAATAATGCGACTTTTCGTTGCCGTTTGGCAGAAATACGACCACATCACCGTTCTTTGGGCTTGATACCCTGTATATAAGCCTGTTCAAAAATATATTCTGCCCATTATACATACTCGGCTCCATTGACGGTCCTATAACGCTTGTCTTCATTCCAATACAGTAGACCGTAACAATAGCCAAAAGTATTGACGCGCATATCCAAAATATCCAGCTTCCGATTTCTCTTATGACCGCAATATTCAGTTTCTTCTTTTTCTGATAGAATGAAAGCCCTTTTTTCTTTGCCATTTATACAGCCCTTTATAAAAAACGGAGCCTTTTATAGCTCCGTTTTGTCACGAAAATAATTATTTAAGTACTTCCTTAACCTTAGCGCTCTTACCAACCCTGTTTCTCAGATAATTAAGCTTAGCACGTCTTACTTTACCGACTCTTACTACTTCTACCTTCTCTACGACAGGTGAGTGCATAGGCCATGTTCTCTCTACACCTATACCGTTTGAAACCTTCCTTACAGTGAAAGTCGCTCTGTTGCTTCCGCCCTGAATCTTTAATACCGTACCTTCAAAAACCTGAATTCTCTCGCGGTTGCCTTCTTTAATCTTGGCATGTACTTTAACAGTATCGCCTACGTTGAAATTATCAAGTGACTCCTTTAACTGTTCTTTTTCGATTTCTTTGATCAATTCGTTCATTGTGTATTTGCCTCCTTATTTATTCCGACGTTCTTAATACATTAATATATAACCTATATAACCGTTCATCCGTATCAGAGGACCATCTTTTATTCGCAACATTAATAATTTACCATACTTCACATTATATTGCAAGCTTTTTGAAGATATATTTATTTATTTTTTAAATATTTCTCATACATATCGGGACGCCTTGACTTTGTCCGCTCCACCGCCTGTTCCATACGCCATTTTTCTATATTGGCATGATGTCCGCTCAAAAGCACTTCCGGAACGCGTCTGCCATTCCACTCCTCGGGACGTGAATATTGGGGATATTCAAGCAAACCATCCGAATGCGACTCTGTTCCCGCGGATTCGTCATTGCTCAACACTCCCTCCACAAGCCTTGAGACAGCATCTATTATGACCATAGCCGGAAGTTCTCCGCCCGTAAGTACATAATCGCCTATAGATATATGATCCGTAACTATCTCCTCCAAGACTCTCTCATCCACACCTTCATAATGTCCGCACAAAAATACAAGGTTCTTTTCCTTTGAAAGTTCAACGGCTTTCTTTTGGTTGAAAAGTTCCCCCTGCGGCGTCACATATATGACCCTCATATATGTGTCCTCCGTTGTCCGGGCATTATTTATTATCTCATCGCGGACAGCTTTATAACAGTCATATATCGGTTGAGCCTGCATCAGCATTCCCGCGCCTCCTCCATATGGATAATCATCCACCTTTTTATGTTTGTCAAGCGTATAATCCCTTATATTGTGCGCTTTAACTGAAATAATTCCTTTTTCTTCCGCCCTGCCGATAATACTCGTATGCATGGCATCGATCACCATATCGGGAAACAATGTCATAATATGGAAATTCATAACCCCTCCGCTACATAAGCCCATCCAGTATGTGAACTTTCATTTTTCTGTCTTCTATGTCAATATCAAGCACACACTGTTTTATCGCGGGCAAAAGCAGTTCGCTTTTATCTTCAAGTTCAATCGAATATACATCATTGGCGCCTGTTTCTATCACATTTTTTAAAACTCCAAGATGCTTATCGTTCTCATCAAACACCTCAATACCGATCAGATCCGCAATAAAATATTCGTCTTTTTTCAGCTTGACAGCATTCGCCCTCGTAACGTACAGGCTTTTCCCCTTATGGCGTTCTATATCATTTATATTATCAATACCTTTAAATTTGAGAATTACAAGATTTTTAAAAAATTTAACATTCTCTATCTCAAGAGTGATCTTTTCTTTTCCTGTATCGAGAATGACTTCTTTCAATTTTCTGAAACGATGCGGGTCGTCTGTCGTCGGGAACACTTTGACCTCGCCCCGTATACCGTGTGTCTGAGTAATTATCCCAACCTGCAAAAAGTCTTCCATTATAATTTTCTCCATTCCGCATAAACAGATCAGGGTGTTTCTTATATTAATTAAAAGAAACACCCTTTTGCTTAAATGATCTCAACATCAACCTTTATATTTTCTTTTGAAGATGCTGCTTTGACAACAGAACGTATTGCCTTTGCTATCCTTCCCTGTTTACCGATCACCTTACCCATATCAGTCGATGCCACATGAAGCTCTATAGTAATGTTTTTACCACTGCCCTTCTCCGTAACAACAACCTCATCAGGGTTCTCTACTAAAGCCTTAGCTATAACCTCGACTAATTCTTTCATCCTTTACACCACCTATTTTTCAATACCTGCCGCTTTAAATATCTTAGCAACTGTTTCTGTAGGCTGAGCGCCGTTTGAAAGCCACTTCTTTGCAAGTTCCTCATTTACTTTGAACTCGCTGGGATCCGTGTTAGGGTTATAGGTTCCAATCTCCTCAATAAACTTTCCGTCTCTGGGCGATCTTGAATCTGCTACGATGATTCTATAAAAAGGAGCCTTCTTCTTACCCATTCTTGTTAATCTGATTTTTACTGACATTTTTTTCACCTCATAATCTTTTTTTATTTGTTTTTTATCTAAAAAGGAAGTTTAAAACGTCCCTTTTTACCACCTAATCCTCCCATCATATTCGGGAGCTGCTTCATCATCTTTTGAGACTGCTCAAACTGCTTGATAAAGCGGTTTACCATTGCAATATCTACTCCGGCGCCATTTGCTATACGATGCTTTCTGCTTGGATTTAAGAGTTTCGGGTCTTTGCGCTCGGCAGGCGTCATAGACAATACTATCGCCTCCATACGCGCAAGCTGTTTGTCGTCAACCGCCGCCTCAATGTCGCTTGTCTTAATCCCCATGCCCGGCATCATACCCAGAATACTTGACAGACCGCCAAGCTTTTTCATCTGGCTCATACTTTCAAGGTAGTCTTCAAAGTCAAACTTGCCTTTTTTGAGACGCGATGCCATCTCTTTTTCTTTTTCGGCATCCATCTCAAGATGTGCTCACTCTCTCAGCCACCTTGTCTATGAGAGTGAGCACATCGCCCATTCCTAAAATGCGGTTTGCCATCCTGTCAGGGTAAAATTGTTCGATATCTGTAAGCTTCTCGCCCGTGCTGACAAAAATTATGGGTTTTCCGGTAACTGCTTTGACTGAAAGCGCCGCACCGCCCCTTGTATCTCCATCCATCTTCGAGAGAATGACACCGGTCACGCCTATCTTATCATTAAATTCCTGCGCGACATTTACCGCATCCTGACCCGTCATGGCATCTACTACCAAAAGCGTCTGATGAACTTCTATGTTTGCTTTTATCTCCTGCAGCTCAGCCATCATATCCTCATCAATATGCAGACGTCCCGCAGTATCTATTATTACAACATTATTGCCATTCTTTGAAGCATATTCAAGCGATGCTTTTGCTATATCGACAGGTTTATGGTTTGTTCCCATCGAGAAGAAATCCACTTCCTGTTTCTGTGCGTTGAGCGAAAGCTGTTCAACCGCAGCGGGTCTGTATACATCGCATGCCACAAGAAGCGGTTTTTTCCCTTTTATTTTGAGTCTCCCCGCTATTTTGGCTGTCGCAGTCGTCTTGCCTGCTCCTTGCAGTCCGCACATCATAATGACGGTAGTTGCCTTGCCCGGCTGCAGTTCCAGTTCTGTCGTTTCGGATCCCATAAGTGAAACCATTTCTTCGTTCACTATCTTTATGACCATCTGACCGGGGTTTAAACCGTTCATAACATCCGAACCGATCGCCCGCTCCTCAACTGACTTGACGAACTGTTTGACTACCTTGAAATTAACATCCGCCTCCAAGAGAGCCATCTTGACTTCTTTTAACGCCGCTTTGACGTCAGCTTCGGTAAGACGTCCTTTGCTTCTTAAATTTTTAAATACATTCTGCAGTTTATCGGTTAAACTTTCAAACGCCATTAAATCAAAGCTCCTCTATTATCTCATTTGACAGACGCTTTATCTCCTCATTGTCCGTCATCTTATTGATTTTGCCTATTTTTGTCCTTATTCTTGTAAATTTCGCCACAAGATGAAGCTTATCCTCGTAGTCATTTAAAATTTTGTCGCAGCGCTTTATAAGGTCATGCACGCCCTGCCTGCTGATACCCTGCTCGTCTGCTATCTCGCCAAGTGACAGATCATTGAACACTGCATCTTCATAAATATTTTTCTGATGCTGCGTCAAAAGTTCCCCGTAAAAATCATAAAGCATACTCCTGTATTCGATCTGCTCAAGCTCAAGGCTTTTTTCAATGACATTACTGACCTGTTCTGCTTTCACGGCTTTCCTCCGCTTTAATGTTACGCGACTATACAAGAATACTACACGAAAGAGCAGGTGTCAAGTATTTTTTCTTGACACCTTGAAAAATATTTCTATATCCTGTCCCCGTCAATGTCCTTATAGCCTTCACCAAATATCTCACTTGCGGAAGAAACTATCATAAAAGCACTCTTGTCCTCCTCTTTGACTATCTCCTCAAGCTTGGGCGCCATTTGTTTTTTTGTGACTATCATAAGCATTTCTTTGTTTGTGTTGGAATACGCACCGATTGCGGGTATGATAGTAGCTGTTATATCAAGTTCCTCCATTATCTTCTGTTTTATATGCTCAGGTTTACCGCTTATAATATAAATGAGTTTAGCCTCATCGGGACCATACAGCACATAATCCATCACAATGGAACTGACCACAACGGAAACACCCGCATAAAACGCCACTGTTATATCCCTGAAAGTAAGCCATGAAGCAAAAATGACAAGACTGTCAAATGCAAGGAAAAATATATTTGTCTTGATATGCGGTTTTTTCAGACGAAGTACCTTGACTATTATATCGACACCGCCCGTAGTTGCCCCGGCTTTAAATACAGTCGCTAAAGCTATCGCCACAAGCACGCCGCCGATAACCGCCGCTATGAGCAGATCATCCGTAACAGCGCCATGTTGCGAAAAAGCGTTTATAAAAGCGGCAATAAGGGCAAGCGCATAAAGCGTAGAGCAGATAAAACGCCATCCGAACTTCCACAGCCCAAGAATGACGATCGGCACGTTAAGCAGCAAATTTACCGTACCCGTCGGGATAGATGTAAAACGGTTCACCAATATAGCTATGCCTGTAACTCCACCCGGCGCGATATCGTTAGGGTCAAGAAAAAGCCCTATCGCGGCAGAGTACAACACCGCCGCGATCGTTATTAAAATATAACATTTTACCCTTTTTGCCACTGTTTTTGCCATTATATCCCCCATTATGGTCAAATATTCGTCCTGACCTGCCTCGGCTGATAGCCGCTCTGCTCCAAAGCTTTGATGATCTGATTTTTATGTTCCGTTCCGAATGTTTCAAGCGTGATCCTAAGCTCCACAGCCGCATTTCTGTTTATGGAAACAAACTGATTATGCTCAAGCTTGATAACGTTTCCGTTTTGTGCCGCGATTACTTCTGACACCTTTGTCAATTCTCCCGGTTTGTCCGGAAGCAGTACAGATACGGTAAATATCCGGTCTCTGAAAATAAGTCCCTGCTGTACAACAGATGACATTGTTATGATATCCATATTTCCGCCGCTTAATATAGATACGACTTTTTTATTTTTCACATTCAAGTGTCTTAGTGCCGCCACGGTCAAAAGTCCCGAGTTCTCAACTACCATTTTGTGGTTCTCTACAATATCAAGAAACGCCACTACAAGTTCCTCATCCGGAACCGTGATTATATCGTCGATATTTTTCTGTATGTAAGGGAATATATTTTTTCCGGGGGTCTTGACTGCCGTGCCGTCCGCAATAGTGTTTACACCCTGAAGCGTTACGACCTCTCCTGCTTTTAGCGACTCCTGCATACAGTTAGCCTGCGCGGGTTCGACTCCGATAACGGTTATCTTGGGGTTCAGCAGTTTTGCAAGCGTTGAAACGCCTGTCGCAAGCCCGCCCCCGCCGATAGGCACCAAAATCACATCAACAAGCGGCAGTTCCTTAAAGATCTCCATTGCAATAGTACCCTGCCCCGTAGCCACGGCAAGGTCGTCAAACGGATGTATAAAAGTATATCCCTTTTCGTCCGCAAGTTTATATGCGTATTCGCATGCCTCGTCATAAACGTCGCCTTTCAGAATGACCTCAGCGCCATAGCTTTTTGTCCTGTTCACTTTCATAAGCGGCGTAGTCGTCGGCATAACTATCGACGCATGAACACCGTATTTTTTAGCCGCATACGCAACGCCTTGGGCATGATTGCCCGCGGATGCCGTGATAAGCCCTTTTTCGCGCTCTTCGGGTGAAAGTGTGCTTATCTTATAATATGCCCCTCTGAGCTTATACGCACCGGTAAGCTGCATATTTTCAGGTTTCAGGTATACTTTATTTCCTGTTTGAGCGCTCAAAAAATCACTGTATATAAGCTTGGTTTCCGACGTAACCTTTTTTACGATTTCCGATGCTTCCTCAAACTTTTCAAGTGTCAACATCTCTGACATTTCATTATCCTCCTTTATATTATATATACTCATCATGGTCGGTAAAGATAGGTTTCTCTTCCTCACCTGCATCAAACAGGGCATTCACAAAATCATCGGCATTAAATTTCTGCAGATCGTCTATCTTCTCGCCTACGCCGATATATTTGACAGGCACATTAAGTTCGGACTGTATCGCTACCGCTATTCCGCCTTTTGCAGTGCCGTCCATCTTCGTAAGGATGATACCGGTGAGATCTGCCGCTTCTCCAAATTCCCTTGCCTGAGCAAGAGCATTCTGACCGGTAGTGCCGTCAAGCACAATAAGGTTTTCCCTGTGTGCATCAGGAAACTCCCTGTCAATAATGCGGTTCATCTTTTTTAATTCTTCCATAAGATTTTTCTTGTTGTGAAGCCTGCCTGCCGTGTCGCAGATCAGTACATCCACATTTCTAGCCTTTGCAGCGTTTACCGCATCATATATCACAGATGCGGGGTCTGCCCCGTCAGCGCCTCCAATCATATCTACGCCCGCGCGGTGCGCCCACTCCGCAAGCTGATCACCTGCTGCCGCCCTGAAAGTGTCCGCCGCCGCTATCAGGACTTTTTTACCCTGCTGTTTTAAAATGCCTGCGAGTTTGCCTACGGATGTCGTCTTTCCTACGCCGTTTACACCTATTATAAATATGACCGACTGCTTTTTTTCAAAATCGTACGCCGTTTCCCCGACACGCATCTGCTCCTTAATGCTCTCTACCAAAAGCTCCCTGCACTCATACGGATAACGCAGATGTCTTTTCTTTACTTCGTCTTTCAGCCTCTCGACGATATCGTTTGTCGCATTCACGCCGATATCACCCATTATAAGAGTTTCCTCAAGCTCCTCGTAAAAGTCGTCGTCTATCCCTGACGCGCCTTTAAATACCGCGTCTATTCCTGCCACGATGTTGTCACGAGTTTTTGTAAGTCCCGATTTCAGCCTGCCAAAAAAGCCCTTTTTCTCTTCCGACATCAGTTCTCCTCCTTCTTATCCCACTCATCAATAGCGCTGTCAACAAGATTTACACTGACAAGAGTTGAAACTCCCTTTTCCTGCATCGTGATGCCGTAAAGCCTGTCCGCCTGTTCCATAGTGCCGCGCCTGTGGGTTATTACGATAAACTGCGTATTTTTAGTCAGCTTGTTGAGATACTTTGCAAAGCGCGTCACGTTCTGCTCGTCAAGCGCCGCCTCTATCTCGTCAAGCAGACAAAACGGCGACGGTTTAAGGTTTTGGATGGCAAACAGAAGCGCTATCGCGGTAAACGATTTCTCACCACCCGAAAGCTGCATCATATTTTGAAGCTTTTTGCCCGGCGGCTGCGCTATTATTCTGATTCCCGCTTCCAGAATATCCTCATCCTCAATAAGCTCCAACGTACCCTTGCCTCCGCCGAAAAGTTCCTTGAAGACTTTGTCAAACTCACGCTTTATCTCCTCGAACTTTTCCGCAAACTGCTTGCGCATTGCCGCGTCAAGTTCCGTGATAATGCCTTCAAGTGTTTTCTCAGCCTCTATCAGATCGTCATGCTGATTCTTGAGGAAAGAATACCGTTCCATAAGCACTCTGTAGTCTTCTATCGCGTTTACATTTACGTCTCCGAGTTTTTTAATATCGTCCTTGATCTCCTGTATCTGCTTTCGCATCGCCGATGTGTCTGTCAGCTCTTCATTCCGCAGTTGTGATGCTCCGCTCAGCGTTATCTCGTACTCATTCCACATATAATTTATCTGTGATTCGATAGACTCCTCAAGTTTTTCACGCTGCGCGTTAAGCCGGTACACTTCTTTGTCAAGGTTATTCTTCTTCTCCGATATTTCCTCGCGCGTTGAAAAGAAGTTTTTCTGCTTCTGAGACAATTCTTCCCTTAATATCTGCTTTTCTTTCAAAGAGTTTTCCGCATCTGACTGAGTTGTATGCGAAGCGCTGATAGTTTTTTCAATTTCCTCGATATTCTGCTTCTTTATCTTCATTTCATCAAGAGCTGAAGAAAGGCTGTTCTCAACCTCGGCAAGCTCATCGGTATGGCGGTCGAGTTCACTTTGGACACGTTCCAAATTTGTCTGTTCAAACTCCTGTTTCTGAAGCATTTTTTCAAACTCTACTTCCCATTCGCCGACACGCCCTGTCTTATCAGACTCTTCTTCCCTGTATGCTTCCAATTCTTTCTGATATTCAAGAATGGCTTTTTCTATTGTCTTTTCATTTTCCTCCGAATTTTTCAGCTCGGCGTTGATTTTTTCCTTATCCGCATTTATCTCGGAAACTTTACGTTCGATCTCTTCCTGTTCACTTGTAAGCGCGCCGAAACCTTCTTCGGCTTCGCTCTTTCTTTCCCTTGCGCTCTCCACATTGATACGCGCCGTATTCTGCTTAATAAATAATTCCTGAAGCCGCGCCTTTTCATCCTCGATTGCTTTGCGCAGCGCATTACGCTCGTTCTTTATATTTTCAATCTCACCCTCTGCCGCGTCAAGTTTTTCTTTCGCGTCCTTTACGTTTTGTTTCAGTTCTTCAAGCTCACGCCGTCTGCTGAGCAGATTGGAAGCGTTTTTGAACGCGCCGCCGCTTATCGCTCCGCCAGGCACTAAAAGCTCACCCTCAAGAGTTACCATCCTTACGCTGTAATCATATTTTTTTGCTATCTTCACGGCATTATCGACATTGTCAACCACAACTATCCTTCCGAGCATAGTCTTTGCAACGTTTATGTACTTATTATCCGTCTTTACAAGCGAGTCAGCAAGACCTATGACGCCTTTCTCGTTCAGCGCATCGACCGCCTTAAATTCCTGAGGTTTCGTAATGCTTGTAAGCGGCAGGAAAGTGGCGCGTCCAAAGCGGTTTTTCTTCAAAAATGCTATCATACTCTTTGCGGTTTCTTCATCATCCGTAACGATGTTCTGAATATTTCCGCCAAGCGCTGTCTCTATAGCAGTCTCGTATTCCTTGTCCACTTTGATTATATCAGCGACAACACCTATGACGCCTTTATTTTTGCTTTTTTGCTCCATTACTTTCTGAATGCTGTTTCCATAGCCTTCATAGCGTTCAGTAAGATTTGAGATAGTATCATACTTTGATTTTGCCTGCTGATACCTGCCCTGCAGCGTCCTTATATCCTCGTCGGTCTTTATAAGGCGCTCACGAAAGCCTAATGTCTTTTTATCCATTTCGGCGAGGTTATTGTTAGCCTCAATAATCCGGTCATTTATGTTTTTAAATTCGTCCTGAAGCGCCTTTATCTCGGCGTCACGCTCCGCTTCGTCACTCTTTGCCCTAAGCAGCCTTGAATTTAACTCCGCTTTTCTTATACGAAGCTGCTCCATCATGGTCTCAAAGCTTCCAAGCTTTGACTTTATCGACGCTCTTTCATTCAGCGTCTCAATAATCTTATTTTTGTTCTCCTCGATTTTATTGTTGAGTTCTTCTATGCGCTGCTGTACCTGTGTGAGTTTTCCTCTTGCTTCATCACGCTCTTTTTCAAGACCTGCCACTTTCTCGTCAAGTTCGTTTTTGCTCTCAAGTATTTTATCGCGTTCAGCTTCACGCGTCCTGATCTGTTCTTTTATAGTTTCGATACGCTCGGTAAAATGCTTTTCGTTTCCCTGTGCGCTCTTGATCTGTTCACGCAGTACATTTATCTCGACTTCCAGTTTTCCGCGCAGTACACTCGTGTCGGAAAGAGTATTTCTTGTCTGCTCTATTTCACTCTCAAGTTCTTCGATAGTCTTTTGGATATTGTCATACTCGCTTCTTACTTTTTCATACTGCTCTTCAGTATCGTTATATTCCTCCTGCGCATTGGCATAATTGCGCTCAACTTCAACTAATTGTTCGGAAATACGCTTATTTTCCAAAAGGAACATATTTACGTCAAGTTCTTTTAACTCATCACGCTTTTTCAGGTATATCTTTGCCTTTTCCGACTGGCGTTCCAATGGACCTACCTGTTTTTCAAGTTCGCTTAAAATATCGTTGACACGGATAAGATTGTTTTTCTCATCTTCAAGTTTCTTCTGCGCCGTCGCCTTGCGCTTCTTAAACTTAACGATACCTGCCGCCTCGTCAAAAAGTTCACGCTTTTCCTCCGGCTTACCGCTAAGTATCTTCTCAATCTGACCCTGACCGATGATGGAATAACCTTCCTTGCCTATACCTGTATCATAGAAAAGTTCATTCACATCTTTCAGACGGCACGGCGTACCGTTTATCGAATATTCACTTTCACCTGAACGGTACAGCCTCCTTGCTACGACTACTTCTTTATAATCTATCGCAAGTTCATGGTCTTCATTATCAAAAGTTATCGCCACATAAGCATAACCCAGCGGTTTCCTCATCTCCGTTCCCGAAAAGATGACATCCTGCATCGACTCTCCCCGAAGCTGCTTGATCCTCTGCTCGCCAAGCACCCACCTGACCGCATCGGCAACATTACTCTTTCCCGAACCGTTCGGACCTACTATCCCTGTGATTCCCTGATGAAACTGAAAATTTATTTTATTTGCAAAAGACTTAAACCCCTGCACTTCTATACTTTTTAAATACATTATTTTTCTCTTATTCCTCTGATCTTTACAAGCGCTTCATACGCTGCTTTCTGCTGCGCCGCTTTCTTTGTCCTGCCTGTTCCGGCACCGATAAATTCTTCTCCCAAATATGCCTTAACGCTGAATTCCTTATTGTGGTCAGGACCGCTCTCCCCTACAAGTTCATAGTGTATCTGCTCTTTACTGTATTTTTGCACTTCTTCCTGAAGTAACGTTTTGCTGTCAATAAACAGCATTTTATCATCCAAATCAGACAATATGAACTTTTTAATAAATTTCTTTGCCTCTTCTATGCCGCCGTCGAGATAGATCGCCCCAATAAGCGCCTCCATTACATCCGATGTGATCGAGTCGCGTTTTCTGCCGCCTGTAGTCTCCTCACCTTTACCCAACAGTATGTATGAGCCAAGTTCAATATCACGTGCACAATATGCAAGCGACGGCTCGCAAACCATTGAAGCGCGCAGCCGCGTAAGTTCCCCTTCTGCCATATCTTCATTCTGCATATATAAGAACTCGCTCGAAACAAGTTCCAAAACCGCGTCGCCGAGAAATTCAAGTCTCTCATAATTTTTAAACCTGTTTATCTTCTGCTCATTTGCAAAAGAACTGTGCGTTATCGCCTGACGCAGCAGGTTTTTATCTTTAAAATCATATCCTATATTTTTCTGCAGTTTTTGCAATATTTCATTTATATCACGCATTATAACGGATGCGCCCCTTTCCTATACATATACAAAAAGCCCTGTTCAGGGCTTTGTAATACTTTTTATAAGTTCAACTGCCTCTCTCACTGTAGATATCTTTTCAATCTTGTCCGTGGGAATTGTAATTCCAAGCTCGTCTTCAACTCCCATTACTATCTGATATATATCAAGCGAATCCGCGCCCAAATCAGAGAGAAATGTCATGTCCAATTCTATTTCTTCCGGATCCATGCCCAAAATCGTGGCGGCGACCTTCTTCAAAGCGTCAAATTCCATATCCATTACCCCTTATGTTTCCTATTCATCACTGAGGATTATTTTTTCCCTTATCTTCTCATTGATATTTTGTTCTTTAAATGTCACACACTGCAGAATAGAATTTTTGATCTCTATCGCCTTGGAACTTCCATGAGTCTTGACCACAAGACCATTAAGTCCAAGAAGCGGCGCTCCGCCGTATTCTTCAAGGCTGAACCCTTTAAGCGTACGCTTAAGCGCGGGTTTGACAAGAAGCGCTCCTATCTTGCTCCTAAGGCTCGTCATCATACCTGATTTTACCATCTTTATAAGAGTCGCACCGACTCCCTCATACAGTTTCAATATGATATTTCCCGCAAACGCTTCGCATACGATCACATCCGCGTAGCCTGACGGAATGTCACGCGCCTCGATGCTTCCGATAAAATTAATCTCCGGGCAGTTTTTAAGCAAGGGGAAAGTCTCTTTGACAAGGGCATTTCCTTTTTCTTCCTCCGCTCCTATATTCACTATCGCGACACGCGGCTTGTCCACGCCCATTACGCTCTCCATATACACTGAGCCCATCTTTGCAAACTGTACAAGATGTGACGGTCTGGCGTCAACATTCGCACCGCAGTCAATGAGCAGTGAGCATCCTTTTTCTGTGGGAATGAGCGGGGCTAAAGGCGGTCTTTCTATACCTTTTATCCTGCCGACAATGAGCTGCCCGCCGACGAGGACCGCACCTGAACTTCCTGCCGAGACAAACGCATCGCACACACCGTTCTTTACAAGATTAAGCGCCACTACTATTGACGAGTCTTTCTTTTTTCTTATCGCCATTACGGGCGGCTCGGCTGTTTCGATAACTTCCGTCGCGTTGACTGTCTCTATGAGCGACTTGTCGTATGTATATTTGCCAAGTTCGGCTTGTATTACATCCTGATTACCGACAAGATATACTTTCACTTTACTGTTCTCGTTTACTGCTTCTACCGCGCCTTTTAAGATTTCAAAAGGTGCATTGTCCCCGCCCATGGCATCCACAGCGACTTTAGTCATTTCTCCCATTGTTTACCTCATTTCCGCGACGTTTTCCGCGCATGTTCTCCATTATCTGATTTTTTTAAATTCTCTCTGATATTAAATATACTAGACCATATGCCAAAAATCAAGACAAATTAAGGGTCATATATCGCTATACAACCCTTAACTCTTAATTCTGAAAATCAGTCAACCTTGATGATCTCCTTCTTATTATATGAGCCGCACGCCTTGCATACTCTGTGGGGCACCATAAGTGCGCCGCACTTGCTGCACTTTACCAATGTGGGTACGGTCATCTTCCAGTTCGCTCTTCTCTTATCTCTTCTTGACTTAGAAGATTTATTCTTCGGACAAATAGACATTGTTACACCTCCTTATTCGCATTAAAAATATCTCCAATAGCCGCCATACGGGGGTCAGGAACAAACGCATCGCATCCGCATTCCCCCTTGTTAAGATTGCTGCCGCATACAGGACATATGCCTTTGCAGTCTTCCCTGCATAAGATCTTAACAGGCCAATTCAGTAATATTTCGTTATTGATTAGTTCATCTACATTTAAGTGATATCCCTCCATATACGGGGCGTCCGAGTCAACGTCTTCCCCCTCGTAATCGGGCGATACCGCTTCGCATGAAAAAGACAGATCAAATGTATTATCAACCTCGTCAAGACACCTGTCACACTTGAAAGCTAACGTAAGCTTTACGCTGCACTCAACAAGCGCCTTTGACTGTCCGATGTTGGAAGCTTTAAGCTGAACAGGGCTTTTATCCTTTATCGGGAAATCCCCGAGACGGCTCGAATATGTGTCGGGCTCGTAAGAAAGTTCCCATTCCTGTTCCCGTGCTTCATTCATAAATACATCTGTCAAATTCACTACCATAGCAGACTCCTATTCACATACCTGTTTATTATACACAGCACGGTATATTTTGTCAACTGTTTTATTTTAACAAAATAAATTCCTACAAATTCATTAAACTATGCAGAATAAAATACATCAGAGATACCATACTCATTGTACCGGATTGCACCTACCCTGTAAACTTTCTTTTAATCTGTAAAAAGCTGTGCCCAGTAGCGCCAGCCGTTTTCCGTAACCAAATAGCTTACACCAAGCTTTCCATAATCGCCTTTCAAAATATTTGCACGATGTTCCGGGCTGTTCATCCAATCCTCCATGACCTCTTCCGGTGTAGTCTGACCCCATGCAATGTTTTCGCCTGCACACCTATATTTAATACCACACTCATCAAAAACCGTAAAGCAGCTTGTGCCATTCGGACGGGTATGCTCACACAAAATTACCATCTCCTTAGCCCGGATATTTGCCGCATTTGCAAGCTCATCACTCCATGACAGCGCTGAAAGCCCGACCGCGGCGCGCTCTCTGTTTACTATGTCCAATACCTGTCTGGCATAGCTGTTCTCCGAAACAATACCACCATTTTTCTGCGCCGTGGGAACTTTGCCAAGCCTGCCTTCCGCTTTGCCGTACTGAATATAATGCTGATACAGCACATCTGCATTCGTTCCTAATGCCGCCACTACATCAGGATTTGCATACGCATAAAACGTCGCGTCAAATTCTTCATTTGGAACTGTTAAATCCGTCAAATCATTTTCCGGCGATACAGCCGCCCGCCCCTCTGATTTGCCATACATCAGATAATGTTGGTACAGTGCATTTATATCAGTACCCAACGCCGACGCTACATCAGGGTTTACCTGTGCATAATACTCGGCATCAAACAATGTGTTGTCAGGCATTAACTCTGGCTTGGCATACGCTGTAGTTCCCATACCAAGCACACAAGTTAAATATACAGCTGCTATCATAAATTTTCTTTTCATTCCTGCTCCACCTCGCAATTCAATTTGTTATATGAGTGCATATATTATATCACTTTTTGACATCTGTTTTTGTCCGAATGAGCAATTTAGTTTACATTAAAATAACGGTACTATATAATTAATCCACCTGTCATTGGTATCATTCACTTTCAACATTATCCCAATATGCCTGGTTTCATCTGCACTGACGGTTAAATAAAGGTCTTCACCATCCTCACTAATTTTTTCCAAATTATTTTTAATGTATTCTATATGCTCATCATTGTTAGCCTTCAAAAATGAGATTACTTCTATCTGTGCGGCATATTGAACCATATCGCTCTCATAGAAATATTCGTAATGAATATTTTTATCATTTTTAGTCAAATATCCCATAGCACCTTTTACACCGCCAACTATCGCTGAAGCAGCAGCCTCAACTTTTGTTTGCTCCCATTCTTCTGATGCTTTTTCTTTAATAGCTTCTGACATACTGTCTTTTTCTAAACCTTTTCCTATAACATCCTCAACTTCGGAAGTTATTTCATCACTGTCAATATTCTCAAGCTTTTTTTCTGTAGATTTCATAACATTATCAAAAACCCCTTTTGCTACAGCTTTAAGACCATTTAAAAATCCACTATTGTTTTTATCTTTTTCTTCCATGGATAAAATCGTATAGCCCTTTTTCTCCGAAACCTCCCATTCCACTCCATTATGATTTGCCCACTCTTCCAACTGGCTCAGGCTTAGGCAAGAAGCGTCTATATAATCTATATCTGAATAATCAATTTCAGGTACATATATAGTAGCTGTTCCCTTATTAGACTCTGTTTTATCATTAACTGCATAAACCTCTATGGAATAGTCCATGCCTCTGTCCTTAATCGGTACGTAAAACTTATTTTTTGATGTGAATAATTCCCCTCTAGTATTAGTATAACTATAATATACATGATATGATTTAACTCCGCTAACCTCTGTCCATTCAAAACAAACATATTCACCATCAATATAACAGTTTGTTATCTGTGGTGCTTCAAGCGCAGCTTTAGTTTTTGCTTCGGCAGATATGCCAGTACCAAGACATACGATAGTTACCATAAACGCCATTATCATTGCTGTAATTTTTTTATTTAGTTTTTCTGATTGATTTTTAAATCTACTTTCCATAATCTGTTTGTCCTTTCTAAACTTTTTGTTCATCTATTCTGATGCGACATCTGCCTGTAGCGGCATCCTGTATCCTGTGGCTTGTTATTCTTGTCCAACATTCTCATTTTCAATATCCTCCTATTATCATTTTATAATGCCGCTTATATATAATACCCCCCCCCTGTATAGGTTTGTCAAGCATTTTGTCATATCTTGTCAAATAAATATTGGGACTGTTTTATCAAAAAATTTTCAGTGACAAAAATGTTACTTTATAGTATAATACTGTCACTCAAGAAATCTTATCTTTGAATAAATCTGTTGAACAGTTTTGCATTTGTTTTTAAAAAACGAACAGTTTGTGCATGCGCCATATAATATTGATAAAAAAAGGGGGAAAATGCTTATGAAAACCGCTGCTGTTATCGCAGAATATAATCCGTTCCACAACGGACATTTATATCAGCTCAACGCTATACGCGGCGAAATTAACGCCGACTGCATCATTGTGCTTATGAGCGGCGATTTTGTACAACGCGGCGAACCCGCGATTATCGACAAATACGCACGATGTGAAGCAGCGCTCAGAGGCGGCGCCGATCTTGTGATTGAGCTTCCTTCCTATTTTGCGCTTGGCAGTGCGGAATATTTTGCCAACGGCGCAGTATCACTTCTTGACAAACTTGGCGTGATCGACGTACTTCACTTCGGAAGCGAATGCGGCGATATCGGCATTCTCACCAAATATGCCTCCTGCCTTGCATCCGAAACTCCGGAATACAAAAAAACACTCAACATGTTTTTAAGACAGGGATTTTCATTCCCGACGGCACGTTCAAAGGCTATGTTGGAATGTTTCCACCTTGACGAAGATATTTTGTCTAAAGCCAACAACAGCCTTGCAATCGAATATATCAAGGCTGTCATCAGACGCAAAAGTTCCATAAAACCTGTCACTCTCCTGCGCAAAGGCGGGGAATACGATTCGAAAAGTCTTACAAACGGCGAACCCGCATCGGCAAAAGCAATAAGGCATGCGCTTTTAAGCCTTCCCGAAAACAGCAGTGAAAATACCACAGATTTACTGCGTGAATTTATTCCGGACTATGTTTTGAAACATTTGATCAGTGATGTGCTTATGTGCATTGACGACTTTTCGGGATTACTGCACTACAAGCTCTTATCTTCGCAAAACTTAACGGAAAAATATTATGATGTAAACGAAACACTTACAAACACTATTTTCAACAAGCTTCCATCATTTACTGCTTTCTCGGATTTTGTTTTGGAATGTAAATCAAAAAACCTTACTTATTCTCATATATGCCGGGGGCTTATGCACATAATCCTCGATATGACCGATGAAAATGCCTGCCTGTTAAAAGAAAACGATTACTCCCTGTACGCACGCGTACTGGGGTTCTCCGACAATGGGAAAAATATCTTAAAGTCCATTAAGGCAAACTCATCGATACCAATAATAACAAAGCCGTCAAAAGCCCTTAAAGAGCTTGACGGCATAAGTCTGTCATCATTTAAATCTGACATTAATGTCACAAATATCTACAACAGCGTGCGTCTTCGGAAAGCATCGCATATCCTGCGAAACAACACGCATCATATGATGCCGAACGAACTTACCCGTGAACTTATACGGATATGATCAGTTCTTAAAGCTGTGTATCGGGGCAGGTATTCTTCCGCCGCGGTTTACAAATGCGTCACATGAAAATCCGTTCACGGGCATTATCGGTGCATGACCCAAAAGCCCGCCAAACTCTGCATTTTCTCCGACCGTCTTCCCAATGACAGGTATAACGCGTACCGCGGTAGTCTTTTGATTTACCATTCCTATCGCCAGTTCGTCAGCTATTATGCCTGATATTGTCGTCGCTTTAGTATCGCCCGGTATCGCTATCATATCAAGTCCGACCGAACATACGCAAGTCATAGCTTCAAGTTTTTCGAGCGTAAGCGCACCCGCATTTACTGCATCTATCATTCCCTGATCCTCGCTGACAGGGATAAATGCACCGCTGAGTCCTCCTACGTATGACGATGCCATAACGCCGCCTTTTTTCACTTGGTCATTCAAAAGCGCAAGCGCTGCCGTAGTACCGGGCGCACCTGCATGTTCCAATCCTATCTCGCATAATATATCCGCTACGCTGTCGCCAATAGCCGGCGTAGGCGCAAGCGACAAGTCTACAATTCCAAACGGTATTCCGAGGCGCTTAGACGCTTCCTGAGCAACAAGCTGACCTACCCGCGTTACCTTAAACGCAGTCTTTTTGATGGTCTCGCAAAGGACTTCAAAATTCTCTCCGCGTACGCTTTCGAGCGCGGTCTTTACCACACCCGGACCGCTCACACCGACATTTATTATCATATCCGCCTCTGTCACACCGTGGAATGCTCCCGCCATAAACGGATTATCGTCAGGTGCATTGCAGAACACCACAAGCTTTGAGCAGCCTATTGAGTCGTTTTCCTTTGTAAGCTCTGCCGTTGCTTTTATAATATCACCCATAATGCGCACTGCATCCATATTTATCCCTGTCTTGGTAGAACCCAGATTGACAGAACTGCACACAAGCTGCGTCGCGGCAAGCGCATTTGGTATTGAACGCATAAGAAGTTCATCCGCTTTTGTCATTCCTTTTGACACAAGCGCAGAATACCCGCCAAGGAAATTTACTCCCACATCTCTTCCCGCACGGTCAAGCGTCTTTGCTATGGCTGTAAAATCATCGGGTGTCTTGCATGCTGCCCCGCCTATTATCGCTATCGGGGTAACTGAGATCCTTTTGTTCACAATAGGTATGCCAAATTCCTTTTCTATCTCATTTCCAACAGCCACCAAATCTTTTGCCGCCGAAGTGATTTTGTTATATATCTTTTTATTTAGACTCTCAAGATCCGAGTCTATACAATCCAAAAGGCTTATTCCAAGAGTTATCGTCCTGACATCGAGGTTTTCTTTTTCGATCATTTTGTTTGTTTCTATGACTTCACTTATATTTATCATCGCAATCGACCTCCGTACAGCCTACAGCCTGTGCATGCTATTGAAAATTTCTTCTCTTTGGCATTTTATGATAACACCTATTTCCTCGCCCAGTCTGTCCAAATCGTCGGTCACTTCGCTTATCGGCTTCAAAGATTTGCTCATATCGGCAATCATCATCATATTAAAATAATCGTCAACTATCGTCTGTGAAATATCGAGAATATTTATCTTATTCTCTGCAAGATATGTACAAACCCTTGCAATAATACCGACTGTATCTTTTCCTACTACTGTGATTATTGTTTTTTTCATAATAATTCCCCCATGCTAAAATTCTACTGCCTGAGACAGTTCGCTTCGTTTTGCTATGTATATCGGAAAATCATCAGCTTTGTACTGATTATCAGCCATTGTGATTTCAAGCCTTACGGTTTCGTAGGCAAGTTCCGCCAGATTGTTTTCCTTGCTCAAATGCCCTAAAAACACAGCCCGCAGGTCATCATTCAAAATTCTGCTCAAAAGCTTCCCCGAAAGTTCATTTGACAGATGTCCCCTCTTGCTAAGTATGCGCTGTTTCAGATAATAGGGATACGGACCTACCTGAAGCATATTTATGTCGTGATTTGCCTCAAGCATAAGCACGTCCATTCCTTTTAAACTTTCCACCGTATATTCGTCATATGTACCCAAGTCAGTCACAATTGCCATTCTGCTGTTTCCATATTGAAATCTGTACGCCACCGGCTGCACCGCATCATGCGATATCCTCATCGGATTGACTGTAATATCTTTTAATATCATCTTTTCATCGGCTGACACTTCACAGAAAAGCGACTCGTCTATTTCTCCAAGCCCTTCAGTATTTTTGATTGCCTCTATCGTGCCTGCCGTTGCATATATCGGAATGCCGAATTTTCTGCTGATAACTCCAAGACCGTTAATATGATCCGCGTGCTCATGCGTGATAAGTATGCCGTCTATATCGTTTCCCGTAAGCCCAAGCCTGTTTAATCCTTCCATCGTCCGCTTACAGCTTATTCCAACATCTACCAAAAGGTGTGTTGCTTCCGTACCCACGTACACGCAGTTACCACTGCTGCCGCTGGCAATACTGCACATCTTCATTTAAATCAGTTCCTCCGCCCGCACATTAATTTTTTCTTGTATACTCTTTCCAGTATACCTCAACCTTATCACCATTGAAAAGTTCCTGAGTGTACTGCGCATCTTTTCCGTTGACTGTAGTGATGATAGTTGAACCACGCTCGGGGGGATTTTTGGTGTCAAAATCAATGTAGTCAAATATATCCACAAACGCGTAACTGTTTCTGCCTTTCATGACAATAGGTTCGTTATTTACTATTACAATGATCTTCTTTGCACCGCTCTCTTCCTGCTGTGAAGGCGCCGCTTTGGCTTTTTTGTCTGAACCTGACTGCTTTTCTCCAGTCGGGGATTTTTCCTGTTTTGAAGTTTCTTCTTTTGAAGTCTCCTTTTTGGCAGTCTCCTCTTTGGGGCTTTCTTCCTTTGAAGTTTCCTCTTTGTTTTCCGTATCTTTTACATTCTCCTGCTCTTGTGCGGCTTCTTCATTGTTTTGAGCAGTATCTGTCTTTTCTTCTTTTTGCGGGTCCGCACTGTTTTCTGTTTCGGATGCCTTTTCTTTTTCTTCCTTAGCGTGCTGCTTGGCTTCTTTCTCTTCTTCTGCAGCCTTATATATCTTCTTTAGCTCTATTTCCTTTTTGCTCTCTATCGTCACAGTATCATTACTGTTTATCACTGTTTTTTTGTCTGCTTTTCTGCCGTTTACGGTAATCACCGCATCGTCCTCGGAATATCCCATATACTCCGCAAGTTCTTTTGCCGTATACGATGTGCCGATTGTTATTGCATCACCGTCCTGAATAATGTACTCCGCACTCTGTGTCTGCCCGTTTACGGAAACAGGTTTTAAGAGCTGCATCTCATTACCGTTTATATTAAGCGTAATCTTTCCGTTATAATCCACAAGCTCAGATATATGCTCCTGAGGCGGCTTGCCAATCGTTGACTCCTCTATGACAATAGTGTCATTTGCCTTTATGGTATGGTTCATATTTACACTCTCGCCGTTTAGATAAATATGAGCGCTCTCGCCATATTCGCCTTTTGTCACTCTGTTCTTTCCGTTCACAGTGTAATGTATATCATTGCCGCGCCTCGGGAAAAGCCCGTCCTTATTGAACGATGCCTGCATAGCCGCATCAACGATCGTCAGCTTGTTATTATCATAAAGCTTCATTCTTGTGCCGTTAAACGTTATGTGGATGAAGCTGTTATTCTGGTCAAAATATGAAAGGCAGATGCCGATAGGCGTGATTATCGTGGAATCCTTAAGGCTTCCCTCGGGGAAATCGACATCGCGCAGAATTTCCTCGCCTCTGAGCGCAACCCTTGAATGATCCAGTCCAAGCTCATCGGCTACAGCTTCGCAAAATCCCTTTATCTTGCCGCCGCCCCCGACAATAAATACCGCACTGGGCGAATTGCCGCCGTTTAATTCGACTATCGCCTCAGCCGTGACCTTAGCCATCTTCTCAATCTCAGGGCGGCAGATCTCAACTACCCTGTCAGCGGTTATGGTCTGCTCCAGTCCCATGATATCCTCATATGTAATCTCATCCTGCATCGTAGCGGCAGTCTTTATTTTTTCCGCCGTTACGAAATCAATAAGGCATGTCCTTGCCAGTATTTCAGTAAGCGAGTCTCCGGCATGCGGAAGCATCCCGAATGCCACGATACTTCCGTCATCGGTTATCGAAATATCGGATGTACCCGCTCCGACATCGATCATCGCTATGTTTAAGAGTCTGAACTTCTCGGGTATCGCAACTCTTATCGCCGCGATAGGCTCCAACGTAAGGTTTGAAACTTTAAGCCCTGCAAGCTCCACGGCACTGTAAAGTCCGTCAACCACATCATCGGGAAGGAATGTCGCTATCATATCGGCGCCGATATTTTTTGCCTTGTGATGTTCAGGCTGTCCAAGCCACATACCGTTCAGATAATATCTTACCACTGAATAACCCACACAGTAAAAATTAATATCTGTCTCATTGTTCTCATGAAAATCCTTAAAAGCTTTCTCTATTCCAAGCGATACCAGCGTGCTCATATCTTCCTTGGTAACGTTGCGCTCCTTGTCCAGATCCATATCAATGTGCAAATTCATTGTGCGAAGCATACGTCCTGCCGCGGCAATACATACCTCCTCAAACTTCATTCCTGTCTTTTCTTCTATTGCATTTTTGATATCGGCAATAGTGCCCGCGACTCTGTTGATATCATGTATCTGCCCGTCAAGCATAGCCCTTGTCTTGTGCTCGCGTATCTCCTGCGCTACGACAACAAAGCGTTCACCCTTTTTGTAACCGACTGTTCCGACTACGCTTCTCGTTCCGATATCCAATCCAAATACAAGTTCCTCTCCGTTAATCTGCAATTGACTCATTTTGATTTCTCCCATTAATTTATTGATCTGTTTGTAAGTTTCTTCCAAATCACCGTTGTTTAATATGGTTCTTTGGCAATGGCTCCTGAATTCCGCCTCGCTAAGCTGGCTCTTCATGATACCGTCTGTCTTTTCCGCACTGTAATGGCGTTCCTTTGACAGCCGCTTTCTCCGTATGTCTTCATCGGAATGTATATACCACAGTTCATCGGCAATAAGGTCATATCTTTCCTCGATCAGAAGCGCCGCTTCTATGAAGAAATAATCCGCTTCCCCACGTCTGCGTTCATACTCTATCTGCTGTACAATATACTTTTTGACCTCGGGATGTATGATCTTATTTACACTATCCAACAGCTTTTCATCGGCAAATATAGCCGCCGCCATCTTCTTTTTGTCAATAGTCCTGTCATTACTTAGAATACCTGTCCCTAACAGCCTGACCAGTTTCTCATAACAGGGCTTATCGGGCTCTTCCAAAAGATGCGCCGCCTCATCCGCCCTGATGATCCTGCATTTATAATGTTCTCCTATATATGACAGCACTTGCGTCTTCCCCGCACCGACACCGCCCGTTATACCTATAATAATCATTTACTTTGCCTCATACCAGTCTGTCCCCGTGTGAAGATCTATCTCAAGTTTTACCGCAAGTTCGCATACATTCTGCATCTTGTCGGTGAGTATGCTTCTTACCTGTTCCACCTCGTCGTCGCGCGTTTCTATAAGAAGCTCATCATGTATCTGCAGTATAAGCTTTGACTTAAGCCTCTTTTCTTTCAGTGCATCATATACATCGATCATGGCGTACTTTATGATATCCGCGGCAGTTCCCTGAATAGGCGAATTCATAGCCACTCTCTCTCCGAAAGAACGCTGCATGAAATTTGATGATTTAAGCTCAGGTACGGGTCTCCTCCTTCCGAACATCGACTCGCTGTAGCCTTTCTGCTTTGCATCCGTTACCATCCTGTCAAGGAAACCTTTTATTCCCGGATATGTTTTAAAATACTCGTCAATATAAACTTTCGCCTCCTTGGGCGATATGCTTAAATCCTGACTGAGCCCAAATGAACTTATGCCGTAGACAATGCCGAAATTAACCGCCTTTGCATTTCTCCGCTGCAGGTCAGTGACCTCCTCAAACGGCGTGTTAAATACCTTGGAAGCCGTGATGCGGTGGATGTCCTCATCAAGCTTGTATGCCTCAATAAGCTGCTCATCCCCCGACATATGCGCAAGGACCCGCAGTTCTATCTGCGAATAATCGGCATCCATAAAAATGCAGCCCTCCTGCGGTACAAAAACTTTCCTGATGCGCCTGCCAAGTTCCGTCCGCATAGGAATGTTCTGAAGGTTAGGCTCAGTAGAGCTTAAACGCCCTGTAGCCGTTATCGTCTGATTAAAACTTGTGTGTATTTTATTGCCGCTGTCTATATATGCTGCAAGACCGTCGGCATATGTTGATTTTAATTTTGTAAGACCTCTGTACTCAAGTATTTCATTCACTATCGGATAATCAGGCGCGAGTTTTTCAAGCACATCCACTGCCGTAGAGTACCCTGTCTTTGTCTTTTTGCCTTCCGGCAGTTTTAGTTTTTCAAAAAGTATCTCGCCAAGCTGCTTGGGTGAATTAATATTAAAACTTTCCCCGGCACGTTCATGTATTGATCTTTCAAGTTCGGTGATCCTGCCTGTTAAAGCTTCGCCATAAGCTTTAAGCTCTTCAGGTCTTACCGTTATCCCTTCTCTCTCCATATCGAACAATACATATGACAGCGGCATCTCCAATTCACGGAACAATTTGTACATACCGTTTTGTTTCAGCGCCTCTTCAAGTATCGGCTTTGCCTTTTTGAGCGCATATGACTCATCCGCGAGATAATGTATACATTTCTCTTTTTGTTCACGGTACGCCGTAGCAAGATCAGACTTGCCAAACAGTTCGCTCCATGTTTTTAATGCAGTGCCCAAATATTCGCCCGACACATCTTCAAGTTCATAATCACTCTTAAGCGGATTGATAAGGTAAGCGGCTATCTTGCAGTCGAAAAGTTTCTCTGTAATGCCTCGGGATGAGATTTCATTATCAGCCTCATCTGAGATTATTATGCAATAGTCTGACTTGACATCAAAAAATATCAGATCGGCTTTTGCCGATAAAACGGCTTCCTGCAGCTTTCTTTTAATATAATCTTTGGAAATGTCTGCCCCTGCCTCGATAACATACACTTTTTTGTCATCGTTTTCATTCTCGTCCAAAAGGCTTAAGACAACCGCGAATGCTTCTTTTTCCTCGTCTAACCTGAAAAACATCTGTCCGTTGGCAAAGGCGCCTAAATCATCCGACTTGGCATTACCGATATCTGCTATTCGGCACGATGCCCCTGCGCTGCATACCCGTCTGAAAATCTGTTCCGCATCGTCATGCTCCCTGACATGGATGATCTGCAGTTCTTTCTCATTGGCATCGACGGCATCATTCCTGTCCTGCTCAAACCGATTTAAAAAATTTTTAAACGAAAGCTTTTTAAAAAGCGCATATGCTTCCTGTGTAAACAGATTGCCGAGCTTAGCCTTGTCGTATGAAAAGTCTATATCGGCATTTACTTCTATCGTGGCAAGCGTTTTGCTTAAGTCAGCAAGTTCCCTGTTAACGGCAAGACTTTCCCGTATGCTTTTTTTTGTTATGTCTTCAATGTGGTCATATATAGCGTCGATCGAACCGTATGCAGTCATAAGCTCTTTTGCCGTTTTCTCACCGATTTTCGGCACTCCCGGTATATTGTCGGAAGCATCACCCATGAGCGCTTTTAATTCTATAAATTGAAGCGGCGTCACTCCGTATGTTTCTTTTACATCATCCGCATAATAATCTTCTATTTCTGTCTTTCCGCCTTTTGTCTTAGGTATGCGTATTTTTATGTGTTCGGACGCGATCTGCAGCAGATCCCTGTCGCCTGACACAAGCGATACTTCCATCCCTTCGCGTTCAGAGCGTTTGGCAATAGTACCCATTATATCGTCTGCCTCAAGTCCCGCTTTTTCCACGATATGGACGTCCATCGCTCCAAGCACTTGCTTTATCACAGGCACCTGCTCATGAAGCTCCTCAGGCATAGGTTTTCTTGTTCCTTTATATTCTTTATAGATCTTATGCCTGAATGTGGGTGCGCTCATATCAAACGCCACGGTAAGATATTCCGGTTTTTCCTCGTCGAGTATTTTAAACAAAATATTCAAAAAACCAAATACGGCATTTGTGTGCAGTCCTTTTGAATTTGTAAGCATGGGAACTCCGTAAAAAGCTCTGTTCAATATGCTGTGACCGTCTATCAATACTATCTTGCTCATAAAATAACTAATTCCTTTATATATCATATTCCGCCGAGTATATATATACATGCGATAATACATACAAGCAGAAAAAGACCTGTTTTCAACCGGCTGTACATCTTTTTGCGGTGCCTGACGCGATCCAGTTTTTCTTCCAGTTCACTCCTTACGTCGATATCGTCAGCGTTTTCAAGTCTGCTGATGCCTTCGAGAAGAAGGTATTCTATGGTCAGTTCTTCCATACATTCATCGCAGTCCTGCACATGTTCTACAAATTTTTCCGCCGTGCGCCTGTCAAGCTCGTCCTTCAGAAAAGCCTGAACGCACCGCTGTGCTTCTCTACATTCCATTTATATCCTCATATTTGTGTCCGGCGACATATTTTCTCAATTATTTATGATACACTATATTGTGGGATTTTAAAAGGGTTTTGTTGAAATTATTTTTATACGCTCCTAATCATCGACAATATAAAAAGGACAGCCTGCGCTGCCGCGCCGCTGTCCTGCTGATAACTGTATCAGGTCAATTTGCTGTCATCGCTTATTCTTTGAATAAGCTGTTCCATTTCTTCCTTGCTCTTTACGCCTTTGCTTTCGGCGATAAGTTTTTCCTTTTCATATTCAGTCAGTCCCGAATAGTTCGTAAGCGCCTGTTCGTCAAGTGCCATGCCGAAAGCAAGCCCAAGTGGAAGCATAGGGGACTGTAATCCATCAGAAAAATCCATGTCTGCCTCCTTTGACACTTTTATCATGTTGCAATTTTTATTTTGTCCAACAGGCGTAAATTTATTTTGGTAAAATTTTGATCTGAATTATCTTTATCCGGTAATACAAAAAACGCTTAAACTGATCATATTATCACAGTTTAAGCGTCTTTAACATCTTTCAATGCCGGTGGCCGGACTTGAACCGGCACGAGGTTGCCCCCGTCAGATTTTGAGTCTGATGCGTCTGCCATTCCGCCACACCGGCAAAATCGGTATTATATCGCCGAGACAAATGATATGTTACCACATTTTTTATTTATTAGCAATACCTAAAATTCAAAATTAGTAAAATTTCTGACATCGCCGTTCTTAAACCTCATTATCATTTCATTTGTCAGGCTTATTCCGTCATATTCTGTAGGTATCTCATCTCTGTAAAGCCATTCGCCTGACGAAAGTTCCTCTTCGTCGAGCCTGATAGTATCATCGCCGTCAAGTTCACAGAAAAATCCAAAAAGCATAGTATCCGTAAATGACCATGGCTGACTTTTATAGTACCGTATATTTTTGACTTTTATGCCTACTTCCTCCATTACTTCACGCCTAACGGTCTCCTCTATAGTTTCGCCTATCTCCGCAAATCCGGCTATCAGCGCGTATTTAGTATAATCACGCCCTGCATATTTAGTCATTATTATCCTGTCCCTGTCAGTTACCGCAACTATTACGGCGGGCGAAATTTTGGGATAGTACATGGCATTGCATTTAGGGCAGCGCATCATGCGCTCTTTTTTGTCATGCTCAAGCGGCATACCGCAAGCACCGCAAAAACGTGTTGAGGCATACCAGTTGGCAAGCTGACACGCCGTTACTCCGGCAAATGCAAGAAAATCAGGCTTTTTCTCTCGAAAAATATTCTGCGGCTCATAGCTGTATGCGTCCGGTATAAATTTTAGAAAGGCATCGCTCTCACCAAGGAAAAATTTAAGTGTTCCGTTTTTTGTTTCTATCTGAAACAAATATATGTATTTTATGGCGGATTGCGATAAACTTCCGTCATTTGCCATAGCATTTATAACATCCTTATAGCGCGGATATTCAATGGCATTGCTTTCAATCAGCATACTTTTTTTCAAAAGGACGCTCCGTCCCTTGACAAACATTATATAATCTTCGCTCTCAGGCTCAAGCGCCCTGTATTCATTATGATAAACCGCGTCCGTTAATTCCTGTATCACTCTGACACCATTCCTTATACAAACCTAAAATACTCCACCGCCGCGCTTCCCGCTTCGTTTTCTCCATCATGGAAACAGAATACCCCATGCTTTACACCTACCCATCGCCCTGCCTTTGCCGGATATTTCAATGCTGCTTTATATTCTTTACCGTCAAGGCTGTAACCAAGCGATATTTCCTCTGCAGGAACAGGGAATGTGTACGGTCCGTCACTGTTAGTCTGCGTAGACGGAACTTTGCTTACCTTATTGGAAAAATAAACTGCCTTTGTGTCAGGCGGAAGTTCCTCCAAAATCTCAACCGTATCCGCTGCGGACGCTCTTTCATTTTTAAACTGCTGCTCTCCGCTTATTGACTTAACTATAAATTTATCACTCCTTCGCTCCACAGCTACCGCGCCATAAAGCACTCCAAGACTGACAAGCCCTGCCGTATCGCCGCATTTCAAATCTGAAATGTCAATCTTTGTTTGAGCGCAAAACTCAGGCAGATGCCACTTCTGCATTAAAAGGTTCGGTTGATTTGAAATAGAGTCCGCACTGCGCATGACAGCGTTTAATATAAGCCTTCCGTTTTCAAGCCTGTACCAGCTTTCCTCGTGGTTTGCATTCCACTGCCATTGAAGCCCAAGCGTATTTCCCGAGAAATCATCCTCGGCATCGGGCGTAACTATCCTGCCCGCACTTGCACCGACATCGGGCTTTTTATACGTCATTACAGGCTTTCCTGCTGTCTCGCCATCAGCAATCTCCTTGTCTGATATTTCTCCGATCACCGGCCAGTCATCCACCCAGCGCATAGGCTGCAGATGTGTGATCCTGCCCGCCGCATAAACATCCTGAAAATGTATAAACCAGTCCTCACCTGTCACAGTATCTATCCATGCTCCCTGATGAGGTCCGTTTATCTCAGTATCTTTTTGCAGCATAACTACTCTGTGTTCATACGGTCCTCTGATATCTTTACTCCGAAGGACAGTCTGCCAGCCCTGCTTTACGCCGCCTGCGGGCGCAAATATATAATAGTACCCGTTTCTCTTATAAAGTTTAGGACCTTCTATAGTTTCCTGATTTGTCACATTCCCGTCAAATATACGCTGCTCGCCGCCGATTATATGCATACAGTCAGGCGTTATCTCGCAAAGATTTAAAACGCTCTTATAACCGATACGGCTCTTTGCCACTCCCGACACCATATAAGCTTTGCCGTCATCATCCCAAAACGGACAGGGATCTATCCAGCCTTTTCCCGCAAAAAGCTGCGTCGGTTCATCCCATTTTCCCCACGGATCTTTTGTCTTTACCACATATATCCCCTCATCAGGCATCGGGAAAAATATAATGAACTCACCCTCATGATATCTTATGGCAGGCGCCCAGACACCACACCCATGAAGCGGCTCTCTGTATTGTTTTTCGGGAATATTTTCAAGCGCGTAACTTATCAGCGTCCAATTCACTAAATCTTTTGAGTGCAGAACAGGCAGTGCAGGCGTATTGCAAAAGCTTGATGCCGTCATAAAATAATCATCTCCCACCCTGCATACATCAGGATCGGAATAATCCGTATACAGGATTGGATTTGTATAAGTACCGTCGCCGTTATCCGCAACCCATTTTTTACTGTCAATGATCATAGCTTTTAAATCCCCTCGTTTTTATTTTTAATGATGAAACAGCCTTATTCCCGTAAAGCACATAGCTAAGCCGTACTTATTGCAGGTCGCGATAACATTGTCGTCACGGATAGAGCCTCCCGGCTGCGCGATATACTTCACACCGCTCCTGTGCGCCCTTTCAATATTGTCGCCAAATGGGAAAAACGCATCGGAGCCAAGTGACACATCTGTCATTTTATCAAGCCATGCACGTTTTTCCTCGCGTGTAAATATCTCAGGCTTTTTAGTAAAGAAATTCTCCCAAATACCGTCAGCCAGCACATCCATATAATCATCGCTCATATAAACATCTATCGTATTATCTCTGTCGGCGCGTCCGATATTATCCTTAAACGGAAGTTCAAGCACTTTGGGCGACTGACGCAGGAACCAGTTGTCAGCCTTGTTTCCCGCAAGCCTTGTACAATGTATTCTCGACTGCTGCCCCGCACCGATGCCGATTGCCTGACCGCCTTTTGCATAGCACACGGAATTTGACTGAGTATATTTAAGAGTAATCAGCGCTATCGAAAGGTCTATACGCGCCTGCTCCGTAATTTCCTTATTATCCGTAACTACATTTGCAAAAAGTTCATCATTAATAACGAGTTCATTTCTTCCTTGTTCAAATGTCACTCCGAAAACATCTTTATATTCTACAGGGTCAGGTTTATATGAAGGATCGATTTTTATGACGGCATAATTGCCTTTCTTCTTTGCCTTTAATATTTCAAGTGCTTCCGGTTCATATCCCGGCGCTATAATGCCATCGGAAACCTCGCGCTTAATCAGCTTTGCCGTTGATACGTCACATACATCGGAAAGCGATATAAAATCGCCGAAAGATGACATTCTGTCTGCGCCCCTTGCCCTTGCGTATGCGCTTGCCAAAGCCGATAATTCACCCATATCATCCACCCAGTAAATTTTTCTCTCTATCTCCGTAAGCGGTATTCCCACTGCCGCGCCTGCAGGTGAAACATGCTTAAATGATGCTGCGGCGGGAAGTCCGGTCGCTTTTTTCAGTTCACTCACAAGCTGCCAGCCGTTAAACGCGTCTAAAAAATTGATATAACCGGGCTTACCGTTTAAGACCTCAATGGGAAGTTCACCCTTTTTCATAAAAATCCTTGACGGCTTCTGATTGGGATTGCAGCCATATTTTAATTCCAATTCTTTCATTTTCATTTCCTCCTGTTTGTTCCGCTCCCGCGGCGTTTCATACATTTTTATTATAAATTTTTGTCTCGTATTTTCCGGTCTTGATATCTATATAACGGACAAAAAGCGACACCTTGTTTTCTTCGTTTAGGCTTGTCCAAAGCATACTGCCAAACTCATCCATATCATCCGGTATACCGACAAGCTTAGGTTCTCCCTCAAAGCTTGGCAGAGGATTGCCGTCGCCCATATATGTATGTATGAAATGACCTTCCCCCGCAGCAGGATTACTGTAAGCAAATGTATATCTGTTGCAGGAATCAGGATTGCCATTATTGCTCTTTAATATTGACATCGCATAATTATATGTTCCGCTTTCAATGTGAAGTATTCCCGAAATGCGTGGTGTATAATTTGGCGCGTCAGGCTCAAATTCTCTCGTTCTGAGCGCCTGTTCAAAAGTCTGCTGCTTATCCATAAGTTCATAAATAGTGTCTGTCTGATCGCCGTTTGTAACTATAGTCTTGTTGCCAAGCACGCGTACAGGTGCATAAATTATGAGACTGGGGTCACTGAGTTTTGACGGATCGAACGCCTGCGTGCGTATACCCTCCCCGTCTTCAACAAATACACGGTTCCTGCTGTTCTCACTTCTTCCCATGATGAAATAAGCTATCGCCGCTTTTTTGCCGTCCTTAGTCTTACCGATAACTATTCCCCTGCCCGGGTATGAATTTCCTTTGAGTTCCTGTTCCAATGATAATATTTTCATTTTTACCTCTTTCTGCCGCATTGCGGCGATCAATAAATTTGGGGCAGCCTTAGGTATTTTACTGACAAAAAACCGTCCGGGCGCACCTTTACAAATGCAGCCCAGACGGTCGGCTTTTCTCTAAAATACACTTCCTGTAGGTAATCCTACACGTTTTTCACGTTTCCGTCAGTCGTGTACCTTTCTTTATCATATATTATTATTTGGAATTTGGCAAGAACTAATTTTCCTTAATCGTTATTAATCGTTATTAAATAACGGCGTAGACAAATATCTGTCGCCTGAATCGGGAAGCAGTGCCACAATTGTCTTTCCGGCATTTTCCGGTCTGGCGGCAAGAATGGATGCTGCCTTTAACGCCGCGCCGGATGAGATACCTACCAAAATTCCTTCGCTGACGGCAAACAGTTTTCCTTCCGCAAAAGCATCTTCATTTTCTATGGCAATGATCTCATCATATACTTTCGTATTGAGCACTTCCGGAACAAAGCCTGCACCGATTCCCTGAATTTTGTGCGCTCCCGCCGTACCTTTTGAAAGCACGGGGCTGCTTGCGGGCTCTACTGCCACTATCTTCACATTCGGATTTTGCTCCTTTAAGTATTCACCTACTCCTGTGATAGTACCGCCTGTACCGACGCCTGCGACAAAGATATCGACCTTTCCGTCCGTCTGCTCCCAAATCTCAGGTCCTGTAGTCTCCTTATGTATCTTGGGATTTGCAGGGTTCACAAACTGACCTAATATAACCGAACCCTCGATTTCATTATTCAATTCATCAGCCTTTGCTATGGCTCCTTTCATTCCTTTCGCGCCCTCTGTCAGCACAAGTTCCGCACCATATGCTTTAAGCAGGTTTCTTCTCTCCACACTCATGGTATCGGGAAGCGTTAATATCGCCTTATATCCTTTTGCCGCCGCGACTGCCGCAAGTCCGATGCCTGTATTGCCGCTGGTGGGCTCAATGATAGTAGCGCCCGGTTTTAATATTCCCTTCTTTTCCGCATCCTCGATCATCGCCAGTGCGATACGGTCCTTGACTGAACCTGCCGGGTTAAGATATTCCAGTTTGGCAAGCAGTGTCGCCCCTGTGATATTTTTCTTCTTTGCATACCCGTTTAATTTTAAAATGGGTGTTCCTCCGATAAGTTCCAATGCGCTTTCTTTAATCTTACTCATAATTAATACCTCCGTTTTAATTTTTATTTAATGCTTTTTTTATTCGATGCAGCGCTTCTTCCAAAACACTTCCCGGACACGCCGCATTGATCCTCTGAAACCCTTCTCCGCTGTCGCCGAAGATACTTCCGCTGTCAAGCCATACTTCCGCTTCCTGTAATATCAGTCTGTCAAGCTCCCTGCCTTTATATCCTGTATTTCTGAAATCAAGCCATACGAGATATGTCCCTTCATGTCCTGTCATAGTCACGCCGTCAAGATACTGCTCTGTAAAATTCTTTATAAAGGCAATATTTTTTTCAATATAACTGCGTACCGCCGTATGCCATACGTCCCCGTTCCGATAAGCCGCTTCACATGCCGTAAGTCCCAGAACGCTTAACTGACTGATGCCCGCCGCGTCCAGTTCTTTTTTGAATTTCCGCCTTAAATCAGGATTTGGTATAAAAATATTTGAGATAAGCATACTTGCCAGATTGAAAGTCTTGCTTGGGGATGTACATACGATTGAAATATCCTCATACTCCTTCTTCAGATTGGCAAAGACCTGATGCTTTCCCTTAAATGCAAAATCCTGATGTATCTCGTCACTTATTACGATCACGTGGTTTTTGACACAGATGTCTCCAATCGTTTCAAGTTCTTCCTTTGTCCATACCCGACCGACAGGATTATGCGGATTACACAGGAAAAAGAGCTTTATCTTCTCCTGTACGATTTTCCGTTCAAAGTCTTCAAAATCCATATGATATCGGTTGTCGCTGCCAAGATACAGCGTGTTGCTCACCACCCTGCGTCCGTTATCCTCAATAACTTCCGAAAACGGATAATAGACAGGCTGCTGCAACAGTACGCCGTCCCCTTTTTCCGTATAAGCCTTTACCGCCATCGCAAGCGCAAACACAACGCCCGGCGTTTTTACAAGCCACTTCTCCTCAGGCAGCCAGTCATGATGGCGCTTCATCCATCCGCATACAGCGTTAAAATAATCCGTCCCCACCTCGCTGTACCCATAGATCCCATGCTTTACTCTTTCTGTCAGGGCATCCTCAACATAGGATGATGTCGCAAAGTCCATATCGGCGACCCAAAGCGGCAGCACATTCTCAGGGCGTCCCCGCTGCTTTGCGAAATCATATTTCAGACAGTTTGTGTTTTTTCTGTCAATTACCCTGTCAAAATCCAGATTTCTTTCCGGCACAAAATCACTTCCTTTTTTCTTTTTCTATTTCCGCAAATACCGCTTTCAGTTCTCCGATAAGATCATTCACATCTTCGATGCCGACCGAGATCCTGAGCGTGGATTCAGTGATACCGTTTTTCTCACGAATGTCTTTTGGCACATCCGCATGTGTCTGTGTCGTCGGATAAGTAATCAGTGTCTCGACGCCTCCCAGACTTTCCGCAAACTGTATGAGCCGTACTTTTTCTAATATTGACAGCGCAAATTCCTTGCTTTCCACCTGAAAAGTTATCATCGCGCCAAATCCTCTTGCCTGCCTTTTCATGATCTCATAACCTGGATGAGTGTCAAGCCCCGGATATATCACCTGAGTGACTGCTTTTTGTCCGCACAGCCAACGGGCGATCTCCATCGCGTTACTCTGCGCTTTCTCCATACGTATTCCAAGAGTTTTGATACCCCGAAGGATAAGCCAGCTGTCGAACGGCGCAAGTCCCGCCCCCGTCGTCTTGATAAGGAAACGAAGTTTTTCGCTGATATCCGCCCTGTTCGTGATGACAAATCCTGCCAATGTATCATTATGCCCGCCAAGATACTTTGTTCCGCTGTGTATCACAATATCCGCGCCAAGATCGAGCGGGTTCTGAAAATACGGCGACAGAAAAGTATTGTCAACAATAAGCAGCAGATTATGCTTTTTTGCGATTTTCGACAGCGCCGCAATATCCGTAACATGCATCATGGGATTAGTCGGTGTTTCGATATAAATTGCCTTTGTATTCTCTGATACAAAAAATTCCACATCCTCATTATAGCAGTCAATGTTTGAAAACGTAATACCGTTTTTTTCCGATATGTTCTTAAACAGACGGATGCTTCCACCGTACAGATCCGCATCCACGATCAGGTGATCACCCGGATGAAACAATTCCATCATAAGCGCGATCGCCGCCATGCCGCTTGACAATGCGAGCGCATCCAGTCCGTTCTCCAAAGCGGCTATTACCTTTTCCAAATGTTCCCGTGTAGGATTTTGCAGACGGCTGTAATCATATCCTGTACTCATCCCCACACCGGGGTGGGCGTAAGTAGCCGTCTGATAAATCGGAAAACTGACAGCGCCGAAATGCCCGCTGTTGTTTTCCTGCTCCAAATGCAGGCATTTTGTCTCAATTCCTGTTTTCATTTTTTCATCTCCCGTTCTTTTTCATATTTACACACTATTTTTATATGTTTATACGATAGTTTACTCCTTTTTTCCTACCAAGTCAATAGGTATATAGGTATTGATTTATTTTTTCTTTTCTGATAGACTGTAAATATCCTTATATTACGGTATAAAAGGGGGATTTTTATGATTTCGACTAAAGGCAGATATGCCTTGCGCTTAATGATCGATCTGGCGGCTCAGGATCCCGACGTTTATGTCCCGTTAAAAGACATCGCCGAGCGTCAGGGGATATCGGAAAAATATATGGAAAATATCATAAAAGAACTGGTACGGCAGAAACTGATCAAAGGACTGCGCGGCAAGGGCGGCGGTTATAAGTTATTAAAGCCTGCCTGCGAATACTCCGTAGGCGAAATACTGACTGCCGCGGGCGAACAGCTTGCGCCTGTCGCCTGCCTGCTTCCCAATGCCGAAAAATGCGAAAGAGAGTCATCATGCCCGACGATCTCTATGTGGAAAAAGTTTGACAAAATATCCCATGATTTCTTTTTCGGGATCACTCTTGCAGAACTGTAGCCGCAGACAGATCTTTAACCACTTCGCCCGCTATGATAAGTCCTGCCGCTGACGGCACAAATGCCACGCTGCCCGTAACAGCGTTTCGTTTGACCGGCATTTCCTCAGAATATACCACCTTAAGCGACTCTACTCCGCGTTTTTTCAGTTCATGGCGCATTACCTTTGCAAGCGGACATACCTTTGTCTGATATATGTCCGCGACCTTGAAAAGACTTGCGTCAAGTTTGTTTCCCGCACCCATGCTGCTGATTATCGGCACATGGCTTTTCTGCGCCGCCATCACAAGACTTATCTTAGCCGTCACTGTATCAACCGCGTCAACAACATAGTCATATACGCCAAAATCAAACTGCTGTGACGTTTCGGGCAGAAAAAAGCATTTATGGACTGCCACTTTCGAATCAGGATTGATATCCAATATCCTCTCTCTCATGACATCGACCTTATCCCTGCCTATTGTTTTTTGAGTTGCGATTATCTGTCTGTTGATATTGGTGATATCCACTTTATCGCTGTCTATCAGGTCAAACGCGCCTATGCCGCTCCTTGCGAGTGCCTCGCACACATGACCGCCCACGCCGCCTATTCCGAATACGGCGACATGGGATTTTGACAATTTTTCCATTGCTTCTTCTCCTAAAAGCAACTCTGTTCTCGAAAAACGGCTTTGCATTTTTTTGCTCCATTAATAAAATCTATATATTTTTCTGATTGCTCAGATACCTGATGCACACTCCGTTGGAATGAAGAATATCACCTTCAAGTTTCCTTGAAAATACTATTTTACTGTTCTTGTCCTTTATTATCACGACATCTTCATCACTGCTGTTTACTAGCACTTCTAGTGTTTCGCCCCATCCCATTTTGCGAAACTGCACTACCCTTGGATCAGCATAGTCCGACGGGAAATGGAAATTGCGTTCGCGCATAAGCGGTTCTTCCTTACGCAGTTTTATAAGCTGCTTTGTAAGGGAAATCTGCTCATTGTACTTACCCTGCTCTATATCCTCCCACGGCATGCAGCGGCGGCAGTCAGGGTCAAAACTTCCCTCCATGCCTATCTCTGTGCCGTAATATATGCACACGCTGCCCGGCATTGTAAACAACAGCGCAAGCAGGCAATTGTATTCGTCGATCCCGTCTGCCACATTTCTAAGCCGTATGGTATCGTGCGAGTCAAGCATATTAAAAAGCACATCATTTGTCTGCTGCATATAGTTGGTATAACAGCGGTTTATCATAAATTCAAAGTCTTCTCCTGTCAGGCTCTTGTCTATAAAAAAGTCCTTCAGGCTGCCTGCAAGCGGATAATTCATGACAGAGTCATACTCATCGCCCCTAAGCCATGGAACAGCATCATGCCATATTTCGCCAAGCAGATATATCTCAGGATCTATCGCCTTTAACGCTTTTCTCAGTTCCTTGCAGAAAGTGTGTGAGACCTCGTTCGCAACGTCCATACGTATGCCGTCAATACCGTATTTTTTCACCCATCCGCATGCAACACCGATAAGATAGTCACGGACTGCCTTGTTGTTTGTGTTGAGCTTCGGCATAGCGTCAAAAAATGCGAATGTATACAACTGCCCTTTTTTCGCCGCATCATGCTTATCAGAAAACGGGAACTCATTTATCATAAACCAGTCAAAATATTCCGACTCTCTGCCGTTTTTGAGTACGTCCTGCCAAGGTTTGAAAAAATATCCGCTATGGTTGAATACCGCGTCTATCATAACCCTTATGCCGCGCTTATGAGCTTCGTCCACAAAACGTTTCATAGTTTCGTCGTCCCCAAAATGCGGATCTATTTTCTCATAATCAGTCGTGTCATACTTGTGGTTTGACGGCGATTTATTGACAGGTGTGGTATATATGCCTGTGACGCCCAAATCCTGCAGGTAATCAAGCTTATCTATGATCCCCTGTATGTCACCGCCATAAAAGTCGCTATGTCCTACTCCGCCCTCGCATTTCCAAGGCTTTGTGTTTTCGGGATTTATGGAAGCGTCACCGTTGCAGAACCTGTCCGGAAAAATCTGATACCATACCGTATCGTTTACCCACCGCGGTACGCGGTTCACATCGCTTGGATTAAGCCACGGCATGGTAAAGCATTGGCGGCTGCGCCCTTTTAAGTTCATCTGCTCCCCGCTCACAAAACCGTCCTCAAAATAATACCACTTCTCGCTGTCCGTCACAAGTTCAAAGTAATATTTAAGCCGCTTAAACGGCGGATTTATCGTCGTAGTCCACCAAAGCTGATATTTGAGCCTTTTCTTGAACGGTACATTTGCCTTATCACCTGTCCATTCCTCTCCGCCGCCGAGTATGCCGTTTGCAAACGGATCGCCGTATATGATGTTTACTTCCCTGACGTCGTATCCCGTCTTTAAATTGATGATGAGCTGATTTTCGTCAAGCATGTAGCAATAGTTGTCAACCGTTCTGTGATAAACTGATGCAAATTCCATATGTACAACCTGTCCTTTCTTAATGTGTTCCAATGCTGAACCGGATTTTTATTTTTTTATATGCTGACTGTCCCCGCCAAAATACCTTCGTAATCCTCAAGGTTCTTTTCCAAAAGTTTTGGCGTGTCAAGCCCATATGGACATCTTGACGCGCATTTACCGCAGTGCAGGCATTCCTTAATCTTTGCCATCTCTTTCTGCCAGTCCGCGCTAAGCCACGAAGCAGAGGGTGAGCGCCTGATAAGCTGCGATGTGCGCGCGCAGTTATTTATTTTTATATCTTTCGGGCAGGGCATGCAGTAGCCGCACCCCCGGCAGAAATCACCCGAAAGTTCTTTCAGATCTTTCTCATACGTCGCTTTCATCTCATCGTCCATGACAGGCGGATTTTCCTGAAATGACAAAAACTGCGCAAGCTCGCTCTCCTTCTGCACTCCCCAAAGCGGCAGCACCTCTTCATACTGCGCCGCAAACCAGTAACAGAGTTTTGCGTTTGTGAGAAGTCCGCCCGCAAGCCCTTTCATTTCAAGAAATCCCATGCCTGCCTTTCCGCACTTTTTCACAAGTTCAACCTCCCGCGGCGTGGAAATGTACGCAAACGGGTACTGCAGCGTCTCATACAGACCACTCTCCACTATCTCCTCCGCGACATTGAGCAGATGCGCCGTAATGCCTATGTGGCGTATCTTTCCCTGCTCCTTAGCCTTTAGCAGCGCCTCATACATACCGTCCTCACCGCCCGGGGCAAAGCATTTCGGCACGCAGTGAAGCTGATATATATCAATATAATCTGTCTTTAAATTCTTTAGCGATGTATCCAAGTCCTCGATAAGCTTTTCCTTTGTCCTCGCCATCGTCTTTGTCGCGATATAATAGCTTTCACGCTTCACTCCCTTTAGCGCCTTACCAAGCTTTTCCTCGCTGTCGCTGTAAGCACGCGCCGTGTCGAAAAAATTCACTCCGCCGTCAAGCGCCATATGTATAAGCTCTATCGCGCTTTTCTCGTCTATCCTCTGTATCGGAAGAGCCCCAAAGCCGTTTTTGTTTGCGACTATTCCTGTGTTTCCTAATTTTACCGTAAGCATAATTTACACCTGTCCTTTCTATGCAGCTACATACGCACCTTAGCACACTCGCTTTTTATGTATGCGTTCATTTTTTCGCGTATCTGCTCAAACTGCCTGTTTGTCTCGGGAAGCTCTGACTCAAAATCCATCAGCTTATTTAAAAACCCCTGTTCATATACTATCATATAACTTACCGGATATACAAGCTCATATACAAGAGAAATATGTCCGACGACATTGTCAACGGGTGTTTTCTTCAGGTTGCGCAAAACAGCATGTTCCTCAAAAAACGCCAGCATCACATCATCGCTCACCTTGCAGTTTTTCAGTTCTTTTGTTGAGACATTGTATATTTCCTCAAGAGGCACGATCACATTTACCTTCAATATATCTATCTTGTCAGCATCACGCAAAAGATCAGCAAACTTTTTCTCGCGCGTGCTGTAGCTGTCGGGGATTTTGTATGCGCTGTGGCATCTGACTGTGCGCTCCAACAGCAAATCCTCCGAAGCGTCATCAACATAATCGCGTATTTTACCCTCCTTAAACAGTATATCCGCGCCAAACTCCGCATGGTCTATAGACTGCGCATCAATAAAAGTGCCGTATCTGCGAAGCTGCTCAAATCTGCCAACGTCATGCAGCAGACCCGTAAGCCATGCTATTTCGGTTTCATCTTCATCAAAGCCCGATTCCCTTGCTATGCGCTCGCATAGCCCGCATACGCGGTAGGTGTGTTCTATTTTGAGCTTGATTTTCTCGTCATTTGTATCATAATTGCCCACATATGTGTTAAACGCATTTAATGCTTTTTGCCTGTCTATTATCATTTTTTCCCCTTTTTTCACTGTACTTTTGAAAGACGATGCAGCAAGGGCAGCCTATCACTTCATTCACAAATAGACTGCCCCGCTTTTGTTAATACTTACGCCGTAATGGCATTACCTGTATACAACTGATAATACTTACCCTTAGCCTCTATAAGCTCATCATGCGTACCGCGTTCAATGATCCTGCCCTGTTCAAGCACCATGATACAATCGCTGTTCTTGACCGTGGACAGCCTGTGCGCGATAACGAATGTCGTCCTGCCTTTCATCAGCTTATCCATACCGTCCTGCACTATCTTCTCAGTACGCGTATCGATTGAGCTTGTCGCTTCGTCAAGGATAAGCGCCGGCGGGTCTGCTATCGCCGCCCTCGCGATTGCAAGAAGCTGCCTCTGACCTTGACTAAGATTAGCCCCGTCGCCTGTAAGCAGTGTATTGTACCCCTGCGGAAGCCTCTCGATGAAATCATGCGCATTTGCAAGCTTAGCCGCCGCGATAACCTCCTCGTCAGTCGCGTCAAGCTTTCCATAGCGTATATTTTCCATAACAGTCGCCGTGAAAAGGTGCGTATCCTGCAAAACTATACCAAGTGAACGCCTCAAATCGGCTTTCTTAATCTTGTTTACGTTTATCGCATCATACCTTATCTTGCCGTCCTGAATATCGTAAAAGCGGTTTATCAGGTTGGTGATCGTCGTCTTGCCCGCGCCTGTAGAACCTACAAAGGCAATCTTCTGTCCGGGCTTTGCGTACATTATGATATTGTGAAGTACCATCTTCTCATCAGTGTAACCAAAATCGACATCATCAAACTGCACTGCGCCTTCAAGCCTCTGATAAGTAACCGTATCGCTTGCCTTGTGGTAATGTTTCCACGCCCACATACCTGTATGCTTTTGGGTCTCTCTTATCTCTCCGTTTACAAGTTCAGCGTTTACAAGCGATACATATCCCTCGTCTACCTCAGGTTTTTCATCTATTAGTTTGAATACCCGGTCCGCACCCGCAAGAGCCATTACCACGGCATTAAACTGCATGCTCACCTGATTTATAGGCATATTGAAACTCTTGTTAAACGTCAGGAAGCTTGCAAGTCCGCCAAGCGTAAGTCCGCCGATCCTGTTTATCGCCAGAACGCCTCCGACGATCGCGCATACCACATAGCTTAAATTGCCGAGCTGAGCGTTTATCGGACCAAGCATATTTCCGTACTGGTTTGCATTATAAGCGCTGTCAAAAAGCTCATCGTTAAGCTCGTTGAACTTTGCTATATTTTCTTCCTCATGGCAGAATACCTTTACGACTTTCTGCCCCTCCATCATCTCTTCAACAAAGCCGTTTACCGCGCCGAGTGCTTTCTGCTGGGCGAGGAAATATCTGCCTGACAGCCCTGTCGCTTTTTTGGTGACGAACAATACTACACACACCATTATAAGCGTCACTATCGTAAGCGGGACACTTAATATTACCATGCTTATAAACACGCTCACTATCGTAATCGCACTGTTTAAAAACTGCGGCATACTCTGGCTTATCATCTGCCTGAGAGTATCGATATCGTTTGTATAGCACGACATTATATCACCGTGTGCATGCGTATCAAAATATTTGATTGGAAGTGTTTCCATTGTTGAAAACATATCGTTTCGTATATTGCGCATAGTGCCCTGGCTTACATTTATCATTATGCGGTTATAAATGTAAGCGGACAACGCCCCTATTGCATAAAAGCATGCTACTCTTGCTATCGCATGCGCAAGCCCTGAAAAATCAGGATCCGCCGTGCCAAGCAGCGGCATTATATAGCTGTCGATCAATGTCTGCGTAAACAATGTACCCTGTATATTTGCAAACACTCCTATAAATATACATATGACTACGATAATTACGTGCGGCGTATAATTTTTCATTACATATCCCATAAGGCGCTTGAAAAGCTTCCCGGGATTTTCGATTTTAGGTCTCGGACCGCCTCTGCGTCTTCCACCCATAGGTCCGTTTGGCATTATCAGTCACCTCCGTTTTCATCAAAATCGGCGTTGCCGCCTGTCTGGGATTCATATACTTCGCGGTAGATCGGACTGCTTTCAAGCAGCTCATCATGTGTACCGAAAGCTGAAACCTCGCCGTTGTCCATTACTATTATCCTGTCCGCATTCTGCACGCTGCTTATCCGCTGTGCGATTATAAGTTTTGTGGTGTCCGGTATCTCCTCAGCAAATGCTTTTCTTATCTTGGCGTCGGTAGCCGTGTCAACCGCGCTCGTGCTGTCGTCAAGAATAAGTATCTTCGGCTTTTTAAGCAATGCCCTTGCGATGCACAGACGCTGTTTTTGTCCGCCCGAAACATTCGTACCGCCCTGTTCAATATGCGTATTATATTTATCAGGCATCTTTTGTATAAATTCGTCGGCACACGCAAGCCTGCACGCCCTTACGCACTCTTCCTCGCTCGCGTCCTTGTCGCCCCACCTGAGATTTTCAAGGATAGTACCGCTGAACAGGACATTTTTCTGCAAAACTACAGACACCTGATTTCTGAGTGCTTCCATATCATACTTACGCACATCGATGCCGCCGACCAAGAGCTGTCCCTGCGTGACGTCATACAGACGGCTTATAAGATTTACAAGACTTGACTTAGCGCTGCCGGTGCCGCCGATAATGCCTATTGTCTCTCCTGATTTGATTTCAAGATTTATATTTTTAAGTACGGGCTTTCCTTCCTTGTGGTACGCAAAGCTTACATTATTAAAGCTTATGCTGCCGTCATGTACCTCTGTGATTGGCTTTTCAGGATTTTCAAGGTCTGACTTTTCAGTAAGTGCCTCCGCGATACGCTTTGCGCTCGCATAGCTCATTGTGAGCATTACGAATATCATAGATACCATCATAAGGCTCATAAGTATGTTCATGCAGTATGCAAGCAGGCTCATCATCTCGCCTGTAGTAAGTCCGCCTGCCACTATCATCTTGGCGCCAAGCCATGAAATGATCAAAATACATGTATAAACTGTCGCCTGCATAAGCGGCATATTGATGACCACAAGCTTTTCGGCTTTAAGGAACATATTGTAGATGTTGCTGTTGGCTTTTCTGAATTTATCCGTTTCATAATCCTCACGCACATATGCCTTGACTACCCTTATAGCCGATACATTTTCCTGTACGCTTGAATTTAACTCGTCGTATTTTTCAAATACCTGACGGAAATGCTTTGTCGCCCTTGGTATTATGAGTGAAAGACAGACGGCAAGAAATACGACTGCCACAAGATAAACAGACGCAAGCCTTGCATTGATCGTAAACGCCATTATCATAGCGATTATCATTGAAGCGGGCGCTCTCATTGCCATCCTCAATATCATCTGATATGAGTTCTGCATATTGGTAACGTCCGTCGTAAGCCTTGTTATAAGGCTTGATGTTGAATACTTGTCAATGTTTGAAAATGAATAGGTCTGTATATTTTCAAACATCGCTTTTCTCAGATTTCGCGCAAAACCCGTAGAAGCCCTTGCTCCGTACTTCGCCCCCATAAGTCCTGCCCATAAACCTATCAGCGCTATCACTATCATCTGAACGCCGACTATATAAATATGGTTCATATTTCCCGCATTTACACCGTCGTCGATGATTGATGCCATAAGCATTGGGATAACCATTTCCATGATAACTTCAAGTATCATGAATACAGGCGTAAGTATGGAATCTTTCTTAAATTCCTTGATCTGCGCGCCTAATACTTTCAGCATAAACTTCACCCTTTCCTGTAATTAATCATAGCATATGAACTGAATAAATGCTTATACCATATCATTTTACGCTTATAAAAAATTGGGGTCAAGACAGGTTGATTTTTTTATGATTTTGTTTATACTTTATATATTCTTTTTTTACTAAAATTTTCTTATCTCTATTGAATCGTCTTCCGGTGTGTTTTCAACTGATTTGATTATCACATCGTAGCCAAAGTCATCGTTTACCTGTACGTGTACCCTGTCACCGCTTTTGTGTCCTATAAGCGCCTTTGCTATCGGCGACTCTATGCTTATCAGTCCTTCAAGCGAATTGCTTCTTATGGTGGTGACAAGCTTGTATTTTTCTGTGGTGCCGTCCTCCACGAACATTACTTCGACAGTTTTATTAAGCCCTGCCTCGTCTTCGTTTGTGTCGTCCTCTATGATCTCCGCCGTTTTTATCATGCGCTCCAGATATCTGATACGGCTTTCATTTTGGTTCTTATATTTTTTCGCCGCATAATATTCAAAATTTTCGCTCAGATCACCTTGTGCCCTTGCTTCCTTTACTGCTTCGATTGCTTCCTTTCTTATGACAAGTTTCCGGTGCTCGATTTCCTCTTCCATTTTTTTGATGTCGTTTTTTGTAAGCCTGTCGTTCATATCATCAGCCCTCCTCTGACTTTTTACGCTTTTATGGCGCAGTATGAATTTTATTAAAAATAATATCATGATTTCATTTATTTTTCCATAATATTTTTTGTTACAAAAAGAAACACCCGATAATGATAATCGGCATATGCGCGTTAGCAGGAATTATTCTGCTTTAGTTAAAATCAGCAGGGGACATCCGTTTTGAATGTCCCCCGCATAGTATATTTTACTGTAGTTTATTTCTGTACACTAAGTACGCTCCCGTCCACCGCGTCGATTATGCAGGCATAAATATACCTGTCTTCATTCCTAAAGCCTACGCTGTATGCCACGCTGCTTTCAGTATCATACTCCGCCGTATTGGATGATATGTCAATCAAAAACGCTTCTTTGCCGTATATGTCCGTCAAAATCTCCATTTCCTGTGCCTTTTCGCCAAGGTCGGTTTCCATCTGCTTTTTTGCTATTTCCACCGCTTCCTCCTCGCTGATGCCGCCTGCCTCACTCACGATTGCCGCCATCCTGTTTTTCTCTTCCAGATATTCTTTCCTTGCTTCCTGTGCGGCGGGTGTCTGTTCGATGGCATAACTCCTCACATGGTTAAAATCAATTATTTCCAACAGTTCTTCGTCCGTAAGTTCCCTGTCGGGCAGATAAAAAGTCCCCTTGTTTTTAACATAACAGAGCGTTCCTTCCACAACCTCTGCCTCATCATCTACCTGAACCAGTTCCTTTTCAGGAAATACTCCATTCTGATAGTCCTGTGTCAGCTGTTTCATGCGCTTATTTTCACTGTCAGAATACTCCCTCATGAAAACATCTGCTTCCACATTCTGTTCATTGATCATATCCACGATAAACTGTACTTCCTCTTTCGGGATATTTTCCATGCGCTCCCTTACTATGCTTTTTATCATCGCACTTGCTGAAATTCCGATAACGCCTACGGCAAGTACTGCCGCCGCCGCGGATGCCGCTGTCTTTTTCCGTTTTCCTGTCCTGCTCTTTTTGCTCTCCATTTCCCTTTTGACATTCATAATGATTTCCTCCTGCATTTCTTTTGAAATATTGATTTGTTCCATTGTTTCTTTTATGATATTTTTATTCATGTGCTAATCCTCCTCCCTCAACAGCTTCATCTGCTCCCTGCCGCGCCGAAGCCTCATTTTCACCGCGCCCTCGCTTATTCCCAGAATATCCGCTATTTCTTTTATACGGTACCCTTCCGCATAATGCAGATAAAGGACTGTTTTATGCCTGACCGGCAGGCTGAGCAATTCCGTCAATGTTTCTTTTTGCCGCGGCGCTTCCAAACTGTTTTCAAGCTCCTCAACAGATATCTTTGGATGCCTGCTCCTAAACCGTATCATATCGCGGCTTATATTGGTCGCCACTTTGATAAGCCATGCCTTTTCATGCTCCTCATCGCGAAAATGCGGTTTCTTTTCAAGATATCTGCAGAATGTATCCTGAATGGCATCCTGTGCATCCTGCTCATTGCACAATATCACAATGCAGATTTTGTAGAGCATATCGCTGTACTTTAAAACAGCATCTCTTATCTTTTGCTCCATACCCACACATTTTCACCTCCTTTGCCTTAAACACGCATGAAAGGTTCAAAAAGTAACGCATTTTGATAAATATTTTTGATAAGTTTTATTGGGGAACTAAAAAACCGCTATTACAGCGGTTTTCTCATAGGATTTGCATTAAAAGACGCATAGGATAGAATTGGGACGCAGCTCTTACGCCGCACTTTACCGGCTTATCAACAAAGTACATATATCACGCTCTTTACTGCGTCCCCGGCTGATCGTCAGGGCGAGCACCGGAAGCCTAACTTATTGTAAATTTCAAAACAGTCAAACGTCGCAAAATAATCTTTAGGGGTCTCGGCGCGCCGGATAAGCTGTACGCTGCCGTCCTCTTTTAACAAAAGTTCCGCTGATTTGAGCTTTCCGTTGTAATTATAGCCCATCGCAAAACCATGCGCTCCGGTATCGTGTATCGCCAGATAATCGCCCATATCTATTTTGGGCAGCATTCTGTCAACCGCAAATTTATCATTATTCTCACAGAGCGAACCTGTCACATCATACTTATGATCACATGGAACATTCTCCTTGCCAAGCACGGTAATATGATGATATGCTCCATACATCGCGGGTCTCATAAGATTTACAGCGCATGCATCAACTCCTATATACTCCTTATGTGTATGCTTTTCATGAATTGCTTTTGTTATCAGATGTCCATACGGTGCAAGCATAAAACGCCCTAATTCAGTATAAAGCGCCACATCGCCCATTCCTGCGGGAACAAGTATCTTTTCATATACTTTTCTTACTTCCTCTCCTATGACAGCAATGTCGTTTTTTTCCTGATCAGGTCTGTATGGAACACCTATTCCGCCCGAGAGATTTATAAATCTGATATCAGCACCCGTTTCTTTTTTGAGCTTTACTGCCACTTCAAACAAGGTTGCGGCAAGTGTGGGATAATATTCATTCGTCACCGTATTGCTTGCCAGAAATGCATGTATTCCGAAATGCTTTACTCCTTTTGCCTTTAATATACGGAAACCATCAAACAACTGCTCTGTTGTAAATCCGTATTTGGCATCACCCGGATTATCCATAATATCAGTGCTTATTTTAAATACTCCTCCGGGATTATACCTGCATGAAATAGTCTCAGGAAGTTTTCCTATTGTCTTTTCCAAGAAATCAATATGCGTAAAATCATCAAGATTGATCGTCGCACCTATTTTGCAGGCATATTCAAATTCTTCCGCCGGCGTGTCATTTGAGGAAAACATTATGTCTTCGCCCGATACTCCCATCGCGTGGCTCAGCATAAGTTCCGTAAGTGAAGAACAGTCGCATCCGCATCCGTAATCGCGCAGAATGTCGATAATAAACGGATTGGGTGTCGCTTTAACGGCAAAATATTCCTTAAATCCTTTATTCCATGAAAATGCCGCTTTAAGCGCCTTGGCATTTTCCCTTATACCTTTTTCATCGTAAATATGAAAAGGTGTAGGATATTTTTTTACTATTTCCTCGATCTGTTCTTTCGTCACAAATGCTTCTTTTTTCATTATTGCTTCCGTCCTTTCTCTTATGATGTTTTTGTCAGCTCAATAAGCTTGATCTCGTTGCTGAGAGAGTCTTTAAAAACATTTACAAAATTTTTCTGTGCACAGTAAAGGGCGCTGTCCGATGCCGCGCCTGTCATTTCGCCCGTAAGGACAAATTCCGAATCGACTATGAGTCTTAACTGTCTGTCATGCTTGCCTGTAATGTATATCTCGGCTCCTTTAAGTTCTTCTTCAAGCGTATCTCCTAACAACAGCACTACCTTCTTCCCCTCAGAGATGAGCTTTTCAAGTATATATCTGAGGTCGCTGATATAGTCATTCGGCACAGATATATATACCCTGTATTCGACATCTTCGAGCATGTTGTATATCTTATCCATTATGCGGCGCGGGGTACTGATGGTTATATATCCGTCGCAGCCGGCATCGAGCTTTGGTATTTCCTTTACAAGCTCCTGCATCGTATTATTAAGGCTGCGTATCTTGCTGCGGCAGAAATCTTCGGGCGCCACTGCGATATATTTATTTGTACCGCCTTCAAGCAGGTATGCTGCCCCTTCGTCCACCAGACTTGCCAGTGCACTGTATACGTTGGAACGGGATATTCCTGTCATTTTGGAAACTTCATACCCCGACAGCGCATTATTGCGCATAAGGCACAGGTATATATTAGCCTCCTGCCTTGTAAGTCCGAATTGTACAAGTTTTGATATCAATGATTCCATTGCCTGACTTTCCATTTATAATCACCATACTCTGTTTTTTATTAGTGGTACTCAACAGGAACACTATATCATGCACTTAAGTAAAAGTCAAGTATCAGGCTGACGCCATTCTCTGAACTTTTTATTGAATATATTTGCTTTATCCCGAATTTCCCTATATAATATTATTGACGGTTCGTCCAAAACATATTTTATATCAGGAGGGAATTATAGTTATGTTTGAACAAAATTTAAGCATGTTTTCTTTATCAGGCAAAACTGCGCTTGTGACAGGCGCCAATACGGGTTTAGGTCAGGGTATCTGCGTGGCGTTCGCACAGGCAGGTGCCGATGTTATCGGCGTGGCAAGACGAAGCTGTCAGGAAACAGCCGATAAGATTGCCGCTTTTTCAGGCAGCTTCAAAGAAATTATCGCGGATCTGTCAGATATAAATGTCATACCCCATATCGTCGAAGAGGCAAAAAAGGCATTCGGACGCGTTGACATTCTTGTGAACAACGCAGGCATAATCAAAAGATGCGATGCTGTAGACGTCACGATGGATGACTGGGATACGGTAATCGACTTAAATGAAAAGATGGTATTTTTCCTCTCACAGACTTTTGCAAAAGAATGGATAGCGGACGGCAAAGGCGGAAAGATAATAAACATCGCCTCTATGCTCAGCTATCAGGGCGGCATACGGGTTCCCGCATATACATCAAGCAAGAGTGCCGTAATGGGGCTTACACGGGCGCTCGCCAACGAATGGGCTTCGCACAACATAAATGTAAACGCTATAGCTCCGGGTTATATGGCTACTCATAATACAGACAATCTCCGCAGTGATGAACAGCGCAGTGAAGAGATACTCGGGCGCATACCTGCCGGACGCTGGGGCACGCCCGAAGATGTCGCGGGCGCAGCCATCTTCCTTGCCTCTGACGCCGCCGCATATGTCCATGGCTTCACTCTCGCCGTAGACGGCGGATGGCTTGCAAGATAAAGTTTCATAATACAGAAAAAACAGGCATCATCTTCAAAAACTGCGCGGTATGATGCCTGTTTTTTTATATACGTTATCAAATATTCTCTATCTGCCAGTCTATAGGTTCCACTCCGTTTTTCTCCAAAAACGCGTTTGCCTGACTAAAATGTCTACATCCGAAAAATCCGCGGTGCGCCGAAAGCGGGCTTGGATGCGGCGCTTTCAAAATAAGGTGTTTGGGATTGGTGAGCATCGGTATCTTGCTCTGCGCAGGTCTTCCCCAAAGCAGATATACTATCGGCCGCTCCTGCGCGTTCACAGCCTGTATCACGGCATCCGTAAACTGCTCCCAACCGTGTCCCTGATGTGAATTTGCCTGATGCGCGCGTACGGTAAGAACTGTATTGAGCAAAAGCACTCCCTGATCCGCCCATTTTTTGAGATAACCGTTATTTGGTATATAACAGCCCAAATCATCATTAAGCTCTTTATATATATTCTGCAAAGACGGCGGTATCTCCTTTTGACTCGGAAGCACGGAAAAACTGAGACCATGCGCCTGATTTACGTTGTGATACGGGTCTTGTCCAAGTAAAAGTACCTTGACTTTGCTAAGCGGCGTAAAATGAAACGCATTAAAGATATCGTCCGCAGGCGGATAGATCACAGCCCTGCTGTATTCGTCCCTTACAAAAGTGAAAAGTTCTTTATAATACGGCTTGCTAAATTCGCCTTTGACAGCGTCAAGCCAGTCATTGTTTATCATTGCCATATGTACTTAAAACCTCCCATTTCTCTACAGTCTCACCGATATTCCTCTTTCTCTGAGGTATTTTTTGACTTCTATGATCTTAAGTTCCTTAAAGTGGAACAGTGACGCCGCAAGCACCGCATCGGCTTTACCCGTTTCAAGCGCATCATAAAAGTGCTCCTTCTTTCCCGCGCCTCCTGATGCTATGACGGGTATCGACACATTTTCCGAAACCGTTCTCGTAAGTTCTATATCATATCCGTTTTTAGTGCCGTCACAGTCCATGCTTGTCAGAAGTATCTCACCGGCGCCAAGCTCATTCGCCTTTATCGCCCATTCTACCGCATCGATTCCCATATCCACGCGTCCGCCGTTTTTAAAAATATTCCATCCCGAACCGTCTGCCCTTCGCTTGGCATCTATCGCCACCACCACGCACTGACTGCCGAACTTGTCAGCCGCCTCGCTTATCAGCGTTGGATTCATAATTGCCGCGCTGTTTACCGCAACCTTATCAGCGCCTTCGCGCAGTATAGCCTTGAAATCATCAACTGTCCGTATTCCGCCGCCTACCGTAAACGGTATAAAAACTTTCTCCGCCACTCTCCGCACCATATCGACTTTCGTAGCGCGGTTATCCGACGATGCCGTTATATCGAGAAAAACGACTTCATCAGCACCTGCCCTGTCATATGCCGCCGCAATTTCCACAGGATCTCCTGCATCTATAAGGTTTACAAAGTTTACTCCCTTTACCACTCTTGCGTTATTTACATCAAGGCATGGGATGATCCTCTTAGTAAGCATCAGTCTACCTCCAAATCAATGAAATTTTTCAATATCCGCAATCCCACCGACGAGCTCTTTTCGGGGTGAAACTGGCACGCAAACACATTATCTTTCTCCACTGCCGCATGGATTAGCGCTGCGTATTCCGTTGTTGCAGTCACTATATTAGGTTCGTCCGCATGCAGATAGTACGAATGTACGAAGTAAACATATGCCCCCTCGTCAATTCCTTTAAAGAGTCTGCCTTTATTCGGAAATTTAAGCGAGTTCCAGCCTATCTGCGGTACTTTTAATCCTTTATCGGGAATATGTATTATCCGTCCTTTCAAAATGCCCAGTCCTTCTACTCCTTTTGCTTCCTCGCTTGACTCAAACAAAAGCTGCAGTCCGAGGCATATACCAAGAAACGGCTTTTTATCCGCCACTGTCTGTTTGATCAGATCCACAAGTCCATACGCTTTAAGTTTTTCCATTGCATCACCAAATGCCCCTACGCCCGGTAAGATGATCTTATCCGCGTTTAATATTGTCTCCCTGTCCCTTGTTATGACCGTCTCCGCACCCAGCGATATCACAGCTTTTTCAACACTCTTTATATTTCCCGCATCGTAGTCTATAATTGCAATCATAATGCCACGCCTTTCATTATTGATCCGATTAAAGAATGTGGGACTATCAGTATGATAATCCCACAGCCCAATCGCTAATTTGCCGATATAATATTTTGAAGCGCCATTGTGTATGACAATGGATCCTCATTCTGCATAAGTTCGCGCGCGCCTGCCTCATCAAGTCCGTAATTTGCAGAAAGTACATTTAATATCTGACCCTTTATCGCGTCAACTTCGGCAAGCACACCGTACTGTTCCGCGTCCGTATTGATATAATCATATGTCGCGAAGCTTCCAATGAGCGCATCCAAAGCTTCAAGTTCGCGCCCCATCTTCATGTTTATCTCATATGAGTCATATCTTCTCTGCATTTTCAGTATGACTTCGCTCCTGCCTCTTATGATATCGTCGGAAGCATCAAGATCCATTCCATATGTTGACAGATAAACTGTCTTATAATCTCTGTTATAGTATGCGTTTCGTGCTTTCTGCAGATATCCCTGTGAAGCAAGGACACTTGTCGCTATAAATATCGCAAGGAACACTGTCGCGCCGAACACTGCTCCGGCTGCTATCTTCTTAGGCGGAATACGCTTAACGGGCTTCTCCGCAGCGCGTTTAGCTTCTTTAGCGGCTTTTTTTGCTTCCTTGGCGGCTTTCTTTTCTCTCTTCTTTTGTTCCGCTTCCGCGGCAGCCGCTTTCTTTTCCGCGTCCTTTGCTTCTTTGGCGGCTTTCTTGGCTTCCTCTTTGGCTGCCTTTTCAGCCTCCTTTTTAGTCATATTCTCCTGCTTCTTGGCTTCTTTTGCCGCCTTTTCGGCTTCGAGTTCCTCCTCTGTCGGCTCAGGCACAAGATCCTCAGTGAGTATATTGAAGAATTTTCCCATCAGCCCCGGCTTCTTAGGGCTTTCTTCCGTCATGTCAAATTCGTCGTCATCCAAGTCATCAGTATTCTTCTTTTTCTTGGACGACTTTTTCTTCTTTTTACCCTCGTCTTCCGCTGCTTTTTTGTTCTCCACGCGTTTCACGACATCTACATTGGGCGGCACATAACCTTCGTCCGCATCATCCATATCGGCTTCACCCGCATCTACAAACGCCTCTTCATTGTCAGCCATCTGATGAAGTTTTTCCATCATATCATCCTGAACCTGCTCGTTGTTATCCTGTTTTTTCAACAGATCTTGTATTTCAGCGACATCGGGATTTTCCTCAGCGTCAAGAAGACTCAGCACATCATCGATGCCATCGTCAACTTCATCCTCGTCAAGAGCGGGCAGTTCATCATTGTCAATGTTAATTTCCGCGGCGATCTGCGCTTTGTCTTCGGCGGAAATATCAGCCTCATCGTCAATATCGGGTATGACCGGTTCATCATCCTCATCGTCAGGTTCATCATCAGCCACCAAAGCATCAAGGGATGCTTTCAATTCATCGCCTATATCATCGATATTTAACTCGTCATCTTCCGTTTCCATTTCCGTCTCCTTTGTTTCAGCCTCTTCCATTCCCAAATCGCTTATATTAAGTTCTCCTGCAAGTTCCAGCTCAGTCGTTGACTGTATGGCTTCATCAAGTCCGTCAATACTTATATCCTTGTCAGACTCCGCTTCGGGAAGCGGCTCGATGTCAGGTATAAACGGCTCAGGCTCTTCATCCAAAGCAGCCGGTTCAGCACCCTCTGTATCGTCATTGCTCTCCTGCTCGTCACCGTCCGGTACAGGTACATCAGCCGATGCCGCAGAAACTTCTGCCTCGGAAACTTCTGCCGCAGCCGCCTCCGCCTCGGGAACCTCTACCGCGGAAGCCTCAACTTCATGGATCTCTATGTCAGAAAGTTCCGTATCGGAAAGTTCTACCTCAGGCTCAATATCAGGTATATCAAGCCCTGCATCAAGATCAAGCGCTTCGTCGCCGATTTCTTCCTCCGCAGACTGTGCCTCGCTTACCTCAGTTACAGCTTTAAGCAGGTTATCCAAATAATTTTCCTCTGTACTCATAATAACTCTCCCCTCAATATTATTTTCTGTCCGATAATCGGCAGCCCTGCAAAAACTCCACGGAATCCATTGCAATACTGATACCCTTATCTCCCAAATCCTCTGTCATTTGATACAATGATTTATTTATTCTGAAAAAATCTGCCTTTTTGTTATAAAATGCGATTTTCTCGAATGCCCATCTTATAATATTCGGCATATTAAGCCCTGCTCCAAGTTCAAGCACACAAATCTTTTTGTTCAGCGTAAGTTTAAGCCATTTAGTATATTCGTCCCACTGCGGCTGATACCCCGCCTCAACGTAAGCCGCTCCACACATAACATTATTAAAAACTAACGGCGCTCCGCATTTAGGACACTTAGGCTGCATTGAGGGCAGCATATCATAATCGCCTGTTGTGACCGCGCGGCTTATCTCATCCATATATTCCTGCGCCCGATATAGTTCATCATCGCACGGGATGCTGCATTGCAGGCGGCTGTAACTGCCGCATGGCGCTACGATCTTTTTACTGTCAAATCCTGCTTTTTTTATGTTTCCGTCTATGCAGGTGGTAACTATAAAATAATCTTTATCCTTTACCAGTTCATACAGATTGTCATATGCTTTCTCAATTCTGCCGTCTTTATGCGATGTGATATAGAGCTTCTCCAGATACGGAACCACCCATCCGCATTCCTCATCTTCGTCAACTTTGTCAAGCGCGTCTTTTAACTGCGGATATTTGTCAATATCACTGAATTTCTCGTTAAATTCTTCGCCGACGCCGACAAGGACAAATTGCGCTTCATTTATCTTATTTACAAGCATCTCCTGCTTTTGTATCAATTGAGTCGTATCCATTGAGGCTCCTACAATTCAAAATCTAATAAGAGTCGGGCTGTAAACACCCGACTCCTTTTTATTCATGGCAGTCAAATGCCGCTGGGTATGCTTTCTGTTATTTTGAAAGCAATTGGTCAATAACCTTAACAAGATTTCCTATTTCAGGCTTTGAAAGCTGTGCGTCCGCACCTAAATCCTCGCCTTTTTTCTTCATTTCTTCGTTTACCAATGATGAGAAAATGATAACAGGTATCTGCTTGGTAGTTTCGTCTGATTTTACAAGTTTTGTCAGACGATGACCATCCATAAGAGGCATCTCAATATCTGTTATGAGCAGCTTGACATCTCTGTCAAGCGTACCCGCGTCGCGGCACTTGGTAATGTACTCCCACGCTTCCTCGCCGTTCTCTGTCTTGATAATGTTCTCGTATCCTGCTTTCTTAAGCGAATCCACGATGAGCTTTCTGAGAAGAGATGAGTCCTCGGCAATAAGTATAGGCGTCTCCGTGCCTTCTCTCGTACCTAACGCATCTATCTCAGTAATCTTCAAACCTGTCTCGGGATTGATATCAGTTATGATCTTCTCAAAGTCAAGAATGATGATAAGCTTGCCGTCAATCTTGATTATACCTGTTGAAATACCGTCTTCTGCCGTAGTGACCGTAGCGCCGGGTTTGATGATGTCAACCCATGACACTCTGTGTATGCCTATGACTGAATCAACATGGAAAGCAATATCAAGTTTATTAAAGCTTGTGATGATAAAGAGTCCTCCCGGATTTGACTGTCCGCGCTGCAGACAGTTGCGCAGATCTATCGCTGTTATCATATCATCACGCGGCATAAAAATACCTTCTACACTGGGATGTGCATTAGGTACTGGCGTTATCGGCTGATAGGGGATTATCTCCCTAATCTTTGCCACGTTAATACCGTATGAGTTGCCGTCAACCACAAATTCCAATACCTCTAATTCGTTTGTTCCATTCTCCAAGAGAATTTTAGTTTCCATATTAACCTCCATTCTGACAGACACTTCGTCTATATCATCCTGCTATGCAGAAATTTTATCTATTTATAATTATAACATGGATATATCGGTAATTACAAATATTTTCAGATAATTTTTGACAATTTATATACTTTTTTATTATTCATGACGAATATTACCGCAATTGTACATTAAAGCTTCCCGAAGCGGATGAAATGCTAAGGCTCAGGCTTTCTATCTCTTCGTCCGTTATATCATCTATTTCCGCCACGGCAACAACATCTTTTAATTCTCCCGCTGAAATCGTCTCCATATACGAAGCAATATCATTAGGCAGCAATGTACTTAAAGCTTTGACCGATTTATCGTTCACGTTCATCCTTATATTAAGGTTATAATCGAAAAAGTCGCACTCCGCATCGCTTCCCGTCGCACTCTCAACATCAAAATGCACTATCAGAAGTGTTTTTCCCTGCGCGGCGGTAAGACTAAATCCGTCACTCTCCTCAGGATATGAACCGCGAAGTTCAAATGACTGATATTTAACAGCAACATCCTCTATTCCAAGAAGCTCCGCTAAATCTGTCTCGTCCGTTGCGACGATCTCTACGTCCGACTCATTCCCGGCAGGTTTCTCTTCCTCTGTGTTTTCGGTACTCTCCTGCGTACCGCTTTCTTCCTGTTCTGTACTGCTTTCCTGCGTCCGTTCTTCCGTCGCCGTTTCCGAAGAAGCTTCTTCCATAGCAGCTTCCTGCGCCATAGCTTCCGCAAGCACCTCCTCGTCAACTATCTTGTAATCATAGTTCGGCGAGTATTTAAGCAGCAGTCCTGCCGAATACTCCGAAATTATTTCTGACTGCTCGTCAGTCAGCTCAGGCATCGAGTCGATGCAGCCGGTAAGCAGAACCGCTGTCACCGCTATAAGCCCTAACGCCTTAACCTTTTTCAAGTCAACACCTCCGTTTATTTAGTCTCGAGTTCAAACCAGAACTCTACGCCATTTGTATAATTGATAACACCGTACTGCTGATTTATGGATTCCATAATAGCCTTTACGATTGATAATCCGACACCGCTGCCGCCGTACTCCCTTGTCCTTGCCTTATCGACCTTGTAAAATTTATCCCATATATAGGGAAGCGATTCGTCGGGAATAGGCTCGCCCGTATTAAATACGCTTATCCTTACTTTGTTTTTTGTTTCGTTGTCTAAACGGTATTTTATCTCTATTATTTTATCGCCGTCTGCATGGTTTATCGCGTTGCTGAAAAAGTTTCTGACCACTTCTTCAACCTTAAATTCATCCGACCACACATAAATAGGCTCTGATTTTTCTACTTGTAATTTTATATCATTTTGGCTGATAAGTATATCGGCAGAATGTAAAAAATTCTGAATGAGCGCCACAATATCAAAGCGTTCCATCGTTACCACATCATTGCCAAACTCAAGCTGGTTAAGATCCAGCAGTTTCCTGACCAGATTATTCATTTTGCCCGACTCGTCGATTATGACGTCGCAGTAAAATTCCCTGCTTTCCTTATCATCATCGTTAATTCCTTCTTTAAGCCCCTCCGCATACCCCTGAATAAGCGCGATAGGCGTCTTAAGTTCATGGGAAACGTTCGAGAGGAACTCTTTGCGCATCTCGTCTATCTGCTCTTTTTTTTCTATGTCGCGCTTTAATTCGTTGTTGGCGGTTTTTAATTCGGAAATCGTACTCTCCAACGCAGCTGACAATTCGTTGATGTGCTCACCAAGCAAGTCTATCTCATTTTGTCCGCGGCTTACATATTTAGTCTCAAAGTCGAGATTGGTCATCTTCTCGGAAATATCTTTTAGCTGCATTATCGGTTTTGTGATATGCGTAGTCACAAACCATATGATAAGCGCGCTAAGCAGCGTCGCCGCCACTCCCACATACGCCAGAAAACGGTTAGCGATCTTAACGCTGTCCCGTATACCCTCCAATGGTGAGCGTACCAAAAAAAGGTTGCCGTTGTCAAGTACCCCCCACATCTCAAGATACTCTGTATCAGTCACCATATCCATCGCTGTGGCTATTATGAATTTATCATTTTCCTCAAGATATTCAAGCTGCGGGTCAGGGTCAAAAAAATTATCGTAAAGCCTGCGGATAAGCATTTCGGTATAACGCGAGCTTGACTTGATAGTCGTTGACTCGGCGTCTATTACGAGTACGCTTATATTGTACATATCGCATATCTTACGAAGCTGCAGGTCAAATTCTTCCGAACTTATGTCACCGTTGACAGTCGCCTCGTTTATGCTCACATACGCGTTGTTTATAACATTTTTTTTATTATTTATGTAAAAACTTTCGAGGAAAAAATTATTTACAGTCCAGCAAAGCACTATAGTACCTGCCATAACCACTATAAATATAAGGGCTATCTGCTGTTTTATGGAATATTTCATGTTTTTGCCTTTCATTTATACCTCTAGCTTATAGCCCATACCCCACACTGTTTTTATCATATCGCCTTTTGCACCCATCTTGCTCCTGAGCTTCTTAACATGGGTATCAATAGTCCTTGCATCGCCAAAATAATCATAATCCCAGACACTGTTCAGGATTTTTTCTCTTGAAAGCGCTATTCCTTTATTTTCAACAAAAAAAGTCAGCAGCTCAAACTCCTTGAAACTCAGATCGATAGGATTTCCGTCTATAGTTACCACATGTGCCGCCTTGTCTATCACTATCCCGCCGCACTCTATGCTGCCGTCCTCCGCAGCCTGATTTGTACGCCGCAGTATCGCTCCGACGCGTGCCATCAGTATTTTAGGGCTGAACGGTTTAGATATATATTCATCAACTCCGAGTTCAAATCCCTGAAGCTCGTCTCTCTCGTCAGCCCTTGCGGTCAGCATTATAATAGGCACTTTGGAATAGTTGCGTATCTCACGGCACACCTGCCATCCGTCAAGCTTAGGCATCATCACGTCAAGGATTATCAGCGCAATATCCTGATTTTCAAAAAATACGTCAAGTGCCTCGCTTCCGTCACCTGCCTCCAAAACTTCGTAATCCTCTTTTATAAGGAAGTCCCTGACAAGCTTTCTCATTCTGCTCTCGTCGTCAACCACAAGTATCTTCAGCCTGTTCAACGCCATCCCCTCCGTTATTCCGTAATCATAAGCTCTCTTTCTTTTTCACGGACTGCCTGCTCGCGTTCCGTAAGCTGCTGCTCCCAATACGCGTATCTGTCTTTTACCGCTTTTTCATAATTGAGCACATTCGGATTGGACGATCCCTTATATGCTATCAGGAACAAAAGCACAACTAAAGCCGCCAGTACCGCATTTGCACACAATAAAATACGTTTGGTAAAAAACTCTTTATCTCTTTTGGGTCTTTCTTTTTTCTTTTTAGTGCTTGCCTTGACCCTTTCGACCGCGGGCGCCGTGCTTTCCCTGAAACTGTACACGCCCTGCACGGGTATGTCGTATATGTCTCCATCAAAACCGGCGGCGTTATTAAGGCAGCGCTGCAGCTTTTTCAAAAAATCGTAACCCACGGGGGTCTTGAATACTCTGTTTTCTATTGCTTTTTTGTATACGGCGTACACCATATTGGTGTTATTATAGTCCAACTTTGCTTCAAGGTTCTTTATCCTGATCTGCTCGTTTTTTGCAAGCCGTGCATCATTATCAGTACCAAACTGAAATCCGTCAACAACCCAATCCGTTTTGTCTGCCATTAAAGCTATCCCCGCCTTTATAAATCCTCTATGATCTTATAAGTTTCCTTATAGAGCTCATCCAGTTTTTCCATCTCGTTTCCAATGGACATATCCTGACTTCTGAGCTTCTCGACCATCGGTATTAAAAGTTCATATATCCTGTTTATACCGAGATTGGAAACAAATCCTTTCATGGTATGTGCCGCCTTGAAAGCATCGCTGCAGTTTTCCTGCGCAAATGCCTCCTTTAAATTTTCATAACTTGAGTCATCCAAAAATTTTTTAAGGCACTTTTTGTACAACGCTTCATTGTTCAGAAATCTTCTCATAGTGCCGTCTACATCAAAACCATAGCTTTCCAATAAATCTTTTTCACTTTTTTCCATGGCAGCGCCTCCTGACATATAATTAATATGCATCCTGCATTAAACCGCTAACATCCAAAATAAGAGCTATACTGCCGTCTCCAAGCTGTGTGCAGCCCGAAATGCCGTGTACTTTCTTGACGTATGAAGGTATAGGCTTGACCACGATCTCCTGAGTGCCTATAAGCTCATCAATAAGTACGCACAATGTATTGTTTTCGTATTCAAGCAGAAGCATAACACCGTCTTCAATATTTGTAACCGCTCCGTCAAGCTTGTATTTCTGGCTAAGGCGCAGTATAGGATAACATTCGCCGCGTATCATTATGTATTCTTCACCGTTAGGCTCATGTATAAGCTTATCTTCAGTTACCCTTATAAATTCCTTTATGGCGGAAGTTTCCATTACGAACTTGGTATTTCCGTTCCTCATTACGATGCCGTCTATGATAGCCATTGTAAGAGGTATCTTCATCGTCATCGTGGTTCCCTGACCCTCGACCGACTCGATATCAAGCACGCCGCCTATCTTCTGTATGTTTTTGACTACTACGTCCATACCAACGCCTCGTCCCGAAAACTCCGTAACCTTTTCTTTCGTTGAAAATCCCGGATATGTGATGAACTGGAATATCTCCTTGTCGGTGTAATCACTCTCAACTCTGTTATCGGGAAGGATGCCATTCTCCCATGCTTTCTTGTAAAGCTTATTGCGGCTGAGTCCTTTGCCGTTGTCGCGCACGGATATCCATACTTTGCCGCCCTCGTTCTTAGCCTCAAGAGTAACTTTTGCTTTTTCCGTCTTGCCTGCGGCTTCTCTTTCCTCTTTTGTCTCAATGCCGTGATCTACGGAATTACGCACAAGGTGCATCAGAGGATCTGAGATATTTTCAATAATGTTCTTGTCCACTTCCGTATTGTCGCCAATCATTTCAAACTCTATGTCTTTATTAAGCTTTCTTGACATGTCGAATACAGTCCTGTTCATCTTCTGGAATGTGTTCGTAAGCGGCATCATACGCATAGACATGATAAGTTCCTGCATCTCTGTCGTAATCTTTGATAGCTGCGACGCTGCTTTTTGGAAATTCGACAGGTCAAGGTTGGGCACTTGAAGATCCGGATTTTGAAGGACTACCGATTCCGCGATGACCATTTCACCCATAAGGTTCATAAGCAAATTCATCTTGTCTATGCTGACGCTCATAAAAGACTGCTTATGTTCCTTTTTCTTCTTGCCTTTTGTTATCTGTTTTGCTTTGCCTGCTTCTTTCTGAATAACATAGTCACCGGGTTGAGGTTCCGCCTTGGCATTGTCCTCCGCCTCACGCGTTTCGCTCTGCTCAGTCTCGACGGGCGCAGCCTGTATCGGGGCATCCGAAAAGCCCATCTCAAACTCCTGCCTGCTGCATTCCGTTATATCTATATTCTTTATCTCCGATGTGGTGTCCAAAAGCTCGCGCAGCTTTTCTTCGGTAAAACTGCCTTGGACAAGCATACGAAAACCATCCTCAAGTATAACATTTGAGGAATCCTCGTTCGTCAGTATATCATCGGGTGAATAATGTACGTTCTCGGTAAATTCCTTAAGGGCATATGTTGCGGAATACGCTCTCAGGTTGCACATCTGAGTGTCAGGATTATATGTTATCCTTATGCGGAAAAATTTATCGTCGCCCGAAACCTGCGGCGCAATATAAAACTGGTTCGGTCCAAGATTTATATTTGCGGCTTCCACTTTGGGTTCTTCCTTTTTTTCCGTGTCCGAAGAAGAGTCGCCTTTAAGTCTGTTCAGGAAGTCGTTCATAGTGCTCATAAGCTCTGAATTATCGCCGTCGGGATCGTTGCCGTCCTTTATCTTATCCATCTCGCCGTTGATGAAATCAAGCACTTGGAAAATTATGTCAGACAACTCCATATGCGGCTCATCTATACCTAAATTCTCTCTGAGATAATAGAAAATATCTTCAAGCTTATGCGACACTTTCATGATGTTATCATACCTCATAACACCGGAAGACCCTTTTATAGTGTGCATTATCCTGAATATTTCATTTATATTATTCTCGTCAAAGGCGTCATCGTCTTTGGTCTCAAGTATGATCTCTTCAAGCTTTTCCAATAACTGCCCGTTTTCATACAGGTACATATCCACCATACTGTCTACGCTAAATTCCTCAGCCATTTTGGCACTCCTTCCGTTTCTAAACCTTTTATCTTCTTTATAATTTTATATCCAATCAGGTCAATAGTCAATCTTTTCTGAAATTTTTGATATCTTTAATCCTGATGCCTTTGAGCATATATTGAACATATATATAGAGAAAAATTTGACATTTCGCGCTTTAATAATTATAATGTTTAAAAACATAAAAATAAATTATTTATATGATGAGGTATTTATATGTCTTTAAAAAATATCAGAAAAACAAACTATGTATATTCATTGATATTAATGTTTCTGTTCGCCATGGTACTGGCGCCTGCGACTGCCTATGCCCACGAGGGCGATGTAGTGATCGTGACGTCTTCGCCGACAGACAGCATTACCGTGCAGCCCGTCACTGTACAGCCTGCCACCATACAGCCGCTTACAGGTGCGTCAATTGCACAGGAAAGCCTTCCGTCAAGCCTTATCGAAGAGCTTTATACATATCTGGTAGACAGCTTTACCGTCGGGCTTATTGATGAGAACAAATATAATGAAATATTAAACAGCGGTTATATTTCGGAAAACGCCTTTTTCTCGCACTCAGTATTTGTAGGCGACTCGCTTACGGTTGGATTTGACCAGTACTGCAGCAGCCACAGCGACTCGGTAAAAACAGACACTACATATTTTCTTGCAAGAGTCAGCTGTTCGGCAAAAGTAGCAATCTCCTCTAACGCACTCTCAAAACATTCGGGAATAATGCCAATATATAACGGGAACGTCACATATATAGAGGATGCCGTCGCCCAAATGTCGGACGTAAACAAGGTCTTCATATGCTTCGGTGTAAACGATTTGGTCGGAAGCACTCCCGAACAGTTTATATCAAGTATGCAGACACTGATATCCCGCATATTGGAAAAGAGGCCCGATGTAAGTATCTATGTAATGTCTGTTCCCTGTGTAATGTCTGATGTCAACAAGGGAAACCTTAATAATTACAATATCCAGTTATCAAACATACTGTTACAGGATATGTGCCGTACATCAGGGTGGGGCTTTATCAACCTTACGGAATATATAATGTGTCCTGACACGTCGCTTCGCCCCGATTTCTGCTCTGACGGCTATGTGCATGAGAACAGTTCGGCATATTCCGTGTGGAACAAAGTTTTAAAAAATTACGCGTTTTCTGAAATCGTCAAATGACGGAAATTCATAAAACCTTCTTCCGTGCTCTGTTCGGACGATGCCACCTTGACAGGTATGAATTTTTCCTTACCGTTAATTGCTTTTTCGAGTAATTCGCTGCCTGTATTGAGCGTCCATCTTCCGTTATTTTCGTTTACCGTAACGCCGCCTCCCTCTTCGGGGTTTGCGCCGGCGTTATTTTTTATTGACGTCGGATTAAGCTCCATCAACCGCTCAAATGCGCCGTTTTTGTACTCTTCCATTCTTTTAAGTATCTCATCCGCTATCTCCGCAGGCGAAGCGCTCGTGCTTTCTATCACAAGATCATAGTTGCTCATATCGTAATAATCAATACCGTATATATCCTTATAACGCACTGTTTCAAGGCGTTGACGGTTGATAAGCGCCTTTCTGCATTCCGCCTGTGTGGCGTATGATTCCGAATTGGCACGCACACTGTCATTATATACTCTTCTGCTCGCCTCATCTATGTCCGTGATTACAAATACTTTAAAGCTTTTCGGTGCAAAATGCCACGCAAGGCGCGAGTCAAACACTATCATATCCTTTTCCTCGCCTATTTTTGTGGTGGTGTCGTCTATCATCTTGTCGATAGAGCGGTCGCCCTTGCTTGCCGCCTCATTTACCTGCTTATTAAACTCCTCTACCGACAGTCCCCTGTCCATGGCGATCTGCCTGAATATCTGACCCGTCGAGAAGATTTCATATCCTCTTTCTTTCAGTATCTTCGCAACACTTGATTTACCGCTTCCAAGATTTCCCGTGATAGTGATATTCATACTTACCTCATTTCCGCGCTGTTATCTGCGCACATCATATATACTGATACAGGGCGATCTCGCCTCTGCACTGCCGCTTCCCAATTAAATCGTATTAATAGAATTATACTTCAATGAGACTGCCTAGTAAAGAAGTTTGATCTAAAATGTCAATTTTTTTGTTTTAATTTTTACAAAATTATCTTGACACGGCACACTGTTTTTGTTAATATTAACATACTTGATTTATGAGGGGTAGTAAAGGTTTCGACAGGGAATCTGAAGATGGAGAAGCAAGCCGCAGGTATGCGTCAAATCCACAATTAAAATTAAACGCTGAAGATAATTTAGCATACGCAGCCTAATGGCTGCTGTCTGACCTAGCGCACCTACACGTTAGGATTCAGGCATCGATTATGTAGGAAACGACACTTACAAAGCTTTGAGTATGTGGGCGTATTATGAAGCTACTGACCATACAGGGGTGTTGATTCGCCTGTACGGAAGGGAAACGGGCTTGCCCGAAACGATCGACTAAGCTTGTAGAAGTACATGGGATGGTTTTTTGGACACGGGTTCGACTCCCGTCTACTCCAGTAATGAGAATGCTTGAAAATGCGGTGTTTTCGACATTCTTTTTATTTTTACAGATTAAAAATGCCGTTTCAAACCGTTTTAAACCGTTCCAAATCATATGAATTGTGGTCAAAATTGTGGTCAAAATTGTGGTCAAAATTTATTTATAAAATGTCAAGGCAAATCAGATTATTTAATAATTAAAATTCGTTTTAGATTTGAGTTTTAGTAAAAATAATAATAAAATTGAAATGTAAGACGAATAAACCTATTAAAATATTCTTTTACTAAAAAAATAATGATCTAAATAGCGATATATTAAATTTTGGCAATTTATCACAGTCAAAGATAGTATTAAGTTACTCTGCAAGAAATGCTGCTAACACGGGATCATCAATGAGTATAACAGTTCCTAAAGAACTAGTAGATCTAGGATTTATAAAATATTCAATGAGTGCCTCAGGTCAAAACCCTTCATATACTCCTGCTCAATCGGGAACTATGAATGGAGCCACCACCTTAACCGTTGGATTAGGAGCAATCCAAACGTCAGTAAACTATGCAAGTGCCTCTATCACAATTAGCACACAATAATTACTATAGCGATATATTAAATCCTAATGATTATCCTGATACTTTAAATTTCACGGCAAACACCTATGATTGGAACACAACAGGTCAGGTAGTAGCTCAGTTGTCACTCCCAACGATGCTATTTTTAGCTAAGATATATAAAAAATATACTATTAGTCACTCTATGTATGACGATGAAAGCGGAGTATATACAGGACAAGTGTTTAATGGTATTACGAGTGTTGCATGTAAAGCTGGTGAATCGGTAACTCTTGCATTAGTTTTTGTAGAATGTCACAACATAAAAGGGATTGCCATACGAAACGTCACCGCTATCAATTTGTTGCCCAGTATAGGCTGTCTTACCAACATAGTTGGTAGAATAATAATGATATATTTTTGCTAACCCTGCGTTTGCTGCAAGGATTATTCGTCTACTGCCTGTCTGCGTAACAGTAGGTGTAGAAACAGTCCATGTGTCAGGAAAACCCGATTCATCTATAATATCGCTATTTAATTATGTTTAACCGTAAACTTTACATCATAAATTTTTCTATACCAATTTATTGTAAAATAATATAAAAATAAGGTTTTATGTGTTTAATTTCACATAAACCTTATTTTTTACTTCCTACTGCCATACGATATATTCGTGTATATTGACATTTCTTTCAAAATTTCAATCACCACCTATTATATTATTTCCCCGTACTCCCAAATCCCCTTGTACTACGTTCAGTATCACTTAAAATGTCAACTTCGGCAAATTTTACTGGCAGATATGGCATAATAATTAATTGTGCAATTCTATCATTAGGTTCTATGGTTCTTTCAATATCTGAGTCGTTGTGAAGTGCAACTATGTATTCGCCTCGATAATCTGAGTCACATATCCCTATTGCATTTGCAGGTCTTAGCCCTTGTTTAGTAGCTAATCCGCTTCTCGCTACTATTGCGCCAAAATATCCTTTGGGTATTTCAATTGATAATCCTGTGCTAATTTTCTGTGTGGTATGAGGTGGTATTATTATATTCTCCTTGATATTCGCATGTAAGTCATATCCTGCCGCCTCTTCACTTCCTCTAACTGGAATGATCGCACTGTCATTAAGCTTTTTAATATTAACTCTTACCATATTTTCATTCTCCGCATTTATCTTGCTTATTTTGTTTATATTCAGTTTTTTTAATTTTTGGTTTATCTTAAACCATATCCAAGTTATAATTTTATCATAATTCCCATATTCGTAATAATAAAATGGAGAGTATATTGAATGTGTGGCACAATCATAAACATTTATTTTTACTTCACTCTCACCTAAAAATACTGATAATTCACATTCCAATGTTGTAATATTATTACTTTTGTATACTGGAAATTTTTGTGAATATACTTCTGTTACCCCATCGCCTTCATTAAAGGCGTATGTAAGTGCCTTATCATATGCAAATCCATTTGATAATAACCATTCTTTTGAAGTATCAGGTATTGTATACTCGTAATCTCTTAATTTGTCCATAATACAACTTCTCCTTTTCTAATGGACTCTTGCACGTCTATAACCCTTTGATTACCACTTCCACGCCATTTCAATGTAATATCCCTTTGTGAGTCTATATATATTCCATCCACAACCACATTGCACTGTTTTATAATTTGCTGTCGTTTTGTATAAAACTCCATATTATCTTTTCTTAAATAATTAGGAAACTTGTTTATTTCATCATCATACATAAACAATTCTCCCCAAGTATATCCTGTGTATAGCCAGATTGTTTTCTGGGGATATAAAATACGGTTTTTATCGGGATTTTTTATCAATATATTGTGGTTATCATCATTTGCATCCCCCATATATTGTTGTGCGTTGTATGTTTTATTTATCCTGCATACTAAATGTGCAACATCGTTAAGATTTTCCGCCGCTAATGGTTCGCCGCCAAGTATAGAAATGCGTTTTATGTATGGCTTATTTGCTAATTCTATAAATTTATCTTCTACTTCTTGTGTCCATTCTTTTCCGCCATTAAAATTCCAAGTATCAGGGTTGAAACAATTATGACAATGGAAGTGACAGCCTTGCACGAAGAGGGCTATACCTATGCCCTCTCCGTTGCTGATATCTAATTCACGAATTGATGCGTATCGAATATTAATCACCGTCCTTATATTCAATATCATCCAAATGTTTTACTCTATCATGTATATCGCCATATCTGCCTTGATTCCCACCATTTTTAGCAGTTCCTATATAACCGCAGACTCTAAATGCAATATCCATTGTTGATGCGTCTTCATTTCCACAATTTGGACAATGCCATACAAGTTTGCCATTATTATCAATTAAATTTATGTCTCCATCATAACCGCATTTTTCACAATAGCAACTTTTTGTGTTTATTTCAGCATACATAATATGATCATACATATACTTAATTACTTCCAGTAACGCAGGGACATTATGGATCATACTCGGTGTTTCTATATAAGAGATTGCACCGCCGGGGCTAAGTTTTTGAAATTTTGATTCAATTCGTAATTTTTCAAACGCATCAATCGGCTCAAACACTGGTATATGATAACTGTTTGTAATATAATTTCTATCAGTAATTCCTTCAATAATACCAAATCTTTCTCTTAGTTTCTTTGCAAACTTATATGTTGTAGATTCTAATGGTGTACCATATAAGGAATAATCAATATTTTCTTCTTTTTTCCATTGTGTACATTTATCATTTAATGCCTGCATAACCTTCAGTCCAAACTCTTCTCCAATTCCTTCATCTGAATGAGAATGTCCAGTCATATATTTTACACATTCATATAACCCTGCATATCCAAGTGAAATTGTTGAATAGCCATCGTATAACAGCTTATCAATAGTTTCTCCTTTTTTTAGCCTTGCCAACGCGCCATATTTCCATAAGATAGGTGAAACATCCGATGGAGTACCAAGTAGTCTTTCATGTCTTGCCCTCAACGCTCTGTGACACAATTCTGTTCTTTCTTCAAATAAATTCCAAAACTTATCATAATCCCCTTCAGAAGATAATGCTATGTCTGGAAGATTTAATGTTACAACGCCTTGATTAAATCTGCCGTAATATTTATGTTTTCCCTGCTCATAATTTCTTGCGTTTGCTATATTTCCAACTCCATTATCTGTAAATCTATCTGGTGTAAGAAAACTTCTGCAGCCCATGCATGTATAGACATCACCTTTTAACTCAAGCATCATTTTTTCAGAAATATAATCTGGGACTAACCTTTTTGCAGAACATTCAGCCGCTAATTTTGTAAGATACCAATATTTAGATGTTTCTGTGATATTATCTGGCTCAGTTACGTAAATTAATTTTGGAAACGCAGGAGCGACATAAACGCCGTCTTCATTTTTTACACCTTGCATACGTTGTTTTAATATTTCTTCAATCATCATAGCGAGATCTTGTTTTTCCTGCTCATTTTTAGCTTCATTTAAATACATGTATATTGTGATAAATGGTGCTTGTCCGTTTGTAGTCATAATTGTTGTAAGTTGATATTGTATTGTCTGTATTCCTTTTTCAATTTCTTTTTTTAATAAGTCGTTTGAAATATTGGTTACTTCAGCAAGATTTTCACTGTCGCTACTGATAAGCCCATTATCGTAAAGTTCTTCGGTAATTTTTTTCTTTATTTTTTGTCTGCTAATATCTACAAACGGTGCTAAATGCGCCAAAGAGATACTCTGTCCTCCATACTGACTACTTGCCACCTGTGCGATAATCTGTGTTGTAACCGTACATGCAGTTGAAAAGCTATGCGGTTTTTCGATAAGTACATCGCTAATAACTGTTCCGTTTTGTAACATATCTTCAAGATTGACAAGATCACAATTATGAAGCAGCTGTGCAAAATAATCCGCATCATGAAAATGAATAATTCCTTCATCATGAGCATTTACAATTTCTGGGGATAATAAATATCTTCTTGTTGCGTCTGTGCTTACAATGCCAGCCATATAATCTCTTTTGGTTGTATTAAGCATAGGATTTTTGTTAGCATTTTCATCTTTCCAATAATCATTTTTATCATCTAAAAGAGAAATAATATCTTCGTCAATAGTATTTTGATTTTCCCTCTGAAATTCTCTAATACTTCGATATCCTTCATAGGCTTTCGCTGTTAATCTCTGCTTTTTACTAATTAACTTATCATAAACTATTCCCTCTATGTCAGAGATACTAATCTCGTCTCTATCTATATTCTCTTCATAAATTTCATCTGCGATATCTTCTGCAATCCTAGGTTTTACAATGCCACTACCATTTTTCATGGCTTTTAAAATAGCATTTGATATCTTTGTTTTGTCAAAGGCAACTTCTGTGCAATCTCTTTTTATAACCCTTACCAAAAATCATCACCTCTATCTTATATTCTTTTAATGGGATTAAAAATAACATCTTCTATTAATGAACGACATCCGATAATTCTGTAAGTCTGTATCATAAGTAAAATAATTCCTATAATAAAAAATATCGAGGGTATAAAACACTTTTCACTACTGATTTTTGTGGACTTACAAATTACAATGCTAATTATTATTAATATTAAGGATATTAAAATCCACATTATAATTGAAGATAAACTTTGTGTAAGGTATTTATAGTATATTTTGTCTATGTATGATGAATATATTTCACTTCTATGAACTATGTATTCACCTGCCTATATATAAGGCGCAAGCCATTTGAATAATAGACTTGCGCCCGTTTTCTCTTACTCTTTGATCTTGTCGATGTCTGTAAGGTTTACTCCTGATACCTGCAATAATGCTTTGATGGTCAAATACTCATCTTTCAATTTTGCATACGTTTCCACAGCATTTTCTTTTTTGGCAAGAAGCATATACTCTTGAATCTTTTTAAAATCATCAAGAGCCTGTTTCGTTGTTTCGATACCAGTTGGCATATAATCGCCCCCTTTCTTATAAAGAAAGTATAGCATAGATTTGGGTACAAGTCCATTATTTTTGACACACTCTATTATATCCACTCTTTAATTGTCAATGTACAATTTTTGTTTTGGGAATTTTCACTTGAAAAGTGAATACTGAAATGTTAGAATGTAGATACAATCACTTTTCAAGTGGTGCAGAAAAGTCGCTAGTTGGTTGGTAGCCTGTTTGAGCGGCTTTTCTTAATGTGATTATATCGTATCACGAATTTAGTTACTTGTCAACACTATTTTCGTATTTTTTTAAATATTTTTTTGATGCCTTATTATATCCGATATATCGCAATCAAAATAATTACATATATCATCTAATAATTTAACAGGTATTTGCTTAGATTTGTTATTGCATAAATCGTTAATTGTCGGCAGTCTTGCGCCGATTGCAATTGATAAATCTTTTTGTGTCATGTCATGCTCGGCTAATAAAATTTTTAATCTTGATTTAATCATTTGATCCTCCCACTTAAAAAGGGTGTTATCTAATAGACTTTACACCCTTTTATGTTTATTTATTTAATTTTCGGTTAATGGTGGGTTCTGGTATAGCTTACGATTAATTTGCATACGCTCCAGTTCAATCTGTTTTAACACTTTCGGATCGTCTGTTATCATTTCAATCCGTTCTAATATACTAAGCTGATCAAAAAGATAACAATTTATTTCTTTTTCGTTCGTTGGCATATAACCACTTCCTTCCAATTATCAAAACTACTATTATTACAGTTTTAGTATAACATAGAAGGAGGTTAAAGTCTATTATTTTTTCTAACATTTCACTATTCACTTTTCAAGGTTCATATTTTGTATTTCCGTTTTTGTTTGTAATCACATTCTAAATGTGATATAATCAGCTGTAGGATTTAGGGCTTTAGGTCTTGCCCCGTCCTTTAGCTTGATTTAATCTTACACTAAATTTTGATGTAATTCAATAGACAAGTTACACAAAATATTGATGTAGTTTTTGTATAAATTACACTAATATTTGATGTATTATAGAGGTGATAATATTGATTAAATATAGAATGAATATTTTAAAAGCATTGAAAGAAAAGGGATATAATACCAATAAAATAAGGAAGGAAAAGATATATACGGAGGCACAATTACAACAATTTAGAGATGATAAACTTGTTCGTCAAGATATACTGGATAAAACATGTATGTTGCTTGACTGTCAGCCCGGAGACATCTTAGAATACATTGCAGACGATAAACAGGATTGATATGATGATATGATGATATTATATAGATAAACATGTTAATGCAGCATGTATATATGTATGTGCATCCTGTTTACTGTCCAGTTAGATTATGTTTATATATATATATATATATGTATGTGTATGTACATGACAAACATAGATCAAATAGATAAATATAACTTTATTTTTATTGTAACTTAATCATAGTTGTACATCAAAATTATGTAATAATATTAGTTGTATATGTAATGTATGAATATATCTACTATACAGTAGATTATATGGCAAATAGCAGTAGATAATATTAATATGGTACACTACTATTATTGTTATGTTGATAACTATATTATACATAGTGGATAATTATTATACTTTGTGTGTATAAATCAGTAATTATTTATGTGTATATTGTGGATAATATATGATGTGATGTATGGTTGTGTTATGACTGACTAGTATTTATAATGGTTTGTGTGATTGTGGATAAGTTTGTTGTTGTGGATGATATTTGTGGATAATTTAGGGTGTAAGGGTGTAGGGGTGATTCAGGTGGATTCAGGGTGGTGTAATTCTACTAGGCGGTAGAATTTTGGAGACGTCTCTACCGAACCGTAGATATTATATGTACTGCTATATACAGATAGTATATATATACATATATATTATTATTTATATTTATTTTATTTTTATTTTATTATTTATTTATTATTTATACAATGTATATACATTGTATACACATTGTACATACATTTAGTCGTTTGACAGGTTTAGCAGATTGGTTAAACGATAGTCAAAAAACGTTGATTTTACGGCATTTTTAACTTGATGCAGATTTTTAAATTTATTCTATAGATTAATAGCATAGTATTAACCTATAAATAGGGGGTATATTTACATTTTGAATTTGATGTTCATTTGCCGGTAAACGTGGTTCTGTTTCACTCACACATCACTAAAAAAATCCAAAAATGCTTCGATATTACTTCGATACCGACTTCGATAAAGCTCAACAAAATCAATCATTTCAACTATTTTCATAGTGTCAGAAAAATGGTCTTTTAATCCTCAAAATCTTATCAAATCCTTATAAAACAAGTCCAAAATCGAACTCGTCAAAAATCCTTATATAAATGCATGATATTTTATTTTAATTTTTAAAAATAAATATCAAAAAAAATATCAGTAAATCTACTAAAATCAACTATTTTTAAATTTTTTAACATTTTTATTTTGTCATTTTATATCTCGTCGCCGAAACATACATGTTTTCTTATCAAATATAGAAATATATCTTGTTAATCTGTTTTACTATTTTACTACTACCCTGTTTGTTGATTTAAAAGTAAATAATAAAAATACCAAAAGTATAAAAAATATTAAAACCTATAAAATGTTATAAAAAACAGTACTGTAAAAAACTTCATCAAAATATTAAAAAAAGAGAAATACATTATAGAAAATTATTTATAGCAGAATAAAAGAGAAACTATAATCAGATTTTTTCTTTTAAAGGCTAAGAAAAATAAAACTGCCCCGATAGGGGCTATTTATCAGTACGTAGTGTTGTCGGTAAATGAGATAATTTCCAAAAAATTATCGTGGTCAGAAGATATAATTATATTTAATTTATTAAATATAATTATATCTTAAGGAGTATATCTTTATTCCGTTTCCTAAACGTCATTTTTAGAGCGTTTGGGAAATTCTCGTAGAGGAGGGACGTATTGCAGGAAGGAACAGAATATTTTACCAAATTTCCAAATGATTATATTCAAGGAAACATAAAAAAGAGATTTGGCGTTAATCGTAAGTTTTATATTATATATATTTTAATTGACAAATATCGGTCATATGAAAATTATAGTTGGATTACAATTCGTAAGGCATTGGATTTTTATGGGTATAAAATTACAAGCCGTAAACCAAAGGCATTGAAAGAAGTATTAGATGTACTGGAATATATGATCAACAATAAAATGATTGAAGTATATCAGGATTTAGATTCTTTATCCTATGATACAGGCATTGAAATTAAAATCATTCCAGAAAATTTTGACTTTCCCAGATTTACAAAACTGACATCTTCTCAGTTAAATACGATTATGATGGCTGACAGTTCATTAAATAAAGAGAATATATTAATGGTATTTCTTTATATCAATTCTTATATAGGATGTAGAAATAAAACTATAACAGAATTTGCTATAAAGGATAAATATAATAATCCTAAAGCGTTTTGGAGAAGCATTCAATGTATGTCAGAAGATTTATCTATGTCAACAAAGACTATAAATCAGTGTATACAATATTTAACTACTTCTTTTAATGGCAGACCTGCCCTGCTTATAAAAAGGGAAACAGGAAGTATACAGCCTAACAAGAATAAGCCGCCAAAAAACATACCAAATATTTATGTATTAAACAAGGAGGGATATGAACAGGAAATAAAATGGGCTATGGAAAAAATAAAAGAAATTTACATGGTAGACGAATCTCATCCGCTAAAAAGTTAAATTACCGCTTTGACTAAAAGCAAAAATAGAAATAACTATTATACTTATCGCCATACTATCGCCAACTTATTAATTAACTACTACTCAATAAAAGGAGTAAAACTATGACAAATACAAATATAAAAAATAAATCAAAGAAAGGAATAATTAATTTACTAAATGAATCGAGGAAACTATTACAACATAAAGACAGGAACTTTTGACAAAGAGCACAGACATTTTGGCGGACTGATCTATCAGTCAGACTTTAATACAGATTACAGGGGGAAGGATAATACCAACGGCTCTATCATCGCTTCTCGTATAGAGTGTGACTTTAGAAGAGAAAAGAAATTATATGAATACGAAACGCAAAGTTATGTCAGGAAGGTTTGATACACATAGAGAATAATGAAAATATGCTGGAATTTATTTCCGGCGAAAGAAACGCTACTGTTACTTTCACAAACAGGAAGCATATTAATAGACTTAGAAAGCTCTATGAAGAACGCAGGAATGAGTTCAGTTATTTTATAGAAAATAAAGATGGCTCTGTTTGTGCAAAGATACCATTAAAGTGGATAAAGATAAATCCGGGCAGTAAAACAAACCGTGTGCTTACAGAAAGTCAGAAAGAAGCAGCAAGAATCAGACTTGAAAATTATCGTAAACAGAAGAGATTGGAAAAAGACAGACAGATGCAATAATGTTCTTATGTCTAAAACTATTAGTAAACTTATTAGAAATTGATATCAAATTCGCACGAAAAGTTGTTAGTTGATAAAAATATCGACTGAGTAAATAAAACGCGAAATTGACCCCAAAAACAACTAAATTATTAAAGGTATAAGAAGGAGCTAAAAAAATGGAAAGATTAACTTATGAAAAAATCAATAATTCAGACAATGTGATTAAAATTGACCTGCATAACGGATACTCTGTTATTGCTATAAGCGGTTGGAATATTCAGGATAAGAATTATTCTACGACTATGTATTTAAAAGATAATTCTATTGATTCTTTGAAATTGATTGAAGAAGCCGAAAATCTGAGATTTAATGCAAAATATAAAACTATTAATTCGGCTATTTTAAAGTGGACAGGTATTCATATGGAAGATGGTACATTACAGAAATACATAGATCGTTACCATTATGAAATGACTTGTTTTGACCTTGGAAATGAAATAATGGAAAAGGCAAGGTTGTCCAATGCTTCATAAGGCAGACTATAAATATTTTGATAAGGCAAGACAGGTAGCTTGTATATCAGATTATAAAAAAGTACACATTGGATGTGTCGCCGTATATAATAAAAAAATCATTGGAATAGGCTGCAACTGTAATAAAACACATCCTGTGCAGAAAATATACAATAAGTACCGGAATAACTCTGAATATATGCTGCCTAAAATGCATGCTGAAATAAATTGCTTAAACCAACTGCGCTATTTAGATATAAATTTTTCAAAAGTCAAGCTGTATATATACAGGCTCAGGAACGATAAACAGTATGGATTATCTCGTCCCTGTCCTTCCTGTATGGCAGCAATCAAAGATTTGGGGATAAAAGATATATATTATACGGGCAATGACGGATATGTATATGAGCGTGTTATGTATGAAGGGAGTGTTGCGTAATTTGTGAATTTTGTAAAATGTACTCATGTCCTCCGCGATGTCCGAATTATAAACCGCCTAAAGCGGCACACTATTGTTCTGTATGCGGCGAAGGGATATATGAAGGCGAAGAATATATAGAAAATGATAACGGAGACATGAGGCATTATGAATGTTTTTATGGAATGAGAGATCTATTGGAGTGGCTTGGATATAAAGTAAAACATATGGAGAATAATTATGATTAAGAGAGTAAGAAACTGGATAAATAAAATTGTACCAAGCGTACATAATTTGCCGCAAGTTATTTACATACGATGGATGGATTGTGATTGGTATGTAAGAAAGAATTAGCTAGGGGGTATGCAAAATTAAAACAATTCAATATACGCTTGTTAAACTTCCAATAAAAGAATTGGTAAAATCTAACTATAATATGATTTTAAGTATAGAAGAAGAAATAGAAAAAGGTTATCTGATAACACAAGGAACATCTCCTCTTTTTGATCAAATTGAGCGTATTAGGAATCAATCAATGTCTCATATAAAGGATGTAATTCTTATCGTGGCAAAGAAAAATCCTAAGCAGGAAAACGATTTAAGATACATATTACATAACGGATTTACTTATAATGGGATTCACTATTCTCGGTTTGGAAAATCTGCTTCGCAAGGGAAAGAAGGTGTTACCGCATTTGTAAGCGACAGTATATTTGATGAACTGTATATGGTTACTCAAATGGATATCAAAATTGATGAATGCGTAATTTCAAAATATGAGGCACAAAGATGCTTGGTTTTTAGTTCTTGTACGTTAATACACGATTATATGCCTAATATCGTTATTATAGGCGAATATGAAAAGATTTTAAAAAATCAGTTAATAAAATATGTTGTTGAAAAAGATAAGGAGTTTATTGATAAAGAGACTGGAAATAAAAGGAAATATAAATCGCGTGAAATTAATGAAGGATATAAAGATTTAAAACTATCTCCTTTTGACGGATGCGGATGTCATGAACACGAGTTTATGAAAAATGTAAGCTGTCAGTTGGGATTAGATTATAATGCAGTTGGGGTTCAGGTACGCTTACCCTTTGTTAAGGGCTATTCTGTATATGTTCCATTTAGGAAAATATTAAAAGAATGGGGTTATGAATACATTACTGATATTTATGGCGAAAGACATAATATTGATACTATTGATTGTATTTGGAATATATCTATGTTTAAAGGACATAAGATTTTCAAGGCAGAATACGGAGACAAGGCATGGGCAGAATACATGAATACTTTAAAAAAATATTGTTTTAAATTAGGTATTAGTAAATATAGCCATCATGTAAAAAATTTAAATAAATATACTCGTATGAATTTTCAATATCTGCAGTGTTTGGACTTGTGGAATCAAAAATATATTGATTGCTATGAAAATAAGGCTGATAGTTATGATATCCTTGATGAAAACAATGATGGAAAGATTATTAATCTGGCAAAATATACTACTTCTTTATTTGAAAAGATTATAAAGGGTGAAAAGTTTTATACATATAAATTTATGGGTATTACTGATACATACGATTACGAGGCAGAAAGTAAATATATTGAGGCTGCATTGGTTAATGATGTAATGTTAAAAGATCCTGCTGTTAAACAGTTTATTTATAGGAAGCTAAAGAAGTCTATTGACGAGGCTAAGGTTGGTAAAATTTATTGCTCTGGATTTTATCATACTGGCGTTGGCGACATGATTGGTTATCTGCAATTTGCTGTTGGCGAAGAGCCTGTTGGTTGTTTACGAGAACGAGAATTTTATAGTGGGAATTTTGATTGTGGTGATATTGTGTCCTTTCGTTCACCTTTGGTAGATCCTTCAGAAGTAAATAAAGTTAGTATTGTTAGGAATGACATAATTAATAAATGGTTTGGGTATTTCAAGGATCAGGATATTGTAATGTTTAATATGTATGATATATCTGCTCCACAACAAGGCGGAGCTGATTTTGACGGGGACATCTTCTTTTTATGCAATGAGCCGATAATTATAAATTCCAAAATTGAAAAAAATATTATTATTGATATTGAGGATAAATCAACTGCAAATCCTAAACCCTATACAAAGGAAAATCTTATAGAATATGAAATTATGACTAGAGATAACCGAATCGGCGAAATCACAAACACGGCTACAAGCATTGAAAATAAATACGTCACAAATGAAGATATTAAAAAAGTTTATAGTGATTACTCTTCGTTACTCAGAATTTATCAGGGGAAAGAGATCGATTTTTTAAAAACAGGAACAAGATGGCAAATGAGTAATGGATTAAGAAAACATTTAAAACAACTGCCCTACTTTTTGTTATATAACTATCCCGATAAAATGAAAACATATAAAAAACTGTGCGATAAAAACAAAAAAGCAGAAAATAAGGAAAGCAGAGTAAAATTAAATGCTTATCATTCTCCTTCTCCGATGAATGAGTTGTGTGATTATATTTGCACATGGGAAAAGAAAAATATTTTATGGGATAATAATGTAAATAATCTGATAGATACTAGATGCTTAATTATCAATAATGATTTTGATTTATCAAACGTAAAAATAAGACGTATTTGCAGGAAATATATAAATAAATATGCTGATATTATACGTAATTATTATAACTCTAATCAGAAAATATCAGATATTGAGACAGATGATAATGAAAATTCGTTTAGTCTTCTAACCCAGCATTATATGAGATTATTATTGGATGAATTGAATATTTCTGAAGAACTGATAGCTAACTATGTAATTAGTGTATCTTATAGTACGGTTGCAATTAGCAAATCTTTAGCTTGGAATGCTTTTGGCGATTATATAATTAAAAACTTAAAAAGTAATTCTAACCCAAAAAGAAGCATATCAATCATAGAGGTTCCTTATAAAACAAAAGTGTCTTATGAATATTTAGGTAAATATTATGAATTTAAAGAGGTAGGTGAATGTAGATAAATACAGATGAATATTTGTATGAAATAGTCGATGAGTACAAACATAGCGAATCATCTGATAAAAAAAATAAAATTTTCAAGTCGCTTTGTTCCGCTATATGGACAAGCGACAATAAAAGAAGAACTTATATTAAGACGATTAAGTTTGTTATCAGAAAAGATTTACTAAATACAGAAATCGGGCAGATTTTTAATGTATGGTCAGAAGTTGAATATATGGGATATAAGGCTATGTCCAAAGAAACCGATTGGTGTAGTTTAATAAGACAGAAAATTAATAACCTTTATACAAGGTATTTTGATAAAGATGTTATTTTAAACAAAGATTATTTATATTTGCTTAATACACCAAGGAGATTATATTATCAATGGTTAGACGGCGTGGAAATGGATCCTAATGAACTTACTCGTATTATTGATGATTCGATTGATAATTCTATAAGGTTAAAAACACAATATCAAAAGCAGAAAATGGAATTATCATGGAATAATTATAAGAAGATGATTGAAGAATTTCTGCAAAAGATTTTGAATAATTGTAAGTTAATTGAAGATTATGAAGATAAAACAAGGTTAAATAGTATATATGATTTTATGAATGAGGATAATTTTTATGTAAGTTATTTCTGTAAAAGTCTTGAAGGAGAAATGCTAAAATGGCAGAAAAAATATTATGATATACGCGATCATAAAAAATATAAAAGATGTATAACTTGCGGAAAATTATTTGAGATGAAAACATTTAATCAAAAAAGATGTATAATTTGCCAAAAGAAATATAACAGAATAAATAAGACAGAAAAACAAAAAAAATATCGTGTGGAAAAGCTTAAAAGTTGAGCTTTTATTGATTTTTCGCTATTTATAGGCATTTTTTACTTCGTATATATACAGTAATGAGAAACTATTACATTGCTATGAAAATTATTGATAAAAAGGAGATTGTGATGATGAATCTTAAAGAATCGTATCGTTACGCAAATTATTTGGAAGGACTTACAACTATAGCATACGCTTATCTTAAAAAAGATGACTTTGTAACTACTACTACTCAAAAACATATGAGATCAAAAACAAATAGCGAGGCGCAGGATGAGAATATAACTGTACAGAAATCTTTTGATGTAGATTTTACTCCAAATAACGTTATTGATTTTATTGTGAAGTTGATAGCTGAGAAAGAAAGTCTTGCTAACGCTATCGCTCTTGCTAAATGTAATGCGGAAATAAATATTGATAATGCTGTTTCAATGAATAAAAGAAAACAAGCATTTATACATACGTTGAAAAATCTTGCTAATATTAAGGCTAGTGAACGGCAAATACAGGGCTCTGATTATAAATTTAACACAGATGGTAATCAGACAAAATATTTCTACCCTATTATTGAAACGGTAGCTATTAATTATGACCGTGATGATGTTAAGGGATTAATAAAGAAGTATAGTAAAGAGTGTGACGAAGTTTCTGCAAAGTTGGATGCAATTGAAATTAACACGATTGTTGATTTTAATCCGACATTTGATATAAATGAAACATTTGAGGATGCTATAGTGGCTGCCAAATAGCAGTCACTACCCTCTTCCTTAGTATATCAGGTGTTTAGAAAAGGGGTTGAAACTGATTTTGTGATGGTCAACCGTTTCAGATGCAGATGAAATGTGATGCTGCGAGGCTGATGTTAGCCATATAATATCATAATAAATGGTAAGTTTAATACCTTTACATATAATAGGATTCAAATTAAGCAAAAATGAAAATTTTCGCTTAAAACTTCAAATTAGTTTGAGGTTAAAATTAAAAGAACGTTATGTGTATCCAGATTTGCCATATTGTTATTTTGCGATTATGTCAATGTGTTCTTATGATAATTTGATAAAACGTTCATCGTGTCGTTATTTAATTATTATTGAATTAAAACAGTAAAAATGGTAAAGAAGAAGATTTTAAATTCTTTAGAGAATATTTCTTGGTAAATTCTTAATTATAATAATTGAAATTAATCGTTCGTTAAAAGAAGAGTTAATTGTCAATTGTTTTGATAACAAATAAATTGGTTGAGATTACAGATGATGTTTCAATTCTTTTTCTAAATACCTGATATTATTTGTCACTTCTCAAAATGTGGCAGTACTGCTTCTCTGGCGGTATTGTCACATTTCTTTTGTAATATAAATAAGACTATCGCAGGTTGTCGTAAAAGTAGCATACTAGGCTCATAACCTTGTGGAATACGGGCGGTTCGTATACCTGCAACTACTCTTCCGTTTTGGATGAGAATAAAAAATAATTGGAAAGAAGGCGTTTGGTATCGTTCTTATAACACAAAAAGAATGTTTTACACTTCAAAAATTAGGTCACAGATTCGGGTCGGAAGGTACTCTTCATAAAAGCAAGAGTAAACATCCTAAATACTATCTTACCGAGTCAAGACGTGCTATGGCTGATTTAGATAAGATTAGACATTCTCACACAATAAACGAATAATAAGTTAAGGAGAATTTTATATGGTACAAGTTAAGGATATAGAGCCAAAAGTAAGTAATGCTAAGAAAAATATCACTATTAAAGATGTTGTTGTTAAAGAACTGCGGTTTGTAGATGAAACCGGTGATGTAACTAATCAGGTTTTAGAGGCAATTCCGTCTGGGATTGATACGATTACTGTAAAGATTTCTATTAAACTTCCAGATATAACTGAGCAATAGAGAGTAGGTGGCTGACATTATTGATTTACATAGATTAGAGAATGAAGATCAAATAGCATGGCAAATTCGATGTTGCCTTGCCAAAAGACGTAAAGAAACAGACATGGATTGGATTGAGATTCGTGATATGCTTGGGTTAGATATTACACCGGATCAGCTTCGTAAGCAGGCAGTCGGTTATGAAGAATACGATAATTATATTCATGGTCTTAACTCTGTCGCTACTTCTATTCTATCAATTTCTGATTTACACTATCCGTTTGCAAAACCATTAGAAACATTCACAGATTATATTGGTAAAATTGATATCCTTCAGTTGAATGGGGATATTTTGGATTGTATGCAGCTATCTCGTTTTAATAAAACATACCGCACATCCCCTATTGAAGAAATTATTAATGGCAGACAATATATTATTAATTTAATTGAAATGATTAAACCAAAGAAGGTATTAGTAAATCACGGCAATCATGAACTTCGTATGGGGCAGTTCCTTGCCAAAAATTTAGATAATGATCTGCAGGAGCTGATGCCTGAGACGGCATTTGATTATATTTTTTTAGATGGATTTACTCATTATGACAGGAAAACAAAAGCAAAGGTAAAATATGCTCCATTATGCAATGTATTTGATGATATTGAAATTGAATATACTGGAACTTGGTACTCACAGTACAAAGATGTTCTGTTTTGCCATCCTAAAACTTTTGCAAGCAGTCCATTGAAAACTGCTGAAAAAGCTTTGTATTGGTTCAGAAATGAAGGATTTGATTTTAAGGCACTTGTTATGAGCCATACACATAGAGTTGGCTCATATAAGATTGGTAACAGTATGATTTATGAACAAGGCTGCTGTTGTGAGACTAATAAAATGCGCTATAATGATGGACAACTCGTAAATTCGCAAAAAGAGGGATTTATGTATATTGGTCTTGATAAAAGCGGACATATAATTGAGGATAAAACAAAGATTATTACATTAAATTAAAAATAAACGAAACATATATGGGAGCTAGTAAAAATAATTTTATCAGCCCTATATACATCAACAGTGGTAAATTTCAATTCTGATTTTTACCATTGGAAATTCCTCCAATCCTGTATCTATAATCTCTCGGAATCTCTAAGCCCCCTTCTATAGGCTTCCAGATTCCATTTTTTATAAAA
>CANREB010000005.1 GCA_947629525.1 uncultured Lachnospiraceae bacterium
GGGGGGGGGGGGCGGCTTGATTATGTAGAATTTAGCCCAAATATACAAAATAAGCGGTGCATTGCGACAGCAGCAACGCGTTTTTGTATATTTGGGCTAAATTCGGACGGGTAGGGACACAGTTAATAACTATAAAGCCAGTGTTGGTCTGGATATTGTCGCTTATGTTCCTTCTTTGAACACAAAAAAGGCGCATGGTTTACAATTTACTGTTCTATGCGCCTTTACGCTGTTATTTTGATATTAAATTTGTTTTGCCTATTATGCTAACTGCATAACCTCGGCTTCGATTTTTTTTAATTCATCATAAGATAATGTGGGAACACAATCCGCAATATCTTCCAATGACATTTTACCTTTTTTTATCATTCTTTCGGCTGTTTCTCTGTCTTTATCGTGAGCAATCTTATCGGTAAGAGTATTTTCCACATCTTTCCAATATGTTTTCATTATCTGCTCATGATCAAATAAGCTCATCATAATCGTCACTACCTCCTTTTCTCTGCTCATCAGATATTCTTTTAGGACATTCTTGTCCTTGCAAATGCGGATAGTTTCTCTGACTGTCCGCTCTGTCATTCCGTACAGCTTTCTTTGTTCATCAAAAACTTTACAGAAAATAATGTATTGATTGATAATATCCTCTGTGTCGCTCTCATAGATGACCTTTGCTTTTACCTCAATATCTACATCTGCGCCGTCAAAAAATTCCTTAGACAGCGATATTGTATCGGGTTTTCTGCCTCTGTTTCCTGTGTAGATGATATACAATTCCGGTTTGGGCATTTTGACTTTTGTACTTTTATACAGGCTTTGTGATGTTCTTTCAAAATATTGTTGCGTCCGTATCTTCCGGGTGCAATGTTTTATACAATTTCAGCAAGTTCTTTTTATCTTGGAAAAGATCAAGGAATACACTGTTTTTTGCGGTACAAGATACAATGTATCCTGCTCCTGTTACACTTTAATTATACAAAAAAACGCTTATCTTTACAATAAAATTCACATTAAATTTCTTCCTTCCTCCTATACATTCGTTCCCACATTTCGGGGTACTTCTCCAAACTGTCCTTATGCTCCTTATCATATTTCAGCCTTGGATTACGTAGAATTTATCCCAAATATACAAAATAAGCGGTGCATTGCGCAGCAGCAACGCGTTTTTGTATATTTGGGATAAATTCGGGCGGGCAGGAACGCAATTGCGGCGCATGTGCATATCGGGGCTAAATTCGGTTGAGTATTCAGACTCACTTGCGCTCCCGATAAACGTCAAGGAATTATAATTCATTCACTTTTAGTTAGTATTAAATTTTACTTAGAGCAATCTCAATAACTGAACAAGCTCATGCGGTGCATTTTTGTTTGATGTGGTTTGTCTGGTATCAAACTGTGAAAAGCAGTTGTTACGGTAAAACGATAACAGTTTTTCCTTATTTTCCGCTTCCAAAAACACTACCATTCCACCAAACTCATACTGGGTTTCTTTGATTTTATCCCATGCCAGTTCAAGAAGTTCTGCGCCGGTAATCATTTCCCCAGCACTTTCTGAATAATTTTTCCCTAATTGTGCAACCAAATATGCCGACATGGTATATGTATCCGATTCTCTGTCAAGTTCACTAATCCGTAACAGTTTCTTCTTGACAGTATTGCTTACTGTTTCACCACGAACTGTCAACGGTTTTAATGCAAGGGTAAAATATCCCAACAACTTTCCGCCAACAGTAGAAAACACAAGATATGTAACAGATTGGTTTTTCTTTGTAAAATCAACAGAACTGCACTTTAAAAATTTCTCAACATCAGGATTTACCGGGCAAGAAAACTCAGAGAGGATTTGAAAAAGCTCATCCTCTCCAAGTTCATGATTTTCATTACCAATATACCTGCGGATATTGATAATCCTATATTTTTTATTTTCTGCCATTCGCCTTTTTCCTCATCCTCATAAATTCAAGCAGCTCTGCTTCCTCTGTTATTTCGCTTGCGGACACTGGTATATGAACAGGACGGTTTTTGGCAGATTCCTCAATCGCATTGACAAACATCTCTACCTGTTCCTTGCCTGAAATGACAAAATTTTTCGTGATGCTTGAAGTTGCCATAAGAAACACCTCCTTTTTCAGTATGGCTCATTCCAATTATCGCTATGCCTGCACAGTGATAATTTACATAGTTATTATAAAAGCAAAAGCTTCCATGTCTATTGACACTTTGCTTACTCACACTTTCCTAATTATATTGTATGATGTTTCCGCCGCTTTCGCAATAAAAATTTTTTGAAATTTATATGCCCGGTGAGCAGCTTCATTACTTGCGGCTTAGATTACGTAGAATTTAGCCCAAATATACAAAATAAGCGGTGCATTGCGCAGCAGCAACGCGTTTTTGTATATTTGGGCTAAATTCGGGCGGGGGGGGAACACAATTGCGGTCACATGTGTATCGGGGCTAATTCGGGGGGAATATAGTTGCGGCGCAGTAAAAAGCAGCCTGACGTATCGCCGGGCTGCTTTGAATTAATATTCGTAGTCGATATATTCCGTGTCTTTACGCAGTCTGCTGTGCAGACTGTCGCGGTACTCTTCCGTATCGTAGCTTTGGTATTTTAAGCCTTTGCGTATGTTTGCCATTTTCGCGCGCTGATTGTCGGAAAGGCTGCTGTCGATCTCATACTCTTCTATGCGCATGTTGCTTACCTGCGTCATAGGCGCATACGCGAACTCGCTGAACTCTGTAAAATATGTGTTCATCTCGACATAATCGTAAGTGTCCAGATCCGTTGTGAAAACGGTGACTGCTTTGTCATATCCCTCCTTAAACTGGAAGATGGCAAGCTGCCCTTTTAAAACAGTGTCCTCGGGAAACCTGAACTCAACGACACGACCGCCGAACTGCTCAGCCGATGTTTTTGTGAGATTAAGGTTGATGTCCGTCTTAACTTTGTCTTCATAAAGCATTTTAAACGAAACACCCAGTTCATCGTCAATCTTCACATACAGTATGACTTTCTTTCCCACATAGCTGTTGTAGACTTCTTTCTCAATCATCTTCTGATTGTTAAGTCTTAAATAGACAAACTCATAACCAAGTTCCTGAGCCGTCTTACGCGCATCTGCTATCTGACTGTCCTCCACGTTCGGCAGACCTATGGCGCCCGCTGTCGTAAGTGAATCCATCTTAACGTAGCAGATAACGCCGATATTGATGCGATACCATCCGTTTGAATAAGCGCCTATAACATTGACAGGAACGTTGGCACCTATCGTCGTAAGCACTGTTGAAGTATATGTCGGTTCCGCATACACAACACAGTCAGCCTTCGTATAATAAATATCCTGCATATCCGTATATGTAGGTCCTTTCGCTTTTACCGAATATGACGGCATAAACGCAAACAGAATAAAACAAATCGCTGCCGCTATAATACGTCCTCTCTTCATATACTTTTCACCCTCCATCAATAATTTTCTATTGTAACGCCGTCAGGGAACGAATCCTCCTGATACGAACAGGTCTTTGTAATCGTGACATTGGTTATCTTAGTGCCGCCAAAAGCTCCGGATCTGATACTCAGAGTGTTTCTCGGGATTACGACATCCGCAAGCTCACTGCATCCCGAAAACGCATCATATCCGATACTTACAAGCGTTTTGGGAAGCGTTACCTCTGTTATCTTCGTACAGTCCGAAAAGGCACCGTCCGCGATGACAGTCGTACCGTTCCTGAACGAAAGCTCCTCAAGACCTGTACAGCCCGCAAAAGCCATATTCGCCACTGTTTCCACGCCCGACGGGATCGTCACAGCCGTAATACCCGTACACTCTTCAAAAGCACTCGTGCCTATCTTGGTCAAAGTGTTTGGCAGACTGCTAAGTTCAAGCTTTTCACATGCGTAAAACGCCTGATCGTCCACGGTGGTAAGTCCTGTCGGAAGTTTGTCTATCTCCGCTTTGGTACAGCCAAAGAAAGCAAGTTTGCCAATACGCGTAAGTCCTTTTGGAAGCGTTATGCGCCTAAGCTCCAGACAATTGTTGAACGTATTGTCCTTTATCTCCGTAACGCCCCTTGGCAAATCGACATCCACCAACGCGGTACACGTATCGAACGCCCCGATGCCAAGGCTTGTAAGACTGTCGGGCAGACTGGCGCTCACAAGAAGCGCACAGCTCTTAAACGCATTGTCCCCTATCGTCTTTACACTGTCAGGAACATTGACACGCACAAGCGTCGTTGAACTTGCAAACGACGATGCTCCCAGTTCCGTTACCGGCTGACCGTCGATCTTATCGGGTATAGTCAGATCCGATTTTGTTCCTAAATATTTTGTGATAACCACATGGTCGCTGTAGAGCTGATACTGGTATTCATCATTCTGCTTCGACTCAGGGGCGGCTTCAGTGCTCTGCGTCTCTGACTCCGTTTCCGTCTCTTCATCGGACGGCTGTTCAAGGAAATACTCATGGCTTCCGTTCCTGTTCGGATCTACAGATGAATTGGTCTTTGTCCTGCCGTCCTCTTCTGCCTTGCTTGATGCCTCTTCCGACTCGATGACCACCCTGCGCGACTCGTCTTCAAATACATGCATTGCATCCGCATATTTATCCTGAACATCACCGACAAGCGATTGTACGTCAGCCGTAAGCTCCTCAACCGAAACCTCCGTCGTCTCCTCAGAAGTTTCGGTCTCACCGTCAGCCAAAGTCTCAACAGTCGTAGTCTCGGGTGAAAAATCAATAACGCCCGTCTGATTCAGATAGATACCAAGCAGAATGCCAAAAGCAAGCGTACAGCACCCTACCATGCCCCAAAATAGTTTTTCCATTATGCTATCTCTCCGCTATGAAAATTCTGTTTCCGAAATCTGTGTGCCGTAAAAAGCGCCGCGGATAACGGTACGTAATCCCTCGCAGCCCGAAAGTCCCACAAGCGAACTGCAATTTCTGAATGCCTCAGAGCCGATCCTCGTCACCGTTTCAGGTACATCAACATTTATCAGTTCAGTATGTCCCTTGAACACTTCCGAACCGATCTGCTTTACACCTTCGGGAATAGTAACATACTGCTCATTCCCCCTGTATGCGAGCAAAATGCCGTCGCCTACGATAAGGAAATCATCATCCGCTCCCTCGCTGTCAGCTTTAAGCCATTCGTCAAGCCACGGCGTACCGCTGAAAGCCCTTGTCGCAATGCTCGTAACAGTATCGGGGATAGTCACGTCTTTAAGCTGATTACAATTCATAAACGCCCCGTACTCGATCGCCGTCACACTGTCCGGAATGTCAACCGCCTTAAGTCCGCTTTCCGCGAACGCAAGACGCCCTATAGTCTTAACATCATCATCAAACTTAAATTCAGTCAACGATTTCTGTTTATAATATTTCCTTTGCGGTATGGAAGGCGAGGAAGATGACTCAACAGTAACGCTTATGCCTGTACTTGACGGCTTGCTGCTTTCTTCCTCGGAACTGCTCTGTTCACTCTGTACCTGCGTCTGCTCCTCCTGTGTCTGAGCCTGCTGCTGCTCCTGCGCTTCATCCGCCTGCTCCGACTGTTCCTGCCTCTCTTCGGCTTCCGTCTTGACATCCGCTGTGACGCCATTAGGGACACCGTACACAGTGCCGTCATGATTATTCATAAGCATCACGGCATTGCCTGACGCAACTATCGTCTTGACAAGCACATCGTCAGATTCGGGAATGTCAAGCGGATTTGCATATCTCTCGGACTGCGTCTCCTGCTCAGTATCAGTATCATCGTCATCCGTATCTGTTGTATCAGCTGCCGTCGCGCCGTTTACTCCTTCCACGGTATATGAACTGCTTTCACTGCTTCCCTGAGTCTGCTGCGTTTCGCTGCTGTGGTCTCCGACATTGGGCATAACATCAAGATTTTCATTGCTGTCCATAAAATCTTTCGGCAAAATCGGTTCATAGATGACAGGTATATTGTTGTCATGTCCAAAAGTATCGGCAGCCGTGCCCTTCTGCGTAAAAATCGCCATATCCTCATTGCAGTTTTTAAACGCCGCCTTGTTGATGTTTTTCACAGACTTAGGCATTCCAACCTGCAAGAGATTAGCGTTGTCGGAAAACGCTTTTTCCTCAATTGTCGTCACTGAATCCGTCAGAATAACATTCTGTACGGAACCCATATTTGTCATGGAATATGTCGGCACTACGGCAACTTTATCGGAAAGTTTGACATTCTTGGTGTTTGCCAAATTCCAAAAAGCGTATGTATCAATATCCCTGACACTGTCCGGCATAACATAATTTTCTCCCGCCCTTGCAGGAAGTACCTGATAGAGCATGGTCATATTGCCGTTGTAAATAGCGCCGTTGTACTCCGTTATATACTCATTGTCCTTATCGACCATGACCGAAGCAAGCCCGCTGCAATTGGCGAACACGCCCGTTCCCCATGAACTGACATTTTCACCTATCTCAACCGTGGCAAGCTTTGTACAGCCCTCAAAAGCGCCGGGACCTACCCGCGTAACGCTGTCGGGAATCGTAATATCCGTAAGCGCGGTACAATCCTTAAAAGCATTGTATGCAATAGATGTAACGCTGTCGGGAATTTCCACGCCCGCAAGCGTGGTATTCCCTTTAAATGCTTCCTCACCGATCACTGTGATCGTATCAGGCACAGCGATGAAAGTATCGCTTCCCAAATACGCCGTGAGAGTCGTACCGTCTATCCTGAACCTGTCGTCCGCCGCTTCAACGTCGCTTCCGTCCCCGCGTATGATTGCCAGTACAGCTATAACAGCCAGCAAGGCGGTCACTGCGAGAGGACCTATCATTTTTTTATTCATATTTTCTCCTTACTAAGCTGCTCTGTATCTTTTACGTTTGCGTCCGTCACTTGTGATAAACAGTACAACTGATACACATGCCATACCGATAGCTAGGAACCACTTCGGATGAATAGGATCACCCGTTGACGGTGTCGAGTCAAGCGTCTGCCCTGCCACAAGGTTATTCAAGTCAACGTATATAACATACGGTGAAAAATGAGGCGGTGTAAACGAAATACATGAGATACCGTTTATCGTGGTAAACTTCGGCGTAAGCTGCTGCAGATTGCCATTGTCGGCAGCCGCCACACGGTTGTTGCCCGCATACTGTATAAGCACATCGGGTATAGGCATCGTTATCGTAATGTTAAGCCCGTATGTATCGGTTATCTTATTCTGTCCCGTTGAATCATAGAGTGAAATATCCATCGGGAAGTATACCAAATTGTCAAGTGAGCCGTATTTGTTGATAAGCGACTCTTCTACCGCACGTGTCGCCTCCTCGGATTCCGTTATCTTAACAATAAAGTTATCCGTAGAACCTGTAACAGTTACTGACGCAAGATCCTTGTTTGAAACGCCGTTCTTTGTAATGTATATCTTGCTTCCGCTGCCGTTGGTAACAGTGCTTGTAGTTGTTGTTGTAGTCGAACCGTTGTTTGAGCCTGTCACGGTCGTCGTGGTGTTCGTGCCCGGACGCCTTGAGCTGTCGTCATCGTCGTCATCGTCCGTTCTCGTCTTATAGTTTGCCGTTACCGTCGCATTCTCAGCGGGCATTACTAATGTAGTAGTAGCCGATGTCGCGCTCGCAAAGCCTATGTTGGCATTGGTTGACGACCATCTTGAGAATACTCTGCTTGACGACTCGGGTGCATATGCAGATCTCGTAACAACCGTACCTGCCGCATATTCACCGCTTCCTGAACCATAGTTGACCGTAAGCGTGAATTTCTCGCCGTCGTCATCGCCCGGCTCGTCGTCGCCTGTACCCGGGGTGTCGCCTGTGCCCGGGGTATCACCTGTACCCGGGGTGTCGCCCGTACCCGGGGTATCACCTGTACCCGGGGTGTCGCCTGATGGACCACTCGGTGTATTTGCCGCGCTGTTAGCCGTTATGACTACATCGGCGTTAGGCATCGTAAACAATGATGTATAAGCTGACGGATTATCGATCAGTGACAGATGCTCTCTCGGTGAGATAGTCCATACACTGAAGTTCTCCTCATCGTTAGCCATCAATGTTACAGGGTCTCCGCCTCTAAGCGTAATGGGGAACTGTGAAATTACTTCGCCATTTATCAACGCTTTACCGTTATTTACCGTCAATGTATAATCATTGCCATCCGATACTACCGCGCTGGGGTCTGTAATGTATGTCGCGATAATAATTCTGTCTTCCGTTACATCTGTCCAACATTCCTCATCTCTAAGTACCGTGTCACCGATACGGCAGATCCAACCATTGAACTTATATCCTGTCTTGGTGGGCGCTGTTACGGCGCTCGGTGCATTCTCATGACTCTTAACAGGATATGAAGCCAACTTGCCCGAGTTATCATTAATAGGTGCAAGAGTATCGTCAACGTACTCTACAAGATACTCGTTACCCTCATCCATAAACTCAATCTTATTCTGTGAATATACTTTTTCAAGCTGTAAATATGAGTTATAGCATGGACTTTCCTCACCCGTATGCTCATCAACAAACTCAACGCCGTATATAACAACTTTCCTTGTCCTGTCAAAATCAAACGCCTTGTCTGATATTACGCACAAAGGATTAGAAATATGCAGTTTAAGCGTACCGTTTGAACCCGCACAGCCTCTGAATGCGTACTGCTCTATTTCGTTTGCTGACATAGGAATGTATACTTCCGTAAGCGCTTCGTCATTATCAAATATACCTTCGGGTATCTTCTTGACTGATGTTGCGCTTAAATCAGCTTCCGTAAGGTTCTCTATATTAGAGAAAGCATAGTCCGCAATACTTGTTACAGTGCTGAGGCTCGGGTTGGTATCAGTATTAATTCTGTCAAGCCCGTAACTTACACCCGGATCTCCGCCAGTCATTTCAGTCTTGCCTCGTCCTTCAAGACACTGCACTATCATATTGCCACCGTCATCCTGCTGCTCGAGGAAGATCATGTTGTCAAATGTGTACTTACTGTTACCGTTGGTATCAATATTGTACATGCTCTTGCAGTCTCTGAACGGAAGCTCTTTGACCTTTTTAAGCTGTGGACTGAGTTTAACTTCCAAGAGATTTTCCGCACTGTTAAACGCGAGTGCAGGAAGTTCTTCAACCGAACCCATATTGACAATTCTTGTGAGGTAGTCATTGCCTCGGTCGTTGACTTCGACATACTTGTGGTTATCATATGAAGCGGTAGACTCAATAAATCCTGCATTGTCTTTAAGCTTTCCTGTATCAACATCAGGTTCAAAACTTGCCGTAGCTATGCCGCTCTTATTAGACTCATTAAATAATCCGCTGAAAAGTCCTGCAATAACATTGTCGTCAATTCCATCATTAAGATATTTGTTACCCTGATCCGGCTTTGGTGTCGTACCCGGATCGGGATTTTGCGGGGTTTGAAGCTTAGGCTCATACTCATAATACAATTTCTTTACCGCATCTACTTTTTTATTACTCTTGCCAACCTTGTTGCCGTCCTCATCAAATAAATTTCTCTTTAAATCATCCAAGTCTTTTGAAGCTGTTGCCGGGGGATTAACCTCGTAATCACTTTGGCTCTCATATTGAGCAATCTTTGCCTTAGCCGCGCTTTTATCAGTATCACTTCCACTGCCATTGACTATCTCGAGCTGTTGTGCTATCAGCTCCTTGTACTTATCTATGTATATATTAGTGAAGTACATAGAGTCATTAGCATTTGCTGAATTTGAAAAATAACTCTTTGAGTCAATGCTTTGTATTCCGCTTGGCAGTTTAAGATTAAGCGCCTGATCAACGATATCCTCTTCCAAAGGATACATAGTTTCCGCACCCTTATAATGACTATCAGTATCCTGTCTCATTCCATGGACTATCTCAAACTTATCAGTAATGCTGTAAGAACCTTCAACCTTATCTTCCTTATCAACACGTTCCTGCAGTACCGCATCCCTGTCCCCATTCATAGAGTCTATCTCTTCATAATGAGGATAATCTATCAGCGTAGCCAAACCTGTTGCATTGTCACGGATAACTCTAAGGTTTAACGGCTCGTCTGTCACATAAAATATCTGACTTCTTGAAGCAAGCATATCAGAGTTGTTCTCAGACATAGCAAGCTTAAACGGGGCATAATTTTCATTAATCGCGCCGTGGAAAGTCAACAGGTTAGAATTTGTCTTAAACGCGTTCGTGCCTATTTCAAGCGCACTTGTCCAATATGACGGATCGTCACCGTAATCGGCTGTCAGGGTTTGGCTGAACACAACGTTTTCAAGATTTGTGCAATCTTCAAAAGCACTGTCGCCTATATATGAAACCGAGTCGCCTATCTCTACCCATTGAAGCGCAGGCATACCTTTAAATGCCTCGTTATTTATCCTTCTGACAGAACCATCCGGTATGATTATTTCAGTGACTTTTTCTTTTAATCCTTTCTTTTCGCCTACTCCCGCCTCAAAACAGTTATCGCCTATCTCAACCACCGTATAATCGCCTACCTTGGCAGGTATAGTGATTGAAACATCCTCCGACAACAGCTTACTCGGGTCAAGTTCCGTATTCTCCGCATATTTAGAAAGTACCGCATCTGATGAGCCTTCCACTACATCTACAGTTGCGATATATGAACCGCCATGCGTACCTATCTCAAAATGTGTACCGTCCTCATCCTTGAACATATACGGTACAAACTGTGCCACCTCTGAAACAGCAAACCATGTGTTCTTCCTCGGCTGAGCCTTTTCCCTTTCATTTGACGTAAGAGCGGGTCCTTCTACATAAAGGTCACTGTTCTCAACATCCTTGAACAGCCTTGCAGGGTCGTAAGACGCATCTCCGGTCGAGGCGTTCTCATCATATGGGAAGAGTACATATCCAAGCTTGTTGCAGCGCATAAATGTAAAATCGGGAACTGCCCCTGCAAGTCTCGCGGGTAATGTGACTTCTTCAAGGCTTCTTCTTCCTGCAAGAATATAGTCATATTTTTCCTCATCATTTCCTGTCTTAATATTTCCGTTATCTTCATATTCGCGTTGACTGCCTTCACCGTTGCCAGTACTGTTAAATATTATATGCTGATTTGCTCTCGGAAAGGCAAAAGTCGTCATTGCAACTGCATCCTTAGTATCATTGACCGCAAACGCGCCCTTCCTTATTATATACGTAGTCGTATCGCCGAATGTAACAGTTTTCAAATTCAGGCAGTCATAAAACGCATACGCGCCGATGTCTACCGACTGACTGCTTTCATTAATATTTTCAAACGTCACGGTGTCAAGATTTGTGGCGCTGAATGCTTCGCTTCCGATTTTCTTAACTGACTTTGGAAAATTAATAGAGCTAATTACCGTAGACTTAAACGCTCTCTTTCCGATTGCTTCCAAGCTTGAAGCCGTAGAGCTAAAGTTGACAGCAGACAACCGCGTACAGCCGCTAAAAGCATCTTCGCCAATCTGCGTCAGTTTAGTATCATCAATGTTCACTGTTGTCAAAGTAGTATTGTCTTGAAATGCGCCTGTCGATATAAACTGGAACTCTCCCGGAATAGAAATCTCCCTTATTGATTGTCCCTTAAAAGCATTTGTACCGATACCTACAACCTGTACCTCGCCACCGCACAGATAGTTATTCTTGTCTACTGCCTGTTGAGAATACTGCTGCTTATCATTTATAAGCTTCGCTATCCATACATTTCTGTTCGCCGTTGTAGTATATTCACGCTGCGCTAATTCAAGCGTATATTGGTCAAGCTTTGTACTGGTATTACCATTAAGCGCATAATACCCGCATATCATAAACTCGATTATATCCGCAAGTTCGTCATCGTCATTATTCTGATCTTCCAACTCAGAGAATTTCTTTTGAAGCGTTTTTGCATTCTGATATCTCTTCTCCAAATCATTTGCCATGCCTGCAATAGCATTCCACCTAGCTGCATTTCCACTTGTGATACTGGGGGCGCTGCTGCTAACTGTTGACAGCATACCATTAAGTTCACCTATAAGCCCGTCAATCTCTGCATTATAGGCATCAATTACGCTCATATGATTATTCCAAACTGTTGTTTGGTTTTGATAAACTTTTTCGGCATCTGTTTGACCTGTATTGCTGGCTGCAACTGTATAATTATTAATATTATTGGTAAGAGTTAAAGCTCTCTTCTCACCTGTAACTGCTGTATCGTCAAGCGTGTCATACGTCACATCATTCTTATCGATTTTCTTTAGTGTAATTGCAGATAAATTTACAGTCGCGGCAGCACCTTCGGCAGCATCGCTAACGGTAACATTGCTAACAGCATTATATGTTTGTGTTGTATCGCCAAATTCCGCCTTATATGTTTCATTACTATATTTTTCACGAATTTTATTCATATAATCCTGATCAAAAAGGACATAACCATAGTAGGCATTATACTCAAAATCCAATCTGTCCATTGTCACATTTTCTTGAACAGGTTTTATTGCGATAGCCCGCGTACTGTTCCCACTGGTTGCTCCGCCCTTTTTAGCCTTATATACTTCTGCAATGTGAGGGCGTCCATCCGAGCCGGTAGTCATTTGAGCTACTGTGATTTCATCGCCAGTGTATGTATCTTCCGCGGTCTTATCGTACAAATCACTTCCTACTATAGCGGTAACAGGTGCATCTGAAGCTGTATCAGACTCATACATACTCTGAATGGTCAAAAGACTGCCGCCTTCATTAGCGCTTACACTGCCAAGATTTTCAACCGGAATAGCAGCAACAGTCACAGCCATTATCATAGTAAGTGCTGATATTGTGCGCATTACCCGTTTTCTCAGTTTATAATTCTTTCTTCTTCTTTTTCTGCTCTTAGCCATGTTGTTTCTCCCCATCTAATTCTTAGATTTTAATTTGCTAGGAAACTCTTTTCGCCACTACCACAAATCTGCCGTCGTTTTCCTGATAATCACAGGTTGACAGTGTGAGCAGCTGGTCTCCGTAATTTGCTGTTACTCCTGTATCATACAGCGACATCTGCGCCATTTCATTGAGGTATGAGTCGAACTCTTCCTCCGATCCGGCGTTGATGAACTGGTAATACTTAAAGTTGACGTCCTCTTCCGAATATACCCTCGAGCGGAACACATACATTATCTGATACTCGCCTTTTTCATAGATGGTATCGAAATGTATCTTGGGATGTGCTTCGTAGTACGATTGCTGACTGTATTTGTTGAGTGATCCGAACATTTTGCCCGATTTCATATGATGCCCGTACAGTATGTAATTGTCGCTGCCGTTGATGACGTCGCACTGGTAATCCATAAATATGCAGCCGTTGTTGTCTTTTTTATGGTCGTAATTGTGGTCGAGGTAATACTCGTTGTCTACGGTCTGCATCACAGGGTAATCAACTACTGTATCGTCAATTTTTATCCATCCGATAAGTCTTTTATTCTTATTATATAATGTCTCGTATTCGGGCAGGATATCGGGTGTCTCGGCGTCGCCCGTGTAATGTATCCTGACTGCGCTCCGGCTTGTCGGTGTGAGCAGGTCGCGCTCCTTTAACTCCGCGAGATCTTCGAAATCCTGTGAGCTTTTTGCCGACACTTGATAATATGCGCCCAAATATCCGAAGCACATGACGCACACGAACACGCATGCCGCCAAAACAAACTTTCGTTTACGTTCTTTTTGTCTGATGACCTGTAGGATCTTGCTCTGCATGTCTTTGTCAAAGTCTTCCAGACTTATTTTCTCATTATTATTCTCTTTTACGGACTTGTCTGCTTTTTTCGCTTTGAGGGCGTGATGCTGCCTGCGCTTTTCCTTTTTGGCGCGCTGCTGCTCAAGCTTCTCGGTCTCGGCACGTTTGTTTTGCTCGTACAACTCGTATATGTTATCGTCAAAGCGTCTTCCGACTATGGATTCAAACTGGTATTTACCGGTTTGCAGTTCCTTATAGATGGCTTCAACGTCTTTGGGGTCGTCAAGCTTGCGGTTACGGGTAATGGAATCGATAAGTGTCTTATCACGCATTGCCGCTTTGTACTCGTCCTCGTTCCTGAAGCGTCTGCCCTCGACAGTCCATTGAAGTTCTGTCATTGGGTGTCTTCCTTTCCGATTTTTGAAAAATTGACATAATTGTACAGTTTAATAAAAGTTTACATATACAACTCTATTGTACTATATTTTTTGATTATTTCAAGTGTTTTTTTTGGGGAATGTGGGGGGAATGTGGGGGCGTGTGTGTGTAAAGCCCGTACAGTGTCATACACAGGGTTCAGACTCGCTTGCGCTCCTGAAAAGCGTAGCGGACACTAAGCTCAGCGGCGCCTTGGGGCTTGCTTCGCTAAGTGCCGACGCTTTTCAAAGGTCTGAACTCTGTGTATGACACTGTACGGGCTTTACACACACACGCTTTCTTTTGGGGGGGGGAATGCTGGTGGGGGGTGGGGGTGGGGATTTTTTCTTTTTTTGTTATGAGTGAATATTTCTTAAATGTTTTTAGATGTGGTTTTTTCTTTATTGATGTTTACTTTATGCCTTTTCTGACTACTGGTGGAATATTGGCGGACTATATTACAGCAGTAAGATATTATGTGATTTTGGCAGGGGGGTTGTAATGCGCGCTTTTCTCCATCGTCTGCTTTAGGGGGTGGGGGCTTCCTTTTTGTGTATGTCTGCCGTTTGGATAAGAAAACATTCTCTTATTTGTTTATTTCTTTGGGGGGATTTCTTTTTGCAAAGTGTCTGCGGCGTGGGGCTTGGATGGTTATTTTAGACTTAGTGATTATATATTGTTTTCCCTATTGGTAATCAGACACCTAGCCCGTGCAGAGGCATACACAGCATTCAGACTTTTGAAAAGCGTCGGCACTTAGCGAAGCAAGCTGCAAGGCGCCGCTGAGCTTAGTGTCCGCTACGCTTTTCAGAAGCGCAAGCGTGTCTGAATGCTGTGTATGCCTCTGTGCGAGCGTCACTATTGGATGCACCTTAATACGTATAAAAAACAGCCTTACGCTATGTCTGTTAAGGCATGACGTGAGGCTGTTGCTTATTTTTATTTCCAGTATTTGTCCATATAGTATTGAGCTTTTTGTTGGTCGAGGTCGAATTTCTCGGATATTTTTGAAAGAGTGTCGTCTTTTTTTATGTTAAATTCTTTGCAGGTCTCTATTATGGATTTGATGCCTTGTTCTATTCCTTGCTTTATGCCTTGAAGTTTCCCCTGCTCTATTCCTTGTTTTATGCCTTGAAGTTTTCCCTGCTCTATTCCTTGTTTTATGCCTTGAAGTTTGCCTTCCTCTATTCCTTGCTTTATGCCTTGAAGTTTGCCTTCCTCTATTCCTTGCTTTATTCCCATCGTTACGAACGCATCTGCTACTTCACACATTGCTGTTCCCTCCTTGCTTGTGTTGCCTATTTGTAAATACCTCTTGTCACCTGTTATTGATGCTAACGTGTATAGTGTGTCTTTGGTATGGATCAATATCTGCTTGTCTTCCCGAAGCATTTTTATCTGTTCTTCTTTATTATATGACTTCTGAAGGAATTTTGCAATACACGCAAAATCTGAACGGAAGCGTTCTGCTTCTTCATCTGTAAACTCTCGCAGCTTTATCAGATTTAAGCTGTAATTCTGTATATATTTCCTTACGGCGTCATCTTTTGGTATGTCAAGCATGTCATGTATACTTTTGGGTATGTTTTCTGTTCCGTAATAAAGCATAAGCGTAATCACGGGTTTGAGTTTCTGTTCGGGATGAAGTACTTTCACGTATGCTTCGTTTTTATCCTTTTTATTTTTGGTTGTGTACTCCTCTATCTGCCTGTCATATGCGGCGTAGTCGTATCCCATTACTTTAAATGGTGCTGTGTAATCGGGTACGTATTGGTTTTCCACGCCCCATATCACATACCTGACTCCGTTCCGCACGTCTTCCATGCAGCTGTCGCGGTAGAGTCCCTTTAACCTGCTGTCGCCTTTTGCCGTACTGCTGTTATTGTAATACGGCTTCAGGCTTTTTTCGTCCAAGACCTGTCTTCCTTCATATATTATCGCATTTATTATGTCTGCAAATACATCAGGATGCGATATAAGACTGTTGGACGATAAATCTGTCTGTCCCATAATTTTCCTCCCCATTATTGTAAAATTTCGAGCGATTGCAAAGCATGTTCTAAGACGTCCGAATTTAGTCAAAATATACAAAAACGCGGTGCTGCTATCGCAATGCACTTCTTAATGTATAGTATTCAGGCGATTACACAACATGTTCTAAGACGCCCGAATTTAGTCAAAATATACAAAAACGCGGTGCTGCTGTCGCAATGCACCTCTTATTTTGTATATTTTGCCTAAATTCTACGTTTTCGAATACATCTCGCAATCCCCTTTCCCTGTCAAAATATTTTCTGATATTATAATTATACCATACCGAACATTCATTTGCAAACATTTGTTCTATTTTTTATAATTATTTAATACACTTGCGCACACACATATAACGGCAACTACTTAGCAACCACCCAAGCCCGCACAGAGGCATACACAGCATTCAGACTTTTGAAAAGCGTCGGCACTTAGCGAAGCAAGCCTCAAGGCGCCGCTGAGCTTAGTGTCCGCTACGCTTTTCAGAAGCGCAAGCGTGTCTGAATGCTGTGTATGCCTCTGTGCGGGCGCCCCTCTCCCCTAAAAACCCCCTTGCTTTTCCCCCAAAAAAGTGCCATAATCAAATTAATATAAAATAATCAACCAAAACAGGAGAACAGCCATGAAAAAATTAATCATTCCGGACGGTTACAGTTCCGCGTTAAATCTTCATGATACGCAGATAGCGATCAAGACCGTCAAGGACTTTTTTCAAAATCAGCTTGCACAGCACCTTCATCTTGAGCGCGTCTCCGCACCGCTCTTTGTAGACCCGCTTTCAGGTCTGAACGACAATCTTAACGGCGTGGAACGTCCCGTCGCTTTTGACATAAAAGAGCAGGGCGGCAGGCAGGCAGAAGTCGTGCAGTCGCTTGCCAAGTGGAAACGTTACGCGCTTCAAAAATACGGATTTACTGTCGGCGAGGGCATTTACACTGATATGAATGCCATAAGGCGGGATGAAGAGACTGACAATATCCACTCAATATTTGTAGATCAGTGGGATTGGGAAAAGATAATTGATAAGGAAGCGCGCAACATCGGCACTCTCAAATCCACAGTACGCGATGTATACAGATGCCTTAAAAACACGGAAAAATTTATGGCTATCCAGTACGATTACATAGAAGAGATGCTTCCTGATGATATATTCTTTGTGACCACCGCTGAGCTGGAAGATATTTTCCCCGACTATACGCCGAAAGAACGCGAATACTATATCGCCAAGGCAAAGGGCGCGGCATGTATAATGCAGATAGGCGGTGAGCTTTCAAACGGCAAGCCGCACGACGGGCGCGCACCCGACTATGACGACTGGGCGCTCAACTGTGACATAGTAGTATATTATCCGGTACTTGATATAGCTCTTGAGCTGTCATCTATGGGAATACGTGTTGACCGCGACTCTCTCCTGTCACAGCTTGACAAAGCAGGATGCCCTGAGCGTGCCAAACTTCCCTACCAGAAATCCATAATAGACGAACAGCTTCCCTACACAATAGGCGGCGGCATAGGACAGTCGCGCATATGTATGTTTTTCCTCAGGAAAGCGCATATCGGGGAAGTCCAGTCGTCAATATGGACTGATGAAGCCGTAAAAGAATGCGAGAAGCAGGGAATACAGCTTCTATAGAATAAATGTACAGTGGTACACGATAGTTCAATCAACTTAACAAGTGACGCACCTTTCAGGGTAATAAGTGCAGTTGTTAGAGCGTATCAATTGAGTGTAAACAAAATAAGGCTGCCGCAATAAAGAGCATATCAGGATCAAGTATTCCCATTCCTGATATGCTCCTTTTGTGCAACAGCCTTTTTTATTATTTATTTTCCGATAAAAGATTAACCAAGCTGTGCCGCAACTTCCGCCGCGAAATCTTCCTGCTTCTTCTCGATGCCTTCGCCTGTCTCGAAACGTACAAATCTCTTGACGGAAAGCTTCGCGGAATTAGCCTTTGCTACACTGTCGATATACTGCTTAACAGTCTGCTTGCCGTCCTCAGCCTTGACATATATCTGCTCAACAAGGCAGATTTCTTTTAATTCCTTGTTAAGACGACCGTTTACAGCGCCGTCTATAACTTTATCGGGCTTACCTGCCATCTTAGGATCGTTCTTGATCTGCTCTGCGATTATCTCTCTCTCATGAGCCTTGTATTCTTCGGAAATCTCATCGGGGCTGACATACTTGGGGCTGAGCGCTGCAACCTGCATAGCAAGATTTACAAGAGCCTCCTTAATGTCATCATTTACTACATCCGTATCAGCCTCTACGATAACGCCGATCCTGCCGCCGCCATGTGTATAGGAAACTACACAGCCGTTAGATGCCGTAACCTTTTCAAATCTTCTGATAGTAAGATTTTCGCCGATAACAGCGATCTTATCAACTAAGGCATCCTTAACTGTCTTGGATGCGTCCTCATTCCACTTCTCAGCAAGGAATGTATCTATATCCGTTGAAGATGTGTTAAGAGCCTGCTTAGCCACAGAAGCAACAAACTTCTGGAACTCTTCGTTCTTTGCGACAAAGTCTGTCTCTGAATTAACTTCTACAACTGCCGCTGTATTGCCCTCAACAAGCACTTTGCAAAGACCTTCTGCCGCGATCCTGCCTGCCTTCTTCTCTGCTTTAGCCTGTCCGTTCTTTCTCAAAAACTCTACAGCTTCATCCATATTTCCGTTAGTCTCATTCAGCGCTTTCTTACAGTCCATCATACCTGCGCCGGTCATTTCCCTTAACTCTTTTACCATTGCTGCTGTAATAGCCATTATATTAAACCTCCTAAAAACTCATATTATAAAATTATTCTGCTGCTTCCTCTTCCTGCACGTCGTCAGAAGCCTCTCCTGCTTCTTCGGCAAGTATCTCGCCCTGATTAGCCTCAATGACAGCGTCAGCCATAGCGGATACGATCAGTTTGACTGCTCTGATAGCATCGTCATTGCCCGGAATAACATAATCAAGTTCCTCGGGATCGCAGTTTGTATCAGCAATACCTATAAGGGGAATACCCAGTGTATGAGCCTCCTGAATGCAGATTCTCTCCTTTTTAGGGTCAACTACAAAGATAGCGTCGGGAAGTTTTGTCATATTCTTGATACCGCCAAGGTTTTTCTCAAGCTTCTCCCACTCTTTTTTGAGCTGGATGACTTCTTTCTTGGGAAGTACATCAAATGTACCGTCCTCTGACATTGTCTCGATAGCCTTAAGCCTTGCTATCCTGCTTCTTATCGTCTTAAAGTTTGTGAGCATACCGCCAAGCCATCTCTCGTTGACATAGAACATGCCGCAGCGCTCTGCCTCTGTACGTACGGCATCCTGAGCCTGCTTCTTTGTTCCTACAAAGAGGATAGTGCCGCCCTGTGCCGCAATATCGGCAACAGCCCTGTATGCCTCGTCAACCTTGACAACGGATTTCTGTAAGTCGATGATGTAAATACCGTTTCTCTCCGTGAAGATGTAGGGTGCCATCTTAGGATTCCATCTTCTTGTCTGGTGTCCGAAATGAACACCTGCCTCCAATAACTGTTTCATTGAAATAACGCTCATATCTTACCTCCATTTTCTGCGGTATTACCGCGCTTCCGCCTGCTTCGTCCCTGCGGGCTACCCGAGCGTAAAATGGGCATGGACCGCAAATCGGCAGACGTGAATTTTTTGTTACCGCCGCTAAGTGCCAAAAAGCACCGCAACATTGATATCTTAACACAAAAAAACCTATTTTTCAATAGGTTTTTTATGTATTCGTCCGATTTATTGATCCGAACTTTGGGTAAGCTTTTCGGCTATTGTCTGCCAACTGTCCCCTTCATATATTATTTTTGTACCTGTATTTATCTTTTTGTCATATCCGTGCTGCATAAGATACGCGTCATACTCCAATGCGCTGTCTATAATACCCGCATTGTACAGTTTCCTTGAAACAGTACCCGAGTCGTCTCCCTTTGAAACGACTATCGTGATACTTTCCTGTTCCTGCGCCATATCGTCATTTCCGTTTTCTTCGCTGTCTGCGTTATCCGCATTATCTTCGTCGCCGCCTACGATAATAACATTACCGCCCTGACCGTCAGCCTCATTAGCACTATCGGCATTTTCAGCACTATCAGCATTTTCTCCGTTAGGTACAGTCTCGGTCTCTGACGTGGCTTCCGTCGCGGCTTCCGCCACTGTTTCCGTCATATCCGCGGGCGGCTGTGTCTGCTCTTCATCACGTATTATTACAGCTTCGCTTGAGGTCTGTTCCTCAACGCCGCTTTGCTCCTCGCCTGAAGAGTTATCGCCGAAAAGACCGTCAGCCGATTCCTGCTCGTAAAGCGCCCGCACTTCCGCTCTTGTCTCGGCTTTTGCCGCCTCCACGTCCTTGTGGTTGGAAACGCCCATGACAAGCCATGTGACAAGGATGCCTATACCCAGTCCGCGCAAATAAAATTTAAGCTTCATAATAAATCAGACTGCCCCCTTAAACAGATTAATGACAAGCTTGACCTCGCCTACGCCAAGTCCCAGTTCTTTGGCAATATCAACGTTTGACATTCCTTCATTGTGCATCCTTAATATTTTATCGTTATTGTTTTCGCCGTTGTCCTCTGTACTGTATGTCTGCGGCTGTTTTGTCTCTTTTTTTACAGGTCTTTCCACTCTCGGCGCCTGTTCCGCAAATGAATATACTTCAACAGGCTTAGCGTCAACCGATGATACTGAAGCGGTGGGAAGTATCTCCACGCTCTTTACAACAAGCGGTCTGAGTTCATCCTGCGCCTCTGACACAGGCTTTGCGTTCTGCAGGCTGCGGTTTATCATAAGCGCCTGTCTGTCTGTCCTGTCATTTTGATGATTATACATAGGAAGCGCCTGCTGCATAGGAAGTATGAGTCTTGCCATCTGCCTGCGCGCAAGTTCTTTTTCACGTTCCGCGCTATCCCTTGCTTCACGCGCGGCGGCTTCGTTCATCTGCTCTTTTTCCTTTGCTTCAGCCTCTTCTTTTGCCCTTGCCGCCAAAGCTATAGCCGCGGCATTTGCCGCTTCCTCCGCCTCTCTTGCCGTTTTATCAACATGCTTGACTGTCTCTTTTAAATTATTGTGCTTATCATTCAGCATATCATATAAAAACATGACTTCCTGATGCGCCTTGTTTATATCCGCAAGAACAGTTTCCGAATATTCGCTGATAGCCATTATCTTTTCATTTGATACCCTCTCACTCGCCCGCTCTGTCTTTTCAACAGCATATTCAAGAGTTTCGTCTACAACTTCTTTGACACGCTCTTTGGCATCGTTCATCTCTTTATCTATAATGTCCCTGATAAGTCCCTCATCTATCTGTCTTACTTCCTCGTTCTCCTGCGATCTGCCCGAAACAAGAAAGCTCACAACAAAAGCACCCGCTCCCAAAATGAGCAGTACGACCTCGATCCAATTCATTTAATACCAAACCTTTCCCGTAACCGGCTTATATTTTCATGTCAAAACCGCCGTCTAACTTATTTACTACCTTGCCATCACCTTTAAGCGTCTTTTTGCGGCGTTTGCCGCCGTCGCCCTGATATTGATTATGCCCCTTTTCCTTTGCATCGAAACGCTCTTCCATAAGAAGTGTCTCTTCCGTCTGGACAACCATTCTTGCTCTGTCCTGCTCTCTCTTCACTTCCTGAGCCTGAATATTTCCTTGGTCTACCATACCTTTTTCTACCATTTTTGTCTGATTGTGAAGTACATTATCAGTTTGCTGTATAGTTCCGTTTAACAGTACAGGACTGATTGCCATACTGACCCCTCCTTTCGATGTTTCCGCTGCAATAGCCCCTACAGATTAGTAGAGGCTACATCTGCACCTTTCTTTATCAACCTGCAGTATGTATATTCATTCTTGATTGTCATTGTCGCTCCCGATATGCTTATATTGACGCCTTGGTACATAGTACCTCTCACGTCTATATGTGCATTATCCTCGCCTTTTATCAGGCTGTCAAGCGCTTCTATTTCTTTTAAGCTCTCCTGTACCTGCTTTTGCGTCTCGGCAAGCGTCACCTGCAATGCCCTCGCTTTTTTTATCTGGTCAGGCGTAAGCGTTACTCCTGATTTGAGCTTTCTTGCTGTTTCCTCAATGACTTTTTTCATCTGCGGTATCATTTTTGACTTCTCGCCGACATCTTTTTGAAGCATGGCAAGGCGCTTTTTTGCCTCGGGATCGCACCCGACCTCAATAGTAGTAGTCGCGCCCATTGCCGAACCCGCATTTTTGACATTTACGGCTTTTTTTGCAACTACCCTGCCGCCTGTGATAAGTCCTTTTCCTGCCTCGGCATTTACGTATGTCCCCGCGGTCACTCTTGCATTTAAGATCTGCTCTGCCTCGACAAAACCGCCCGCTTCGACCTGTGCCGCCGATATGAACTTGGCTATGATATTGCCGCCAGCCTTAAGAATGCCTTTGTTCTGACCGTGCATACCGCGGACTATTATGATGTTGCCGCCCGCTTCTATGTTAGCGCCTTCAACGACGCCGTTCACAAATACGTTGCCGTCCGTCTTGACACAGAAATTCTCGCATACATTTCCCTTTACGTCAACATCGCCATGATACTGTATATTGCCTGTGGACGTGCCTACGTTCTCGACCGCATAGACGTCGGAAACGAATACCGTGCCGTCTACAAGTGCTGCATGACCGTCTACCATGCTGATATATTTCAAGCCGTCCTCAGAGACCTCGATATTCCTGCCGTGAGGTATTTTTGTTGATTTTACCTCCCTCGCCGGGGTAACATTACCGAACACGTCAACGCCGTCATCGCCCTTCTGCTCGGGAATTATCTCGGCAAGCACCTGTCCTTTCGTGCAGTGATGAAGCCTGTTAAGCTTGAAGAAGTCAACACTTCCGTCTTCATTCAGCTCGGGGCGCGTTGAATTGTTGGTATCGAAATGAAATACAACCGATGCGTCCCTGCCCGCTGTCGGTGTCGAACCGCGCGCAACAATGATGTCCGTACAGTATTCCTTTTCCTCAAGCGCCGCGCGTATAGCCGCATCATCTATTCCCGTCGTTATCTTTTCCCGCTGCAGTATCTCCATAACATGCGCCCTCGTAAGCGGCGCTCCGCCCACGCTTGGTGGGAAAAGCCGCATTACAGCCGTAAGCCTGTCATGCGTCACATCGATAGTGCATTTTTCATCAACCGGCGGTATCTGCATACTGCTTAAAAAAACAGCAACCTCTTCCTCACCCAAATCGTGTAGCGCGGAGTTGATTGCCTTATTATCATAGGGAACGCCTACCCTGTCAAGGTACTCCTTTAGCTCGTTTACACGTATCTTCTCGCCTTCCCCAATCGGCGGGAACAATATCACACTCACGCCCTCTTTATTGACGCTAAGCTGAAAATATCCGTTCATACCAATTCCCCACTTCCAATATAATGCAAAACGGGGCACACATCACTGTTCAAGAAGCCCCATATATCTGCCCATTTTTGTTTTCATCTTTTGAAGAGCCCTTGTGTGAAGCTGAGATACGCGCGACTCCGTTACTTCAAGCACACTGCTTATCTCCTTTAAGGTAAGCTCCTCGTAATAGTACAGCAAAATTACTTTTTTTTCTTTTTCCGTCAAAAGTTCAAGCGCCTCGCCAAGCACTTCCTTAAGCTCGCTCTTCTCAATGACGCTTTCCGGTGCGTCATAATTTGAACTGGAAACTCTCTCCGATGAAATGTCGTTCCCCTGTTCTATATATTCATTCAGTGAAATCACGTTATCCGCTTTCGCCTGATTTTGCCAATCCAACAGTTCGTCGTCGGTAATACCGATACGCTTGGCAAGTTCCGCGTCAGACGCCGGTCTTCCGTTTTCCTGCTCAAGTTCTTTCATAGCGGCATCGATCTGTTTCTGACGCTGCCTTATGGTACGCGGGATCCAGTCCATCTTTCTTATCTGGTCAAGTATCGCGCCGCGTATACGCAGGCTTGCGTAAGTCTCAAATTTGACTTCTTTAGTCAAATCGTACTTGTCGATCGCATCTATCAAACCGAAAACACCGTAACTGACGAGATCTTCATATTCAACATTGTAGCCTAAATACATACTGAGGCGTCCCGCAACTACCTTCACCAGCGGCGCGTATTCAAGAATAAGCTTTTCCCTGAGTTCCGGTTCTTTTTGGCGGTTATAGTCGTCCCATAGCTTTTTGCGCGCATTATCATTCATGGCATTCTCCCATCTGAACTCAATCGTACAAAAGCATCCTGCTTTTATTCATCGTATTCCGCTTCGTCCTCATCGGAATTTTCATCATCACTGTCCTCAGTGTCCGCAGTATCGTCGGTATATTCCTGCAGTTCCTCCTCTGAATATCCCTCCTCCGTGCTGTCGGAAACAGAAGAAGAAGTATCAGCGGACGCTAAAAATGCGTCCGCATCAAACTCTTCATCCTCGTCTTCATCATCATCGGCATATGCCCTCACATTACCCGATTCCTCGGCAAATCTCGACAGAGGTATATAATCGCTGTAATCAACGTCCTGAGTGATTATCCTCGGTCTGATAGCCGCATATATGTATCTGATCACATCGCCTATGAAATAAAACACTATCAGCACTAAGAGCAGTACCCACAGCATCCTCTCAAACTCAAACTTCCTTATATACATAATGACCGCCGCTATCGCTCCCGCAAGCAGCATTATAAACGGTGTTATAAGCTTTACCTTATTTCCCATTTTAACTTCCCTTCAAATCGTCTTCTCAGGCTTTCCCGCCGAGCGTATCACCAGTTCGCCCGTTTCGGGATAAAATATTATGGTACGTCCATAATTAAGCCCTGTGTCCTCAGCTTTCAGCGGTATGCCAAGTTCCTTAAGCTTTTTTTTGCTCGCCTCGACATTTCTGTCGCCGACCCTGACCATATCTGATTTGTTCTGAAATGCAAACATCTGCGCGCCTCCCGCTATCTTCGCTTCAAAACGCGCCTTTTTGCCTCCCATGGCAATCAGTTTATTAACTAAATCTTCAATACCGGTATCTGCAAACTTGTATCTGTTTGAATTATTCGCAATCTGCGTGCTGTCAGGAAGCATTGCATGCGCCAGTCCGCCTATTTTAGCGACCGGATCCCTTATACATATGCCCACGCATGAACCAAGTCCAAGAGTCGTAATGCCATCAGGGCTTTTGCAGACATTCAAGTCAGCCATACCTACTTTCACAATATTTGCCATACAGTTATTTTCCTTCCAACCTATATGAAGCTATATTGACAGTCCAAGCGCCCCAAGCATCTTAGAGTATGATTCCAAATCGGGCATCAATATAAAATATCCGTTCAGATCCACGTCGTCAGTAAACACTGTCTGAATAAGCAGGATCTGATCGCCCATAATGCCAAACTCAATCGCCGGAACGCTAAGGATAGCATTTAACATATCAATGTTCAAATCAGGAACGGAAGGGATCATTTTTAAGTTGGTAAGCTGCGCAAGAGAATTGAGATAAGCGCCCGTAATGATATTTCCGATCTCTTTCAGTGCGGATATCTCGATATCGGTAAATTCACCTTCCGCTGCGGGCATCATCATAAGCTTCTCAACAAGAGCCTTGCCCGCGCTCTTTTCAAGCACAAACATAATGCTTCCCGTAATATCGCCTTCAACAGCAAGGTAAATGCCTACCACTATCTGTTCCTCGCCGCCCATTGCCTCGCCTACATCTTTAAAATCAAGAAGCCTTACCTGCGGCACTTTCATATCCACCTTGCATTGAAGCATCTGGGCAAGCGCCGTAGTCGCGTTGCCTGCCCCGATATTGCCGAGTTCTTTTAAAACATCATAGTATTCTGTTGTTACTTTTTCAAAACTAACAGCCATAATACCACCTAAACCTTTCTATTCGGTTTTAAGCATCTACGACATCTGACAGTACAGCGTTGATATCGAGAAGTGAGATAAGCTTTCCGTCATATTTGCCTACGCCGCTTAAGAATTTTGACTTCTCGTCTTTGTCATAGGATGGTCTCTCGATATGTTCGTCGTCAAGAGTGACAACTTCCTTAACTTCATCGACAAGTACTCCTATCGATTCATGCTGTTCAAGCTTAAGGATGATTATCCTTGTCTTTTTGGTTATCTCGTCATCGGAAAGCCCCATCTTAAGCCGCAGGCTTATCGTAGGTATGACCTCGCCTCTAAGATTGATAACGCCCTTGATATAGCTGTATACCTGCGGCACTCTTGTAATCTTCTGCATCCTGACGATATTGGAAATATATTTTATATCAATACCGTACTGCTCATTGCCAAGCTGTGTCACTATAAACTGTGTAGTATCATGTTCAACCGGACGGTTTAAGCTCTCATTACGCTTTTGTTCGTCCATTACTTTTACTTCGTCCATGTTCGTACCTGCCTTTCCACTCAATCATGATCAAATCAGCGCATTGGCATCTATGATAAGAGCCACGTCGCCGTTACCTAAAATAGTAGCGCCGCTAATAATCTTGGGAACTTTGATATACTTACCCATAGACTTAATAACAACTTCCTGCTGTCCGATAAGTTCGTCTACTACCAGACCTGCCTGCTTGTCGCCTTTCTTTACGATAATGACTGTAAGGTTTTTATTCTCGTCAGCCGTAGACTCGATATCAAGCAGCTTGTTAAGCCTGATGATAGGAATGACAGTACCACGTATATGTATAACTTCTTTTGCCTGAACAAACTTAATATCACTCGGCGATACGTCCTCGATAGTCTGAATAGAGCCGAGCGCTATAGCGTATTTCTCATCGCCTACGACTACCATGAGCGCCTGTATGATGGCAAGCGTCAGAGGAAGCCTGATGATCCATGAAGAACCTTCTCCGAATTTGTTCTTGACTTCGACTTCACCGCTGAGAGACTCTATCTTTGACTTAACGACATCAAGTCCCACGCCTCGTCCCGATACATCCGAAACTTTCTTCGCCGTAGAAAAACTTGGAAGGAACAGAAGGTCGATGACTTCTTTTTCGGTCATATTCTCAGCCTGCTCAGGTGTTATCGTTCCGCGCTCTATAGCTTTGCTCTTAACTGCCTCTATATCGATTCCGCCGCCGTCGTCCCTTACCGAGATCACAACGTTGTTGCCGTCCTGATAAGCGTCAAGGAAAATAGAACCTACCTCGGGCTTGCCGTTAGCCAGTCTGACGTCGTTAGGCTCAAGACCATGGTCGGCAGAGTTTCTGAGCATGTGCATGAGCGGATCGCCTATCTCATCTACAACCGTACGGTCAAGCTCTGTATCTTCACCTGACATATACAGCTCCATCTTTTTGTCAAGCTTCTTTGAAAGATCCCTTATCATCCTCGGGAACTTTGCAACTACGCTCTCAATAGGCACCATTCGCACTTTCATAACCGACTCATGAAGGTTCGTGGTAACACTCTCGAGATATTCTATCTGTTCGTTGACCGCACTGTTAGTGTCCTTGCCCTCTGTGGCTGTAGCCGCAACAAGCGAGTTCTTCGCAATGATAAGCTCGCTGACAAGGTTCATCAGGTTGTCAAGCTTCTCGATATCAACTCTTACCGTCCTGTTTACAACAGGTTTTGCCGCCGGCTTCGCGGCGCTGCCTGCAGCAGGTTTTGCGGCTGCAGGCGCGGGCTTCGGCGCTGCCTCTGCGGGTTTTGTCTCCGCGGGTTTCTCTGCCGCTTTTTCACTTTCCTGTGAAGACGCTGCCGCAGTCTCGCCGAGTTTATACTCTTCGCAGAGAGCTTCTTCTATCTCGGAAACGCTCTTTATCGCCGCTATGACTTCGTCCCTTGTATTGCCTGATATAAATATAAGGCTGAACGAAAGTTCAAATTTTTCATCCTCTATATCCTGCACCGTGGGGGACGATACGATGATCTCGCCCAGTTTCTCAAGAGCTTTGAATACAAGGAAAGCTCTTGCCGCTTTAAGTACGCAGGCTTCTTCAACATACACGGACACTCCGTATACCTTAAGACCTTCGCTGTTTGCTTTCTCTATGAGCATCTTCTCCGTGTCGCCGATCTTGATGTCATGCCACTTCTCACGGCTTGCACCTGATGCGGACGCATTCTCTGCGGGCGCAGACTCAGCCGACGCTGCGGGTGCGCTCTCGGCAGGCGCTGCATCGGCACTGTCCGATGAGCCGCCTTTTACCTGCCCGTTATTTTTCAATATGTCATTCAATATTTTGATGAGATCCTCGTTGTCATTAGTACCCTCGTCAGTCGTCTGCTGAATATTGTCAACATACTCCTCCAACGCGTCAAGGCACTTGAAAAGGACATCGATCATATCGGGCTGGACTTTAAATGTGCCGTTCCTTACCTCGGAAAATACATTCTCCATATCATGGGTAAGATTCTGCATCCTCTTATAACCCATAGTACCTGCCATACCCTTAAGAGAGTGTGCTGCTCTGAATATCTCGTTGATGGTGTCCATGTTCTCAGGGTTCTGTTCCAACTCCATTATCTGAGTATTCAGGTTTTGTAAATGTTCCTTTGATTCATCAAGGAAAATCTCAAGATATTGACTAGTATCCATACTACTTGACCCCCACATTCATTATGATTTCCTGTGCCACGTCATCAAGCGGTACGACCTGATCGACCAAGCCTGTATGCGCTATGCTCCTCGGCATCCCGTAAACGGTAGAGGACGCTTCATCCTGTGCAATGACGTGTATGTTTTTTGCTGTTTTCAAATTCACGATTCCTTTAGTGCCGTCCGCACCCATTCCGGTGAGTACGACACATACTACCTGAGAGTAGCTGCTCGTCTTTAACGACTCATACATATAATTCGCGCATGGTTTGACGCTTTCTCTCGGCGGTTCGTCGGTATATGTAATGACTGCTTTTCCCGCTTTGGAAGTGACATTCATATGCATGCCGCCTCTCGCAAGATATACCGTACCGTTTTCCAGTACATCGCCTTCCGCCGCTTCTTTGACTTTGATAGCGCTGAGCGTATCAAGGCGCTCCGCAAGCGACTGTGTGAAACCTTTCGGCATATGCTGAACGATAAGGACAGGCGCGGCAAGTTCGGCAGGAAGCCTCGGCACAACGCTCTGCAGCGCCTTGGGACCGCCTGTAGAGCATGCTATTGCCACTATCTTCTGACCGCCAACCGCGGGTTTGCTCTTCCTGACAAGGTTGACAAGCGACTGTGTATGCTCTTCCTGCTTATGTCTCGGCAGAACAGGGACTGATGAAAGGTTCGTATGGCGGCTCGTGACTACCGCATACAGAACGTCAAGGAATTTCGCCTTAAATTCATCGCCCTTAAGATAAACGATATTGGCAGGTTTCTCGACAAAGTCTATCGCGCCGAGTTCCAATGATTCCATAGTCACGGCAGCGCCGTCGTGCGTGTCCGTGCTCGCCATCATGATATGAGCGCGTATCTTATCCTGCTGAAGCATACGCAAAAGCTGAATGCCGTTGATCTTCGGCATATTGACATCAAGGACTACGCCGTCGTACTGCTTTTCCTTAAGAAGCTTATATGCAGCCTCGCCGTCATATGCCTGCTCCACTACCTCAAACCGTTCATCAGAATTTATTATATCACACATAACTCTTCTCATAAGTGCAGAGTCATCAACCACTAAAATTTTTTTCTTATCCGCCATATTATTCCCCCATACTGCCTGCCGGCATTTCAAATATTATTCAGTGATCATTCAGTGTCTTCAAGCATCCTGCTGTATTTCCTGTTTTTTCTTTCCTCGTCAAATATATATTTTATGATCTCTTCACGTGTCGGGCTCGTTATGTATATATATTTCACACGGTTCTCATATTCTTCCGTGCGGTTCTCTATCGGTCTTGAGAATATCACCTTTGCGGCAAGCAGGAATGTCTTTTTGATAGCGCCTACCGGAAGAGTGAACGTCAGAAGTATCGCGCTGTCGCTGACATACTGCTGCCTCGATACAAATCTGAGCCCCCCTCCGCTTATGTCAACTATAACGCCTCTTGTCATCGGTTCTTCTTCTATATCCTCATATTCCTCTTTGCTGTACGCTTCCACCTCTTTCGGCGTCATAGGGCGCGCGGACATATCTATTATACAATTAAACCTGTAATATTCGCGCCTTTGGTATTTGTGAAGATTAGTCGTCATCTCGGCGACAATGATATATGTGCCGTTTACCTTCTGTCTGTCAACGATCCTGACATCCGCCCTGTACATTCCCCCATGTGAAAAAAAGCAGACGTCATACTCGCCTCCTACGGGAAGCAGCACAAGCTTTGCCTGTTCCATCGGCATCACTATCTCAAGCCTGCCGTCGTCGAGCACATCGAATACCGAGGTCTTGTAAAGCCGTATCCCCTTTGTTCCGTCCGGAAGCACAACCTCAACTGTTGACTTCATCTCGACCTTGTCTCCGGGCGAAATAAATTTCTCTATCATCATTTCCCTCATTTCTACACTGTTTTTTATGTATCATCCTGTCAGCCCATCTTTTTGCTCCCCGCTATGATATGTGAGAAGAATGCAGCCATACCGCGTTTTACGGATGGTTTGTCGTACTCCTTGTCTACAAGGGCGTACGCCATTTTTTCAAAAGCAATAGCCGACCTCGAATTGGGGCTTTGCATGCTGACAGGCATCTGCTGCATAACAGCCTCTTCAAGCCGCCTGTCCTGAGGTATCGCGCCTAAATATGACACCGGAAGGTTAAGGTACTTGCTGACTACGGTGTTAAGCTTGCTGTACATTACCTCGCCCTCTATCTCGCCCGAAACCTTATTTGCCACTATCTTTATACTTGAATTTTCACGCGAAAATCTCGGGTGCTGGTTAAGCGCCTTAAGCAGCGAATATGAATCGGTTATGGAAGTCGGCTCGGGCGTTGTGACCACTAAAATCTCACCGCTTGCAACAAGGAAATCAAGCACGGCATCGGAAATGCCCGCGCCCGTATCTATGATAATGATATCGGCATTTGCGTCGAGTTTTGCAAGATTTTGAATTATACAGTTCAGATATTCATGGCTTAAATTGGACATATTCGCTATACCCGAACCGCCAGAAATAAACCCGATGTCCATAGGACCCCATGTTATTATCTCGGTAATATCTTTTCCCTCGTAGATAAGGTCGCTTAAGTTGTGCCTTGGTACTGCCCCGAACATGATCTCGATATTGGCAAGACCGAAATCGGCGTCAAGAATAATGACCCTGTAGCCCATGTTCTTGAACTGGCATGCAAGGTTAATAGAAGTATTAGACTTGCCTACACCGCCTTTCCCGCTCGTCACGGTAATGACCCTCGCAAGAGGCTTGGGCGCAGGATTCATCTTTATTACATTTCTAAGCTGTTCCGCTTGATCCATAGTATAAACCTCCCGCTAACGTCTGCCGCCAAGTAACTGTTTCACTGTCGCCTGAGGATTAAAATACTCGATATCGTCAGGGACGTTCTGACCGCAGGTAACGTAAGAAAGCATAGCTCCGGTGTAAAGCTTAAGATTGTATATATTTCCCAAAGTGGATGTCTCGTCAACTTTTGTGAATATAAGCTTATAATCCGCTATCTCTTTATAAGTATCGGCTATCTTCATCAAATCCCTGTATTTTGTCGCCGCAGACAATACAAGGAATACTTCCTTGACAGCCTGGGAATCGACTGAATTTATCAGATCGCTCATGCTCTCGCACTGAGCCTCGTTGTTGGGCGAATGTCCCGTAGTGTCAACAAGTATATAATCGTATTCCTTAAAGTCCTCAATGGCGCCTGATATCTCCTTGACCGTATACACGACCCGAAAAGGCACTTCAAGTATGTTCGCATATGTGCGAAGCTGCTCCGCCGCCGCTATCCTGTAGGTATCTGCCGTAAGAAGCGCTACTTTCTTTTTGTGTTCGACTATATATGACGAAGCTATCTTGGCGATCGTGGTAGTCTTGCCAACCCCTGTAGGTCCTACAAAAAACACTACCTTGGGTCCCCTGCTGTCCTCATCCATGATATACGGTTTGCCGAACTTTAATATCATGCGCTGATATATCTCCGAAAGCATATAATCCAGTGTGACATCCGGCTTACATACCTTATCTATCTCATCGATTATCTCATTGGCGTACTTTTCGTTTATTTCATTGTCTATCATCTTGCTGTAAAGCAGTCTGAGGAAATTTACCCTGTCCTTGTTTTCTTCTTTTTTCTCCTCTTCCTCAGGCTTTGCCTCATCAAAGACGCCTTTTGCGGTGTCCTGCTGCTGATATATCTGTTTCTCCAGTAAGTTTTGAAGGTTATCAAGTTTCTCCTCTATATGTCTGCCTGCGCTCTTAGCGCTTTCCGCGTTACTCTCAGCCACAAGCTGCTCTGTTCCGGACGCACTCCTGCTGTTCCTTTTCGCACTGCTGTCAGACTTTGAGCGCGGCTCGTTCTGCGGCGGAAACGCGGCAAGCACCTCCGCTACTGCCTGACCTACCGCTTTAGCGTCGTCTAACGGTTCGGGCTGTTTCATCGGCACTATCTTGTCATGGCTTAAGCTGACTTCGACGCCCTCATATTTTGTTTCTTTGCGCTCTTCGCTTTTGGATGCCGACGCTATGCCGTATTTCTCATTATCGTCTTCCTTTGCCACAGTAACTTCTATCTTAGTCCCGCCAAAAAAACTCATAAGCCCCTTTGACTTGACAGTCTTGACATTCATCTCCACAATGCCGTCGCCAAGCTCCTTTTTGGCAAGCTCCAACGCATCTTCTTTTGTCTTTCCCTGAAATTTCTTAATTATCATGCTGTCACCATTCCTACTGATTGTAATTCAACATTTGAATCGATCTCATTGTATGAAACAACAACAAGATCTTTATAATAATCCTCTGTCAGGCGCTTAAAATACATCCTGACGATAGGCGAGGTAATTATTATCGGATTTTTCCCAAGTTTTTCAAGCTTGGCTATCTCAGTCTCAACAGACTCCATTATCTGTTTGGTCTTTTCAGGGTCAAGCGCAAGGTACGCGCCCTGCTCCGTCTGCTTGACGCTTCCCATTATCTCCTGCTCAAGTCCCGGATCAAGCGTTACAACACTTGTCGTCTCGTTGACAGGGAAATACTTGTTGGAAATAGCCCTCTTAAGGCTTTGGCGCACATATTCGGTCAGGATGTCCGTGTCCCTCGTAGTCGCCGCATGATCCGCAAGCGTTTCAAATATTGTAACCAAATCTCTCACGGAAATACCTTCTTTTAAGAGATTTTGCAATACTTTCTGAATATCGCCAAGCCCCAAAAGCTTCGGAACAAGCTCCTCGACAAGCGAAGGATTTGTCTCCTTGACGTTGTTGACAAGGTTTTGGATATCCTGCCTCGTGAGCAGATCCGCAAGATACTGTCTGATTATCTCCGTCAGATGAGTCGCGATTATCGAAGGCGGATCTACTACCGTATATCCTACGCTCTCAGCGCGCTCTCTCTGACTCTCCGTTATCCATATTGCCGGAAGATGGAATGACGGTTCAAATGTCGGGATGCCCGAAATCTCTTCCTCCACAAAGCCCGGATTCATCGCCATATAATGATCGAACAAGATCTCGCCCTCGCTGACCTGTATACCCTTTATCTTGATTATGTACTGGTTCGGGTTCAACTGGATATTATCCCTCAGACGTATGATAGGCACAACAGTACCAAGTTCAAGCGCTATCTGTCTTCGTATCATAACGACACGGTCAAGAAGATCGCCGCCCTGATTGACATCGGCAAGCGGTATGATACCGTAACCGAACTCGAGCTCTATCGGGTCAACCTGCAGCAGCGAATTGACATTCTCGGGTCTGCGTATCTCGTCCGCGCTCTCCTCGCTCTCCTCAGCCTCGGCTTCTATGTTGGCAACCTCGATAGTGTTGGCGATCATGCGTCCTCCGATTATGAACGCCGCACCCATAAGCACGAATATGATAGGGTTAAGAGGCGTCACTATGCCAAGGAAAGCAAGTACGCCGCCAACCATATACATTACTTTAGGCATGCCGAAAAGCTGTCCGACAAGCACGGAACCAAAGTCCGCTTCCTTTGAGCCTTTCGTTACCAGTATACCTGTTGAAAGTGAAATAAGAAGCGACGGTATCTGGCTTACAAGTCCGTCACCGATGGTAAGTATCGTGTATTTGTTGAGCGCGTCGCCGATTGGCATTCCCTGACTTACCACACCCATTATAATACCGCCGATGATATTGACGCCCGTAATGATAAGACCCGCGGTAGCGTCTCCTTTTACAAACTTAACAGCACCGTCCATAGAACCGAAGAAACTTGATTCCTGCTGAATCTTATCTCTCATCTGCTTCGCTTCCGCATCGGTTATCGCACCCGTGTTTAAGTCGGCATCTATCGCCATCTGTTTACCGGGCATAGCATCCAACGTAAAACGCGCCGTTACTTCGGCAACTCGCTCGGAACCTTTGTTGATAACGACGAACTGTACGATTATCAAAATAATAAATATTACGACACCGATTACAAGATCGCCGCCGCCCACGAAATTACCGAATGTGGCAACGACATTACCCGGATCGCCCGTCTTAAGGATAAGACGTGTTGACGAAACGTTGAGCGATATCCTGAAAAGGGTGCTGAAAAGCAAAATTGTCGGGAAGAATGACAAGTCCAAAACTTCTTTGACGAACATCGTCGTAAACAATATCACAAACGCAAGTGAAATATTAAAAGCAAGCAGTACATCGAGCATGCCGCTGCTTATCGGAACGATAAGCATAATGATGGCACACAGCAAATACAGCGCTACGCCTATGTCCGCTTTCTTCATGTTTTTCTCCTCCCTGTATATCGTACAAATCTCTGATTTTAACTGCACACAAAAATACACATATTAAATATGCTTGTTTAGATTATCTCATAATTCAAATAATTTGTACACATAAAAATAAAAAATTTATATTTTTCCCTGAAGTTTGTATACCATGGCAAGTACTTCCGCAACTGCCTGATACAGCTCCGGCGGCACTTCCTGCCCTATATCGACATTGGCGTAAAGCATTCGGGCAAGCGGCTTGTTTTCCACTATCTCCACGTTGTTCTCACGCGCTATCTCCTTTATCTTCTGTGCTATATAATCAGCACCTTTGGCAAGAACGACGGGCGCGGGTGCTTCGGACGGATCGTACCTTACCGCCACGGCATAGTGCGTCGGGTTCGTGATGACCACATCCGCCTTGGGGACATCCTGCATCATACGCCGCTGTGACGCCTCACGCATCTTGCTTCGTATCTTGCCTTTAATCTGCGGGTCTCCCTCGGTATTCTTATATTCGTCTTTAACTTCCTGTTTGGTCATCTTGATATCTTTGTTAAACTTACGTCTCTGATATATAAGATCGATAAACGCCAGAAGAAGGTACACGAGCGATATCTTAAACCCCATATCGACCACGATGTCATATATGAGCGCAAGCGCCTGATAAAACGACATGGAATAAATCTGAAAAAGATATCTCCATTCATCTTTTACAGTCGTATAGACCACAATGCCTATGATAAATATCTTTGCTATGGACTTTAACAGCTCCATAAGCTTATCCGCCGAAAATATACGTTTAAAACCCGATACGGGATTTAGCTTACTGAATTTGGGACGCAGCGGTTTTGTGGTTATCTTAAACCGAAACTGCAGCATATTGATAACAACCGCAAGCACAATGCCCGCCGCAAAAAACGGCAGGACTAAAATCAGCATATCAACGATGACTCCTTTAAACAGAACGTCATAATCTTTCGTGATGATGTTGCCGCCCCAGTATGTCGTATAATCGGGAAATTTGCCGTATATCTCCTCAAATATCCCCTTAAAACGGCTTCCCATAGTGCCTATCCAAAAACGCAGTATCACAAAAAGCGCGATAAGGTCTACCGCGTTTGAAAGTTCCTTACTTTTAGGGACTTTACCTTCTTCTCTTGTATCGTTCTTCCTTTTTTGAGTAGGCTCCTCTGTCTTTTCACCGCCCGGACCGTCGGCGGCGAAAAACTGCAGATTTAACTCTAAAATCACATCATACCCTCCACCATCGACACTATCATCCTGCGCATCTGCGTCGCGATATAATCCGTGACTGTCGGAAGCATCGTGACCGCAAGCACCAGCACGCCAAGCCCTACAAGCAGCTTAAGCTGAATACCTACGGAAAACATATTCATCTGCGGCGCAAGCTTCGCAAGAAGCCCAAGCACCACATTCATAAGCGTAATGCATGCAAAGACAGGCAGGCATATCCTGAAACCTATCGAAATATAATCGCTCAGAAAGTCTATGAGCGACGAAAGCAGCTTCTCCAAATCAAAATTTACCCCCGCTATCGGGATAAGCGTATATGTCTCCTTGAGTGCCTCGATAAAAAATCGGTGAAGTCCTGATATATACAGGATGAGCAGCGTGCCGTACTGTAACATGACACCCGTTATCGAAGCCTGTTCATTGGTGGCAGGGTCAAACACACTCGCCATCGACAGACCGACCTCCATATCAATGATCCTTCCCGCAAATAAAACAATGGAAGTACACAACTGCGCCCCTAATCCTATCAGAAGACCCACCGACACTTCCTTCAACACTACGACCGCGTACCCGAAGACAGTACCGTACTCGGGGAGCTCATGCGGCGCACCGGATACGTAAATGAGATACGACACGAATATGCTGAACGCGATCTTTATATTATTAGGCACTCCTCTCGTGCTAAAGAAAGGAGCGACAAACACAAAGCTTGCTATCCTCATAAAAACCAAAAGGAATAATTCAAGCTCAGACAACGGAAAAGATAAATCAACCATCTAAGCAGACTACTCCTTTTATCTTATATAAACAGAAAAATTATCCCACAGGTTCGTCATATAGTTTGACATACTTGTGAGTATCCAGTGTCCAAGGAGCATAAGCGTCAAAAATATGCCTACCACTTTCGGGACAAAAGTAAGCGTCTGCTCCTGAATAGACGTAACCGTCTGAAAAATACTTACCGCCAGACCGATGACCAGCGATACCAAAAGAGGCGGGGCAGCCGTCTTCAACACCAAAAACAGCGCATCCTGCATCATATCGGCAACCATTTCAACAGTCATTCAAACACCCTCTTTGATATTTATTAGAAAAATGTCCTCACAAGATTTACGATCACAAGATTCCAACCGTCAGCAAGTACAAACAGCAGTATCTTAAACGGCATTGAAATCGTCGTCGGCGGCAGCATCATCATACCCATACTCATAAGCACCGACGCCACGACCATATCAAGGACAATAAACGGTACATAAATTATAAAACCTATAATAAACGCCGTACGCAGTTCCCCTATGATAAACGCGGGGATAAGCACGGACGTGGGAACCATATCCTGAGACTCGCCGTCCCATGGAACTTCGGCAAGCTGCATGAACACATCGATGTCACGCACCATAGCCTGACTGAACATAAACTCCCTCATAGGATCCATAGCCTTCTCAAAAGCCTCGTCAAACTCTATCTCGCCCGCGTCATACGGCGCTATCGCCTCCGTATACATCTGTGTGAAAACAGGCTGCATAATATAAAAAGTAAGAAACAGCGAAATAGCGATAAGAACCTGATTAGGCGGCGCGGACTGCGTGTTAAGCGCCTGTCTTGTAAAATGCAGCACTATAAGTATTCTGGTAAAAGATGTGATAGTAACAAGCAGAATAGGAATAAGGGCTATCGCCGTGAGGATAAGCAGTATCCTCAGCTCACCGCTCAGCTCGCCGTTGCCGTCGTCATAGGTGATATGCAGACTGTTCGCAATATTCAGTTCCTTCAAATCGTCCGCGGTCTGTGCCGAGCCCGCCTCATTGATGGCGGTACGGTTTTCCTCGGAGTCTGTTTGGTCAAGAAAGCTGCCCGCCTCCTGACCGTCCTCCTCGGTAGTAGCGTTAGCCACTATCGTATCAGCCAGCAATATAGTAAATACCATAATAAGCATGTACGCCAGTTTCCTGAGTTCCTGCTTAATATTGTATTTCTTGCCTGTATTTCCCATAAATAAATCCTGACCCTCTAACAATTAAAAGCAGTCCAAACTACTAAACTAATAGCTTTACTGCTTTTTGAGTTTTTCCAGAATATCCTTGAAGCTTATATTATTTGATGTGCCGCCGCCCGTCTTGTTGGGAACGGCAATATCGTCCTTAGACAGCTCCCCGAGAAGAGTTACGGTATCTTTGCACACAACATAGGAGAAATATTTTTCCCCTATCCGCACAATCTGAATATACTTGGTTGGCGCTATTTTAAATGTCTCCAAGACCTCCACATTGCTTCCGAGCATCCTGCCCTTCTGAAGCCCCGCGGTAAGCTTTGTAGCGAAATACGCAAGCACCAACACAAATATAAATATCAGAATTACCGTAACAAGCTGCCCTATGGAACCGAGTCTGTCCATCAGCCTACTACCTTCTTAACCGCCTCTAATACACGTTCCGCCTGAAAAGGCTTAACAATGAAGTCTTTTGCTCCTGACTGGATAGCTTCGATAACCATCGCCTGCTGACCCATAGCGGAACACATAATAACGTTAGCGCCGGGATCTGCCGCCTTAATAGCCTTTAACGCCTGAATACCGTCCATCTCCGGCATAGTGATATCAAGCAGTGTAAGGTCGGGAGCCGCTTCCTTGTATTTGTCAACGGCAATCTTGCCATTCTCAGCCTCAGCTGCGATCTCGTAACCATTTTTTGTGAGGATGTCCTTGATCATCATTCGCATAAATGCTGCGTCATCAACTATTAGTATTCTCTTTCCCATATTAAATCTTTTCCTTTCTACACATAACCTTAAAGGTATAATTTATTTAATAATCTCCATAATTCTTACGCCAAAGCTCTCTTCGATAACTACTACCTCGCCTTTGGCAACGAACTTACCGTTTACCAAAACGTCGATAGGTTCACCTGCTATCTTATCAAGCTCTATGATAGTACCCGGCGCAAACTCGAGAATATCTGAAATCGATTTGCTGGTCCTGCCAAGTTCTACCGTTACTTCCAAAGGAACATCCCTGATGAGCCCGATACTCTCGGCGCTTACCATCTCGCTCTGCGGTGCGGAGAAATTTTGGAACTGAGCCGGCTGTATATTTACATTCGGCATACCGTAACCCATCGGCATTCCCATTTGAGGCATACCCATCTGCGGCATTCCCATTGGCATTCCCATCTGCGGCTGCATACCCGCCGTATTCATATCCGGCATAGGCGCCGCCGCGGGAGCGGGCGTCGGTGCCGCGGGTGCAGGTGCAGGAGCGGGTGTCGGTGCGGGAGCAGGTGCAGGCTCCGAAGCTGCAGCCGACTCGCCAAGCTGCTGTTTCATGAATGTATCGTATACGGATTTTGCAAAATCATACGGATACAACTGCATCAAAGTTGAATCAACAAGTTCATCGATCTGCATACGGAATGAAATCTTGACAAATACATCTTCAAGGAAAGGCGAAAGCTCTCTCGGCTCCTTGGTATGTAAATCTACCAGACTCGCCTCCGGCGGACTGATATCTATAGTCTTTCCAAGCATTGATGAAAGCGATGTGGAAGCGGAACCCATCATCTGATTCATCGCTTCTGAAATAGCGCTCAGATGCAGTTCGCTGAGTTCACCGTCTATATTCGTGCCATCACCGCCCATCATCAAATCGGTGATGACCTTAACATCATGCTCCTTTAATACTAATATGTTAGTACCGTTCAAACCGACTGTATACTTTATCTGTATAAACACGCACGGTTTTTCGTAGTCAGCCATTACATCCGACCAACGGCACATCTCGACAACAGGCGTCGTAATATTTACCTTTCTGTTTACCAGTGAATACAGTGTTGTCGCCGAAGTACCCATACTTATATTGGCTACTTCACCTATCGCGTCTTTCTCAACATCGGTAAGTTCTTCCACATTTCCTGTCGATGCCGCTGACGTATCTGCATCCGCCGCTCCTTCCGATGCCCCGCTGTCCGCCGACAGGTCAACACCGTTCAACAGCGCATTTATTTCATCTTGTGACAACATACCGTCCATTGTCCTTATTCCTCCTCCCTATTCACTGTCGTTATCCTTACCGCATACGATTCTTTTGTCGCTCCGGGAACAGCAGTGAACTTCTTAATGTTTCCGACGTAGACGTCAAGCTCATCTTCAATGTGCGAATCAAGTCTTATAATGTCACCAACCTGAATATTGACAAAGTCATGCACTGTTATAACGCTCTTGCCAAGTACCGCCTTGACAGGTACATCAACCCTGCGCACCATCGTCTCGATAAACTGCTCGTAATCCTCATCATCCATCTTCTGCAGACTTGAATACCAAAACTTAGTATTCAGTCTGTCCATAACGGACTCAAGCGTGAAGAACGGCAGACACACATTCATAAGACCTTCAACATCACCAATCTTGACGTTCATAGTGACAAGTGCCACCATGTCACTCGGTGAAATAATCTGCGCAAACTGCGGATTTGTCTCTATCCTTTCAAGATAAGGATTTACCTCCGCAACGTTTTTCCAAGGTTCTCTAAGCAACTGCATACAGATAACCATTATACGTTCAATAATGCCCATCTCTATTTCCGAGAAATCTCTCGGTTTTTCAATCGTTTCTCCCCTGCCGCCTAACATCCTGTCTATAATAGCATAACCCAAACCGCTTGTAAGTTCCATAATTATCGAACCCGGCATAGGCGCAAAGTTGACAACCGTCAGCAGTACGGGATTTGACAACGCATTTGAAAACTCCGCAAAAGTTACCGTCTCGGAACTTGCCACACTTACCTGTACATTCTTACGCAGATAAACAGGCAGGTTGGTTGACAGCAGTCTTCCGTAATGGTCAAAAATCATATTCAAAGTTCTTAAGTGCTCTTTAGAGAATTTAGCAGGACGGCTGAAATCATAATTCTTTACCTGCCGTTCGTCTTTTTCCTGCATATCCTCAACATCTAACTCACCGGTGCTTAAAGCCTGGAGCAGACTGTCTATCTCACTTTGAGAAAGTACCTCTCCCATTTCGCTAATCACCCCCTGTAGCTTTATTAAGAGGTATTAAAACCCTTTTTATGAATACAGGAAGCTGAATGATATAGCGTAGATAAAGTCTGAACCGAAGAGTTCCTGAATTCTTGACAGGATCTCAGCCCTGACCGTATCGGTGCTTGCTCTTACCTCATCCAGTGTGTAGTTACCCATTACACTGAATATGATATCTTTGATAAGTCCTTCCTTTGACGCCATGTTCTCGGCATCACCGTAGCTCGCATATCCCTCGTTTGTAGTGTCCATTGAAAGCGATACGTTGCCGACCGCATAATGTGCTGTTCCGTCCTCGCCTGTCTTAAGAGGGATAGTAAGTTCTGTCGAGATATTGTAAACCGCCGTGTCCGCCATAGAAACCGCCGTATCTCTCTCAGATGTAGGAAGACCGTCTATCTCAAGCCCTATTACCGCCGAGATATCAGACACAAGCTGCGCCGTCTTTCTTGAGGCGCTTGAGACACTGATCATCATTATGGCAGTCAACACTATGTTTACCACCAGCAGTGCCAAAATAATAATGGATAACAGATTACGTTTCATTTTTTCCTCACATTCCGCCGTTTGCCCGGCTTTTCATTAATAAGTGCTCAAAGAGTTATATATTTTTATCTCTACACGCCTGTTCTTGGCTCTGCCCTCGGGTGTAGAATTATCCGCTATAGGCACATATTCGCCCCTGCCCGAATGTTTCACAACGCTCGGGTCTATAGCCGAATGCTCGGTGATGTAGTCAAACACCGCAAGCGCCCTGTAGCTGCTAAGGACATCATTGTTCTCATAACGTCCGCCGTTTAACGGAACAGAGTCCGTATGTCCCTCTATCTCTATATCCGACTCAGCGTACTTGGTAAGTATCGTGCCTATCTTGTCAAGGACAGGTATCGCGTCGGATTTAAGATCAGCCTTGCCCGAGTCAAACAAAAATGCGCCGTCAAGTGTCATAAGCACATAATCGCCCGTAAACTCGACATCAACAATGTCTTCCATCATGCTCTCCGCAAGCGACTCTTCAATGCGCTCGGCAAGTTCCTCTGACAGTTCAAGCTTCTCCGCTTCAAGCTCCGCAAGCGACTCTTCAAGCTGCTGCACTTCTTCCTGTGACATGCCAAGCTGCTCCGCTATCTCACGCATCTGCTCGCTCAGCGACTCCTTGTCGGAAGTTGCCGAATATTCCTGCAGGTCATTGCTTGTACTCGTATCAGCCGACTTACCTGTGGAATTTATGTACTCGTCAAGCTGATTGAGCTGACTTACGCCCGCGCTTACAAGTATGCCGTCGCCGACTGCCTGTGCGCCGCCCTGAAATATACTGAAAGTTGACTGGAAGCTCTTTGCCACCTCGTCAAACTTAGCCGCATCCACCGAAGACATAGAGAACAAAAGCACGAAGAAACACATCAGCAATGTCATCATGTCCGAGAAGGTACTCATCCAAGGCGCGGGGGTCCCGGGTGGGAGTTTGAACTCCTCTTTCTTTTTAGCCATTAGCTTCACCTCCGCCAGCTCCTGCGCTCTCCTCTGAGCCTCTCTCGCTCGGAGCAAGGAACGACTTGAGCTTCTCCTCTATAACTCTCGGGTTCTCACCTGCCTGTATTGACAGAAGCCCTTCTATCATTATCGCCTTAGCCTGTATCTCTACGGCGTTGTTAGCCTGAAGCTTGTTGGAAGCGGGTGTGCATACCCAGTTGGCAAGCATCGAACCGTAGAATGTCGTGATAAGCGCAACACCCATCTTAGGACCGATAGATGAAGGATCCGACATGTTGTTAAGCATACAGATAAGACCAACAAGCGTACCTATCATACCCCATGCAGGTCCCATCGCGCCAAGCGTGTCCCAAAAGCCTGACCTGAGCTTGTGGCGCTCCTCTATACTGTTAAGGTCTGTCTCCATAATAGCCCTTACAAGTTCCGGATCTGTACCGTCTACGATAAGCATTATGCCTTTTTTCATAAACTCGTCTTCAAGGTTTGTCGCCGCTTCTTCAAGCGAGAGCAAGCCTTCCTTTCGTGCGACGTTTGACAATTCGATTATCTTCTTTATCATCTCGGGCACATTCTCGCTCGTCCCTTTGAATATCAAGCCGATACTCTTCAAACCGCCTATGAAATTCGGCATGCTGACCGACGCCATGGTAGCGAACGCCGATCCTCCGAATGTGATAAGCGCTGAAGGCAGGTTAAGGAAATAAAACAAACCGCTCATACTGCCGCCGGCAGAATCGAACATACCGTAAACAACCAACACGAAGCATAAAAGTAATCCGACTAAAGAGGCTATATCCATTTTCTTTACATCCTTTCAAATTTTGAACATACTCCACCTATGTCCATTTTATCTATACATATATATAATACTTTAAGGTTACATAAATTGCAACAATTTTCTAAATAATTTCTTATTTTTATCATTTTATGGGCTATTATTCGGTGTCGTTTACATTATTTGGAACAAGTTCACCGCTAAACACTTCTTTAAAATATTCCTGCCTAGTCAATTTTACTAGATTTTTTATTGTCTGTCTACTTTCTTTTGCAATTATTTTTTTTCCTGTCGTCAGAGTTATGACTGTGTCGGGCGTCTCCTCGACCGACTCGATGAGATTTGAGTTGACTAATATTTTTGTGCCGTTTATCTTTGTTACTTCTATCATACTATCCCTCATTCCTTATCTGTCTGATTGCCGTAAAAAGCCCACACGTGTGTGTGGGCTTTTTTAGTTATGCTTTAATATTATCTCTTAAGGTTTATCAGTTCTTCAAGCAGTGTATCGGAAACAGTGATCGTACGGCTGTTTGCCTGGAAACCTCTCTGTGTGGTGATCATCTCCGTGAACTCCTGTGAAAGGTCTACGTTACTCATCTCGAGCACGCCGCTTGTCATATATCCCGTACCGCTTGCCGCGATATCAACTATGCTGACATCGCCTGAGCTTGCGCTCTGCGTATAGAGGTTATCGCCCGCGTTCTCAAGACCCATCGCGTTAGGGAATGTCGCTACCGCTACCTGTGCGATGTTCCTTGCCATACCGTTGCTGTACTGTACCTGTACGAGTCCGTCCGTACCGATGGAAACGCCTGTCATAGTACCTATCTTACGTCCGTCAGCTCTTAATCCCTCAAGTGTAGACTTCTTGTCGTTGTCTACGTTCTTTGTGCCTGACATGTCAACTGTGACATCTTCAAAATTGCCAAGTGTGTTAAGTCTGCTAAGACCAAGTGTAAAAGATGTCTCACCTGCCGCTCCTACATAAGAAAACGAACCGTCATCAGTATTATATACTAAATCATATGTTACATCGCCAAGGTTGGAAATATCAACTTCCGCACCATCCGAGTCTGTCATACCTAAAAGCGAAATAGTATACTGCCCCTCAATGTAACCACCAGCGTCAATCTCCTCTGTGGTTATATACTGAGAAATAGTTGACTCAGTACCTATAGTAAGAAGCTGAATTAATGCTGAATAATCAACTTTATCTGTAACATCTACATATGGCGTTCCCGCTTCTATCCTCCGTCTTGTCTGTACATTTCCTGACTCATCTGTATATGTTTGGGCTGTTATACGCAAGTTCGGAATGTTCTGAGGAGTAGTAATTGTAGGTAAAGTTTGCATTCCCAACGCAGTCAGAGTCTCTGCCGTCACGTTTACTACATCATCTGTACTTGTACTTGTAGAATAATCCATATGTCCATCAAGTGATACTGTCAAGACGGCATCCTTAAGCTTACTACTGTCAATACCAGAAGATAATATTGCCGTTCCTACTGTAGTACCAGCACCAGTATCAGTAGCACTAGTAATAATATGTACCTCTATTGTATCATCATTCGGATTAGCCGCATCAGCCCCCGGACTAGTTACAAATTTAATATAAACAGTATCCGACGATCCTAGCTTAGCCTGATGTGCCTGATTTACTGCTTGCTCAATAAGAGCATCCAAATCAGGCATATCTCCTTCTTTCCATGCAACAGTATCGCCTACAACTCCTCCCACATCTGCATATTTAAGACTATATGTCTTGTTTGAGTTGTCAACTGCATATAGCTGCTTACCTGTGAAGTCATATATCGTCTCCATATTAGTAACATCTCTTGTTTTGGTACCCGGATTAGCTACAGGCTTAATACCAAACTTAAGATTGTACTCAAATCCTCTGCTGTCGTATGTCTGCAGGTTTACCTGTCTGCCGCTTGCCGTGAGAAGGTTGTCGTCGTACTTATCGATAATACCGTTAATATATGCGTTCGTCGTCGCCGCCGCGTCATATGTCTGATACTGATATACGTTGATAGGTGATACTGAACCGCTCTGGATAAGGGTCTCGCCGTCCATCTGCGTCCAGCCCATTACCGTGTAGCCTGTGTTCGCCATAACAAGATATCCCGCATCATCAACGTCGAACGATCCGTCTCTTGTATAATATGTGTTAGTACCGTCGCTTACTATAAAGAAAGCCTCGCCTGTAAGCTTAAGATCGAAAGGATTACCCGTTGACTGGCTCGCGCCTTCTGTCGTGATGGACGTATTGATAGCGCCCGTCTTAACGCCAAGACCTATCTGCCTCGGGTTGATACCGCCCCGCTGAGTATCGGTATTTGCCGCCGAACCCGCCTGTGTCGTCTGATAAAGCATATCCGCGAAGTTAAGCCTCTTTGCCTTGAAACCTGTCGTATTAACGTTGGCAATATTGTTACCGATAACGTCCATTCTTGTCTGGTGTGACTTTAAGCCTGATACACCAGAGAAAAGTGATCTCATCATAATTAAGTGACCTCCTAAAATCTTATAGATCCCACCGTGTTTTTATTTCCTCTGTCATTCGGAAATCATAAGCCTCCTGTAAGGTCCGGCTTTTACATTATCACGGCTCCGTCAATGTTAGTGAAAATGTTGTCATTAGTCTCTGTCTGATCCATCGCTGTTATTACCGTATTGTTCTTCGTGTTCACGATAAAAGCAAGTCTGTCAACAAGCACAAGCGACTCCTTTATGCCTTTTGCCCCTGCTTTTTTCGCGCCGTCGTTTAGTCTCTCCAACTGCTGTGCGGTCAGCTCTATGTTTCTGTCGCTCAGTCTGTTTGACGCGTGTTTTGAAAATCTTACTTCTTCTGTCTGCTGTGCCTGATGTTTTTGAAGTATCTCCTCAAAACTTGTCTGTGCCTGAGCATTGCTGCCCTGATTGACTGTCTGCCTGTTCAGATACTGGTCGCGCAGCTTTTCAATTGAAAGAAACTGATTGCTGCTAACATTCATGTTTAAACCTCCTTAGTATCCGTATCAGTATCGGTGTCCTCATCTGCGTCAGTGTCTTCGGTGTCGTCAGTTTCTTCAACGTTACCGCTGCCTGATGCGCCCGCAAGAGAATTGAGCTTGTCGAGTATGTCGTCCATCTTGCTGTTAAAGTCTTCGAGCAGATCGTCAAGCGTCGCGCTCTTGTTGCTGTCGGGATCGGGTTCTTCAAACTTGATGCCGTAAAGTTCAAGCGCATGAAGATATTCGCTGAACATTGCCAGTTCATCCGCCGCGTATGTCTGCATATACTGCTGCTGATAATCCGTCATCGCGTAAAAGTCGTCGAACAGCTCTTTAAGAGTATTCTCGTAAGTCTCATCAATAAACTGTAAGCTTGGAAGTGCATGAAGCTTAGCGATCCATGTACTGTACTGATCATATGCCTCTGAATATTCATCGCTGATAACGCTGTCGAGATCGTCGATGCTGTACTGACCGCCGTCGATGACAAGAAGCGACTTGCCGTTCTCAACCTGCACGTATTCGACTTTACCGCGTTTGTATGTGACTTCTCCGGTAGATTCGCTTGTGACTTTCATTATTACTTCCTTGCCGACAAGGCTGTTAGCCCTTATCTGATCCATCGACCTGCTCATTTCCGTCATCTGCTGTACCTGTGTGAATGTCGCGTACTGCGATACCCATTCGGTATTGCTCGTCGGTTCAAGCGGATCCTGATTCTGCATCTCGGCTACAAGAAGTGTAAGGAACATATCGCTGTCTATGACATTGTTGTTTTTTGTCTTTGTGGTAAGCGAGTCGCTTGTGACAGTCTGTGTCTGAAGCTGCCACGAACCGTCGTCGCCCTGCACCATAGGCGCTACTATACCTGATGCCATAATACCATCTCCTCTCTTAAAATATTATGCAAGCAGATCCATTGAACTGCCATTCATTGACATCATCTCCATCGCGATACGTGTCGCGTCGTCCGCTCCGCCCATCTCTCCGATAAGCTCCGCGTCGTCCTCGTATGAGTTGAAGTTGATGCTCTTTCTGTGTGCTCCCTGAGCACGGTTTGTTTCCTGTTCTTCAGCGCTGCGCTGTTCCTGACCGTTGTCGTCAAGGTTTCTCTCCATCTGATGGCTTGCAACAGATACTTCGATTGCCTCTATTTTGACGCCCTGTTCTTCCAGATTTTCGCGAAGCTGTACTGCCTGTGCTTCGATAGCGTTTCTGACTGCTTCATTCTGTGTTATAAACTCTGCCGTCACCACACCGCCCTTTGTAGTGAGCGATACGTTGACTGTACCGAGGCTTGCGGGATGAAGCTGCAGTTCCATTTCGGTGAGCTGCTCTGTCTTTACTATCCTTACCGAGTCCGCTATCTGTCTGATGATATCCTGAGTCGTCTCTGATATGTAGCTTTCGGGTACTGCTTTTGCCGCCGCGGCGTCCACTGATGTCGTCTGGCTGTTTTGGCTGTCCTGCGCCATATTGCCCTGCTGGCTGTCAAAGTTCTTCGCGTCGTGATTTTCATGCTTTGTCTCGGAAGGTTTCTTTACCTCCACGAGTACATCGCCGTCATTCTGCTCTGCTGTTGTCTGCGTCTGTACGTCGGCTTCTTTATTCGGTGTTATTATCCTTTTGTCCTCAACCGTTACAACGGGTCCTTCCTCAACAGTGTCGTCAATGACTTCCTCCTGAGGCAGAGCGTTCTGCGTATCATCCGCAAAATCCTTAACAGGCATATCGTCAACGGTGATATCCGCGTCAACCTCATAGAGCTGCTGCAAAACTGCGTCAAACTCCTCCTGTGTAAGTCCTGTGTCCTCCATGATAGCGGCAACGGCTGTATTGACTGTCTCAACCATTTCCTGAAGCGTCGTGTACATGTTCTCATCAGCTACAAGGCTTATCGCGTCCTCTCCTGTTACGGCTGCCAAAAGCTGCGACATAACATCGGGGTTAAGAAGATCAAACGGCTGTATGCCTATGTTCTCCATTGCGGCAAGAAGTTCCTCGTCAGAGATGCCGAGAATTTTCTTAAGTTCCTCGAGAAGCTGTTTTACGGCTTCCTTTACTTCCTCGATGACTGCCTCGTCAGTAATGGTCTCTTCGGTCGCTGTGTCCTGTGCTGATACGTCTGCGGTCTGTGCTGTGTCGTTTTTTGTCTCTGTCTTTACTGCCTGCGTGTCTGCGGCTGTGTCAACAGGCGCTTTTGCCTTATCGGCGTTATCTGCCTTTTTTGCGCTGCCTGTCTGTACTTGGGTCTGTGCCGCGTTCTGCTGCTGTAAGCTTTTGCCCGCGCTGGTAAAAACATCGCCGAAATTTTGGTTGATGTCGGTCTGCTTTGAGGTCTTGCCTGCAGGCATAGCGGCGACTGTCGGCGTAAAAACAGAGTTATTTACGGCTGCACTTGTCATGGGTCATTCCTCCTCTCTTAAGTTTTCAAGGTACATACCTTAAATGATTTATAGTAATGCGGATTTGTGTCCGCCATTACACTAATTATATCGGCATTCTGCGCGGTTTTGTTAAGAGTTGGGGTTCATAATTCTTGTAATTCTCGCCGCTACGGCGGGATCCATAGCGCCCATTATCTCACCGCGTGACTTCGCGTCAAGCTCCATAAGGATATTGGCTGCAAGATCAAGGTTATCCGTCATAGTATTGAATATTTTCGCCGCCTCGTCAGGTTCCATATTTTTGAATGTATTGGCGTAATCTTCGTATGTCTTGCTTACCTCTACATCCTGTACGACCTGTTTGTAAAGCGACTGCGCAAGTTCGGGATCCATTTCCTCATAATACTCGCGGTACTCCTCGGGTCCGGGTCCGTTCTCGGCATATACTACTTCCTGATAAAATCTGTCTTTTATCTCCTGAAATGCCGTCTGATTATCTTCAAATGTCTTAAGGCGCTCGACTTCCGCCTTGAGCGCGTCTATCTGCTCGGAATACGTGGTGTTGGTGTTCTGCGCCTGTTCAAGCTGTGCCTGTACGCGCTGCAGCTCATCGACCGCGTCGCGCAGACTGCTGTAACCGCCGTAAGCATCTTTGTCGCGCGTCGTCTCGGTAGTGTTCTCGGAAGGCAGTACCCTGTTGATGACAGGTATATCCTGCAATATCGGTTTTAACACATTTGAACCAAATCCGCCCACATCCATCTTAATGAGCAGGACAATTATGCCAAGCCATATAATTACTATAAATATGGTCACTATAACAACAGAAGCGTTCGTTCCGTCTATCTGCTCGTCAAGCTCTCTCTCCTGATTTTCAAGCTCTTTTGCCCTCTTTTTTGCTTCTTTTTTCTGATTTTTCTGCTCCTGCTTTAACTGCTTTTGATTTTCTTTAAGCTGTTTAAGCTGCATCTCCGGTGCATCAGGGCTTAAAGTTTCCGTTCTTCGTGCCATAACTAATCTCCATTCTCTAATTTTGCTCCATCAGCTTCTGTCCATGCGTATATGTGGTAAGCTCGTCTATCGCTCTGCTCTCCGCGGCAAGTTCTTCTTTTACGAAATCCTGAAAAGCGTTTTCTTTAAGCTTTTCATGCGCCTTGCGCTCCTGCATCAGCTCCTGAAGCGCGGCTCTTGCTCTCTCGACTTCCTTAGCTGCCTTGCTGACTTCTATCATCTGCAGGCGTATGTATTCCTCCGTCTGCATGATGGCAAGCTTGTTTTCACGTATCTTGCGCACGTCTATCATCTCCGTGCGCAGCTTCACGCCTTCTTCAAGGTAATAACGCCTTTTCTGCTGAAGTTCGCCAAGCTTCTGCTTTTCGTTTTCAAGTCTGATATTTGCCGCGGCAAATTCCTGCTTTGCCCTGTCTTCAAGCTTCTCCTTGATATCAAGAATACTCTGCATCTTATAGCGAAAAACCGCCATTCAAATCCCCCGCCTTTTACTCTGTAAAAAGATCTTCAAGCTGCTCTACAGTTTCCTCAAAAGTGAGTTTGTCGTCGGTAGACTGCAAAAGAAATTCGTTTACTTCGTCTATCTTGCTTATAGCCCTGTCGATATTGGGGTTGCTGCCTTTCTTGTAAGCTCCGATATTTATAAGGTCCTCCGCCTCATTATATGTAGCCATTATATTTTTGAGCTTGCCCGCCGCGTTTTTGTGTTCTTTTGACGCAATCATCGACATACATCTTGAAATGCTCTGCAGCACGTCGATAGCGGGATAATGGTTCCTGTTCGCAAGTTTACGCGTCAGCATTATATGTCCGTCAAGGATGCTTCGCGCGGTATCGCATATCGGTTCGTTAAAGTCTTCGCCTTCTACAAGCACCGTGTAAAGCCCTGTAATGGAACCGTTCTCCGAACATCCGGCACGCTCTAAGAGCTTTGGCATCTCGGAATATACACTGGGCGGATATCCTCTGGTAACGGGCGGCTCGCCGCTTGCAAGCCCTATCTCTCTCTGCGCCATCGAAAAACGCGTCAGTGAGTCCATCATGAGAAGTACATCCTTGCCCTGATCCCTGAAATACTCTGCTATCGCCGTCGCGGTCTTTGCCGCCTTGTTGCGTTCAAGCGCGGGTCTGTCCGATGTCGCCACGACTACTATTGAACGGCGCATACCTTCTTCTCCGAGGTCGCGCTCGATAAATTCCCTTACTTCTCGTCCGCGCTCTCCTATAAGAGCGATGACGTTTATATCTGCTTTTGTATTACGCGCAAACATGCCCATGAGCGTAGATTTACCTACACCTGAGCCTGCAAAAATTCCTATACGCTGTCCCTTGCCGACTGTTATCAGCCCGTCAACTGCTTTTACGCCCAATGGAAGGACTTCATTGATAATAGTCCTGCTCATCGGGTCGGGCGGCGGCGCTTCAAGCGGATATCTCTTGACTGTGCGCGAATCAGGCTCAAAGCCGTCGATACATCTGCCAAGCCCGTCAAGCGTCTTGCCAAGAAGACTGTCGCCAACCGATACGCTCAGCGGATAGTTCATATTCTCGACCATACAGCCAAGCCCTATCCCCTCGGTCTCCTCATATGGCATGAGAAGTGTTTTTTTATCTTTAAATCCTACGACCTCCGCAAGTATTCCGTTCTTTTTTTCCGCGTCGGTATATATCTTGCACAGATCGCCCATCTTGGCATCGGGTCCCGCCGACTCTATCGTAAGACCGACTACGTTCTCAACCTTGCCAAGCCGCTTAAAATATGATTTATTTAACGCTGTCAAATACTTGTCAAAGGATATAGCTGTTTCCATTCAGATCCCCCACTGTCATGGCTGGTAGGACAATAATCTCAGTTCCTCGTTGAGCGCCTCAAGCTGCGTACCAAGACTACAGTCGAAAACGCCGCTTCCTGTCTCTATCATACATTCATTCTTACCCATAGTAGAGTCTTCGATGATCTCCACATCGTCAGCCGAAATATTGGTATTCTTGATGAGCTCCCTCTTCTGCATACTGGCAAAGGGGTAATCCTCTTTTGACACATGTATGAGGTAGCTGCCGCTTCCTTCAATATTGCGCATAGTATTCTGGATAAGATATACTATAAGTTCTCTCGAATTTTTAAGACTTACATGGAATATATGCTCGTAGATCCTTGTAAGTGTATCTATAAACCTCGGTTCAAGCTCGTCGAGTTTTTTCTGATATTCTTTTTCCATCATGGCGATCTTCTGTGACGCTTCCGAAAGCGCCTGCTCGCGCTCCTGCGCCACGCTGTCAAGCCCGTCCTGATGTCCCTGCTCGAAGCCTTCCTGTTTTCCCTGTTCAAGCCCGTCCTGATATCCCTGCTCTTTTGCCTCATCATAAGCCTGCTGTCTTGCTTCCTCTATCTCGACAAGCGCGCCCTGCTTCATAAGTTCTATCTGTGACTGCGCTTCCGCGATAAGCTCGTCGGCACGCTTTGATATGCCTGACTGTTCGGCTTCCATTACGCTTCCCTGCGCCGCGCCGTCGGAATTATCCGTTCCGATGATATTGACGTCATCGTCTCCCGCAAGTTCAGACACCTGCATTGCCTCGATGCCGCCTGTAAATCCGTCTGCGGCTTCGGGATCGTCTCCAAACTCCTGCGCAAGCTTTACGGCTATCTCTTTTAACCGCTGTTCCGCACGCGCATTTGAGTCTATAACTTTTGTATCGGCAGGGTTTACTATTACCCAGCCTGATTTTAACACGCCGCTTTTAGACAACTATCTCGTCACCTCCGCCTCTGGAAATAACAATTTCACCAGCGTCCTCAAGTTTCCTTATGATATTTACTATCTTCTGCTGTGCTTCCTCAACATCTTTCATCCTGACAGGACCCATAAATTCCATGTCCTCTTTTATCATTTCTGCAAGACGTTTTGACATGTTGCCGAATATAGCGTTCTGAACTTCTTCGTTAGAGCCTTTGCAGGCAATAGCAAGATCGTTATTGTCAACATCCCTGAGCACACGCTGGATAGCTCTGTCGTCGAGAAGCAGGATATCCTCGAATACGAACATCTTCTTTCTGATCTCGTCCGCAAGTTCGGGTTCTTCCACTTCGAGTGTCTCCATGATATGTTTTTCCGTACCACGGTCTACTGTATTTAATATATCCACTACAGCGTCCACGCCGCCGATAATGGTGTAATCCTGATTAACAAGTGAAGAAAGCTTGGACTCAAGCACTCGCTCAACCTCCTTGATGACATCGGGGCTGGTCCTGTCCATCGTGGCGATACGTCTTGCCACGTCAGCCTGTTTCTCGGGTACGAGCGCGCCGAGTATCGCCGCCGCCTGACCCGCTGACAGATACGACAAAATAAGGGCAATCGTCTGCGGATGCTCATCCTGTATGAAGTTCAAAAGCTGTGACGCATCTGTCTTCTTGACAAATTCAAAAGGCTTAACCTGCAGCGACGCGGTCAGCTTGCCTATAACGTCCATCGCCTTATCGCTGCCAAGCGCTTTTTCAAGAAGCTCTTTGGCATATCCGATACCGCCTTCCGCTATGTACTGCTGCGCAAGGCACACTTCATAGAACTCGTTTATGACCTTTTCCTTTACGCTGGGTGAGACACTCTTGGTATTGGCAATCTCAAGGGTCAGATCCTCGATCTCGTCTTCCTTTAAGTGTTTAAATATAAGGGAAGATTTCTCAGGTCCGAGTACTATCAAAAGTATCGCCGCTTTCTGCAATCCCTTTAATTCATCTTTATCTGCCATTAACGCTTACCCCCAGTCTTCGTCAAGCCAGTTCCTAAGAAGCGTAGCAACCGCTTCCGGATTTTCCTCAACGAAGTTTTCTATAAGTTTTCTAGCTTCGGATTTTTGTTCTGTCTCTATGTTCTCAAGCTCATCCTTGGTTGTCTGCAACAGCTCCTCAACTGAAAGCTCTTCTTCCTCCTCGACCTCTCTCTTGGTCCTCAGGCTCATGATTACCACAAATGCAAGCAGTGCAAGGATGATTATGATAAGTATTATCTGAATGATATCCCTTATCTCTATCGTATCTGATACGGCATCCACAAACTGAGGTTCTTCAAACGCAAGGATGCTGACATTGCTTGCGGGAATGCCTGTAGCGTTCGCCACAAGATTTACCATGTCGTTGTCTATCTCGATCTTGGTCCTCTCGCCGTTCGCAAGTTTGTATTCTTCCCATGATACGGCGCCGAGAAGTCCCTGAAGTTCAACGTCCTCTTCCCTGACTACGCGGTATCTTATCGCCGATATCGAAACGGAACTGCCGCTGTAAACGATAGTGCCAAGCGCCTTGTCGGTGTTGGTTATCTTCTCACTCGGAAGATAATCCGACTTCTCTTCACGCGTATTCGCGTTCGTTCCGGTTGACTCTTCTATGTCAACATCCGTCTCGGAATTAGAGTCGGTCCCGGGCACTCCGCCCACTCCGTCAGTCGAATTGGAACTGTACTCTTCATGATGTGAATAATATCCCTGATCGCCCTGATCATCATTCAGATAATAATTGTGATCCGTGATGGTGGTCTGATCAAAATCAAGTTCGATGTTGGCGGCTACCTGTATCTGATTGAACTCGCCCGTGCCAAGCAGTACATTCTGCACCTCGTTTTTCACAAGGCTCTCGGCATCCTGCTTGTACATCATCATCGTCTTTGCCTTGTCAAGCTGTGAAGATATCTCCTCGACAGGGAACCATACATGTCCGTTCACGTCAGTGACCGTGATATTGTCGGTCGTGTCATTGCCGAGTCCTGTCGCCATAAACTTCGCTATAGCGGCAGCGTTCTCTTCCGTGAACTGCGCATCCTCGTTAAGCTCAAGCATAACACTGGCGTATGTCTCACGGTTCTGTCCTATGAGCGTACCGTCGTTCTCCTGCAGAGTGACTTTCGCCGTCGCCGTCTTGACAGCGGGCATGGATGATATGTCTTCTTCAAGCTGTTTCTCTATGTATACTTTAAATCTTTTCTGTTTATCCGCCTCTGTGGTAGAAAAACTTCCGTCAAGCACGTCGTCGATAGTATATGCCGTCGTGGAAATAAAGTTAGAGCCTAATACAAGCCGCGCATCGCCTTCCTGCCTGTCAAGGACATCAAAATTAAGCCCGTCCGATGTCATCTTGTAATCGTACCCGTTGGTGTCAAGCAGATCCTTTATCACCGCGCCCTCCTGTGTGGAAGCCGCTGTGGCAAGCGGAACATAATGCTTGTGCGTAAGTACGGCAACAAGAATGCCTATCGCGAGCAGTATCGCAACGCCGATCCCGATAATGATCGTCTTTTGCTTTGGCTGGAATTTATTCCACCATTCTTTAAGCCTGTCGAGAATTTTCTTACCAAATTCCAATAACTTGTCAACCATTTGAAACGTATCTCCTTCTTACAAACTTCAACGATACATTATCTGATTATATCTGTATCTGAATGATGTCACGGTACGCCTCAAGCAGTTTATCCCTGAGCGCTATCGTATAGTTGAGCGCTGTCTGTGCTTTGCCTACGGCAACGGTAAGATCATGTGTGTTCTCCGATATACCCATAGCCCATTTTAATGTCTCGTTCTCCTTGTCGGAAATGGCTGAGTTGGTATCGTTTATATTGCTGACAGCGGCGTTGAGGAATGTATCGAATATATTCTCCCCGCCTGTCACATTATTTGAGTCGGTGCTGTCCGTGCCGATATCGTAAAGTGATTTTTTAACGGCATCCGAGCTTACGCTGTATAAGCTGTTGATGTCTCTAGCCGGTGTGATAGTCATTATGTGCCTCCTTATTTATACTCCTGATTATTGATTCATCTCAAGTCCTTTGAGTGCCATTGACTTGGACGCTTCAAAAGCCGCCTGATTTGCATCGTAGCCACGGCTTGCATCGATCATGTTAGTCATCTCGGTAATGATATTGACGTTGGGATAATGTACATATCCGTTCTCGTCGGCGTCGGGATGCTCCGGGTCATATGCGAGCGTCTCTTCCGTCCATGTGTCCTCATACAGACCGCCTATCTTAACGCCCTGTCCCGGGCTTGAAAGCTTCGCGGAATTGAGATACCCGAGGGGTCTGCCCGAAAGGTTGCTGAACGCGGTGTCAAGCATATGCGAAAAATCCCTTGTCTTTATGTCTGATTTCTCTTGGAATGTAACGACTTTACGCACGTAGGGCGTGCCGTCCTCAGTCCTTGTGGAATGAGCGTTAGCCATATTCTGTGAGATAACGTCCATGCGGTATCTCTCAGCCGTCATGCCCGAAGAGCTGATATCAAATGAAGTAAATAATCCCATAATTCAACCTCCTGTTTACTGCATTACCGAACGAAGCATCGAAAAGTCCATATTCATCAGATCCATCATTCCGTTGTACTTTATCTGGTTCTTTGCCGATATTGCATTTTCTGTGTTGATGTCAACGTTATTGCCGTCATATCTGTATGAAAGTTCCGAATAGTCGATGTATGTCTGCGGCGTTATCGCGTCAAGGTCAAGATTTTTGACTCTCGCATCGACTGTGTCTTCCGTGGCTTTCGCAAAAGCGTTTCTCAGTTCGCGTTCGAAGCGCAGATCCTTTCTTTTATACCCGGGTGTGTTTACGTTGGCGATGTTGTTGTTGATAAGTTCCTGACGCATAGCCGTGGCGTCAAGTGTCTTGCTCATAAGGTTGATGTAATCGTACACATTGGTTGCTCCTAACATCTTATCACTCCTCCTGACAGTTGTTTGGTTTTATGTTATCTGAACACATATTTACACAATATACACTTTGTCCTTATTTTATTATAGTTTATTTTTAGAATATTTCAAGCATTATTTTTCTTTTCTTGTAACAAACCTGCGGACACATAAGCCTGCAAACAGCAAAAGACCTGCCGTATCGCGCGGCAGGTCTTTGTTTCATATATTTCCAAATTTTTACAATTTTTTTAAATTTTATTTTTTCAACTGATGTTTAAAATTGTTTGTCTGATTTTTCCAACTCTTCGAGCAGATATTTTTTCACATCCGTTATATGTTGGCGGAAACAGTTATTTTTGGAATTTTCAACTGAAAGGATCCTGAAAAGCTTTCGCTGCAGTTCAGAAATCAAATTAGGATTTTTTATAATATAGTGCTGCCTGTCCGCACCGACATGGATATCATCTATGTATTTATCAATAATAGGTATCGCATCACTGATGAAAAAAACAGACTGCGACGTGGTTCTGCCGATATGGTAATAGCAGGAACGGATATCACGTTTTGGAAGGTTAAGATAAAAATCCAACCGCCTTTTCTGCGAAGCGTCGCGATGATTTAGTTTTCCCATTGGAATTGCCCAATAGAGCTGTTCATTTTCCGTTGATTTAACCAAGCATACAATCGGACGATGTTTTGTGTCATTCCATGTGCCGCCGACAGATTGGATCATTTTCTGAAAATCCGCCGTAGCATAGTAAAGTCCCTGTTCGATCATTCCAGTACCCCGCTTTATGTAATACAAAACCCCCGATATACACCGGGGGCTGTCAGACAATGTTTCTGTGCCGCACATTGTGAAGCGTACTTTTATAGGCAATGTTTCTGTGCCGTACATTGCGAAACGTTTTTGAATAAGGTTTGAGCTTCCGCTCATTTTTATTATACTCAAAATATACTAAAATAGCAACCCGAATTTGATTTTATTTTTTCAACTGATGTTTAAGGTTTTCGACTTCTTCGAATACTACATCGTTGAGTACTTTGATGTATGTGCCTTTCATGCCGGATGAGCGCGATTCGATGACGCCCGCGCTCTCGAACTTGCGCAGCGCGTTGACTATGACGCTCCTTGTGATGCCTACTCTGTCCGCTATCTTGCTTGCGACAATTATGCCTTCCGTGCCGTTTAACTCGTCAAATATGTGCGTGATCGCTTCCATCTCGGAAAATGACAGCGTTGAGATAGCCGATTTGACGACTGACACCTTGCGGCTCTCCTCCGCGCTCTCCTCGCTTACGGCGCGCAGCATTTCAAGCCCCACGACCGTAACGCCGTATTCGCAGAGGATGATATCGTCAATGTCGTACTGCTCTCCGCACTTGTATATAAACAGCGTGCCGAGGCGTTCGCCCGCTATCTCTATGGGCGTTATCACCGCTTGGAATTTGCGTATGTCGGGACTTTCAAAACCGAGCGTTTCAAGATTGACATTCTCCTTGGTAGACAGCACGCCGAGAAGACGCTCATTGAGCATCGGGTCTATGAAGCCGCCTACATTGCCGTCAACAAGCTCTTTCAGTTCCTCCACTCCGTCGCAATGGCCTACTCCGAGCACTTTGCCTTTTCTGCTTATCACCAGTACGTTTGAGTTGACTATCTCACGTATCACGGTGCAGATGTCGTTGAATACTACTTTACTTGAATTATTGTTGTGCAAAAGCTTACCGATTTTTCTCGTTTTGTCCAATAACTGTACGCTGCTCATAACAAACCTCCATTTTGGTGAATTGTTAATATATAGAAAATTTTATCATAATGGGGTTTATTTTTCAATAGTTTGCGACAATATTTCAAGCTTTCTGAAAATAATCCGATACTACATTGCCGCACTGTTCATTTGCGCATACAAGTTTATTGCCTTTTATAAGCATTATGCCGCCGCACTTGCTGCATTTTTCTTTTGCGGGGCGCTGCCATACCATGAAATCGCACTCGGGTATCGCCTCGCAGCCGTAATACTTCCTTCCTTTTTTGGTCTTGCGTATCACTATCTCTTTGCCGCACTTGGGGCATGTAACTCCAATCTTCTCATAATATGTCTTTGTGTTGCGGCACTCGGGAAATCCGGGACATGCGAGGAACTTGCCGTGAGGTCCGTATTTTACCACCATATTCCTGCCGCACATCTCGCATACTTCGTCCGACACTTCATCGGCTATCTCAACCTGTTCAAGTTCTTTCTCGGCGCGTTTTACCGCCTCTTCAAGATCGGGGTAAAAATTGGAAACTACGGTCTTCCAGTTTATCGTGCCTTCTTCCACTTTATCGAGCAACGCTTCAAGATTTGCCGTAAAGTTCACGTCAACTATCGACGGAAAAGCGTCTTTCATCATATTGTTGACTACCTCGCCAAGCTCCGATACATAAAGGTTTTTGTCCTCTTTTACCACATAGCGTCTTGCAATGATCGTGGTTATCGTGGGCGCATAGGTACTTGGTCTGCCTATTCCCAGTTCTTCAAGCGCCCTGACAAGCGACGCCTCGGTGTAGTGTGCGGGCGGCTGCGTAAAGTGCTGTTTTGGCTCTATATTGTCAAGCGTAAGTTTTGTGTCTTTGGTGATGTCTTTCACTACGGTATTTGCTTCGTTCTTATCGTCGTCATCGTCTTTATATACGCTCATAAATCCGTCGAATACGACTTTTGAAGCGGCAACTGTAAAGCGATGCCCGCCTGCGTCTATTTTAATCGATGTAGTCTCATATTGGGCGCTTGTCATCCTGCTTGCCGTAAAGCGCTTCCAGATAAGCTGATACAGCCTGAACTGGTCACGTACAAGCGACGTTTTCATCATCGAGGGGGTATTGCCGATATCAGTAGGTCTTATCGCCTCATGCGCATCCTGTATCTTCTGCTCCTTTTTCTTTTCGTTCACTTCCAGAGCCGCGTATTTCTCACCGTAATTTTCTGTTATATATTTAAACGACATCTGTGCCGCCTCGTCCGAAACTCTTGTAGAGTCAGTTCTCAGATATGTTATTATACCGCTCTCATAAAGCTGCTGCGCAAGGCTCATGGTCTTTTGCGTTGAAAAATTCAACTGCTTGCTTGCCTCCTGCTGAAGCGTTGATGTCGTAAACGGAAGCGGCGCTTTTTTTATGCGCTCGCCTTTTTTTATTTCCGATACTTTAAATGAGGCGTTTTCTATGTCCTTAAGCACTTTGTCCATCTGTTCTTTTGATGTTATATCTGTCTTTTTGTCTGATGAACCGTAATATTTTGCCACAAGCGGCTTTTTCTCTCCCTTTATCTTGAGAAAAGCGTCAAGCGTCCAGTATTCCTCGGGGATAAAGGCATTTATCTCTTCTTCCCTGTCGCATATGATGCGCAGCGCCACTGACTGCACGCGTCCTGCGCTCAGCCCTCTTTTTATCTTTGTCCACAAAAGCGGCGAAATGCGGTAGCCGACCATCCTGTCAAGCATACGCCTTGCCTGCTGCGCGTCCACAAGGCTCATATCGATTTCTCTTGGATTTTTAAGCGACTCCTTTACGGCGTTTTTTGTGATTTCGTTAAAGGTTATCCTGTATACTTTTTTGTCCGCAAGCTTAAGCGCTTCGTACAGATGCCATGAAATCGCCTCGCCCTCGCGGTCAGGGTCGGTCGCAAGATATATTTTTTCCGCTTTTTTTACTTCTTTTCTTAGTTTGGCAAGGATATCGCCCTTGCCGCGTATCGTTATATATTTAGGTTCATAATCATTGTCAGCGTCAAATCCGAGCTGGCTCTTTGGCATATCGCGGACATGTCCGTTGCTCGCGATGACTTCATAATTTGTTCCGAGAAATTTTTTAATAGTCTTTACCTTTGCAGGCGACTCAACTATCACTAAATATTTTGCCATAAACTGTTACACCCCGTTAAGAACAGATACCCGTCAAGTCCCTTGGCGGTACCGTATTTATATTACAGTTTACCACTATAAACTAAAATTTATTTTCTTTCAAGTGCTTTAAACAATTTTTACAATATTTTTTTATATAAGTCTGTACCCTCCGCTTGTCTTTAATGCCGCCCGCCTTAGTTCCAGTTCGAGAAGCGCCTTTGAAATCTGCGCCGCGGGATATCCTATCCCCTTTTTCTCTAAGAAGAATACTATCTCGTCCTGCGTCAGCGGCATAACGTCAAGCACATCGTATATGTCGCGCGCTATATCGGTAAGGCGCTCCTTTATCTTCGCGTCCGATACATCTCGGGGACTAAGTATGTCCTCCCAACCCATATCGCATATGATATCCTCGGCTGATGTCGCAAGCCCTGCGCCAAGCCGCAGCAGCTTATTGCACCCAAGGCTCATACGGTCTGTGCATCTGCCAGGTACGGCATACACCTCGCGCCCCTGTTCAAGCGCCATATCTACCGTGATAAAAGTCCCGCTTTTTTCATTTGCCTCAACTACCACCACTACGTCGGAAAGAGCGCTTATTATCCTGTTGCGCGGCGGGAAGTTCCATCTCTTCGGCTCTGCTTTTGGCGGCAGTTCCGATATTACGCCGCCGCCTTTTATAAGATCGTAATAGAGCGCTTTGTTTGCGGGCGGATATATTACGTCAACGCCGCTTCCAAGTACGCCGTATGATCTTCCTCCCGCTTTAAGTGCGGCTTTCTGCGCGGCAGCGTCTATTCCGAGCGCCATACCGCTTATGACCGCAACGCCGCTTGCGGCAAGGTCTCCTGCTATTTTTTCCGCCATATACATGCCATAATCGCTGCAAGTCCGTGTTCCTATGACTGCCGCCGTCTTCGCGCGCTTATCGGGAAGCGTGCCTTTATAAAATATGCCAAACGGCGGATCGGGTATGTCGATTAGCTTGTCGGGATAATCCTGCGCACCGTAATATGTATATCCGATGCCCAGCCCCGACATATTATCCCACGCTTCCCACGGTGTGATCTTTTCGTAAAGTCCATACAGCTTATCACCTGTCTGCGCTCCCGCGATCGCGTCTATTTCTTTCGTTCTCTGCTCTTTTATAAGGCGGTATATCCCGCTTGGCGTGCCTGCCGCCTGTAAAAGTCTGTGTTTTTTCCTCCTGTCCACATTTGTGCATAATTCAAGCCATGAGGCGTAAATTTTCTCGTCGTCGCCGTTCATATCGTCCTCCATACCGCTGTATGCGGTTTTTGTTTCTTCTATATAATAGTGTATCATAATAATGTATCGTCAATTTATTCCGCCTGTCATGCGAAGCCCCGCCGCCTGACTTAAATGGTCTGTGCTTATCCTGTCGCAGCATTCCAAATCCGCTATGGTGCGCGCCACTTTTATAATCTTATTATATGCCCGCGCGCTCAGATCCATTATCTCAAACAGTTGTTCAAGCATATCCTGTTCATCTTTTCCGAGCGGACAGTATTTCTTTATATCCTTTGCGCCAAGTTCTGAGTTAAATCTGTATTTAGTCCCCTTATACCGTTCAAGCTGACGCTGCCTTGCCATAGCGACACGCGTCTTTATACTGCTGCTGCTCTCGGACTTGGTGCGCAGCGCCAACTGCTTTATATCCACTCTCGGCGCCTGTACGGCTACATCTATCCTGTCAAGTATCGGTCCCGATATTTTTGACATATAGCGCTTTATATCGTTGTCAGTGCATGTACATTTATTCCTGTCAGGAAAATATCCGCACGGGCATGGGTTCATCGCCGCTACAAGCATAAAATCCGCAGGATACGTATGACTTGCGCTTGTCCGCGCTATATGTATCTTCTTGTCCTCAAGCGGCTGACGCAGCGTTTCAAGGGCGTCTCTCTTAAACTCGGGCAGCTCGTCCAAAAACAGGACGCCTCTGTGCGCAAGCGATATGATACCGGGTCTTGGCACTCGTCCTCCTCCCGCAAGCGCCTGAGCCGACACTGTATGATGCGGGTCAAGAAACGGTCTTGAAGTAATGAGCGTCCTCTTGCTGTCAAGAAGTCCCGCCACACTGTATACGGACGACACTTCAAGCCCTTCTTCCATAGTCAGGGCGGGCAGTATAGTCGGTATGCGTTTTGCTATCATTGTCTTGCCCGAGCCCGGCGGTCCTATCATAAGCATGTGGTGAAAGCCTGCCGCCGCTATCTCCGCGGCACGTTTGACCGAGTCCTGACCGTTTATCTCGGAAAAGTCGACCTCATAGCGTTCGTCCTTTGGCGCGTAAAACGGCGTCACATCGGCGGGCGGTATCATCTGCGCCTTTTTGTCCTCTTTTTCAAGCAGATATTTAATAGTTTCATCCAAAGTCATAACGCCTATTATCTCTATTTCGTCAATCACCGCGCCCTCTTTTACGTTTGCTTTGGGAACGATGCACCTTGATATGCCTTTGCTTTTGGCTTCCTGCACTATGGGAAGTACGCCTTTGACAGCCCTTACTTCCCCATTAAGCCCCAGTTCGCCTGTTATCAGCGTGTCTTTTATGCTTTCTTCCGCGATGTATCCTTGTGAGACAAGTATTCCTATGGCTATCGGCAGATCGTATGACGCTCCTTCTTTGCGCACATCGGCAGGAGATATGCTGACTGTCACGCGCATCGGCGGCATATCGATGCCTGAATTTCTGAGCGCTACTTTTACCCGCTCCTTTGCCTCTTTTACCTCGCCGCTTAGCTGTCCTACCATTTCGATATATGGCATGCCTTTTGACGAGTCTGCTTCAACATAAGCAAGCCTGCTGCCTATTCCGTTTATCATTCCTGTTACTATCCTGCTGTACATCGATTAACTCCTTTTCACATTAGTTTTATAAACGGTTTTATACCATAGAGTTGCAGACTTTACAATATAATTGTAAAAAATCGTCTCTGAAATGTAAAAATTAGTACAGATTTGCTTCCTGAAGTCCTGTTTTTAATTTTCCAAGAGCCTTTTTTTCTATTCTTGACACATAGCTTCGCGAAATGCCGAGAAGCTTCCCGATGTCTCTCTGCGTCATCTCGCTGTCGTCATCCCTGTTATCTTTCAAAATACCGTATCGCAGCTTTATTATCTGCCGTTCCCTGCCGTCAAGCCTCTCTTCGATAAGGCGTGTGATACACTTTATTTTGGCGGCGTTATCCATATCCTCAATTATGTCGCTCTGTTCCTGCTCACATATATCGAGCAGGTTTATCTCATTTCCCTCCTTGTCTGTTCCTATAGGTTCATATAATGATATTTCCCTTGTTATTTTTTTCCTGACCCTGAACATCATAAGAAGTTCATTATCAATGCACCTTGCCGCATATGTCGCAAGCCTGCTTCCTTTTTCCGCCTTAAAAGTATTTACTGCCTTTATCAGCCCTATCGTGCCTATGGATATCAAATCTTCCATATCCTCTCCGCAGCCTATATACTTTTTTGCGACATGCGCTACGAGCCGCAGATTTCTTTCTATCAATATCTGCCGCGCCTTGTGGGCAGCTTCTTTGTCCTTGCTGTGCATTAACGCCAGATACTCCGATTCCTCCTCCATTGATAAAGGTTGCTCAAAGGTTTTCAAGGAACGCCCCCTGCGGACTTTATTTCTAATATTCTATGTGATAACCATTTTTTAAGTGCATATCCTACAGAATAAAATCCGCAAATACCATATTGGCAAAGTCAAGCCCTTGGTCGGTAAGACGTATATATCCGCCGCTTTGCTCCATAAATCCCTGCTTTGTCCACTTATACAGCACATCTTTGTACACGTCTTCTGCCTTTTTGCCGAATGTCTGAAAAAACTCGTCCGTCGATATGCCGCATGTCATGCGAAGCCCCAGAAACATAAATTCTTCCATAAGGTCGTCCTGCGGCAATGTTTCATATTCTTCCTTTATATCGTCTCTGCCATCCGACATAATGTATTTATTGATGTCATTCGTGTTTTTCCAACGGCTTGCGCCGACGGTCGATGAAGCTCCAAGTCCAAATCCCGCATAGTCATGCGTATGTGCGGCGCCTCTCTGCCAGTATATGATGTTATGACGGCTCTCAAAGCCTTTTTTTGCATAATTTGATATCTCGTAGCGCCTGTAGCCTTCTTTCTCTAAAATGCTCTTTGTCCTGTGGTACATCAGTCTTTCGTCCTCCTCATCGGGAAGCGGCGGGAAATCGCTTGATCTGTCGCCAAGAGGCGTGTTTTCTTCCACTATGAGGCTGTATGCCGATATATGCTCGGGACTAAGCTGTGCTGCCTTCTTAAGCGTATTTTCCCAGCTTTTGACTGTCTGCGAGGGGACGGCGGATATCAGGTCTATATTTATGTTGCCAAATCCCGCTTTTCTTGCCTCTTCATAGCTTTTTAAAAAGTCTTCGTATGTGTGGATGCGCCCTAACAGCTTTAATTCGTCATTGTCCGCCGACTGAAGCCCAAGGCTCAACCGGTTTACGCCCGCGTCGATAAGGGCAAGGAATTTTTCATATCCTGCCGTCTTGGGATTTGCTTCCAATGTCACCTCCGCATCGGGTGAAATATTGTAATATACTTTTAGTGCATTAATAATGTACTTTATATCGTTTTCCGGCAAAATCGACGGCGTTCCGCCTCCGAAAAAAATTGTCTTAACCGTGTAATCTCTGTATCTTACGGCGTTTTCTTCTATTTCCCTTTTCAGCGCGTCAATGTACCTTTTTTGAATTTCCCGCTCCGCCGGAAACGAAAGGAAATCGCAATACACACATTTTCGCACACAAAAAGGGATGTGGATATAAACTCCGAGAGTTTTCATACACGATCCCTCCTGTTTTTCATATATTATTGGTCGTCAAGCTTGAGGACTGACATAAACGCTTTCTGCGGTATCTCGACACTGCCTATCTGCCGCATACGCTTTTTGCCTTCTTTTTGCTTCTCAAGCAGTTTTTTCTTACGCGTTATATCGCCTCCATAGCATTTGGCAAGCACATCTTTGCGCATCGCCTTGACCGTCTCTCTTGCTATGACTTTACCGCCGACTGCCGCCTGAATGGGTATCTCAAACAGGTGGCGCGGTATCTCGTCTTTGAGCTTCTCACACATCTTTCTGCCGCGCTCATATGCCGACTCCTTATGGACGATAAACGAAAGTGCGTCAACCTCCTCTTTGTTTATAAGAATATCGAGCTTCACAAGTTCCGAGCGCTCATATCCCTTGATGTCATAATCGAACGAAGCGTATCCTCTTGAACGTGATTTAAGCGCGTCAAAAAAGTCATAAATTATCTCGTTAAGCGGAAGTTCATACTTAAGCACCGCCCTTGTCTCCTCAACGTATTCCATGCTGATATATCTGCCGCGCCGCTCCTGACAAAGTTCCATTATAGAACCGATAAACTCCGACGTAACCATTATCTCGGCATTTACCACCGGCTCTTCCATATATTCTATCTCCGACGGGTCAGGCAGGTTTGACGGATTGGTAAGCTCTATTACCTCTCCGTTTGTCTTGTGGACTTTATACACGACACCGGGTGCTGTGGTAACAAGGTCAAGATTGTACTCGCGCTCAAGCCTCTCCTGTATGATCTCAAGGTGAAGCAGTCCCAAAAAGCCGCACCTGAACCCAAATCCAAGCGCGATCGAAGTCTCAGGCTCATAAAAGAGCGACGCATCATTTAACTGAAGTTTCTCAAGCGCATCCCTGAGGTCAGGGTACTTGGCGCCATCCGCGGGATATACGCCGCAGTAGACCATTGGAAGTACCTTTTTATAGCCCGGAAGAGGACTTGCGCATGGTCTTTCCGCGTCTGTCACTGTGTCGCCGACTGTGGTATCTTTTACATTTTTGATGGATGCGGTCAGATATCCTACCATGCCTGCCGACAACTCCTCGCAGGGTATAAACTGCCCTGCGCCGAAATATCCGACTTCCACAACGTCGAACGAGGCGCCTGTGGCGATCATCTTTATTTTTGTCCCCTTTGCCACTCTGCCTTCCATTACGCGGCAAAACACGATAACGCCCTTGTATGAATCATACACGGAATCAAATATAAGCGCCTGAAGCGGATTGTCCGCGTTCCCTTTTGGCGCGGGTATTTTATGTACTATCGCTTCAAGCACATCCTCAATGCCTGTTCCGTTTTTTGCCGAGATGAGCGGCGCATCCTGAGCTTCTATACCGATGACGTCTTCTATTTCGTTTTTCACACGCTCAGGCTGGGCACTTGGCAGGTCTATTTTATTGATAACGGGAAAAACATCCAGATCATGGTCAAGCGCAAGATATACATTCGCAAGCGTCTGAGCCTCTATGCCCTGCGCCGCGTCAACTACGAGAATAGCGCCGTCACACGCCGCAAGCGCACGGCTGACTTCATAGTTAAAATCAACATGTCCCGGGGTGTCTATCAGGTTGAATATATATTCGTTACCGTCATTTGCTTTATATACTGTACGGACTGCCTGAGCTTTTATCGTAATGCCCCGCTCTCTTTCAAGATCCATATTGTCAAGCACCTGCTCCTGCATTTCCCTGCTGGTGAGAAGTCCTGTTTTTTCGATAATTCTGTCAGCAAGCGTAGACTTGCCGTGGTCAATATGAGCCACGATACAGAAGTTCCTTATCCTGCTTTGGTCCGTCTGTGGCATTGTCATTATCATCCCTTTCGCATCTATTACAAAATCAACATATTATAACATAAAAAAAGATATATTGTCCACTTTCAATGTGAAAGCATGTCCTCTATAAATATCCCGTACCCCTTGGTTGAGTCCTGTACAAGCACATGCGTGACCGCACCTACAAATCTTCCGTTCTGTATTATCGGCGCCCCGCTCATTCCCTGAACTATGCCTCCTGTAAGTTCAAGGAGTTCGGGATCCGTTATCCTTATGGAAATCTGCCTGTTGACTGTCTCGTCACTCGGATTAAGACGAGTAATCTCAATATCATAATATCTGAGAGTGCCGTCTATAGTACACAATATCTGTGCATATCCGGTATTAACTTCCTGTTTCAAAGCCACAGGGATAGCCTCCTGCCCTTCTGTAAGTTCTTCAAGAAGCGATGAGTTGGCTACACCGTATATACCCGCAATCGTATTATCAACTATAACGCCCGACACCTGATCGGATTTGTACTCGATAATGCCTGTCAGTTCCCCGGGAGTGCCTCTTTCACCCCGTTTTACCGCCACTATCTCCGTATGATACAAAAGACCGTTTCCAAGCTTAAGAAGTTCTCCTGTATCCATATCGTTGATGCCATGTCCCAGCGCACCAAAGCGATTGCTCGAATCGATATATGTCATGGTGCCTATACCTTGGGCGCTGTCGCGCAGCCACGTCCCTATCTTGTATGCCGCGCTCTCATCTGCTTCAGGTTTTACCTTCACCTGAATTATATCGTCATTGCGCGTAACCTGAAAGATTATCTCATTTCCGTTCGAGTTTTCCACATACTGCTGCACCTGACGCTTGTCAGTAACCGGTATTCCGTCCATTGCCGTCAGGTAATCGCCCGACTGCAGTTTGTACTGCGCCGGTGAATGCAAAGTGCCGTCCATCCCCGTGTAGCTTCCCGTATCAATGACAAGCACACCCTGCGTCTTGACATATATACCTATAGGTTTACCGACAGGAGTAAGATAGGTGTTCTCTATGACCTCTATATCTATATTTTTGAGCGGCAGAAGCCCGAAAAGCTTGAGCTGCATCTCATATGAACTTATATTTTCGCCCGCTACGATAGTAACGGGCTGATTGAGCGACAGGACTGTATCGGAGTCGGTGCTTATCACCCCCGACGCGGGGACTTTCAAATTTATCTCCTCACTTGTGCCTGCCTTTATTCTGATCTTTTCCGGAACAGCATTTTGATAGTACATGTACGTTGCAAGACAGAACAGTCCTATCGCAAAGCCCAGAAAAATATATAACGATAAAATATAACGCTTTATGTTTTTCAATCCTATATCACTACTTTCTGTATTTCAATAAAAGTAGTATATGGATTTTTCTGAAAATAATAAAAATAAATTATTCTTTTTTGCCTTTATTTTCACGTCTTGCCGCGCGTTTCTGCTTTCTTCTCTCTTTTGCCTCCATTCTTCCCTGCCTGCTCATAAGAAGATAAAAGCTTGGCAGCAGGAGCAGAATAAGCATTGTCGATGTGATAAGTCCGCCTATAATAATAAGGGACATTCCTTTCATCATCGCCGCATTCTCATTTTGGGTAAATATCATCGGTATCATTGATAGGATGGTGGTGAGCGTCGTCATCAGGATAGGGCGCAGTCGGATGCTGCCGCTCTCCATAAGCGCATCATTTAACGGCATATTCTCTTTTAACTGATTAGTAGTATCCACATATAAAATGCCGTTATTCACAACAATACCCACAAGCATCAGCACGCCCATCATTGATGTCATATTAAGCGTCGAGCCTGTAATGAACAAAAGGAAAAACGAACCGATAAGGCTGAACGGTATGCTGAGCATGACCATCAGTGAAAATCTCGGGGACTCAAACTGCATTGCCATAACAAGGAAAATCAAAAATACGGCAGTCAATATTGCCACTCCGATTGACTGAAATTCTTCTCCCATCATTTCCATCATAAGGTTGTCGGTCTGCTCTACGCCTTCGGGGAACTGCGCTGCATCAACAGACTCGGTTATCGCTTCCTGTGCAGTGAACTTCTCCTTATCCGTAGTATAAGCGGTAACTGCCACCTGATATTTTCCGTTGCTCCTTACAAGAGTTTCAGGTACATCCGAGTAAACAGCATCGGCTACATCATCAACCGTTATCATGCCAAACTGCGTGCTTATGTCCAAATTAAGAAGCTGACTCATCTCATCATAGCTGCCTTTTGGAAATTCAAGCATAACAGAATATTCTTCTGTTCCTATATTCATCTGCATAACTTCTATTCCACTGCTGGCATTGTACATCTGGCTTGCGACCTGAACCGCCGTAAGTCCCATATTCATACATTTAAGCGGGTCTATCTGTATCTTTGCCTGTGACGCTCCCGATGTAAGATCGCTTGACGCCTTTATAACACCCGGAGTAGCAAGCATGATCTGCTCTACCTGCCTTGCCGCCGTCTTTAGATCCTCGAGACTGTCGCCGTCAAGGTCTATCTCCGTCGATGAACCGACACTGAGCATTGACGTCATGCCGCTTCCCGCGGCTTCGACTATAATACTCATATTGGTATAATCTTTAAGTTTTTCGTTATAAATATCAACAAGCTCCGTAACGCTTTTATCCGTATCTTCCGACGGATATGCCGTTATCACTGCCGTTGAACCGCTTATCGAAACATTGCATCCGGCAAAATCAGGATCGTCTATCACCATCTGTTCGATAAACTTAATGTTTTCATCTATCACTTCCAGCCTCGTACCGCTGCGCTGCTCTACAGTGATGCTCACATTGTCGAGACCTGTAGCCGACATAAGCTCCTGATCGAGCTGTCCTGCGAGCATAAACGCGATGACAAGCAGTGCGACTGATACGAGCATGACTGTTTTCTTCTTAAGCATAATGTGCTTAAGGAGCGTTTTGTAGCCGCTGCCTACTGACGCAAGCATCCTATTGACTATAGTATCTTTCTTTTCCTTTGGCTTATATTTCCAGAAGAAAATAGGAATAAGAGTCAGCGCGACAATAAGTGATGAAAGCATAGCGATAATGATAGTGTATCCGAGTTCAGAGAAGATCTGTCCCGCAAGACCATCCATTATCGCAAGCGGCAGGTATACCACAACTGTCGTTATCGTAGACGCGCATACCGACTGACCTACTACTTTTGTTCCGACAAGCGCGGCTGTCTTGAAGTCAGGCTCTTCGTCCTTTATCCTGAAACAGCTCTCGAGTACGACTATCGAGGAATCAACCATCATACCTATGGCAATGACAAGCGCGCCCATAGTCACTATGTTAAGTGAAAAGCCTGCAAAACTCATGAATATCAATGTCGCCAAAAGCGAAATCGGCATAGAGCTTCCCACTATAAGACTCGCCTTGATATCGCCGAAAAAGATAAAGAGGATAAGCATTGAAAACAATACGCCAAGCACAAGCGTCTGACCTACGGAGCTTAACGATGAAATAATGCTGTCCGCCGCGTCATAAGCTACCGTTATATTTATCGCGGGATTTAACCCCGACACTTTTTCTACTATCTTTTTTACCTCACGCGACACGTTTACCGTACCCGCGCTCTGTGTCTTTGCGATACCTATGCTTATACTGTCATTGCCGTTAAAACGGCTGATGCTGCTGTAATCATCTGTCGCCATTGTGACTGTCGCTATATCCGAAAGCGTGATAACACTGCCCCTGTTCGTAAAGAGCGGCGTATTCTGCAGATCCATTAAATTTTCGGGCTTTGAAGACGCCGAGGCACTGACAGACTGCGACCCTTGCTCAACGCTTCCTATCGGTATCGTAAAATCAGTAGTTGCAATATATGTCGATATGTCCGACATTGACAGTCCATACTGCTGCATCTTGTCTTTATGGAGCTCTATTTTGACATACTCGCCCTGCCCGCCTGTAACCGTAGTATCAGCTATATCAGCCACACGGTCAAGTTCGGGTATTATCTCGTCCTCAACGAACGCAAATACATCCGTATCGCCTGTCGTAGTAACTGACAAAGTCATTACATCCTGCGCATCCATATTCATCTCGACGATGACAGGATCCGTCGCATCATCAGGAAGCTGCAGTGACGCCGTATCAAGAGCGCTGCGCAGATCAGAATATGCCTCGTCGATATCCGTACCGTAGTCGTAAGAGAACATTACCATTGAGATATCTGATGTCGTCTGCGAGTCTATAGAATCAACACCCGCAAGCGTCTTTCCGGAGTCCTCTATGATCTCCGTGACAAGTGTCTGTGTCGTTTCGGGATCACCGCCCTGATACATCGTGAGCACAAAGAGCATCGGAAGCTCCATATCCGGAGTAAGTTCAAGCTTGAACCCAAAGATCGAACTGATACCGAACACTGCAAGCGCAAGCACGATGAGCAGTGCGGAAACAGGTCTTTTTAACGCTAACTTTGTTAAGGAGTTCATCTGTGTACGCCTCCTTACTCGCCTTCACTGACGGATACGGTCACACCCTCCCTTAGCTGTGCCGACCATGTTGTTATCACAAGGTCATCCTGCGTAAGTCCGTCAGTTACTACTATATTCTCAATATCATATAAACCTGTTGTTATGTCCGTTCTCTCCGCCTTGCCGTCCACAACTGTATATACATACGCCTGCGTACCGTCATAATACACCGCGTCATACGGTATTATGAGGACGTTGTCCGCATGGTATGTATCTGTCGTGACTGTCGCTTTCGTACCTGACAAAAGCGCCGACGTATCGCCTTTGACACTCGCCTTTATGCGAAACAGCCCTGTATTGGCATCCACCGCGCTGCCTCTCTCTATCACTTCACCGTCATATGTCCTGTCGTCTTTTGTGACGGTTATCTTCTGTCCTGTCGAAAATGTATTGCGCACATCCTCACTTACATAATACGTGGCGACCATCGTATCTTTGTTTGATATGACAAAGGCAGGATTACTTGAAGAAGCGTAATCATGCACATCTATGTTCACAGCTTCTATAACACCTGATATTGTTGCCGTAATCGTGTAATTCTCAAGGCTTTCTTTTGCCTGATCCACTTGAAGCTGTGCGCTGGTGATATTGTTCTGCGACAGTTGTCTGCTGTCATCGCGCAGTTCACCGTTTTGTATATCCTGTGCGACTACCTGCTGGCTGTACCCTTCATAGTAACTGTCAACTGCGCTCTGATAGCTCTCTATACTCGTCTCATATGCGCTTATCTGCTGCTTATAGCCTTTTATCTCAGCCTGTATCTCAGCGTCATCCGCAGCGGCGTTCTGATAACGTGTCATCGCATTCTGATATTCGTTCTGAAGGTCAGTCACTTCTTCGGCAATCTGCGCCGCCTGCTCAAAAAGCGAAGGGTCGGTCTGCGCCGCGTTTGATATCCGTGTAGCTTCTTTACTCTTATCCTGAAGCTGTTTTGAAAGATCCTCGGCATAGTCCTTGATCTCGTCAACGTCTTCGTTGTAGTCATATTTCTCCTTTATCGCCGCATATTCGTCTTCCTTGTCATTTAATTTCTGTTTTGCGTCGTCAAGAGATTTCACCGCGTTGTAATACTGCTCCTGATAGTCGGTTATATTATCTTCTGTTCCTGATAACTCGCTGTCCGCGTTCATATCGTTTAACATATCAGCGCCGTCGCCAAAGTTTAAGTCATAGTTTGTTTTTGCCGTGTCAAGCCCGATCTGCGCGCTTTTCACAGTATACTGCGCCATTGTGTCGTCAAGTACCGCAAGCACATCGCCCTCTTCCACGGTATCGCCCTCTGACACGTTTACCGCAAGCACTTCGGCTGTCGCCATCGGTATTATGTATACCGACTCGTCCGGATTAAGCGTAGCGATAAAATCACCGCTCAGTTTCAAACTGCCTGTCTCGGGATTTGCCGCCTCTACGACCGCTATATCTTCCGCCGTCTCCTCTACCGTCTGTCCGGAACATCCGCCAAGCATTGATACCGACAGGGCGGTACACAAAAGAAGCGTGACCGTTAAATTCCTTTTTTTCATAATTACCTCCGTCTGCCTAATTAATAAATTGTCAAAAAAGCCAAGTTTCTTATACATTTTATACGAATTGCGCATATAATAAAAGAGCAAAAATATAAATTTAATAATTTTTTATAATAGTTATCTTTTTTTTTTTAGAAATATCACTTATACTGTTATAGGATAACCGACAAACCAACTTGTGATACGGAGGAATATTTATGAAAAAAATTTTTAGACACCTGTTATGTTCCGCATTGGCGCTTGCCCTTGCGTTATCGGCAAATATAACGGCACATGCGGCTCCAGTCATCGGAAACGGAATTATATTATCCGACGATGTCATCACCCTTACAGAAGGCACAGGCACGGTGATCGCAGCGGCAATGCAGGAAGGATTTGACGCATCGAGACTTGCATGCGTATCGGCAGATCCTAATATCGCGTCAGTTGTTCCCGTCGCCGCCGTAAGCAACGTCGCCAATTTCCGGATAGATTATAAAGGGAACGGCTCAACCGTTATAGCCGTATTTTATCAGGATAACCCCGCTGTCGTCGCCTACGCCGCCGTGAACTCAAGCACCCTTATAATGCAGATACCGCCAAGGCTCGGCACGAACCATGACAACTACTGCTCACTCACAGGATACGAGTTCAAGCCGTATGATTTTAACAAATACGTAAACTTCGGCGCATACAAGAGCACTTTAAAGCTCACATACCGCGTGGAAGCTGTCGGCGACGAGGACTACAGCGCATGGGGATGTTACGGGCGCTTCTATGATACCGCCGGCAACGTACTCTCGCAGGTACATCTCTACTGCGGCGCGCCTGCTGCCTCCGCGGGACAGTCTTTAGGTTCTTTGAGTGTGGGACAGGTATATACGAGTGAATTTAGTGTTCCCGTAAACGCAGTGCGTTTCAGTATCGAGGGATTTTAGAAAGAACGGCAGTAATATAAAAAAGTGCCACAAAGTGGCACTTTTTTTAATCTTCAAAAAGCTGCGACATCGAATTGATAAGTGTGGTTATCTCCGCAACCGATTTCTCTATATCGTTGTAGATGCCTGCCGACTGTCCCGACAGATCCTGCATGCTCTTTGCCACGACTGCGAAGCCTACGCCCGCTTCACCGCTTCTTGCCGCCTCAATCGTGGCGTTAAGTGAAAGTATGGTCTGCTTCTTCGCGATACCTTTAAGATGACCTGTATTCTCATTTATCTTATCTACAAGTTCACCTGACTTCTTTATGTTCGCCTTGACCGAATCAAGCCTTCCCGCATTGTTATGTTTAAAATATTCGAGGTTGACAAGCTGATTGACAATAATACCAAGCAGACTTGAAGCCGCGCGTATTCTCTTCTCCGTGCTTACAGGGACTTTTCTTAGCGCCTGTATATATTTATCCGGATCTATGCCAAGCTCCTCGGCGGTTTTTCTGAATGCCTCCTCGTCAGGCTCATTCGGAAGCACCTGACCTCCTATAATAGCGCCAAGCTTCTCACCGTTTACAACTATATCGACTGAAAAGTCCATAAGCCCCGCATGGCAGAAATATGTACCCGTACACTCGTTGTCACACTTTACGCAGCGCTTGTTGCCCTCTACCGAACCTCTCGTATATTTCATGCAAAAGTCCGTAAAATTGCTGCCCTCAGTAAGATACTCACCGTTTTTGCCGACGGCGATGGCGGTAAGACCTGTAGAGTCTGAAAAACTATCCTGTATTTCCTGAAGTTTGTTGAGATCCATAAAGTCTTTTAATTCCATTTCGTAACCTCCGTTTTGAAGCATTATTGTAAAAATAGACAAACTTTAACTATATTATAACCTATTTTCAGTTAATTTCAATAACATTTTAAATATTTTCTGCTTTTTTCCTGCGCGCCGTGTCAATAAGCTCTTTCGCGTTGCCGCGCACGGCATCCGTAATGTCCTCTCCGCCAAGCATACGCGCAAGTTCCTCGACCATCTCATCGTCATTCATAGCGGTAATGCTCGTCACAGTCCTGCTGCCTGATGACTGCTTTGTTATCCTGAAACTGTTATCCGCCATAGCGGCTATCTGCGGAAGATGCGTTATACATATGATCTGATGGCTTCCCGCAAGCGTTCCAAGCTTCTCGGACACTTTCCATGCCGTTTTACCGCTTATTCCTGTATCTATCTCGTCAAATATCATAGTCGGTATCCTGTCGCGCGACGCAAGCACTGTTTTTATCGCAAGCATTATTCTTGAAAGTTCTCCGCCGCTTGCCACATTTCCGAGGCTTTTCATCGGCTCGCCCGTGTTTGTCGATATCATAAACTCGACTTCGTCGCTGCCGTTTGACGATATCTCTTCTTTTTTTCGGACCTGTATCTCAAACCTGACATCAAGGAAATTCAAATCCTTAAGCGCCATGACCATATCCGCGGACAGTCTTTTCGCCTCTGCCTTGCGTATGGAAGAAACCTTTTCACATGTCTTATCAAGTTCTTTATACACATTTTGAAGACGCGCTTCAAGTTCTTTCTTATATTCATCCGCATTTTGAAGACGGCTTATCTTTTCCGCAAGGTCGTTATGGTAATCGATGACTTTGTCTATGCTGCCTCCGTATTTGAGTTTTAAACGGTTCAATAAGTCAAGGCGCTCCTGAACGCGCGAAAATTCTTCCGCATCAAACTCCATATCAGACATATACCGGACTATCGATCTGTTAAAGTCGTTGAGCAGCCCGTCTATGTTCTCAAGTTCGCCCGCAAGCTCACCCGCTTTCTCATCGTACTCTTCGATCCCTTTAAGTTCGCGGACTGCATGACCTACAGCGTCAGACGCCGACTGTCCTGTAAGCTGATATGCTTTCTGCGCTGCCTCGACTATATTCCTGCTGTTGGACATCCTCCTGAACAGCGTTTCAAGTTCATCATCCTCGCCGCTTACAAGCCCTGCTTCTTCTATCTCATTATACTCAAACTCCGCAAGCGACAGCTCCCTTGCCGTCGCGCCGCCGTCGGCGCTAAATTCTGAAAGTTCCTTTTTTATCTGCGTCCAAAGAGCATACTGCTCCTTAAGCCTGTCTTTTTGCTTAGCCAGTTCTTCTCCCGCAAACGAGTCCAGTATATCCATATGGTTCTTTTTGTAAAGAAGCGACTGGTGTTCATGCTGCCCGTGTATGTCTATCAGCAGTTCCGCAAGATCCTTTACCTGCCTTGCGGTAACATTTTCGCCGCATATCTTACATATATTCCTGTTTTGCTGTATTTTCCGCTGTATGATTATTATGCCGTCTTCCTCTATTGGTATCTCAAGGCTGCGTACCGCGTTTATCATATCGCTGTCGTTTATTTGGAAGACAAGTTCCACAAGAGCGTACTCGGCACCGTTTCTTATCATATCTTTGTCGGCGCGCCCGCCGAGCGCTAAGTTTATCGAACCTATGATTATTGATTTTCCCGCTCCTGTCTCGCCGCTTAGGATATTTAATCCTTCGCCGAAATTTACTTCCGTTTCTTCTATTAACGCAAGGTTCTTCACGTGTAAGCTTATTAACATATCTACCCCTTCAATATCCCGTCGATCTTTCCTATCACGATATCCGCCTCATCCGCGGTCCTGATAGCTGCCATAATGGTATCGTCGCCCGCGATGCACCCGACTATCTCCGGAAACTTCATCGCGTCAACAGCCGCCGCTACAGCCATCGCCATTCCCTGTACAGTCTTTATCACAAGAATGTTCTGCGCCTTGTTCATGGACACAAAACCGTCCTTTAAGACCCTTTTATATTTATCGCCAAGTTTTGTATCGTCCGCCGGAAGCACAATATATTTCTGCCTGCCACTGCCCGTCGATATCTTTGACAGGTTAAGTTCCCGTATATCCCTTGATACCGTAGCCTGCGTCACTTCAAAACCTGCCTCCTTAAGATAAACGGCAAGCTCATCCTGCGTCTCGATATCATATTTATTTATAAGTCTGACGATTTCCTCATGTCTTTGTTTTTTCATCTATGTATGCACTGCCTTTCAAAAGAAGCTCATTTTTTTCTGCAGGGTGTCAAGGAAACTTGCCCTGCTCAGCTTGATGATCTTCGTCACCTTATCTGAACGTATGATGCGTATCTTGTCGCCTTCATTCAGATTTACGGGGCATCTGCCGTCAAAACTCGCATCAACTTCCTGCTGCTCGCCCGCCTTGTATTTGCCTATCTCTATATCTATCACATCGTCGTCGGCAAGCACTATAGTCCTGTTGTTCACCATAGTGTGCGAACATACGGGCGTCATCATTATGAGACGCGCCCTTGGCTCGACTATAGGTCCGCCCGCCGAAAGGTTATATGCCGTAGAGCCTGTAGGTGTGGATATTATCATTCCGTCAGCGCTGTACGTACTCAGCATCCGCCCGTTCACATATATGTTAAAGTTGATAACGTGCAGCGCACCCTTACGGTTGATGACTATGTCGTTGAGCGCTGTCTGAGGATTCATGCTCTCCCCTCCGATAACGGGAATGCCGCTGAGCATCATGCGTATCTCTATATCGTATTTATCGTCGATAAGCATGTCAAGCGCCGATTCAAGTTTGTCCGCTTCTATCTCGGTAAGATATCCGAGTGTGCCGAGATTGACGCCGATAAACGGTATATGTCTTCCTACATATTCCCGCGCCGCGGCAAGCATAGTACCGTCGCCGCCAAGCACGATTATGGCATCCACCGTATAATCGACCTTATCACTGCAGGTGCATCCGCGCCGTACAAGATAGTCTTTAATTCTCGCGGAAATACTTCCTCCGTCATCCTTATACTGATTAGCATAGATAAAAAAATTTCTCATTCCTGCTCCTTTGATGCGCTGCCAAGAGCACTATGCGCATCGTCAACGACTTTTTTTATCAGTCCCGAAAAACGCTCACGTTCATATACCGACGGCTCTGACATGCATATGTGCATCAGATATTCTATATTCCCCTCCGGTCCTCTTATCGGTGAATAGTCAAGCCCCAGTATTTCATATCCGTCCTCAAGCGCAAAGGAAAAAACGCGCTCTATAACTTCAATATGTACAAGCGGATCCCTCACAACGCCCTTTTTGCCGACTTTGTCACGTCCTGCCTCAAACTGGGGTTTTATAAGGCATACTATATGCGCATTACTCTTAAGCATCGCATATGCCGCCGGAAGTATCTTATCGAGCGATATGAACGACACGTCAACCGAAGCGAAATCAATATCGTCGTCAATGTCTTCGCGCTTCATATAGCGGAAATTTGTCTTTTCCATACATACGACCCGCTCATCGTTGCGCAGTTTCCAGTCAAGCTGCCCGTGACCTACGTCAACGGAATATACTTTCCCGGCGCCGTTTTGCAGCATGCAGTCGGTAAATCCTCCTGTTGAAGCGCCTATATCCATACATACCATGCCCGAAATATCAAGTTCAAAACATTTCAACGCTTTTTCAAGCTTAAGTCCGCCGCGGCTCACATATCTGAGCGTATTGCCGCGCACTTCTATCTGCGCTTTGCTTTCGTCAAACACACTGCCTGCCTTATCTTCCTTTTGACCGTTCACATAGACGCATCCCGACATTATAACTGCCTTTGCTTTCTCACGCGACGCGGCAAGCCCGCGGCTGACCAAAAGCACGTCCAAGCGCTCTTTCAAAATATATCACTCCCTGTACATATCGATTATCCTGTTTTCTATCGTGTCGGCGTCGATACCGACCTCCCGGCGCAGTATTTCAACATTTCCGTGCTCTACGTACTCGTCGGGGATATTTATGCAGAGAATACGGGCATCAGTTTTCTTAGAGTCAAGATACTCCCTTACTCTTTCGCCGAAACCGCCGCTTGCGACATTCTCCTCAAGCGTCACTATCAGTTCATGCGACTTGCACGCCTCATCAAGCATCTTAGTGTCTATCGGCTTTACAAAGCGCGCGTTCACGATGCTGCACTTATATCCTTTTTTTATAAGGTCTTCCCTGACTGTAAGCGCCGTCTTTACCATACTGCCTACTGCTACCAGTGCGATCTGACTTTCCCTGTATATCCACTCCGCCTTGCCAAGGTGTATTATGTCACGGTGTTCTCTCAGTCCGTCAAACGCTTCGCCTCTTGGATAGCGCAGCGCTATCGGACCGTGGAAAGCCATCGCAAATTTCAGCATATCCGAAAGTTCCCATTTATTTTTTGGCGCCATTATGTGCATATTCGGAATGGACGAGAGGAACGACAGATCGAATATTCCCTGATGCGTCTCGCCGTCGCTTCCTACAAGACCCGCCCTGTCTATCGCAAATACCACGGGCAGATTTTGTATGCACACATCATGCAGTATCTGGTCATACGCCCTTTGCAGGAAAGATGAGTATATCGCGACTACAGGCTTCATACCGCCCGCCGCAAGCCCCGCCGCAAACGTCACGGCATGTTCCTCAGCTATCCCCACGTCAAAAAAGCGGTTAGGGTACATATTCCTAAAGCGTTTCAGCCCCGTTCCGTCAGGCATTGCCGCCGTTATCGCCACTACATTGTCATATCTCTCGCCAAGCTTACACATAACCGTCGAGAAAACATCCGTATAATTTGACTTTGTCTTCGGCGTCGAAGGCAGTCCTGTCTCAATATCAAACGGCTCGGCACCGTGAAATCTCGCCGGATGCTTCTCCGCGGGCGCAAAGCCTCTGCCTTTCTGCGTTATCACATGGACAATAACTGCTGTCTTGCAGCGTTTTGCCTCTTTCAGCACCTTTAACATAGCGTTTATGTTGTGACCGTCAACAGGTCCGAGATATGTAATACCCATATCCTCAAAGAACATCCCGGGTATGACAAGCTGCTTCACTGAGCTTTTGGCGCGCTGTATGCTCTTGATGATAGGTATTCCTATTTTTGTCTCCAAAAGCGAGTTATATATGCCCTCCTTAATGTCAAGGTACTTGTCCGCCGTCCTTATATTGTTGAGATATTTCGACATACCGCCGACATTCTCTGAAATAGACATATTGTTGTCGTTCAATACTATTATAAAATTGCCTTTCATCTGCGCCGCGTTGTTGAGCGCCTCATACGCCATGCCGCCCGTAAGCGATCCGTCGCCTATAACGGATATGATCGTATTATCTTCTCCGCGCAGCTCCCTTGCTTTCACAAGACCAAGACCTGCCGATATGGACGTGGAACTGTGTCCCGTGTCAAAGCAGTCGCATTCGCTTTCCTTGCGCTTCGGGAAGCCGCTCATACCGCCATATTTACGCAGATTTTCAAAGCCCGCTTTCCTGCCCGTAAGGATTTTATGAGTATACGACTGATGGCCTACATCCCATATTATCTTATCTTTTGGAAGGTCAAGGCTTAAATGAAGCGCCATGGTAAGCTCCACAGCACCAAGATTGGAACCCAGATGCCCGCCCGTAACGCTTATTTTTTTTATCAGAAAATCCCTTATTTCCTGTGCTAAAAGATTCCAGTCCTCAGGCGCTACCTTTTTTATGTCATTTTCACGCTCTATCGTTTCTAATATCATAAAATCCTCCATACCGCCTTAAATAATATATTTATTTAATTCGAGTGATAAGACTTTGAATCAGCTCCATGAGGAAATCATTCCTTATCCCCTGTGCATCCAATCCCTCCAAAAGCGCTATCGCATTGGATGACATTTCTTTCTGCTGTGCGCCTGCCGCCTCTATCCCTTTTAGGGTAACATATGTTGTCTTATTGTTCTTCTCATCACTGCCGACAGGTTTACCCAAAGTTTCAAGTGTGCCTGTGACATCAAGGATATCATCCTGTATCTGAAATGCTATGCCTATCTCATACGCCGCGCGCTCTATGACCGATATCCGGTCTTCGTCCGCTTTGCCAAGCACGGCGCCTATCATCATTGCCGCCTGTATAAGCGCCGCAGTTTTATGCTCATGTATAAATAACAGATGCTCTTCCGTTACATTGCTGCCAAGGTCCTCCGCCTCGATATCAGCGGTCTGACCGCCTATCATCCCGTATATTCCCGCTTTTTGGGCGAGTATGGACAATGCCCTCGAGCATCTTTTCAAATCGGCGCCATCAGCTTCAAATGCTTTCAATGCTGTCTCGAAAGCGTAGTTTAAAAGCCCGTCTCCCGCAAGTATCGCCATAGCCTCGCCATAAACGATATGCGTCGTCTTTCTGCCGCGGCGGTACTCGTCGTTGTCCATAGCGGGAAGATCGTCATGCACCAGCGAATATGTGTGTATCATCTCTATTGCCGCCATAAACGGCTCTATTTGGCTGCCGCTGCCGCCGAACATTTTATAAGTCTCGCTCATAAGGATAGGACGCAGGCGCTTTCCTCCCGCACAGACACTGTAATTCATAGCTGACATTACTGTCTTTGCCCATCCCTGCTCTTTTGGCAGATACGAGATTATCAGCTTTTCCACATCAGAAGTTTTTTGTTTTAATTCACTGTCAAAACTCATCTAATTCACCATTTTCATTTAATTTCAGGACTTCTTTTTCCACCTTGTCTATCTTGTCATTACAAGCCTTGATGAGCGTCATACCCTCTTTATATGCCTTGAAAGAGTCCTCAAGCGAAATATCCTCGTCCTCAAGCTGTCCGAGTATATCCTCCAACATTTCAAAGGTCTGTTCAAGCGGTATATTTTCAAGTTCGTTCTGCGTTTTATCCCCCATATATGTTTTCCTCCCGAATTTCCTCGGCACGTGCCGTTATCGTTCCGTTTTTGACATAAATGCGCAGTTTATCGCCGACTTTTACATTTTTTACACTGTTTATGACTAAGCCGTTTTCATTTTCCGCAAAGGCATAGCCCTGACTCAGCTTTTCAAGCGGCGACAATCCTTTAAGCCGCTCCGCGTAAATCGCCATTTTATGCCTGCTGTCCTCAAGCTTTGCCTTGATGAGCGCTGACAGCCGCTCCTCAAGTTCGATGCAGTAACCGCGCCTTTCGCGTATGCGTCCGAGCGGATCTAAATAGCGCGCGCGAAGCATATATTTTTCCAGTTTATCTTTTTGACGCCCTATGGATTTGGTGATGGAACGCTCAAGTGCATGCTGAAATTCCTCAAGCCGCCACTCCAGTTCATCATACTCATATACCGCAAGTTCTGCCGCCGCCGAAGGCGTCGGCGCTCTTAAGTCTGACACAAAATCTATTATCGTAGTGTCTGTCTCATGACCTACTGCCGATATGACAGGCACCTGACAGTCAAAGACAGCCTGTGCCACTATGCGCTCATTGAAAGCCCACAGATCTTCTATAGAACCTCCGCCCCTGCCGACTATCATCACGTCAACTCCGGCGCGTTCAAGCGCATGTATGCCGTTTACTATGCTCTGCGGCGCCTGTTCGCCCTGCACTATCGCAGGGTAAAGTATTATCTGCACATACGGATTACGCCGTTTTGTTATGTTTATGATATCGCGGACTGCCGCCCCCGTAGGCGCCGTCACGACACCGAGGGTCTTTATATATCGCGGTATTGGGCGCTTATATTCGTGCGCAAACATCCCCATCTCTTCAAGTTCACGCTTTAACGCCTCAAACTTCTCATATAACATCCCTGCCCCGTCAAGCGTTATCTGTCTGGCATAGAGCTGATATTTACCGTCTCTTTCATAAACATCAATCGAACCGCCAACCACCACCATCTGACCTTCCTCAAGTTTAAAGGCAAGTCCGGCGCGGCTGCCGGCAAACATTACGCACGTTATTATTCCTTTATCGTCTTTAAGAGTAAAATATATATGACCTGACGAGTGATATCTGCAGTTGCTCACTTCACCTTTAACGTATATGGATTTAAGCATAAAATCCTGCGTAAACATATTTTTGATATAGGAATTTACCTGAGCAACGGTATATACATTCCGCATAACTTTATTCCTTAACCGTAAATTTGGCGAGAATGCCGTTTACAAACCCCGATGATTCCTCCTGACCGAATTTCTTCGCAAGTTCTACTGCCTCGTTTATTGCCACTCCTACAGGCACATCATCGTCAAATATCATCTCGTATACGGCGACGCGCAGAATGGCGACCTCAACTTTTCCCATCCGCTGCGTCGTCCAGCCCTTGGCACGGGTATTTATCATGTTGTCTATCTCGTCAAGCTTCTCCAATATCCTGCCGCTCTTTTCCGAAATATATTTTGTGTCCTCCTCATTCGCGTTAAATTCATCATCTTCAAAAAAAAGCTTCTCCTGCTCGCCCATCTCATCCCTGTCATTAAATTCAACTCTGAAAACGAATTTAAAAATCTGCTCCCTAAGCTCTCGTCTGCTCATTTATCTATCCCTATTTTCCCTCAGGCATTTCTATACCTACTATTCTTATATTGACATCCGCCACTTCAAAACCTGTCATAGTCTCGATCGCCGATTTTACCTTGTCCTGAAGTTTTTTGCAGGTGGCGGGAATATTAAAGCCGTACTCAAGAGTCACCGCAAGATCAACGGAAACAGTCCTGTCGATTATCTCTACCTTGACGCCGTTTGTCTTTTTCTTCATCCCGACCTTGCGCATTATCTCGTTGGGGATGTTCCCGACCATAGCGCTTACTCCCTCAACTTCGGTAGCCGCAAGTCCCGCGATCATCGCCACAACGTCATTGGCGATCTTGACCGTGCCGAATTTTCCGTCATCCATTGCATACCCGCTTTTTTCTGTTTCTCTTTCCATTATAAATGCCTCCTGTTTTGTTTCTCAAAAACTGTTTACAGATATTATATCAAAATGCCCCTGATTTGCCTAGTAAAAAATGTTCCAAAAGCTTATAGTCCTCTGAAACCCGTTTGACGTATAAGCAATGCTTTCTCCCTGATCGCTTATAAAATCAAATACTTCCCGTTCATCTATAAGATGCTTCTTAATGTCGTCGTATACTACCGGAGTAGCGCATTTAATAGTTACATAGTCTTCGCTGCGCGCGTTATCGCCGTCAAATATCCCGGCAAGCCTGTCCGCATCATAACGGTCAAAATAAAGCCCCTCGCGCACATAATAATTGTCGCTGACCGCGGTACAGACCGGAAGCTCCACGACACGCTCAAGCGAATGCGTCCTTGTAAGCTCGTCCGTCGTCACTAAAAAATAATCAAAATTTATCGGCGGCACATCCGCGTTATCGTCCGGCTGACCGTCAAGCGTATAAGACGCGTCGCCCCATGTCGGGTCAACATAATAATACTCGCCGTTTATGCGGACTAAATTCCACGCGTGGCGCTCACCGTTGGTAAATCCCGTTACCACAAACGACTGTATACCCATATTCTGAAGCATATATTGAAGCGCTTCGGCATATCCCTGACACACGGAACGCCCTCCCAAAAACACAGAGCATATATTCTGATTGTCGGCGGCAGTCCTGTCGTACTCGGTATTGCTTATCAGATATTCGTAAAAATACTTGACAATGTAATACTCGTCACTGCCGTCGGGAACATCGTCCAAACAGGGTTTGAGCTTTTCGCTTATCTGCGCCTTTAAAGCTTCTGCCTCCCCGGGGCTTTTTGTGTATGTCCCCTTAAATATAACAGATGTTATATCGTCTCCTTCACTGTACTCCGTATATTGATATCCGTCAACGTAGAACAGCTCAGGATGATCGTTCACCACGCATGCAAACGTCGTATCTATAATTGACGTGTCGGTAGTAGACAGCCTCACGCTGTCTTTCATATCAAGCATGGCATAATACATCTCGCGGTACAGCGTCTGCCTGTCCGCGTCAAGCTTGTGGTAAGCATAATACAGTTCAGGTATCTCCTCCTGCTGCGCCTGTCCCTGTACCTCCTGCGCTTCCTCGTCCGTTTGCGGTTCGGTCGCGTCCTGAACAGTCTCATCGGTATAATCTCCTAAAGAGCATCCGCCAAGAAAGAGCACGACTGCTGTAATCATCATAGCCGCGACTGTGATATTTGATCTTTTCATTTACCTGTCCTTCTAATTTCTGCCAAATTCCGAAAGAATTAGTCCATTATTTCGCTCAAGCGTCATTCCTATACTCCACTGATTGATGAATAATAACAGCGGATTGCCTTTTAAATCCTGTATTTTTTTCATATCGGAAGTCCCTGTGAGTTTCATAAGGTCAATTTCATCTTTATTCTCTATCCATCTGATGTACTCGTACGGAAGCGGTTCAAGTTTGATGTCAACATTGTATTCGTTCTCAAGCCGGTACTTTAACACGTCAAACTGCAGGACGCCGACAACGCCGACTATTATCTCCTCCATACCTGTGTTAAACTCCTGAAAGATCTGAATTGCGCCTTCCTGCGCTATCTGGTTCACACCTTTTATGAACTGTTTGCGCTTCATCGTGTCAACCTGCTTTACCCGCGCAAAATGCTCAGGCGCAAACGTCGGTATGCCCTCATAACAGATATCAGCCTTAGGCGCGCATACAGTGTCCCCTATTGAGAAAATTCCCGGGTCAAATACGCCTATGATATCGCCCGCATACGCTTCACTAAGTATCTTGCGCTCATCCGCCATTATCTGCTGCGGCTGTGAGAGGCGCATTACCTTTCCGCCCTGAACATGCCTTACTTCCGCGCTCGCGTCAAATTTTCCCGAACAGATACGCATAAACGCTACTCTGTCGCGATGCGCCTTATTCATATTTGCCTGAATTTTGAAAACGAACGCCGAAAATTCATTGTCAACAGGGTCGATGCTCTCCCCATTCGATATTCTTGCAAGCGGTGTCGTCGCCATCTGCAAAAAGTTCTTCAAAAATACTTCAACTCCGAAATTCGTGAGCGCCGAGCCAAAGAACACAGGCGTAAGCTTCCCTTTTCTGACCTCGTCGATATCAAACTCCGCGCTTGCGCCGTCAAGCAGTTCTATCTCATCACGCAGCTTTGCAAGCGCCTCGTCGCCGATGTTTGCAAGCAGCATCGCCTCGTCGTCCATCGCTATGACCGTAGTTTCGCCTTCCTTTGTTCCTTTCTGTGTATCGGAATATGTCAGCACATGGTTTTTCTGCCTGTCATACACTCCCTTGAACTCCTTGCCTGAGCCGATAGGCCAGTTGACGGGACATGTGGCTATGCCAAGCTCCTTTTCTATCTCGTCAAGCAGTTCAAACGTATCGTTGGCATCCCTGTCCATTTTGTTGATGAATGTAAAAATAGGTATGCCCCTCATTCCGCACACTTTAAAAAGTTTACGCGTCTGTGCCTCAACACCTTTTGACGCATCGATAACCATGACCGCAGAGTCGGCAGCCATAAGCGTCCTGTATGTGTCCTCCGAAAAGTCCTGATGTCCCGGCGTATCGAGGATATTTATACAGTAACCGTCATAGTTAAACTGCAGAACTGACGATGTTACTGAAATACCTCTTTCTTTTTCTATTTCCATCCAGTCGGAAACGGCATGCCGCGCTGTAGCTTTCCCCTTAACGCTTCCGGCAAGGTTGATGGCGCCTCCGTACAGCAGGAACTTCTCCGTAAGGGTCGTCTTTCCCGCATCGGGATGCGATATTATGGCAAATGTGCGTCTTTTGTTTATTTCTTCTGCAATAGTACTCACCGTATATACTCTCCTTCACTGATACTCTAAAACAGGCTTGTACCCGCCGTCTCTATATTAACTCCAAGATATTCAAGTACTGTCGCCGCTATATCGGCAAAAGTCTCCCTTGTTCCATAATTTACCGGTTTTACGTTTTTTCCATATATTATGAGCGGCGTGTATTCCCTCGTATGGTCAGTCGTCGCCTTATAGGCAGGGTCGCATCCGTGATCTGCCGTTATCATAAGTATATCGTCACTTTTAAGCCTGTCCATTATCTGCTCAAGCTTTCCGTCAAAGTAAGTAAGCGCCTTGGCATAACCGTCCACATCGCGCCGATGCCCGTAAAGCATATCATAGTCAACAAGGTTAATGAAACACAATCCCTCAAAATCCTTGTCCATATATTCAAGCGTGCGCTCTATCCCCTCGGGATTGCCGCTTGTATACACATATTCCGTGATGCCCTGTCCCGCAAATATATCGTTTATTTTGCCTACCGCTATAACCGACTTGCCAGACTTGCTTATGAGGTCAAGCATTGTTGTTTTCTGCGGCGGAAGCGAATAGTCATGTCTGTGCGGCGTGCGGGTAAAATTACCGTTTTCTCCCACAAACGGGCGCGCTATGACGCGTCCGACGGCATGTTCTCCCTGCAGCATGGCGCGCGCCTTTTTGCAGTAATCATACAGCTCATCCAAAGGCACTTTATCCTCATGCGCCGCTATCTGAAATACACTGTCCGCCGATGTGTATACTATCAGTTTACCTGTCTTTAAGTGTTCTTCTCCATAATCTTTTATTACTTCCGTGCCTGAATACGGCTTGTTACAGAGCACTCCGCGCCCCGTTAGCTGCGTAAACCTGTCAAGCACCTCTTTCGGAAAACCGTCAGGATATGTCGGAAGCGGCTTTGGTGATATAACACCTGCTATTTCCCAATGACCTATCGTAGTGTCTTTCCCCTTTGACGCCTCTTTCATTCTCGCAAACGCCGCTGTCGGCGCATCGGCTTTTTTCTGATTATGGCACTTTACTCCATCGATATTAAAAAGTCCAAGCTTTCTTATATTTGGCACGTCAAAAAACGGACTTGAGGATACAGAGCCTATGGTATTTGTTCCTTTATCGCCATAGTCAGCCGCATCCTCCATCTCTCCTATACCAAAACTGTCCAAAACAATCAAAAATACTCTTTTCATAGGTACTCCTTTCCAATACGACACTTTAGTATATCATATATCAGACAAAAACACACGCGAAATTTGACATTTTTGTTTTTTTGTTTTTATTCCGCGGAAACGGTTATTATTATGTTTTCAGGGGCAATATCCGTTTTCCTCTGCACGATGTCGATTATCTGCGCTGTCTGCGCGTCCGTAAGGCTTGCCGCGCCTACCATAACATCTGCGCTCTCGCCGCTTATACTCACAACTGTCTGCGCAAATCCCTTTGCCTCCAGCAGCATCTGCGCGTCCGACTCTTTCTGTGCCGTTTCCGTGAGCACTATCATACTGTTTATGGCGTCCTGCTTTGCCTCATCGGTAAGGCTTTCATTATTGATTATATCCATAAGCGCTTCTTTGTTCTGCGCCCTTGTCTGCTCTTTTGCAAGCTTTGCACCCGCTATCGTGGAAACGCCTGACGCACTTGTAAATATCGCCTCGCCGGGAACATCCTCGGTCACTGTCGCGTCGGTCGCGTCAGCACTCACGTCAAGCACGCCGTGATTGGCTGTCTCCTTGCTTTCCGCTATCAGATCCATATTGTCGTCAAGATAGTTTTCCGCCACTGTGATGTCATCCGTGTCCATGCTCGCTATATCGGAATAATCCGATACTGTCCCTTCCGTATCTTCCCTCAGCGAAACAGCATACATATCCTCGCTGTCATATATGTCTTCATCAGAAATTTCATATGTAAGTCCCATATCGCTTCCGTCCACTGACAAAAAGTCTTCTTCCCCGATTTTCGTCCCCGCGAAATTCAGATAACCCGCAACGGCTATCATAACCGCCAGAGCCGTGATCATAATCTGGTTTTTCCTTAATATTTTTTTCACCAAGACCATATCCTTCCTATGCTTATCTTAACTATTTCTATCTTATTCAGAGGGGGGGTTCAATATGCAGGAAATTCAAAATATCTCTTTTCAAGTTAAAAAAGGACGCATAGCTTGTTCTATACGTCCTATCATTTTACTTTTATGAAAAAAACAATCAAGTAACTTTATCCATTAATGACACATAATAGCCACTTTAAAGTATGTTTAATAGCAAATTATATCTCTTTCCACTATCTTAATTGTCTCTTTTGAAACAATTCCTATACTAAGCCGATACATCTTATTCAGTCTTGGATTAAATATGCCTAACTTGCTAATATTTTTAAATACCTCTTGTCCCGAATGTTGTCCCATTATCCAATACATTAGTAATTGCAATGTATGACTGCTTGTCAGTGGGTACTTCGATACCTTAAAATCCCAAATAGTATCTGCTGTAAGATAATCCCCATCACCTGAACTAACTGTATCTGTATATCCGTCCGGTTCAAACGAAAACCCATCTTTTACAATAGGACCATACTTATTCCAAAAAACAATACTTCTTTCAACCATTGCCTTAATATTATTAATTGTATTTTCGTCAGGATTAATTTCATCTGCCCCTTTTACCATAACTGCATCTAATGGATTTCTATACCATACATCAAATGTAACCAATTTACAAGCATTTATAATTGACTCATCATCAATCCCCTTTATGCCCGATAACAATTTATACGCTTTATTTAAAGCCCCTTTTTTTATCCCATCTGCAATAAGCGCTCCTTGACAGGATATTTTGAAAGCATCTTCAACCCTCGTTCCCATTATAAATCTCGTCAAATAATCAACTACCATTCCGACAATGGATGTATCTATATTTTCGCATTCACTTAATATAAAATTATCATCATAACTACGTACTTTAAACCATGATGGATGAATATAACCACCTCTTGGCTGTCTTATTGCTCTAATTCTTCTTGTAACTGAGCTCATGTTCCTTCCTCCTGCCAATAATAACCATCTTCAACATTTGTGAAAATTATTTCGATAACATAGAATTTAGTCAAAATATACAAAATAAGAGGTGCATTGCGACAGCAGCACCGCGTTTTTGTATATTTGGGCTAAATTCGGACGTCCTGGAACGCGCGTTTGTATTAGACGATACCTTTTATCAAAAAGTGACGCTGCCTTCATAAGACAACGTCACCTTGAAATCACATGTCAATTTGTAAAGAGCTGTACCCAGCATCCGTCGCCATACTCATCGGCATAATATCCGACGCCAAGCTTCCCGTATCCTTTGTTAAGAATATTCGCACGGTGTCCCGCACTGTGCATCCAGTCATTCATGACCTCCTCGGCTGAACGCTGTCCCCATGCAATATTCTCACCCGCTCTCCTGTATGAAATACCGCACTCACTAAGCACAGAAAAACAATCCGAACCGTTGGGACGCGTATGTGAAAATACATCAGATATCTCAGCCGCACGTATTGCCGCCGCATTCGCAAGCTCGTCACTCCATGACAATGCTGCAGCTCCCGCCGCGCCGCGCTCCTTATTCGCTATATTGAGAACCTGTTTTTCATAATTGTCCGCCACAGTCTGAGCCGAAGGCGCTTTTCCAAGCCTGCCCTCCGCTTTTCCGTACTTTATATAGTGATTATAGAGCACGATTGGATTTGTCCCTAATGCCGCCGCGACATCGGGATTTGCTTTTGCATAATATTCAGCGTCAAATTCTTCATTATAAGCCACTACATCCAAAGGGGATATCGCCGCTCTGCCCTCTGCCTTGCCGTGTGCCACATAATGCTGATACAGCACACCCGCGTCTGCACCCAACGCCGCAACAACATCGGGATTTGCCTGTGCATAATACTCAGCGTCAAACAATGTGCCGTCAGGCATCAACTCCGGCTGCGCATACGCTGTAGTCCCCATGCCGAGCATAAGAGTTAAGGATGCCGCCGCTATCATCAATTTTCTTTTCATTTCTGCTCCACCTCGTAATTCAGTTTATTGTGTACGCATATGTACAGATATATATTATAATATTTTTACCTGTATGTCCACAAAAAATCTTCATCCTAACGGCAAAACTTCAACTTTATTGGCATCCAGCCCGAACAGCGTCATCACAAGATGTACTATCTGCAGCCTGATTATTTCCTTTGACGCGCCTTTTGCCGCCACGACGACACCGTCAACCGACGGCATTTTCGTCTGCGATATAAACGGTATCTCGTCGCCGTCTGAATTTACGGTATAAACTGTCGTCTCTTCCACAGTCATATCGCTGCGCTCCCCGTCCGTGCCGGACGTTGTCGGTTTATCCTTCTCAACTATGTATTCCTGTGAACTGTCCATATATATAAGCACTTTTGCCTTGCCGACACCCGCTATGCCGGACAAAAATTCTTCAAGTTCGTCTTCCAGTTTTTCTTTATAACCGTTGCAATAATCACACTCGTTATCTGTCGTCAAATCCTGACTTTGCGTTTCATTCCGTTCTTTATCATAGCTCCTGTTATCCTTACCTGACGGCAGCATGATAACAAAAAGAAGTATGCCGCTCAAAAACAATATCAGCATAGTTTCCTTACTCTCCAGTAATTTCCTGATACCATTGCGCCATTTCCCTGACATTTTTCTCCTCCTCATCAACGCCATATTTACGCCATTCCTCAAGCCAGTTCTCATACAGTACATCTGCCTTGTCAAGACTCTCCTCCACTTTTCCCGCAAAAGAAAAGATTATGCTGCAGCATATACTCAGCGTCAAAAGATACGAAAAAAGTTTGAGGTATTTGTGATACGCATTACCTGTCGTAAGCTGCAGCAGGCATTGAAAGCATATGACCGTATATATGAGCTTGCGCACTTCCTCCGCTATCTGTTCCATATTAAAGCCCTCCTCCCGTAACATTGGTAACGGCTGCTATTGTAACGAAGAACAATGTCGAAACCGTAATCAGCACGCGCAAAAGCAGAAAACCCGCCTCCGATATATACTCAACACAATTTATCATCTGCTTTTCACCGCATATCCCCCCGAGCGCACCGCTTATCTTAATCGTTCCCAAAATAACGGCTATTCTTATAACGGGGGCGGCAATTATCAGTATCATCACTAACAGAATGAGAGCGCCCATACTGTTTTTGAGCGCTATCGCGGAAGCAAGCGTTATACTTGAAACTGACTCCGCCAAATCGCCGACGCCCGGGATAGCACCTGCTGTTTTTTGGATTGCCGAGACATTTGCCTTATCAACTACAGGTGTTATTATTATTTGAAGTATTCCGCTCCCCGACAGCAGGACTATCATGGTTTTCAGCCCCCACTGTATGCCTTTTTTTATGATTTCCATAAGTCCCTTAAAGCGCTCCTCGCCCCATATGCCCTCTATTACGCCGAGCATCACATACCCTTCTATCACAGGCGTAAGCGCTGCCGCTATGATGCCTTCGACCAAGCACAGAAAACCCACCAAAAGCTTGTAAAATATAAGTGCCGTCAGTCCTGAACCTGTCGCCGCTATACATATCATATAAGACGGTATCATCACTTTGAGAAATTCTATCATGCGTGCCATAGTTTCCGACGTTATTTCAAGAACGTCGCCAAAGGCTTTTATCAGAACGACAAGCTGACAAAGTACGAAGAAAACCCTTGCCGCCTTTGCCGCCCCTTCATTCTTGAACGCAAGCAGGAAACTCGACACAAGCGCCGACACGATAAACAGCACAAGTATCGACGCAAACAGACTCTTCCATTCACTTATGAAGCCCAACAGTACATCTTTTATATAATCCAAAAACAGCGTCGGTTCAAGCACCCAGTTGCCTTTTAACACATCTTCGACCAGATCCATCGAGCTTATCCTGCCGCTGTGGGGAAGCAGTTCATTCAGAAAGCCGTCTATCAGATCAAAGTCAGGAAGAAGATCTTTCCAAATGTCAAAATCAATAATATCACTCATCTCATCATTTCCTCTAACATTTCAACCATTGTTTTTATTACGGGAAAACTTGCTACCATTATCGAGACTTTGCCAAACAGTTCTATGTGGTTGCTTAGGGCGGAATATCCCGAATCGCGGCACAGATTAGCCGCAAATTCACATATATAGGTTATTCCTATAAGCCTGACAAGAAGATTTATATAGACTACGTTGTCGCTTAGTATCGAGCGCCACTTGTCCATCTCCTCCAAGACCGCGTCCATCAGCCCAAGCACCCGCACGGCTATAAGAAAACCCGTAAATAAGATTATCAGGGAAGCATACTCGGGCTTGTCTTTTTTTACTATCAATGCGGCAAAAAGCCCCGCCATCGCCAGCACACACACCTGAAGCAATCCCCTGCACCTCCTTCCTATGCAGCTATAAGCCAAACAGCTTCTGTATCATTTCAAACAAATCATATATGTACGGCACTATCCACGAAAGCACCAGTATAAGCCCCGCAAGGCTTATCAGAAATGCATGCTCATCCCTTCCGCTGTGCTTTAGAAGCTGCCCCAGTATTGTTATCAGTATTCCAACCGCCGCTATTTTAAATATCAGACTTACTTCCATATTATCCCGCCTCTTGTCACATTAATCTCTTTTTCCTTTAGTAAACCTATATAAACAAAACTATGCAGAATAATCCCGCAAGTATGCTCAGTGTTCTTATGAGCCTGCTCTTCTCCTCATTCTCCCGCGACATCTTTGCTATCTCTTCCGACAGTTCTTCTTCTATCAGCCTGAGCGCATCTATCTGCATCTTGTCCCCCTCGCATCCGAAACTCTCTCCTATGCGCATAAGTATAGCCGACGCCGCCTTGGGACATTCGCCGTCTTTTTGCATCTGCTCTGTTTTCGCTGACCATATATCATAAAGCGTCCTGCCGTTTCGCTCCCCCATGCACTCCGAGACCCCGAATGTAAACGACTGATATGGTTCTTTGAGCCTGACGCTTGCCGCCGCGAAAATTTCCTGCATAGGCATATGCAGGAACGATATCTCGTTTATCATATAAAGTAACATCTGTTTTTGTTCTTTATAATGAAATAACAGCCTGTTCATTTCATAACAGAGGGCATATCCGAAGCCAAATGCCCCAGTCATCACGCATATGCCCGCAACTGCTTTCTGCCACACAGCTCATTTCCCCTTTCATCGTATATACTTGCATAGCGCGACAGACTGCTGTCTGATGAAATCAGGATAAATCTTTTGAATATCTCCTGTTCAAACAGCGCGTCCAGCTCACGTTTTTTTCTGATATCTTCAAGCGTACTTCCATGCACTGTAGCTATCACGCCGCATCCGCTCACTCCCGCATAAAAAATCGACTGCGCGTCCAACTCTCCGCCTATCTCATCCATTGCAATGACCCGCGGCGAAAAAGTCCTCACCAGTATTGAAATCCCCTGCCGCTTGTCGCCCCCTGTTATGATATCCGTCCGTTCACCGCAGTCAAGAAGCGCGCTTCCTCTGTATGCTCCCGCTATCTCCCCACGTTCGTCAACGACCCCGACATTGCAGCCTTCATGCCCTGCAGCGCCATTTGATAACAGCCGTATCATATCCCGCAGCAGCGTCGTCTTGCCAAGCCCTGGCGGTGATATTATGAGCGTATTGAGCGGCTGTCCGCTCTTGGCATCATATATGTGATTTATTATTTCCCGTGCCACATTCTTATGTTCATGCGCAAGCCTTATATTTATATAACGTATGTATTTTGCTATATATCTGCCGTTTTCCAACGCTGTAAGCTCGCCCGTTATACCTATCCTGTGCCCGCCGTCCGCCATTATAAAACCCTGCTTTCTCTCTTCCTCATACGCATACACGGAATCATGACACAGATATCTGAATATTTCTTCCATATCGCGCTCGTCATACACTATGGCAAGTTTTATATCCCTGTCGCACAAAACCCTTACAGAATGGTTTACGCGCAGCCTTATTTCACGCACCTCGTTGAAACAAAAGCTGTACTGTCTCCACCGCGCCCTCATATTTTCAGGGAAAAAATCCAAAAGCTCCACACCCTCCGCCTCCTTGTCCATATCTCAATATATGGCATCAAAAATAAAAATATGTGTCTTTTCCCTTATAAATAAAAATTTGGGCAAAATAAAAAAGGGGTTTCCCCCTTTTTATATTATCCTTCTTTATGCCACTTTGCTTTTTGCAAGTTCTGCAAGTGTCTTAAATCCTTCTGCATCGTTTACTGCAAGCTCCGCAAGCATCTTTCTGTTTATATCAACGCCGGCAAGCTTCAAGCCGTGCATCATCTGGCTGTAAGATATGCCGTTCATTCTTGCCGCAGCATTGATACGTGCTATCCAAAGTCTTCTGAACTGACGCTTTCTCTCTTTTCTTCCCGCATAAGATGAAGCCAAAGCTCTCATAACTGCCTGCTTGGCAACTCTGTACTGCTTTGAACGTGCTCCCCTGTAACCCTTAGCGAGTTTTAATACTCTATTGTGTTTCTTCTTTGCATTTAAACCGCCTTTAATTCTTGCCATTTTTAATTCCTCCTAACAAATACTTGTCCTTCCGCATCTTATAAATACGGTAAGATCTTCTTCATATTCTTAACGTTTGTAGAGTCCGTTATTGCTGACTTTCTCAGATTTCTCTTTCTCTTTGTCGTTTTCTTTGTTAAGATATGGCTCTTGTAAGCTTTTGATCTCTTTAATTTACCTGTTCCGGTTGCTTTAAAGCGCTTTGCAGCCGCCTTATTTGTTTTCATTTTTGGCATAACTTATTCCTCCTAAACTTTATATATTATTTCTATATTTTAACTGACTTATCTTTTTTCAGCTAAAAACATCGTCATACTTCTGCCTTCGACCTTGGGTTCTTTTTCTACTACCGCGATATCACTCAGGCTCTCGCCGAAGTCATCAAGAATATGTTTGCTGCTCTGCATATGCGCCATCTCGCGTCCTCTGAAACGCAGCGTCACTTTAACCTTGTCGCCTTTTGAAAGGAACTTGCGCGCAGCATTGATCTTAGTATTCAAGTCATTAGTGTCAATGTTCGGAGATAGACGAATTTCCTTAACGTCGATTACCTTCTGCTTCTTTTTTGCCTCTTTTTCTTTTCTTGTCTGTTCATACCTGAACTTGCCATAATCAACTATCTTGCACACGGGCGGTTTCGCCGTGGGCGCGATCTTCACCAAATCCACGCCGGCTTCTTCAGCTAATCTCAGTGCCTCCTTAGGGGACATAATACCGAGCTGCTCACCGTTCTCTCCAATAACACGAACCTCTTTGTCCCTGATCTGTTCGTTAATCATTAAATCGCTAATAACCTAACACCTCCATTAAAGCGTCACCTGACGGCACTCTCCGTCAGTCGATAATTTTATAATATAAAAATAAAAAGCGGACAGCATAACTATCCGCTTAATTCCATAAACCTAAAATGCCCCGTACCAAAATAAATCCGTACAAAGACACAAAGCCTTAAAAAACTATTAACGCCTATAAGCCCAATCGCCATAGGGTGAGAGCGGATACTCTGCTTCAAACATTAATAATTTAACACAGTGTGACGCTCTTGTCAACTACTTTTTTATGTTTTTTAATCAAAATAATAAAAGCACAATTATTTCGGATGGGCGGTGTATCCATCATCTCAGATACTCTTTTCAGAGTGCGTCGGGA
>CANREB010000006.1 GCA_947629525.1 uncultured Lachnospiraceae bacterium
ATAGACAAATATCGGCGGTCATGAATAGACCGCCGAAAAAAATCAAAAAAATTTACACACTTTACTTGACAAACCCAAATATTAAAAATAATTTGGCAAAATCCACGCAGGAAAACTATCAATATTATTATAAGCATGTAATAAAAGATAGTAAGATAGGCGGTATGAAAGTAACTGATATTAAAAAGTCAGATATACTGATGTTTTACAAAATGCTTTCTGATGGCGGATATAGTGTTGGTACAATTAAGATTATACAGAAAATAATAAGACCTGCGTTGCAGCTTGCCTGTGATGACGATGTAATTCTCAAAAATCCGGCGGATGGGTGTATGAAAGATTATACTGAAACTGTAGAGAAAAAGTATGCACTGACTTTTGAAGAGGAGCAGGAATTTTTAAATCGAATAAAGTGCAGACCTCGTATGAAAAGATATTATCCAATGTATGCTATTTTATTGGAAACAGGTTTGCGGATCAGCGAATTGGTTGGATTGACTTGGGATGATGTTGATATGGATAAAAGAGAAATAAGCATTAATCATCAAATACAATATCGGTTGATTGATGGGAAAACTCAATATTATTCCAGTAAAACTAAAACAAACGCGGGGAAGCGTACAATACCTATGACTGATAAAATATACAGATTATTCATTGAACAGCGTAAAATATATTTTTCAACAAAGAAGGATGCCTTATTTGAAATTGACGGATATAAAAATTTTGTGTTTGTATCTCATGTGACAGGAAAATGTATGAATCATAATAGCATAAGAAGAATGATGCGTAGAATTGTAGACATGAATGATAAAAGAGAGGTACAATTACCTAAAATCAGCCCTCATATTCTTAGACATACTACATGTTGTCGAATGGCTGAATCCGGATGTGACATTAAAGTATTGCAATATTGGCTGGGGCAAACAGATATCAGAACAACGATGTGCGTATATAACCATGTAGATACAGAACGAGTAAAACGCGAGATAGTAAAAATGGAAAAGCTTCAACATAGTCTTGTATAAAAATTACTACACCATTTTTACACCAAAATAAAGATAATTTATAACAGGTTATAACAACTTATGCAGCCGCGCCAATTTGAAAAATATTTAAAAACCCCCTTGTACAACGCCATACAATGGCTTATAATGACTAATATAAAAACAAAACAGATCTTCAGGGAAGGGTGAAAGTCCCTATCGGTGGTAAAGCCCACGAGCCGCAAGGCATGATTTGGTGAAATTCCAAAGCCGACAGTATAGTCTGGACGGAAGAAGATATATCGTATGATCTAAGCAGACATGATAAATGTGCACTCTCTGAATTATAAAAATAATTCAGGGAGTTTTATGCTTATATACCGTGTCTTGCTCTATTCGCATATATCCGCGTCCGCAGTTATGTACATAATTTCCCCCAAGATTGGAAAGGAGCTTTAATGGCAGATATATCCTCAAATGACATTGACGCCGCATTTATGCGCCGTGCCATAGAGCTTGCAAAGCGGGGCACAGGGGCGGTAAATCCCAATCCCCTTGTGGGCGCCGTAATTGTGAAAGACCGCCGCATATTGGCGGAAGGATGGCATGAGCGGTTCGGAGAACTTCACGCGGAACGCAACGCGATAAAGCATTTCCTTGAAAACCATAATGCAGATGAACTTAAAGGAAGCACCATATACGTCACACTTGAACCATGCTGCCACCATGGAAAAACCCCACCATGTACGGACGCGATAATAGAAAACGGATTTGCGCGTGTAGTGATAGGTTCAAATGATCCCAACCCGCTTGTCGCCGGAAAAGGCGTTCAAATATTAAAAGAGGCGGGAATTGAAGTCGTCACTGAATTTTTAAAAGAAGAATGTGATGCGCTGAACTTCATATTTTTTCATTATATAAGTACGCGAAAGCCGTACGTGACGCTTAAATATGCCATGACGATGGATGGAAAGACAGCTACGTCCACAGGCAAGTCAAAATGGATAACAGGTGAGACAGCACGCCGGAGAGTACATGAGGACAGGAACCGATATATGGCGATCATGGTGGGCGTAGGCACAGTGATAGCAGATGATCCCGAGCTTACATGCAGACTGTCGGGCGAGGCAGAGGGCAGAGATCCGATACGGATAATATGCGATACAAATCTGCGGACGCCGCTTGACAGCCGTATAGTTGCGACTGCAAAAGATATAGAGACGATAATTGCCACAGCCTGCACGGATGATGAAAAGCAAAGACGTTATCTTGATATGGGAGTCAGGATAATAACGCTTCCGCAGAAAGACGGGCATATAGACTTGGTGCGGCTTGCAGAAAAGCTTGGAGAATCAGGCATCGACAGCGTGATACTTGAAGGCGGCGGCACTCTCAGCTATTCCGCGTTGAAAAGCGGAATAGTAAAACGTGTTCAGGCATATGTCGCGCCGAAACTTTTCGGCGGAACGGATGCAAAGACACCGGTTGAGGGAAAAGGTATAGACGAAGTAAAAGACTGCATAAGGATTACTGACATAAGTGTCACAAAAACAGGAGAAGATATATTGCTTGAAGGCGAGGTGGAATACGATTGTTCACAGGGATAATTGAAGAGATTGGGCGTATTGCCGCCGTAAAAAACGGGATAACGTCCGGACAGCTCACAATTGCCGCTGATATCATAATGTCAGATCTGAAGATTGGAGACAGTGTGGCGGTAAACGGCGCATGCCTTACTGTAATAAGCATATCAAAAGGCAGTTTTTGTGCGGATGTAATGCATGAGACCTTGGACCGCTCATCGCTTTCAATGTTAAAGGCAGGCTCATACGTAAATCTCGAGAGGGCAATGGCGGCAGACGGGCGCTTTGGCGGTCATATAGTGTCGGGTCACATTGACGGTACGGGCAGGATATTAAAGATTAAAAAAGATGACAATGCCGTGTGGTATACTATAGGCGCGGATGAAAAAATCGTTCACTATATTGTGGAAAAAGGTTCTATTGCGATCGACGGCATAAGTCTTACGGTTGCCGATGTCGGAAAGACAGAATTTTCAGTATCGGTAATACCGCATACTTTAAGTCAGACCACTCTTGCAGGGCGTGTTGTGGGCGATATAGTGAATCTTGAAAACGATGTAGTGGGAAAATATATAGAAAAGCTGATACTTGACAGAACAAGCGAAGCACCTGAGCAAAAAAGCAGGATCGACAAAAGTTTTCTGGCAAAGCACGGCTATTTGGCTTAGTTTTGTCTGAAGCCGCATAAGCGGCGGAAAGAGGTAAAAAATGTTTGAATTTAGTACGATTCCCGAGGCACTTGATGCCTTAAAGGAAGGCAGATTGATTATTGTGTCAGATGACGAGGACAGGGAAAACGAAGGAGATTTTATCTGCGCCGCGCAGTTTGCCACAACGGAAAATGTCAATTTTATGGCGGCAAACGGCAAAGGGCTCATTTGCATGCCAATGGGCGAAGAGATATGCGCAAGACTTCATCTTCCGCAAATGGTGAGTGAAAATACAGACAATCATGAGACCGCGTTTACAGTGTCGATAGATCATAAAGATACTACCACAGGCATATCGGCATATGAGCGCGGAATTACGGCGAGAAAAGTTGTTGATGTCGATTCAAAACCCGAGGACTTCCGCCGCCCGGGACACATGTTTCCGCTTCTTGCGAAGAAGAACGGCGTGTTAGAGCGCAACGGGCATACGGAGGCAACTGTCGATTTGATGCGGCTTGCCGGTTTGGAGCCATGCGGTCTTTGCTGTGAAATCATGGGTGATGACGGGCAGATGCTTAGAATGGAAGCTTTAAAAGAGCTTGCTCAAAAATACGGACTTAAGTTCATAACCATCAAATCCCTGCAGGACTACAGGAAGAAGTATGACAGATTGGTGGAATGTGTCGCAAGTCCTGAACTTCCGACAGCGTATGGACAGTTTAGGGCATATGGTTACAGAAATCTTCTCAATGGCGAGCATCATGTCGCGCTTGTAAAGGGCGAGATCGGTGATGGCAAAAATGTACTGTGCCGTGTCCATTCGGAGTGTCTGACAGGCGACGTATTTCATTCGGCACGCTGTGACTGCGGTGAACAGCTTGATAAGGCAATGCAGATGATCGAAGCGGAGGGCAGAGGTATTCTGCTGTATATGAGGCAGGAAGGAAGAGGCATCGGATTGTTGAACAAGCTTCGCGCATACGAACTGCAAAGCAAAGGAATGGATACTGTCGAGGCAAACCTTGCGCTTGGATTTGGGGAAGATTTGCGTGAATATTATATCGGAGCGCAGATCTTGCAGGATCTTGGTGTGAAGACGCTGCGCCTTATGACGAACAATCCCGATAAAGTATATCAGCTTTCCGACTACGGAATGGAGATCGTTGAGCGCGTTCCCATCGAAATAAAGGCAAATCAGTTTGACAGATTTTACCTGAAGACAAAGCAGGCAAAGATGGGGCATTACCTTAAACTGGAATAAAAATGAATAAAAATTATTTAGGAGGGAAAAATATGAAAACTTACGAAGGAAATTATGTTGCACAGGGGAAGGATATCAGGATAGGAATAGTGGCGGCAAGATTCAATGAATTTATAACATCGAAGCTGCTGAGCGGTGCAATAGACGGTCTGCGCCGCCATGAAGTGCCTGATGAAAACATTGAGACTGCATGGGTGCCGGGAGCCTTTGAGATACCCGTAATAGCTTCAAAAATGGCAAAAAGCGGTAAATACGATGCAATCATATGTCTTGGAGCCGTGATACGCGGCAGCACATCACATTATGATTACGTATGCAGCGAGGTGTCAAAGGGTATAGCGGCAGTCGCATTACAAAATGACATGCCTGTCATGTTCGGCGTGCTTACCACGGATACGATAGAGCAGGCAATCGAGCGCGCCGGTACAAAGGCAGGCAACAAGGGCTTTGAGTGCGCTACAGGAGCGATCGAGATGGTAAACTTGATAAAGGAACTGGAAAAATAGAACTGCCGATGCGGCACAGGAGGGACAGCGATATGAAATCAAAAGTATATTTTTCAAGGACGATAACACCCGAAAAGGTATTGGAGATGTATAAGGCTTTAGGCAAAGAACTGACAGGCAGGGTCGCAGTCAAGGTCCATTCCGGGGAAGTTGGCAATCAGAATTTTCTGCGCCCCGATTTTTGGAAACCTGTTATCGACTATGTAGGCGGAACCGTGGTAGAGTGCAATACGGCATACGAAGGTGAGCGCAACACTACCAAAAAGCATCTTAAGACGCTGAAAGTGCATGGATGGAGCGACTATTTTAAAGTGGATCTGCTTGACGCGGAGGGACCTGATCTTGAACTCGATATACCAAACGGTAAGCAGATCAAGAAAAACTATGTAGGAAAAAATATAAAAAATTATGATTCTCTGCTTGTCCTGTCTCATTTTAAAGGACATCCGATGGGCGGCTACGGCGGAGCTTTGAAGCAGCTTTCAATAGGTATGGCTTCGTCGTTTGGCAAGTCATATATACATGGCGCAGGCGTCCCTGATGAGATATGGAGCGCTGAGCACGATTCATTTCTGCGCTCAATGGCGGATGCGGCATCTTCGGTCGTGGAGTATTTTAAAGGAAATGCAGTATATGTGAATGTCATGAAAAATATGTCGGTAGACTGCGACTGCTGCGCGGTAGCGGAAGACCCATGTATGAAAGATATAGGTATTTTAGTTTCGCTTGACCCCGTAGCAATCGATCAGGCATGCTTGGATCTTGTATATGCCGCAACCGATGATAAAGGACGCGACCATCTGATAGAAAGGATAGAGAGCCGTAACGGCGTACTTACTATAGAGGCGGCAAGCGAACTTGGATACGGTTCAAGAGAATATGAGCTGATATCATAGGCGGGATACTGTGCGTTATATTACCGTTTTTTCGGTAATATGGCGGTAAAAATAAATAATAAAAAAGGAGATGGCAATTATGTCAAACAAGTACAGTGGCACAAAAACAGAAAAAAATCTTGAAGCAGCATTTGCAGGTGAGTCTCAGGCGCGCAATAAATACACCTATTTTGCGTCAGTGGCAAAAAAAGAGGGATTTGAGCAGATATCGTCAATCTTTTTAAAGACTGCCGACAATGAGAAAGAACATGCAAAGATGTGGCTCAAAGAACTCAAAGGAATCGGCAGTACAGTCGAAAATCTTGAAGCGGCGGCAGACGGTGAGAACTATGAATGGACAGATATGTATGAAGAATTTGCAAAAACTGCCGAAGAGGAAGGCTTTACGGAACTTGCCGAAAAGTTCAGGGCGGTGGGCGCTATTGAAAAGCACCATGAGGAGCGTTACCGCGCGCTTATAAAAAATGTCGAGACAGCGACGGTGTTTGAAAAGAGCGAAGTCAAAGTTTGGGAGTGCAGAAATTGCGGACATATCGTAGTAGGCACTAAAGCACCCGAAGTATGTCCTGTGTGCGCACATCCGCAGGCATATTTTGAAGTGTGCGCGGAGAATTATTGATCTTTGGCATAAAAAAGGCGATCAGCCGTAAATGCGGCAAGTCGCCTTTTTGTGACGGATCATATTATTGTTTCTATTGAAACGTTCTTTTTGGACGAAAGCTGCATAATGCTTCTGTAATAATTTTCCTGAATGTCAAATTCTTCCTTTTCACCGCTATTGTAATTTATAAATATGACATTGTTTTCCATTCCGCTGCTGAGAGAAATATCTTCGCCTGAATATGAACTTAGAACATTCTTAAGAAATGTCAGAAGATATTCCTGCTCATATTTTTGTATTCCGTCGTCCTCGAAAAATTTGACTATCGACAACGGATCGGTGCATAAAGCAAGGTAGCGTGCGCTTGTTATATTGTCGAAAGTATCTGCGATAGCGACGATTTTGGAAAATCTGTCGATCTCAGCGCTCTTTAATCCATAAGGATAACCGCTGCCGTCGCATCTTTCATGGTGCATAAGCGCGGCGTTTTCAATCGGTTCAGGGACATCGCGGTTGCGGCATAGCAGATGGAAGCCTTCTGTAGTATGAGTTTTTGCCGCTTCGATTTCTCTTTCCGTGAGGTCATGTGATTTTCTGAATATAGCGGGCGGAAGCAGTATTTTGCCTATATCGTGAAAGATGCCGCAGGAAGCAGCCGTCATTTTGTCATCATCCGAAAAATGAAGCCATCCCGCAAGCAGATATGATATAACTGCCACAGTGGTACAGTGCGAATAAAATGTTTCATCGGCACTTTGCATATTCAGAAGACTATGAAGCACTGACATATCATTGCTTTCCGAATGGACAAGTGCGATAAGGCTTTTGAGAAGTTCTTTCGCCTGAAAGGGTTCGTTTCTGTAAAGCGTTCCCATGACACTTTCCTGAAAAAGTTCACAGCATCTGCCAAAATTACGGGTAAACTGACTGTCCTTAGATGTTTTGCCATTCCCCGCGTTTATGAGCGAGTGCGTAAATCCGTTTATAATTTGGTCATTAACACAAATATAGTATACCGAATAACCGTCAAGCCGTGTTATAATATTTTCAGTAAGGATGACGCCTTTTGGAACGATAACTTTTTTATCGTAGTTAAGTACATCTAAAGCCGTTACCATACATATATGTAAATCTTTAACAGGTATCTGTTTCATTGGTGTTCACCTTTCATTAGTTATACATTATATTTTAGCCGTTAAAGCCAAAAAAGTCAAATATCCGGAGGTAATAGAAAATGAAAAAGTATACTAAAATACATAAACTGTCTGACAATCGTTTTTTAAATCTGTTTAAACTTGATGCGCTCACTGATTCGGGCAGACAGTTTGACTATTTCTTTGTATCAAGGAGAAAAGCCGATAAAATAAAGCTGCTTACAGGCGATATATCGGCTGAGGGGGTGGTTATTTATCCGATTTTGAAAGAAGAACCGGAAAAGATAGTTATGATACGTCAATACAGATATCCGCTTGGCGATTATCTTTATGAGCTTCCCGCAGGTTTGATAGACGACGGGGAAACGCCTGATATTGCCGCGGTGCGGGAGATGAAAGAAGAAACAGGACTTGATTTTGAAGTATATAGAGGAGGAAATGACGCTTACCGAAGACCGTTTTTTATGGGCGCAGGTTTTACGGATGAAAGCTGCAATGCCGTATTCGGGTATGCGAGCGGTACAGTAAGCCGCGACGATATGGAAGATACGGAAAGCATTCAGGTAATTACGGTTGATAAAACGGAAGCGTCAAGAATACTTCGCGAAGAGAAAGTATCACTGCGCGCGGCATATCTTCTTATGGATTTTCTTCATTCCAAAGCGGACGAACCGTTTGCCTTTTTGGATTGAGCGATTTGGCATAAGTGTGTGAAGCTGTATATTTACAAAATTAACATATTATGCTAAATTTAAACGTAGTGAATAATTTAAGAAAGGGTGATGAAATTATGCAGAATAAAGGAAAATATTATATTACGACAGCGATAGCCTATACTTCGGGCAAGCCGCATATCGGAAATAATTATGAGATAGTCCTTGCGGACAGTATAGCGCGTTTTAAGAGGAAAGACGGATATGATGTCTATTTTCAGACGGGAACTGACGAACACGGACAGAAAATCGAGCTGAAGGCGGCAGATGCGGGCGTGACACCGAAGGAATTCGTTGACAAGGTTGCGGGCGTTATCAAAGGGCTTTGCGACAGGTTAAACGTTTCATATGACAAATTTATCCGCACTACGGATGACTACCATGAAAAGCAGGTGCAGAAGATTTTTAAGCGTCTTTACAATCAGGGTGATATTTACAAAGGCGCGTATGAGGGACTTTACTGTACGCCGTGTGAGTCGTTTTGGACAGAATCGCAGCTTCGTGACGGTAAGTGCCCTGACTGCGGCGGAGAGGTCAAGCCGGCAAAAGAAGAAGCATATTTCTTTAAAATGAGCAAGTACGCAGACCGTCTTATCGATCATATAAATAAACATCCCGAGTTCATTCAGCCTGTGTCGCGCAAAAACGAGATGATGAACAATTTCCTGCTTCCGGGGCTTCAGGATCTGTGCGTGTCGCGTACTTCGTTTAAATGGGGCATACCTGTTGATTTTGATGACAAACATGTCGTTTATGTATGGCTTGATGCACTTACAAATTATATTACGGGTATAGGATATGATGCTGACGGCAATAGCACTCAGCAGTACAAAAAACTCTGGCCTGCAGACCTGCATTTAATAGGAAAGGATATAATACGTTTTCACACGATTTACTGGCCTATATTTTTAATGGCTCTTGGAGAGGAACTGCCGCATCAGGTATTTGGTCATCCATGGCTTTTGCAGAATAATGACAAGATGAGCAAATCAAAAGGAAATGTAATGTATGCGGATGACCTTGCGGATATATTCGGCGTGGATGCCGTGAGGTATTTTGTGCTTCATGAAATGCCGTTTGAAAATGACGGCTCGATAACATGGGATCTTATGGTAGAGCGGCTCAATTCCGATCTTGCCAATACTCTTGGCAACCTTGTAAACAGGACTATCTCAATGAGCAACAAATACTTTGGCGGCGTGGTAGAGGACAAGGGCGCGTCAGAAGCGGTAGACGAGGATTTGAAAGCTGTTGTTACAGGCACCTATGATAAGGTCGAGGCTAAAATGGATGAGCTCAGGGTAGCCGATGCGCTTACTGAGATTTTTGCGCTTTTTAAACGCTGCAACAAATATATAGATGAGACAGAACCATGGGTACTGGCAAAGGATGAGGCAAAAAAAGACAGGCTTGCGACAGTTCTCTATAATCTGGTAGAGAGCATTTCCATAGGTGCGGGACTTCTCGAGCCGTTTATGCCTGAGACGTCGCAGAAGATTGCGGCACAGCTTAACTGTGAGATCAGAAGCTTTGAGTCGGCAAAAACATTTGGCGGATATAAGTCAGGAAATAAGGTGACAGATAAGCCCGAGATACTTTTCGCGCGTCTTGACCCGAAAGAGATAGATGCAAAAGTAGAAGAAATTTCCGCAAAACAGATCGCGGAGTCAGGAGCGGTGTCAGATAAGGAAAATGAAAGCACGGAAGGCGTCATCGACATAGAGCCGAAAGCTGAAATAGAATATGACGATTTTGCCAAAATGCAGTTTCAGGTAGGAGAGATAATCTCATGCGAGGCAGTGCCTAAGTCAAAGAAACTTCTGTGCAGCCAAGTGCGCGTAGGTTCGCAGGTAAAGCAGATCGTGTCAGGGATAAAGGCATACTATACGCCTGAAGAAATGGTAGGCAAGAAAGTTATGGTGCTTGTAAACCTGAAACCCGCAAAGCTTGCAGGAGTTTTGTCTGAGGGAATGCTTTTATGTGCCGAGGACGCAGACGGAAATCTTGCGCTCGTAACGCCCGAAAAGGACATGCCGTCAGGGGCTGAAATAGCATGAAAAGTAATTCTAATCACTCGTGCCATTGGCAACTTGCAAGGTGCTAAAGCACCTAAGAATTACTAAATTTCATGCCGAAAAACGCAAGACCGGCGTTTTTCTTAGTGTAAGATGATAGGGAGGCGAATATATGGAAAGGGCGCAGGCGGTTTTGTTTGACTTGGACGGGACTTTGTGGAACGCTGTGGAAGAGATATGTTATACGTGGAATGAAGTCGTAAAGCAAAATCCCGACAGCAGGGACACACCTATTTCAATTGAGGAGATGGGGGAGTGTCTGGGACTTCCCATGACTAAGATAGCCGAAAAGCTTTTTCCAAAAGTTTCCAAAGAACGGCAGTCAGAACTTTTGGATGAGTGCGGCAGCGTTGAAAACGAGTATCTTCGCACGCACGGCGCGAAGCTGTACCCCAAACTCAGGGAAACACTCTTGGAGCTGAAAAAGGACTATAAGCTTTTTGTAGTGAGCAACTGCCAACAGGGATATATCGAGAGTTTTATCGAGGCGCATAGGCTTTCGGACTGCTTTGACGACATTGAGTGTTGGGGTAACAATCAGCTTCCCAAAGGTGAAAACAATAAGCTTATAATGGAGCGTAACAACATAGAACGTGCCGTTTATGTAGGCGATACAGCGGGCGACGAGGAGTCCGCAAGAGTAGCAAAGATACCGTTTGTATTTGCCGAGTACGGATTTGGCAAGGCAAAAGCGCCTGACTATATTCTAAAGGAGTTTGCTCAGCTTCCCAAGCTTATGAAGACGGTTTCTTTTTAAAAAATCACAGGAGCAATGAAATATATGACATACAAGGAAATATTGGATCAAATGTATAAAACGCCCGCGTTTATCCCGTTTCTCGGCATAAACATCACAGAGCTTGACTCGGGCTACTGTAAGGGCGAGATGGAGCTAAATCCCGAGCACTTAAATCCACTCGGAATGGCTCACGGCGGCTGCGTGTTTTCGCTTGCTGACACAATCGGCGGACTTGCGGCGATATCGCATAATCCCGAGGCGACGGTAGTGACAGTAAGCAGCAACATAAATTACCTGCGCCCCGCCGAGAACACGACGAAGCTTGTCGCACAGTCACGCGAGATAAAATACGGCAGCAAAATAGCCGTCTACGAGGTAAACGTCACCGGCGATGACGGCACGCTGCTTGCCAGTGCGGTGAATAACTATTTTATACTGTAGATTATAAATATTATACTAATATTATGACAGAAAAGGGCAAGTCGAAAATGGCATGCTCTTTTTGATTGCTTATAGCAAATGATTATCGCAAGTTCTGTCCCAAAATAATTGACATATGCCCCACATATGCTTATAATGAAGATATAAAAAAGAGCGGAGGCGCGGTGCTATGAAAAAACAAAACATTATCAATCTTGTTAAGTATCATGTCGAACAGAACAATTCAGCCTTTATTTCAGAGGTATCTGAAATAGCCAAAGATTTTGATGCTAATGGTGATTATGAAGTGGCGCAGTATTTGATGGATTTGATTTCAAATGCAAATGTTTACATGCCGCAAGCCAACTACCGTAATCTTCAATTTTTAGAAAAACTTGAATATTCATCTAATCCGCTTCTGCTTCCCAATATAATCGAGGAAGATGTTATAGGGATAGTGCGCGCGGTAAAGAATAAGACAGGCATGTCAAAATTTCTTTTCTATGGAGCGCCGGGTACGGGGAAAACAGAGTCTGCTTTTCAAATCGCCCGATTGCTTGAACGCGATATTCTTTCAGTTAATATGGAGCAGCTTGTTGACAGCAGGTTAGGAGAAACATCAAAAAATGTAATAAGACTGTTTGATGAGATAAATCATTTGATGTACGGTAAGGCTGTTGTTTTCTTTGATGAGCTTGATGCCTTAGTGTTGAACAGAAACAGTACAAATGACCTGCGCGAGATGAGCAGAGTAACTTCGACATTTTTAAGAGAATTGGACGCTTTAAACGATCAGATTTTAGTGATTGCCGCGACCAATCTGTTTGAAAGCTTTGACAAGGCGCTGACGAGAAGATTTGATGCCATTGTTTCATTTGACAGATATTCAAAGGAAGACCTGATTGAAATTGCAGATGCCATGCTTACATCAAACATAAAGAAGGCAGTTAATTCAAGTCAGGATTTAAGACTGTTTAATAAAATTTTAAACAGGCTTACGGATATTCCACATCCGGGCGATATGAAGCAGATAATAAAAACATCTATCGCATTCAGTGATGAAGCGAATAAATATGATTATTTGAGAAAAATTTATCTTGCTTTGAATGATAATCCGAAAACGGTTGATATCCAAAGTCTTTCTGAGCAGGGATTTACCACAAGAGAAATAGAAATACTTGCCAGAGTTCCCAAAAGCAGCGTAGCGCGCAAACTAAAGGGAGGAATTGCCTGATGAATAATTTACTGGAAGTAAAAGTGAGGTACAACCATGGGAAAAGAGTCGGAAATCCTGTCTTTTTAAATCTTAGGAAAAATGGAGAAACGACAGTCGAAAAAATTCAGCATTTACAGGAAAATTTAAAGGCGATAGTCAGATATTACAATTCGGTTGACCGATATTTAAAAGGATATCTAATAGATGTCAATTATAATGACATCATTGCAAAATCCAAGAGAATAAGCGAATTACTCAAACCCGACGGTAAACAGCCAAATGACACCGTAGTAGGAGCGCGCTTTTCAGATGCGCCGTCAGGACAGGAAAACCATATAATCACTTATTACGTAGACGAAGAAACTGTTGACAAAACTATTGCGAAAATGGAGGAAGCGAAAAGATTTTTAACGGAAAAATTAGGAGGAAAAGCAGTACCGGAAAACTTTAATGAATCAAAAGAGAAAAAGAACATTTTAGACTATAGCGGATATTCTTCAAAAAGTTCAATTCGGAATATGATAGTTGATTGTTCAGTGGTAGAGTTTATGTCAGTTCCTAATGTAACGGCAGACGGACAAAGAGAGTCGCTTCTGCTGACTTTCTTTCAGACAGAACAGTCATTGTCTGAAATGTTGGAAAAGCTTGAAATAGACAGGTATCAATATCCGTATGCTTTTTACGGAAATGATACTATCTCGGCAGACTGGAGTTTGTATAAGCTTCTCAAAGATAAAGTCCCTTATATGATTTCAATGATTTCTTCAGACCTGTCACAATTGACGATAGATGATACTGATAAAACAGCCGAAAGATACAGACAATATATTCCCAAACCCTCTAATGAGCCGACGATAGGCGTTATTGACAATTTATTTGATGAAGGTGTTTATTTTTCCGAATGGGTTGAAAACAAAGATTATCTCGATGAACTTGAAATGATTGGCGGCAGAGAAGTTTCAAGAGACCATGGCACAGAGGTGACATCTATAATTGTAGACGGACCAATCCTTAATCCATGGCTTGATGACGGATGCGGCAGATTTAAGGTGCGTCATTTTGGTGTGTGCGTGGACAGGATTTCAGTGCCGAGGCTGGTCAATAAAATCAGAAAAATTGTAAGCGATAATCCTGATATTCATGTATGGAATTTATCACTTGGTACTAATGATGAAGTGTCAAAAAATTTCATATCGTATGATGCTGCGGCGTTGGATGACCTGCAGGCGAACAAAAACATTATTTTCGTAGTGTCCGGTACAAATGACAATCGAAATGAGAAAAAAGGTATATTGCGAGTAGGTTCACCTGCAGATTCGTTAAATTCGGTAGTCGTTAATTCAGTGAAGAGAAGCGGTATACCGGCATCATATACCAGAAGAGGGACTATTCTGTCGTTTTTTAATAAACCTGATGTGTCTTATTATGGGGGCGATTATGAGGAGAGCGAACGCATAAGAGCCTGTTCGTCTAAAGACGTGGAGGAAGTATACGGGACGTCATTCGCTGCCCCTTGGATTGCAAGAAAGCTGTCATTTCTGATTGATGTCATGGGATTTACAAGAGAAGTGGCAAAAGCTTTGATTATAGACGCGGCAGCAGGGTGGGAATTTAAGGCGTCGGCATACAAAATCCAAAATCAGATTGGCTATGGCGTAGTCCCGATAAAAATATCGGATATTATAGAGTCGGATAACAGGGAAATAAGATTTTTTTTGTACGGCACGGCAAGCTCATACATTACTTCAAATTATTCTATACCTGTTCCACGTGACTCTGACAATAAATATCCTTTTATTGCGCGGGCAGCGATGTGCTATTTTCCCCAGTGTTCAAGAGCGCAGGGCGTGGATTATACTTCCAGAGAGTTATCGTTGAAATTCGGACGTGTGAATAGAGAAGGCAAAATTGATGATATTAATGAAAACGTTCAGGATGAATCAGGACATGCTGTTGACGAGCGCCAATCGCGCATGGATTTCAGAAAGTGGGAGAATACGAAATTTATATCAAAGGTTCTGAAAAACAATAAGGCTTTGAAGGCATACGATGAGCGGTTGTGGGGTATATCAATCACTTCAAAGGAAAGGCTTGCTGACTCGCTGACCGGGAATTTGAATTTTGGAGTAGTTGTCACGCTTAGGGAAATCAACGGCGTTAATAGAATACAGGATTTTATTACGGCTTGTACATTGAGGGGATGGATTGTAAATGAGATTAGCGTTGATAACAGATTAATGCTTTATAATAAAAATCAGGAGGAGGTAATGTTTGACTGACAAAACAAATTGAAAATATTTGAAAACAAAGGAGAATAAAAATGTCAGAAGGAAAAGATTTATTACAGGTTTTGTGGAGCGGGGCAGACGTGCTTAGAGGAAAGATGGATGCAAATGAGTACAAGACCTATTTGCTTGGATTGATATTTTACAAGTATTTATCAGACGCTTATTTATCAAAAGCATATGATTTGCTGCATGACAGCGTGCCAAACAGCTTAGATGAAGCGCAAATATCATATGAAGAAGCTATGAACAGTGAAGATGCAAAAGAATTGTCAAAAGAACTTAAAGACTCTCTACACTATACATTGGCGCCCGATATGACATATGTTAGCATGCTTCATGACGCAAGAAATAACTGTTTCAATCGGGAAAAGCTGCAGGCTGCGTTTAATCGGATAGAGGAGTCAGATGAGTTGTTTAACGGACTATTTGCTGACGTTGACCTGTACTCAAACCGCCTTGGCGCAGCAGACCAAAAGCAGAGTGCCACTATATCGGAAGTAATTAAGGTATTGGCTGACGCTGATTTGATACATACAGAAGGCGATGTTTTGGGCAATGCTTATGAATATTTGATTGGACAGTTTGCTTCGGAAACGGGCAAAAAAGCAGGGGAGTTTTATACCCCGCATGGACCTGCGCAGATTTTATGTAGAATTGCAATGACAGGTCAGGAAAATAAAAAAGGGCTGCAGGTATACGATCCCTGTATGGGTTCGGGTTCGCTTATGCTTAGCTGTAGAAATTATTCGTCAGAACCTGAATATATTAAATATTACGGACAGGAGCTGATGCCGTCAACGTACAATCTTGCGAGAATGAACATGTTCCTGCACGGAGTCTTGCCTGAAAATCAGCATTTGAGAAACGGAGACACACTTGATGCTGACTGGCCTACGGATGAAGAAACAGAGTTTGACGTGGTTACGATGAATCCGCCATATTCGGCTAATTGGTCGGCGGCGGAAGGATTTAAGCAGGATGAGAGATTTATGGATTACGGCGGCAAGCTTGCGCCTAAATCAAAAGCGGACTATGCCTTTTTGCTGCATGGATTTTATCATTTAAAGCAGACGGGAACTATGGCAATCGTGTTGCCACATGGGGTTTTGTTTAGGGGAGCTTCGGAAGGAGTCATACGTGAAATATTACTGCAGAACGGCTCAATATACGCAGTGATTGGACTTCCTGCAAATATGTTTTATAATACATCGATTCCTACCTGCATTGTGGTACTCAAAAAACACCGCGAGGGAAGGGATGTACTGTTTATTGATGCATCAAAGCTCTTTGAAAAAGAAAAGAAGCAGAATGTGATGCGTAATAAGCACATTGACCGCGTGCTTGAACTGTATAACAACAGAAAAAATGTTGAGAAAGAAGCGTATCTTGCATCTTATGACGATATTGTCGCAAATGGATATAATCTGAATATACCAAGATATGTTGATTCTTCGGAAGAAGAAGCAGAAATTGATTTGAAGGCGCTTGTACAAAACATAAGGGAAACGGATAAGGCAATAAAAGAGGGAAATGCGGCATTGCTTGAAATGATGAAAGATTTAAGGTTTAATGATGATAAGACGAAAGAAGTGGTTGGTGAATTTATCAAAGCACTGGAGGAGGCATAATTTATGGAGAATATACCGAATATACGATTTAGTGGGTTTACTATGCCTTGGGAACAGCGTAAGTTTAGTGATTTCACTTGGGCTGCTGGGAAACGTAATAAAGATGATTTGGATTTAGAGCCATATGCGATAACAAATGAACATGGTTTTATACCTCAGAGCAATGCACATGATGAATTTGGTTATATGAAAGATGCTGATAGAAAAGCATACAATATTGTCGAACCTAATTCATTTGCATACAATCCAGCAAGAATAAATGTGGGTTCTATTGGATATTATGAAGGTGTTGAAAGAGTCATAGTCAGCTCACTTTACGAGGTTTTCAAGACAGCAGATTATGTCGATGATAGATTTCTTTGGCATTGGTTTAAATCAGGTCAGTTTCCTAAGTGGATTATAAAGCTGCAGGAAGGAAGTGTTCGGCAATACTTTTATTACGATAAGTTATGCGAATGTCAGATGCTTATGCCAGTAATTGAAGAACAGAAGGAGATTGCATCTTTATTGGACAAGCTTGATACCCTCATCACCCTTCATCAACGAAAGTGTGAAGAAACAAAAACTCTAAAAAAATATATGCTTCAAAAAATGTTTCCACAAAATGGAATGAAAGTTCCCGAAATCAGATTTAAAGGATTTATTGACGATTGGGAACAGCGTAAGTTGGGGGAAGTGGCTGATAGGCTGGTACGCAAAAATCAAGATTTAGAGTCAGAACTTCCATTAACAATTTCGGCTCAATATGGACTTATAGATCAGAATGAGTTTTTTGATAAACGTGTTGCCAGCAAAGATGTAAGTGGATATTATCTTTTAAAGAAGGGTGAATTTGCATACAATAAAAGTACATCTAATGATGCTCCTTGGGGTGCAATAAAAAGACTTGATAAGTATGAAATGGGTGTTGTTTCAACGCTCTATATAATTTTTAAGTTGCGTGAAGGCAAAAAAATAGATTCAGACTTTTTTGCTACATATTATGATACAGATTTATGGCACAAAGACATAAGGGCTATTTCAGCAGAAGGAGCAAGAAATCATGGATTGTTAAATATTGCACCTTCAGATTTTTTTGAAACAACTTTGAAAATACCACAAGATATAGACGAGCAAAAAAAGATAGGAACTTATTTTAGCTCTCTCGATACCCTCATCACCCTTCACCAACATAAATGCGACTATTTTAAAGAAGTGAAAAAATACATGCTAAAAAACATGTTTCCACAGAAAGGATAAGATATGGCAGAGTTAGAATCCGTTATTGAACAAAAACTTATAGCGCAGCTATGCAGTGGCGAATCCCAATGGACATACAGACCTGATATTAAAACAGAAGAAGACTTATGGAATAATTTCAAATACATTCTTGAACAGAATAATAAGGCAAAACTCAATGATATTCCACTGTCGGAATCAGAATTTGCCAAGGTAAAGAACGATATTTCGCATGCGTCATTTTACGATGCCGGGAAATGGCAGGTTGGCGAGAACGGAAAAGTTTATGTTCATGTACAGCGTGGAAATGATACATTGCATCTTGTCGTTATGAATAATGAACACATTGTGGGTGGTACGAGCGTTTATGAAGTGATAAATCAGTATCAGGCTTTTGTGACTGACAACGACGATGGCAAGCGCGACAGAAGATTTGATGTTACACTTCTTATTAACGGAATACCGATGATACATATTGAACTAAAAAATAAAGACCATTCTTATATAGACGGATATAGGCAGATAAAGAAATACATATCTGAGGGAAAATTCCATGGGATTTTTTCTAATGTCCAAATGTTTGTGGTGAGTAATGTCACTGATACAAAATACTTTGCCGCAGCCAGAGCCGCAGAGCTTGACAAAAAACTGATTACAGGATGGCTGGATGAAAAAAATCAACCTGTATGTGATTACCTTGACTTTGCAAAAGCAGTTCTGAAAATACCGCATGCGCATGAAATGGTGACAAGATATACAGTTCTTGACAATGACAAAAAGAAACTGATTATTTTGCGTCCCTATCAGATTCAGGCAATAGAAGCGATGCGCGCCGCCTCTAAAAAAGGAAAATCAGGCTATATCTGGCATACAACAGGTTCGGGCAAAACCATGACTTCGTATAAATCCGCCAGAAACCTTTTGATGGATATTCCGTCTATTGAAAAGACTATTTTTCTTATAGACAGAAAAGACTTGGACACTCAGACCAAAATGGATTTCCAGTCATACGCGGAGAATGATACAATAGATGTAGATGATACAGAATATGTAAATACCCTGATTAAAAAGCTGACTGACGGCAACCGTCAGATGATAGTCACGACAAGACAGAAAATGCAGATTATGGTTGACAGGCGTCTGAAAGAAGGCACCAAGGATTATGAGAAAATAAAAAATCTAAGAGTTGCGTTCGTCGTTGACGAATGTCACAGAGCGGTATCGCCTGAAACAAAAAGAAAGTTGGAAAGATTTTTTAATAATTCACTGTGGTATGGTTTTACAGGCACACCAATTTTTGATGAAAACAGTTATGAGCAAAAAGGTGACTTACCTCAGACTACACAGCAGCTATATGGTGAGTGCCTGCACAGCTATACTATAAAGGAAGCCATTCATGATGAAGCCGTTCTTGGATTTATGGTGGAAAATCTGGGACCGAAAGACGAAAATGCAGACGAGGCTGTATTTGATACGGAAACACACATGAGAAAGGTTTTGAATGTTATTTTGAACCAGTCATATTCAAAATTTGGCATGCAGAATGGCAAGGGAAGAACATATGAAGGTATTCTTACGGTAAAATCTATTTCGCGGGCGCAGAAGTATTATGAACTCTTAAAAAGGGTAAAGGAAGGCGGCGACGAATTGAAAATAAGCGAAGATGTGAAGAAAAAACTTCCTGATTTTCCCAAGTTTGCAATAACATATTCCGTATCGGAGAATGAGGAAGCTTCTCAGTTAAATCAGGATAAGATGTATAATGCGATATGTGAGTATGATAAAATGTTTGAAACAAATTTTAGGAATGGCGGAATCGATGCTTACAATAAAAATCTAAATGAAAGACTGGCACGAAAAGAGAAGAAATATTTGGAAAGAAGCCAACAGCTTGACTTGGTTATTGTAGCGGACAGGCTTTTGACCGGGTTTGATGCGCCCTGTCTTTCGACGCTTTTTATGGACAGGCAGCCTATGAGTCCGCAGAATATTATTCAAGCTTTTTCGCGTACTAACAGGCTGTTTGGCGATGAGAAGCTATATGGGTACATTGTAACATTCCAATCGCCGGGCAATTTCAAAAATGCGATTAACCATGCTTTGAAAATGTATTCTCTCGGTGGAAAAGGCAGTCCGTTGGCAGAGGATTGGGACATTGTATTAAAGTCATTTTCCGTTTCTGTAAAGGCTATTCATGCGCTTGCAAAAACGCCCGAGGAAATAGCCGCATTATCAAGGAAACAGAAAAAGTCGTTTATTCATATGTTTAGGGCATTGGATCATGATTTTGCGCATTTAAAATCATTTTCAAGCTATAAGGAGGAAATCCTTTCAGAATACGATTTTTCAGAAGAACAGTATGAAAATTATGCGGCAATGTATAAAAATGTTATGGAAGAATTGAAAAATCCAAGCGACAGTGAGCCGCAGGAGGAGCCTGTATTAGATGACTATGATTTAGTTGCTTATAATAAGATACGTGTTGACTTTGAGTATATACTTGAATTGCTGCAGGGAGTAGTAGAATCGCTGGAGCAGTTTCGGAATGATTTTAAAGAGACTGAATTTGAGCTTGAAATAAAGAAAATCAAAGAATTTGTTGCTGAGTTTTCAAAAGATAATCAAAAACTTAGTGAACTGTTAAATATAGTCATTAATGAAATAGAGAAGGACAAAGCCAAATACGCAGGGCAGGATATTTCAGTGATTGTAAATCAGATGAGAAGCGTTGCCATTGACAGGGAAATAGAAAAGTATGCCAAAAAGTGGTATGTAGATGTGGAAAATGTAAAATATGAGGCATACAATTATAGAAATGGTGTGTTGGCAAATGAAAATAATCTGAAAGAGAGTGCGGATTATGCCGCGTACAGCGCTAATACGCAAAATCCTATGACAAAATTAAAGTTCAGGATAGAAATGATTAACGACTTTAAAAATGAACTGATGGTGAATATACAGCCATTGCTTGTGTAATAATTTGAGCCGATTAAACAAAAACAGGGGTACTTCCAATCGGAAACACCCCTGTTTATTATATCCCTATTATTCGCCTTTAACAACAACAGTACCATCTTCCGTGGTAGTAGAATTGTCAGGCTTTACTTCTTCTGACGGTTTGATAAGTTTGTCAAGCTTCTCTAAAACGGAATCGTAAGTTCTCTTTGAAATGTCAGGTAACTCGCCGCCCCATGTCTTCTCAGCCTGCTTGTAACCCTTGATGAACGCGTCGCGCATTTTCTCAAGAGCATCAGAGTCATCGCCCGCAAGAGCGGTAGCAAATGAAACGATACGGTCAGAAGTCTGCTTTACGCCCCAGTAGCCGTCCTCGGAAATAGCTTCCTGAGCTTTCTGCTTTGTTTCAGCGTCAACAGTAAATTTGCCACTTGCAAGGAAACGCCAGATATTGTTAGCCTTGCCATACATATCAGTCTGAGTAGAAAGCATGTTATGTACAAGATCCATAAGCTGTGACTGACGCTTTTCCTGATCTGCCTTTAACTGTGCTACAATTGTCTTTCTGTCATCCTCGGAAAGCTTTGTTTTGTCATAGACAGCAGCCGTGTCATCCTGTTTGGGAGTGACGGTTTCAGCAGCAGTCTCGGATTTCTTGGCTTCGCTTTCAGCTGCTTTAGAAGAAGATGTGCTGTCAACTGACGATGTCTGCTCGTTTACGGCAGGAGCAGATGAAGTATAAACAGTATCATTATTAATGGTTGAAATTGTACTCATATAGTATCCCTTCCCTTCTCAAAATTTGCCATCCGTGGCAATATATACCTACTACTATATCTCTTATATCGTCATTATATCATAAAAACTTTACCCGTAAAAGAAAATTCCTGAAAAAATCATGATAAAACAGGCAAATGCTTCCCAAATATTGACTAAATCGCCAATATTGTATATAATCAATTAAAATTGTACTAAAAAAAATACATAGGATAGTATCGCATAAATAAAAGTTAGGAATATAGGATTTTATTTAATCGACTATCAATAAAAATAAGGATGAAAATGAGCAGTAATTTAAATGACCTTGAAATGGCGAAAAGACGTGATCGTAAAGTTATGATTACAGATGAAGCCATTAATAAAGTTCCACATATTCGATATAAAGAAATACCCGAAACTGAATATGACAATCTTCAGGAGTTGGCAAGACAGGTTTTGAAGATTTCCAAGGATGAAAATGATTCTAATGAAGTAGCAGTCACATATAGCCTTGAGAGTGCAAGATTGATAGAAAAAGGAGAGCGTTATATCGGTATTGCTTTGGGAGCGGAACATGACGTTGATCCTTTGAGCGATTCGACATCATATCATTTGATCCGTTCTTCGAGAGACTGTGTGGTAATTGTATTGCATAATCATCCGTCCTTGTCGGCTTTTTCACTGCCGGACATACAATTTTTATTGAGATATGAAGCTGTAAAAATGATGGTTGTTGTTACAAATTTAGGTAGTGTATCATATTTGGTAAAGAACGGAAAGTATGACTTTGAAAAAGCTGTTATACTTCTTAATGAGGCAGTGGATTTAAATAACAAGGCTAAAAATATAAAAGATTTACAAGATGCGTCAGATTATTTTCTGAAAAACTGCTATAATGTAGGTATAGACTATGAGAAACGATAGGAGGCGCATATGATGACAGACGAACACGTAGTATTAAGTGAACGCCCGGAAGACCAACTGAAAGCGGTAGAGTGGGCTCGTGAACAAAAGAAAAAAATTCTTGATGACAAAAGCAGGCGTATTGCAGATGCACTTATGGAGAAAATGACACCTTTGATTTTGAAAAACAACACACAGAAATGACTTATATGAGAAACCAAACCGAAAAAGAGGGGGCGTGATAACTAATGGATAAGCTTAAATACAAGGCAAGAGCCAAAATAAATCTGGGATTGGACGTAAAAGGACGGATGAGCAACGGCTATCACGAAGTTAAAATGATCATGCAGACAGTGGACATATATGATGAACTTGAATTTAAAAAGGGCAAAAATCCTGACATAATCCTGTCTGTTGAAAGTCACGATGAACTTGGAAATATATCAAATAATCTTATTTTCAGGGCAGCAAAGCTGATGAAAGAATATTACGGCATTAAGGACGGCATAGAAATCCACCTTCGCAAAAGAATTCCCGTAGCTGCGGGAATGGCGGGAGGAAGCACGGACGCGGCGGCGACAATGCTTGCAATGGATGAGATGTTCGGGCTTGAGTGCGGCAGGGAAAAACTGATGGAACTTGCACTCAGGCTTGGCGCGGATATCCCATACTGTATAATGGGCGGAACGGCACTTGCGCAGGGAATAGGCGAAAAACTTACGCCGCTTCCAAAGCCGCCCGAGGCATCGCTGCTTGTAGTGAAGCCGCCTTTGATGGTATCGACTAAATGGGTGTACGATACGCTGGATGCGGGTATCACGAAAAATCATCCTGATATAGACGGCATGTTGGAAGCAATCAAAAGAGGCGACCTTGACGGCATTGCAAGCCGTATGGGAAATGTGCTTGAAAATGTTACCGGTCATAAGTACGGCATAATTTCCGATATAAAAAATCTTATGATCGAAAAGGGGGCGCTCAACGCGCTTATGAGCGGAAGCGGTCCGAGTGTATTCGGCATATACAGACAGAAGCAGGAAGCGGAAAATGCGGCTGAATATATAAAGCATGCTATGAAGGACAAAAAAATGCATGCGGAAATATTTGTCACGAGATTTTACAACGAGTAAGCGTCAGGCGGTAGGGGGTTTTATATGAACGATATCATGAACGATGAAGAATATCTGCCGCTTAGAGATGTGGTGTTTAACACGCTCAGGCAGGACATACTTACGGGTAAGATGAAGCCGGGTGAGCGGCTTATGGAGATACATCTTGCTGACAGGCTGGGAGTGAGCCGCACGCCGATACGTGAGGCTATACGCAAACTCGAACTTGAAGGGCTTGTGATAATGATACCGCGGCGCGGTGCGGAAGTGGCGCAGATAACATGGAAAAGCCTCAAGGATGTACTGGATGTGCGGCGGGCATTGGATGTGCTTGCCATTGAGCTTGCATGCGAACGCATAGGGCGGGAGGATGCGGACAGGCTTCTTGGCGCCTGTGAGGAATTTGACGCTGCGACAAAAACAAATGATACAAGAAAGATCGCGGCAGCGGATGTTGCTTTTCACGACATAATCGTGGCGTCTACGGGAAATACCCGCCTTATACAGCTTGTGAATAATCTTGCCGAGCAGATGTACAGATACCGTTTTGAGTATCTGAAAAATTCAAGTCAGTACGAGACGCTTGTCATGGAGCACAGGGAAATGTATAAAAGCATCATGAATAAGGATAAGGATATGGCGGCGGCAGCGGTACGGCGGCATATTGACAATCAGGAGGAAGCGATAATAAGGCAGCTCCGCCTTGAAAGGGAAGAAAGAAACGTAAAAAAGTGAATATTTGCGTAAAAAGCTGTCCATACTTTTAGCATAAGGAAGGAGTATGGACATGATGAAAAAAACTTTGGTTTTACTGGGAGTTATTTTGTGGGTGGGAGCACTCAGCCCCGAAATTTTTATAAAGACAGGACTTGGCTGCATTTATGATGAAAACGGAGACTCTCTCACGGCTGATGAAGCGGATGAATTTATGGAAGAATATTTTTTTGGTAATAATGCTTCGGGCAGCGGTCATAATTTGAAATATAAGATAGCCTTGTCAGAACTGTTTAAAAAATGACGACTGAAAATAAAGATGCGTAAGAGGCGGCGCGGAAGTGAGGAGATAATGGAAAAGGATGTGCTTGTTTCCATACAGGGATTACAGTTTGTATCGGAGGAACCGGAAGAAGTTGATGAAGATGAACTCCATAAAATAGAAACTGTATGCTGTGGAAAATACTATTTAAAAAACGGCACACATTTTGTGTTGTACGAAGAAGTGTTTGAAGGAATGGACGAACCCGTTAAAAATATGTTCAGATTTAACGAGAAAGAAGTCTGCCTTACTAAAAAAGGTCCGATAAATGTCCAAATGGTATTTTCAAAGGGCAATAAAACGATGAGCGATTATAATACTCCATATGGAAGTATATTAATGGGACTGGACACTCAGGAGATTGCGATAGAGCAGGACAACGGCTGCATCGAGGTACATATTTCATATGCGCTTGAGGCAAATTATCAGTTTGTGGCTGACTGTGACATAACGATAAAGATAAAAGAAAAAACGCAGACCGAATAGGTCCGCGTTTTTTATTGCATTGGTTCCTGAGGATTATCACGCCGCACTTCGTCAAGAAGATGCTTCATTTGGCGTTCCATTTCGGAAAGCTTTTCGGAATATTTTTTGAAATCTTCCGTTGTCTCTTCTGATATATCCCCTTTGTAGCATATGCGATGCTCCATACTTGCCCAAAAATCCATTGAAAGAGTCCGAAACTGTATTTCGACGGGATAATACTGCATGCCTTCGATACGGTATACAGGTACGCCGAGTACCATATGGTAGCTTCTGTAGCCGCTTGACTTAGGATAATGGATATAATCGCTTTCTTTCAGTATCAAAAGATCGGTCTGTGTTTTGACAAGTGACAATATGCTGAAAATATCTTCGATAAAGTAACATATCACACGCACGCCCGCGATATCGGTAAGGTTATCCTTTGCGGCATATGCCGTGATCGGCAGATTTCTGTATGAGAGCTTTTTTTCGATGCTCTTCCTGCTTTTGATACGTGCCTGAATATTATGTATCGGATAGTCGCGGTATTTTTTCCTGTAGTCTTCGTTAAGACCGTTCATACGTATCTCGATACGCGCCAGTGCTTCACGGTACGGTTCCACAAGACGGTCATATTCTTCCTGAGGAATGTGCTCGTTTTTTAACTGCTGCATATAAGTGACGGTCTGTGCCGCCATCATTTCTTTCAGTAATTCGTTTTGGACATCATTTATCTTTGCAATCAAATTTAAGTACCTCCTGTTCCTTATTAGAGCCTACGGTACAGGCAGAGATAAGCATTTATTTATACTTACAATTTTACTATACCCTATATTAATAATTAAATCAATGAAGAATGTGTAAATTTAACAAAAAATATATAAACTTAATATTGTTTTTGGTTATTATTGAGACACAATAATGGCTATAAGCTTATATTTGTGTATTCAGTACTTAAATAATAATAGATTTTTCAAAATTTTTATATCTAACTGCCGAAAAATGTGATAAAATAAAGGCACACTTTATATTTTATTACGACATGCACCGATATAGACCAAAAACATTTTGTGTAAAAGAATTTTTCAGTAGAAGGGAGGGACTGTTATGAAGAAAGTAACAATTCAGGACATAGCGGCGGAACTTGGACTTAGCAGGAATACTGTGGCTAAGGCGTTAAACGGCGGTTTGGTATCGCCTCCGACAAAGCAGGCAGTGGTGCAGAAAGCATGGCAGATGGGGTATGCCAAGCTTGATGAACGCCTGCTTGATGAAGTGAAGGGCAGTTACAGCAGAAGAAATACAGGCGTTATACTTGTCTTATCCAATCATAATAAGTCTGTATTCTGGAATAATATACTTGCGGGAATAAGCAGCGCTGTGAATGATGACGGATATCGTATGCAGCTCCACGTTGTTGACGAGGAAGATTACGACGGCGAAGGAGTGCGCAGGATCATAGCTGATGATGTTAGAGGTATCATATTTCTGAGTGTGTTTCCGATTAAATTTGTTAAGGGTGTAAGCAAGGCAGGACTTCCCATGACTTTCTTTAACAGTCCGGTAAATGCGCAGGAATACATAGCCCTTGGTGATGTAGTTAATGTGGATGGTTTTTACTCGATGAACAGACTTACGGATCATGTTATAAATAAAAAGGGATGTACTAAGCTTGCGTATATAGGTTATGCGGAGGGTTCACGCATGGTACAGGCAAGATATCTCGGCTTTTTGAACGCCTGTAACCAAAATTTTATTAACGTTGATGATTCGCTTCAGTTTACGCATCCGTCAAATCAGGTAAGTTTTAGCTATGCCATGGTTGAAGAAGTAATGAAACGGCTGCCATATATGCCGGACGCCATAATATGTGAAGATGACGAGGTGGCAAAAAATGTTGCGCTCTCGCTTTTGCAGATAGACCCGGATGCAGTCCGCACGATGGTCATTACAGGATTTAACAATGTTATAGAGCCTGACTTTTTTAAGAAAGACATTCTGACAGTTGATGTCAGAATGGAAGAGCTTGGCAGACGGCTTGTAAAGTCGGTAACTGACCGGGTAAAAAATCCGAGCATGGATATCACATTTACGACGATAGTGGCGTACCCGCTGCTTGATTTATAAAGTTACGCCAAAATTAAATGAAAAGAGGTTATTGTCTAAATGGAGTACAGGATAGTGACAGACGGTTCATGTGATTTGCCGCCTGAATTATGCAGACAGAAGAACATAACAGTCGTACCGTTTTATGTGTCGTTTGACGGAGAGAAATATGAGAAAGAGATAGTGGAGATGCCTATAAGGGATTTTTACGATAAGATGGTTGCGCAGCCTACGGTATTTCCGAAATCATCGATGCCGTCAGTGCAGGATTACGTTGATGCGTTTACCCCGATTTTGGAAGAAAAACGTGCCATTATATGTATCTGCATAACGACAAAATTCAGCGGATCGATGCAGTCCGCGCTCAGCGCGAGGGAACTTGTGCTTGAAAATTTTCCCGATGCGCAGATCACTGTCATTGACGCTACGATAAATACCGTTTTGCAGGGCTTGTATGTTTTGGAAGCGGCAAAGATGCATGAGGCGGGTGTAGAGTATGAGGCGGCAGTGAGTGAACTTGAAGCAATAAAGAGCACCGGAAGGATTTTTTTTACTGTCGGCAACATAGATTATCTGAAACATGGCGGCAGGATAGGTAAGCTTGCCGGACTTGCAGGTTCCGTATTGGGTATACGTCCGCTGATAACGCTTAAGGAAGGCGAGATATTTCCGTCAGGAATTGCAAGAAGCCGCAAAAAGTCGCTTGAACGGGTATACGAACTGCTTGTGGAATATCTGAAAGAACTTAATGCCAAATGCAGCGATTACAGCATTGCGGTCGGGTTCGGATATGACAGGAATGAAGCCGTGGAATTCAGGGACGGTGCGGTAGAGATGTTAAATTCAAAAGGATATGACATTACAGTCGATGAGCTTCCTATATATCAGATAGGCGCGACGATAAGCGTGCATACAGGACCGTATCCTTTAGGGTTTGGCATAATACGTAAGGCAAAGTGCTGAATAAACGATAACATAAAAAAACTCCGATGCTTTTGCACCGGAGTTTTTTATGTTTATCTTACAGTTTAAACATATGCATATCTTCAACAAGTGCGCGAACCTTATCTTCAAGTTCATCTACAATAGAACCTGAATCTTCAACAAGCTGTGAAAGTTCGGCTGACATAGCCGCCGTTTCTTCAGTCATTGTAGCGTTGTCCTGAGCAAGTCTGTTGAGAACATCAAGAGCATCGGTAACTCCTACACGTTGTTTCTCAATATCGCCCGTCATATTGTCTATAACTCTTACGGCTGATACGCAGTTGTCAAGCTCTTTGTACAACTGATTGAAGCTCTGCTGCGTATCTGATATCGAATCAACCTGTAAATCTACGGCACTGCTTATCTCACGCATAATATCAACGGACTGTGAAGCATTCTTAAGCAGATCGTCCACTACCTGACTGATTTCTTCAACAGATGTGGTGGACTGCTGTGCAAGCTTGCCGATCTCATCGGCTACTACTGCGAAGCCCTTGCCTGATTCACCTGCTCTTGCAGCTTCAATGCTGGCATTAAGGGCAAGCAGGCTCGTCTGGTCTGATATTTCGTTGATAAGATTTGCAGCCATTTGAATCTGTTGAACGGATTTGTTGGTAGCTTCCGTCTGCTCATGCATTGCAGATATATTGCTGCGTGTTTTATCGTTTGCCGTTATCAACTGGTTAAGGGTGTTCATTGAGTCTTCGCTGAGCTGCTTCATATCGTTGACGTTATCATCAAGCGTCTTAACCTCATGTCCTGTTTTATCAATGCTGTTGCCCATAACGTTTGCTTCGTTTGATGCGCCGTCTGTAGATGAAGCCTGTTCGTTTACGTTGTTAGCTATAGAGTCAACAGCGGTTGACACCTCTGAAATAGAGGTACGCATGTTGCCAAATACTTTTTCAAACTTCTCAAGAGCGTTTGTGACGCCGTTGACTACTTCGTTTATATTCTGAAGCAGAGTGCGCATATTGTCCTGAGCTTTCATAAGTGAGTCAGCCATCTGACCGATCTCGTTATTTGCTTTTACCGAAACCGAGCCTGTAAGATCGCCGGTCGCGAATGTATCCGTAAACTGCTGGATATCTTTGAGAGGTCTTACAAGCTGTCTTCCGTACAGATAAGCAAGTACGAGAGCTACTGCGATAGTTATTATAAATACAACGTCAACTCTTAAAAGCAGGGCGTTGTATGTATCGTCAAGCTGTGCCTTTACCGCCGCGGTTTCGGCCTCGATATCGTCTATGTAGTTACCTGTGGAAACTATCCATCCCCAAGGCTCAAATATCTGTGAATAAGCGATCTTGGGAGCTACGGTCACACCGTCGGATTTTGTAAAATAAAATTCATTAAATCCGCCCTTTTCGGGAGTCTGGCATACATTTACGATAGACTGCACTATCATAACTCCGTTGGGATCTTCAAGGTCATATCTGTTATTGCCCTCATTCTCGGTTAAGATAGGGTGCATAACAAGGATGTAATCAGTGTCGTCAATCCAGAAATATCCGCTTGAATCATCGCGGTAACGCATAAGACGGATGGTTTCCTTTGCGTCGTTCATTGCCTCTTCCTCGGTCTTCTCCCCCGCTTTATAGCGGTCGTATTCGCCCTGCATTACCGATATGGCGTTCTGCACCTGAGATTTGATTTCAGTGTTATAGCCTTCGTTCATGGCAGCTTCATATGTATCGTATGAATTGCTGGTAAGGCTTTTGATAGATAGAACAGCATTTGCGCCGATACAGATCGCGGTAACGACATTAACGATCAGCAGAAGTATCATTATTGCGCCGATCAGGCTTTTTTTCTTTCCATGTTTTACTTGTTCCATTTGGTTCACTCCTTATAATTATTAGCTGTTAATTGCCGCTTCTTACATTTTACTATCTAAACTGTTAAAAAGCAATATTTTTAATCCGATTTTGTTATAAAATATTGTATTTATGCACAAAAAGCATTAAAAAAAGACTTATTGTAACATATATTCGTAAAAAACATAATATATATTTAAGATGAGGTGGAACTTAAAGCAAGATATGAATAATATATGCGAAGAGGGATCAATAAAAATGAATAAAAAGCATATGCGTATCATAGAGGGAGCTTTATACTTAGCCGCAGGGGCAGGGATCATTCATCTTATATACCAATTCGCGGCAAAATACTTTTTTGTCAAGAAAGAAAGTCGTGAGAAGCAGAAGCGCCTTGACCTGATAAATTACGCCGTGAACGTGCAGGAACTTCTTTTTGTGGCGCACCGGAAACCTGAGAATATTGAACGGGCGCTTGAGAAGATTGCAAAGGCTGCGGGATCAGAGCATGCCTTTTTCAAGTTCTGCTATGAGGACGGCAGGGCGGTATTATACCAGTGGCTAGACAGCAGGGCAGACAGAGAGCTGTTGAAAGCGGTCGGGGAAAATATGGATTTTGTGGAGAGCCGCCTTAATAATGCGAAAGCGGAAGCGGTTTTTGAGGATATAGAGCGTTTAAAATGTGACGATTATAAAAATTACAGCTATTTCAAGGCAAAGAAAGTGCGCAACATAATGGCTGTTCCTGTGCTGAGCGTATCGGGGGCGGCTGCAGGCGTACTCGGCATTTCAAACGTACAGACGATCTGCGGTACGGCAAAGCTGTTTGATGCGGTTAGGGTAAGTTTTTCGATGCTTTACAATAATATTATTTCGTTCAATAAGATAAAAGAAATGAGTGAAGTTGACATTCTCACAAAAGTGCTTAATCGCAACTGTTATCAGGGCAGTCTTGAAAATTACGCAAAAGCGGGAAAAAAATCAATGGCATGTGTTTACTGTGACGTGAACGGTCTCCACGAGATGAATAATGCAAAAGGTCATGAAGCAGGAGACAAAATGCTTATTTTTGTTGCTTCGTCGATGAGGTCGCATTTTGGATGCCGCCATACATACAGGATAGGCGGCGATGAGTTCGTTGCATTTGCACCTGATATGGAATACAGAGATATCATAGGACACATTAAGGCTATTGAAGATGAACTTAAGACTGACGGATATCATGCTTCTTTCGGAGTCGGCTGGTCGGAAAAAAACGACATCAAAGACATAGAGCTTCTTGTAAAACAGGCAGAGGAGAATATGTACACTGAAAAGAAAAAATATTATGACGCGCTTGGCATGCAGGCGCGGGATGGCAGAAGCCACAGGAATGCGGTAAAGGTGACGGAACATAAACTAAATTCAGTTAAAAATTAACATTATATTGCGGAGGGAAAAACAATATGTTATATTAACAGTGTGTAAGGCGGCAATTGCGCCGCCGGATATTTCACGGCAGAAGGAAACGAGGTTGATTATGGTCAAATATTATGAAGATGAGCGTATCTTTAAGCTTGATACGCCGAATACAACTTATATGATCGGAATTGTGGATGAAGAAGGATTTATAGGACACATCTATTATGGCAGAAAACTTAAGGACGCTGAGGCGTCTTATCTGCTCAGGACAGGTGAACCTCCATTTGTGCCGGGCAGGAATAACAGAGAGAGATGTTCGTTTTACGACTGCTTTCCGTTTGAATATCCCACAGGCGGAGTCGGGGATTACAGGGAAAGCTGTATAAGCGTAAAGACGCAGGGCGGTCATATGACATCAATGCTTTCATATGTATCGCATGAGATATTCGGTGGTAAACCGGAACTTGAAGGACTCCCCGCTACTTTTGCGGATGAGGCGGATTGTATGACACTTCGCATCACCTGCGAGGACAGGGCAGTCGGAATGAGGGTAGAGCTTTTATACACGGCATTTAATGACACGGATGTCATAACGAGAAGCACGCGTGTCATCAATATGGGAAGCGGGAGCTTTTATCTCACTAAGGTATTTTCGGCGTGTATAGATATGGATAACAGGGATTTTGATATGGTAACGCTTCATGGCAGCTGGGCGCGTGAGAGGCATATTCAAAGAAAATCTTTGGGATACGGCATACAGAATGTCAGTTCATTCAGAGGAGAATCAAGTCATCAGGATCATCCGTTTATTGCTCTTACAGATAAAAACACAACGCAGGAAAACGGAGAGATCTATGCGATGAATTTCGTATATTCAGGTAATTTCCGCGCACAGGCTGAAGTCTCACAGTTTGACAGTGTGAGGCTGTCGATGGGAATACACCCCGAAGGATTTTGCTGGAAACTAGAAAGCGGAGAATGTTTTCAGACGCCGGAGGTCGTGATGGTGTATACCGATAAAGGATTTGACGCGATGACGTTATCATTCCACAGGCTGTACAAAAAGCATTTGATACGCGGAGAATACAGGAATAAAAAGCGCCCGATACTTATTAATAACTGGGAAGCTACATATTTTGATTTTGATACTCAGAAACTTTTGGCGATAGCAAAAGAGGCGTCGGCTCTCGGCATTGAAATGCTTGTTATGGACGACGGATGGTTTGGCAACAGGAACAGCGACAATTGTGCGCTTGGGGACTGGGTAGTCAACGAATCAAAGCTTAAGGGCGGATTGAAATATCTTGTAGATGAGGTAAATAAGCTTGGTATGAAATTCGGCATCTGGTTTGAACCCGAGATGATATCACCTGACTCAGACCTGTACAGAGCGCATCCTGACTGGGCGATAGCAGTACCCGGCAGAACACCTGCACAGTCAAGGCAGCAGTATGTGCTTGACCTTTCAAGACGTGAAGTGGTCGAATACGTTTATGAGGCTGTGGCGTCTGTGCTTAGAAGCGCGAACATCGAGTATGTCAAGTGGGATATGAATAGGCAGCTTTCGGATATAGGCAGCGCCGGTCTTGCACCGGACAGGCAGGGAGAGCTTTATCACAGATATGTGCTTGCCGTGTATGAACTTCAGGGAAGGCTTATAAAAGAATTTCCGCATTTACTGCTTGAAAACTGTTCGGGCGGCGGAGCGAGGTTTGACCCGGGCATGTTGTATTTTGGTCCTCAGATATGGTGTTCGGATGACACGGATGCCATAGAGCGCCTTGAAATTCAAGAAGGCACGGCACTTATATATCCGCTTTCGACTATGGGGGCGCATGTATCTGATTGTCCAAATCACGCTATCGGGCGCAATACACCGTTTGAGACGCGCGGAATAGTCGCGCTTGCGGGAACGTTCGGGTATGAGCTTGACGTGACGAAAATACCGGATGCGGACAGAAAGATGATACCGTCTCAAGTGGCTATGTACCACAAGTACAATGATCTTGTACGTGAGGGCGATTATTACAGGATAGCTTCATATTCTTCAAACAGAAGTTATGACTGTTGGGAAGTAGTAAGCTGTGACAGGACGCATGCGCTTGTTACATACGTGCAGGTGCTTAACAGACCGAACTTTAAGTCAAGGCGTATTTTGGTAAAGGGGCTGGATGCAGACAAACGCTATACTGTAAGCTATGTCAATAACAAAGATATAGAAAAGACAAGCTGCAGCGGAGATACGCTGATGAAAGCAGGTTTGCTGATACCAAATATGTGGGGCGACTTTAAGGCATTGCTTATTGATATTGAAGAAAATTAGATATGAAAGCGGAGCAGAATCGGTTGTCTGCTCCGCTTTGCTGTTCTTTATTTTAATTATTTGCGGAAAATTACGATTTCCGTTTTTTCGCTGTAACCGAGGCGCTTTAACAGTTCCTGCATATCTTTGATCGCTTTTTGGTATTTGTAGAATGCGTCGTAAGTATTTTGGAAATATTCAAGCGCAAGTTCCTGATTGCCGTTGTCTTTTGCTTCCCATGATTTTGTCGCCCATTTGTGGATGTCGAGATGGGCGCGTTTAAGCGCAGAAAACTCAGAACTTCCCGTGATGCCGGGATCAGTCTGTGAGGCTATCCATTTACCAAGCTTACAACTTTCGGGGTTATTAAGCTGTGTTACCTTAAGACGCTCAAAATCCATAGCGTTATTATATACACGCCACATCAGGATGAAGTGATCTATCTCGAATACCCTCAACCAGTCCTGCTGTGTGATTTCAGAGAAGCCGCGCGCCATGTCGCTGCGTGCTGTATCGATGTAGCGTCCGATTTGGAATATATGTGTACCCTGCTCTATGCAGTCCTTGGTAAGTTCTGCATAGCTGTCGGATATGTTTGAGATCTGTTTCGTAAAATCTTTTGTGACATCCGACTGCATATCGATGTCCTCGAAAACATTGTCTATTTTATCTCTTATCGACATCATCTGTTCAGCCATTTTATTAATATCGGTAAGCGATGCCTTGACTTTTGCGTTTCCCTCTTCAAGCTTGACCGTCGTATCGTTCATCGATGAGGCAAGTATATTTATGTCATTTTTAAGTTCATTGACATGTTTGATTATATCTTCCGCCGACTCTGAGGTATTGTTTGAAAGCTGACGCACCTCATCAGCGACAACTGCAAATCCCTTTCCGATCTCGCCTGCTCTTGCCGCTTCAATAGAAGCGTTGAGGGCAAGAAGGTTACTGCGGTTTGCCACCTGCTTTACTATATCGACAATCTCGCCGATTTTAATTATTTTTTCCTGAAATTTCTGCACATCTTCGTTTATCTTGGAAATGCTGTCCGATGATTCGTTCACAACCTTGATGCTTTCGTTCATATTATCCGTGCTGTTCTGAACTACAGACAACATCTCATGCGTATTGTCGCGTATGTGAGCCATGTTTTCGGAAATATTTCCAATGGATGTTTCGAGATTGTGACCTGCTGTTTCCATATCGGAGATCGACTCTGCCTGAGAATTGACCTGATCAAAAGTTTTTTTGACATATGAGTTATCGCCGATCGATTCCATGGCATCGTTAAGGCGCATAACAAAATTATTGTTAGAGCGTTTAAAGGCATGGATAAGATCGTTTAATTTCTGACCGTATGACGGATCTGAAAAAGCAGATATATCAACATCTTCATACTGACCGTCGATAACTTTATCGATTGACAGCATTAAAAGTTCCATATCAGACTTTAAAGTCGTATTTGCCGTGTTGCTTTTTTTAAACATAATACCTCCGTTTTATGACAAATTGGATAAAATATATGAACATGTGTCAATATAATATATTGTAACATATAACTGCCGGAAAGAGAAACAAATTTTAAACAAAAAGAGCCTATTATTAATAAATTTGTACAAAACTATTGAAATAAGGCGCGAATAACTATACAATATAGATAATTAATGATAAAAATCAAATAAGAAATATGGAGGCGCCAAATGAAAAAAACAAATTTCAGTACGAAACTGGTATGTTATATCGTTGTTGTGTCGCTGCTTGCACTTTTGATAAGCACACTGATGATACGTGATAAGATGACAGATATACTTGAAGACAATATGCGTCTTACCAGTCAGCAGACAATGGATGAGGCGGTTGCAAGCTTTCAGCGCTATGCAAAGACACTGAGCCTGCCGATCGACCTGATGTGCAGGAGTAATGATTTTAAGAAATTGGACGAAGAATATGACGACCGCATCAAGGGAGTTGAAGATTCTCTTCTGAGCGCGCTTAAGGTTATCCCGAGTTCCGAAAGGACTTATTACGCGACGGCAAGCGGCAAATATATCAGGGCTAAAATGGTAGTCTCTGAGGATGGAAAGAAAACGGGAGATTATGTGGAACAGGACGGAGTTGATAATTCACAGCAGGTATGGTATGCCGACTCGCTCGGACTTGGTTCACGAAATACTGTGTTTTCAAATTTCACCGTTCCGTATGTTAATGACGACGGCGTGGAAGTATTTACTGTTTCGCAGGATATAAAAGCAAGCGATATACACGTCGGAGTTATTGCTATGGACGTCAATGTTCAGGTGCTTGAAGAGTACATAAACGATATTCAGCTTATGAACACAGGTTTCACGTTCCTTGCAGATACGGACGGAAACATTATAATCAACAACGACAAAAATGCGGTAGTACAGTCGGGCGCATCCGAGATACCTGTCTGGAACGATCTGATTGCGGGACTTGATGAGTATATGGCATCGCTGACCGAGGAGGAAGCAGCCGATGCAAATCCGCTGTCAAGCGCGATGTGTGAGATCGGAGGGGATAAATATTGTGTTACCCTTATTCACGATTCGATAACGGGATGGTATCTTGTGGGGCTTATCAACGAGGCTGATGAACTGGCGGGAAGCTTTAACAAGATAAACATCATATCGATCATATGCGTTATTATAGCGCTTGTATTATCAGTTATCGTAGCGCTCATTATCGCATATTCAATTTCAAAAGAGCTTAAAAAACTTCACAGCGCGACAGACCGCATGGCAGAGGGAAATCTTTCGACGAAGCTTGAGATAAAGCGCAGGGATGAATTCGGTCAGCTCGAGCATAATTTTAATGTGATGATGGACAGTATTTCTGGTCTTATCAAAAATGTAGAGGGCAACTCGGAAGAGATATTTGAAATCGCCAAGGCAGTAATGGATGTGTCGGAAAATACCAAGGAGATTACGGAACAAGTAACAGAGGCGATAGGGAGCGTGGCACAAGGCGCGACGGAGCAGGCACAAAGCACTTCGGAAGCAAACGTTGAAGTTGAGAAACTTGCGGAAAACCTTGAGATGTCAAAAGAGAAGATAGAGCGCATCAGTGAAAAATCAAGAGACACGGAACAGATAGGCATCAAAGGAACCGGAATATTAAAAGAACTTATCAGTAAATCCGAAAAGGCAAAAGTAAATTCAGACGAATCGATAGCGACGATGACGGAGATGCTTAAGTCGATAGAAAAGATCAATTATATTTCAGACGCGATCGCGGATATCACTTCGCAGACAAATCTTCTCTCGCTTAATGCCAGCATTGAGGCGGCAAGAGCAGGAGAGAGCGGAAAAGGCTTTGCGGTAGTAGCGGATGAGATCAGAAAGCTTGCCGATCAGTCAAGAGAGTCAACTGAGGAGATAAAGAGCATCCTTTTGGAGATAACAAACAATTCAAACCATGTTGAGAGCAGCCTTGAAGAAAGCGGCGTCATTCAGGAAGAACAGCAGAAATCCATCAAGGAAACACAGGAATTGTTTGTCGAGATCGAACAATCGGTCAAAGAGCTGTTATCCGCGGTTGAAGATATCGAAAAACTCAATCGTGAGATGGACGCGGCAAGAGACAATGTAGTACAGCGTATGGACAGCATAGCTTCCGTATCGGAAACGTCAGCGGCGGCTACGCAGCAGGTAAATGCTTCCGCAGAGCAGGTAAATGATACGATGGCTCAGGTTGCGGAACATGCGAAAATGCTTGACGAGATCGTAAACCGTCTTGGCGATTCGATCAGGCAGTTTAAACTTTAAGAAAAGTCCCTTCTTGCCGCGCGGACAGATACCGCTCAAATATTCTGAATATGGTTTGCCAAGCTGCGTTTGGAACAGCCTTTCGCAGCTTCGGTATCGCCATAGCCCCCCCGCCAAACTCATTACAACATAATACACGGAAAAATGCCAACGAGTACCCCGGATAAACTCGTTTTATTTTTTTGTGGTAAATATATAAAAGAGATGCTATAATCAAATGGTGTATCATGGCGGACGCGCCAAATGCGAATTTCATAAAATCATTACGGTAGAGAGGAGAAGGCAATAAATGCAGGAGAAAAAACTGATAGAATTTCGCAATATTGTGAAAAGTTTTGACAATCAGATCGTTTTAAAAGGCGTGAGCCTTGACATTTATGAAAATGAATTTGTGACACTCTTAGGACCTAGCGGATGCGGTAAAACGACGCTTCTGAGGATCCTCGGGGGTTTTTTAAGTGCTGATGAGGGTCAGGTGATATTTGACGGGGAAGAGATCAATGACAAACCGCCCTACAAAAGAGAGGTCAACACTGTATTCCAGAAATACGCGTTGTTTCCGCACTTAAATGTGTATGAGAACATTGCATTCGGACTTAAGATCAAAAAAATGGGAAAAGACGTTATCGAGCAGAAAGTAATGAAGATGCTTAAACTTATCGGGCTTGAAGGATATGAAAAGAAGAATACAAGCCTTTTATCCGGAGGGCAGCAGCAGAGGGTAGCTATTGCCCGCGCTCTTGTAAACGAACCGAAAGTGCTGCTTTTGGATGAGCCGCTTGCTGCGCTTGATTTGAAACTGCGCAAAGAGATGCAGTATGAATTAAAGCGTATTCAGCAGGAGGTCGGGATAACGTTCATATTTGTCACGCACGATCAGGAGGAGGCGCTTACAATGTCTGACAAGATCGTCGTCATCCGCAACGGTGAGATACAGCAGATAGGGACGCCGCAGGAGATATATAATGAACCTGCCAACAGATATGTCGCTAACTTTATCGGTGAGAGCAATATTATTCAGGGAACGATGATAGACGATTACAAAGTGCGTTTTGATGATATCACATTCGACTGTGTGGATTACGGTTATAAACAGAACGAGCCTGTCGATGTGGTCATCCGTCCCGAAGATATTGATATCGTTGACGTAAAAGACGGCAAGATGACGGGAGAAGTCCTGAGCGTACTGTTCAAAGGCGTACATTATGAGATTATGGTAGAAACTGTCGCCGGTACAAAAGTAACGGTAAATATGCATGTGACCCAGAACAGGGATGCGGTAAGCGACGATGGAAAAGAAAAGATGAGCGCGACAGACTTTTACGTAGATATAGAGGATGTGAAAAAGCTTGACGACAAGGAGATCATAGCCCGCTCAAACGCGCAGGCATGGAATCCTGTCAGCGATGAGTATATTTCTTTTTCAAAAATCGAGTATGAACTGGAAGAAAAAGAAGGGGATTATCCTGTCAGATTTTCAACATCGGGCGGATTTAGCATTGAGCGCACCATACATGTGGTCAATCAGCCGTTTGTCAGAAACGAAAAGGCAAACGAGGGCGTTATGGCATTTAACTTTATGACTACCGTTGACGAGATCAAAGAGTCACAGGCGCTGGATGTAGATATAAAGACATGGGCAAATGCGCAGGCATGGAAACTGAGCAACGAGAATGAAAATGTAGATATCACGGTCGATTACGATTTTGACCCTGACAGTATCACAGAGGGAATTTACCCGATCACGTTCTGGACACCGGGGCGTGAATTTAAAATACATACTACGGATTATACGGAAGAAGGTCAGGAGGTCGGACTGACATTTTTCCCCGAAGATATTCATGTAATGTCAAGGTTGGAGTATTAATATGAAGAAGTTTTCACAATTGGCAATTCCCTATATTGTGTGGGCTGTGATCATGCTGGTGCTTCCGATGGCGCTGATCGCGTTTTATTCCGTGACAAAACCCGGCAACAGCATTTTTTCATTCTCAGTCACACTGGAACATTACGTCACATTTTTTACCGACCCTGATTTTTTGAAAATTTTGTGGCGTTCACTGTGGATTGCAGTCAAGACAACGATAATCTGTCTTTTGATCGGTTATCCTGCGGCATATTTCATATCAAGATGCGATGAGCGTCTGCAGAGCAGGCTTATACTCTGCATCACGATACCTATGTGGATCAATATGCTGGTAAGGACGTATGCATGGATAGGTCTTTTGGCAGAAGGAGGACTGATCCAGAGAATATTCGCCTTTTTCGTGCCCGGCGAAAAAGAGCTTTTATATACGGAAGGCGCCGTCCTTTTAGGAATGGTATACAACTTCCTTCCGTTTATGATACTTCAGATAAATACATCTCTTTGTAAGATGGATACGGCGCTTCTTGAGGCGGGTGCCGACTTAGGCGCAGACCCGATGCAGACTTTTGCACGGGTTACGCTTCCGCTGTCACTTCCCGGGGTGGTGAATGGCATTACCTTAGTATTTTTACCGGCGGTAAGTTCATTCTTTATACCTAAGCTTTTGGGAGGCGGACAGTATTTCCTGATCGGTAATATGATCGAAAATCAGTTTATCACAGTGGGCGAGTGGAATTTCGGCAGTGCCGTTTCTATGGTAATGGCATTTATCATGATGCTGCTTATGGCTCTTGTGCGCAAACTGGAGAATAAAAATCATGGCGGACAGGAGGAACAGGATTTATGAAAAAAGGAAAACGTCCCATTGGTAAGATACTGATGGTCCTCATTGTTGCGTTCTTTTATCTGCCTATTATCTATATGATCGTATTCTCGTTTAATGAGGGACGGTCGCTGACGGGATTTACAGGTTTTTCACTGCGCTGGTATGCGCGCATGCTGGAATCAAGGACTATGATGGAAGCATTGTACACGACATTTTCGGTAGCTTTGATAGCGACGCTTGTCTCGACGGTAGTCGGTACTGTTTCCGCTATCGGTCTTGGCAAATCAAATAAAGTGATCCGTAATATTATGGAGCAGGTTGACAATCTGCCTATGATGAATCCGGAGATCGTGACGGCTATCGGTTTTATGCTCTTGTTCATCACTTTCCGCGTGGACAAAGGATACCTGACGATGCTGCTTGCACATATAGCGTTCTGCATACCGTATGTGATCCTGTCGGTTATGCCGAAGATACGCTCTTTGGATCCTAATATTGCGGACGCGGCAATGGACTTGGGGGCTACTCCGCTGCAGGCGATGACAAAAGTCATCATACCGCAGATCACGCCGGGGATAATAGCGGGCGCTTTGATTGCATTTACTATGTCTGTTGACGATTTTATCATTTCCTATTTTGCCACAGGCGGAGGGGTAAAGAATTTAAGCATGGTGGTCTACACCATGAGCAAGCGTATTAATCCCAGTATTAATGCGGCTTCTACGTTAATGGTCGTCATTATTACGTTTGTGCTGATACTTGTAAATGTAATATCCGCAACAGCAGCAAAACGCAAGAACTCAGTCGAGATTAAAAAACGTAAGATATTAGTGCCTGCTGCGGCGGTTTTGGCGGCATTGACTGTGCTTGTCGTGTTTTTACATGCAGGCGGCGATTCAAAAGAGCGTCCTTTTGAAGGTCAGACTCTGCATATTTATACATGGGGAGAGTACACAGGCGAAAATATCATAGGCAATTTTGAAGAAGAAACAGGCGCTAAGGTGATACTGGAAACCTTTGACTCAAATGAGCAGATGTATATAAAGGTTGCAAACGGCGAATCTTTTGACATTCTCGTTCCCAGTGATTATATGATACAAAGGCTGATTTCGGAAGGGTATCTTCAAAAGCTTGATAAGTCAAAGCTGAGCGGGCTTGATAATCTGACCGCGTCTGTAAAAAATCTGCCATACGATCCGGAAAATGAATATTCCGTGCCTTATTTTTGGGGTACTGTAGGTATTGTATATGATACGACGAAAGTGGACGAAAGCGACTTGGAACGTGAAGGATTTAATATCTTTCTGGACGAAAAATACCGTGGCGATATATACCTTTATGATTCGGAGCGTGACAGTTTTATGATGGCGCTTAAGGCTCTGGGATATTCCATGAATACGGAAAACACGGATGAAATTCAGGAAGCGTTTGACTGGCTCGTGCAGTGCGTGCAGACAATGGAGCCTGAGATAGTGACAGATGAGATAATTGATAATATGGTACAGGGGCGAAAGGCTTTGGGACTTATTTATTCAGGGGATGCCACTTACGTTATGTCTGAAAACGAAGATATGGGATTTTATCTGCCTCAGACGGGGACTAATCTCTGGTCTGACGCTATGGTCATTCCCGCCAATGCAAAAAATCCTGAGCTTGCCCAAGCGTTTATTAATTATGCCTGTGATTATGACGGAGCTTATGACAATTCAAGCTATGTAGGTTACACCTCGGCAAACGAAGAAGTCATGGAGGTGCTGTCAGGCGAAGGCGGCGACTTTGAAGGGATAGACGCGTATATCCCGAGAACCGACAACGATATGGATGAAGTCTTTGAATATAATGAAAATACAAGAAAGCTCATCAGCAATCTGTGGAGCCGTGTAAAGATCGCGGCGAGCAACGCGGAATAAGAAACTAAAAATACCTAAATTTGCCCTAAATAGTTGCATATTTTAAGTAAATTTGTTATTATATGAGATATAAACTATTTATATCCGTATTGGGGGAATTTTATGGTAAAGCAGGTAAAACTTGCCGACATAGCGCAAAAACTCGGGGTAAGCATTGTGACTGTATCAAAAGCGCTTTCGGGTCAAAAGGGAGTAAGCGAAGAACTCAGGGCAAAGATAAAGACGCTTGCCGACGAAATGGGTTATGTGCCTATTCATATGCAGCAGGGTGAAAGGTCAAAGACATATACGATCGGCGTTATAACGTTTGAGACTTATTTCAAGCAGTTTGAATCTTTCTACTGGAAGATGTATCAGGAACTTGCAACGCGGGCAGTCAGGCAGAACTGTTTTACAATGCTTGAGGTGATACCGGCTCAGGATGAAAATACGGGTGTGCCCGCAAAACTCATTGAAGAAGAGCGGGCTGATGGCATTATAATAATCGGAAAACCTAAAAAAGAATATCTGAAAATACTCTGTCAGAATAAAAAGAAGCCGATGGTCTTTTTGGATTTCTATGACAATGAGCATATGATCGATTCTGTGATATCCGACGGATTTTACGGCGCGTATCAACTGACGGACTATCTTATCAGAAAAGGGCACACGCGCATTGCCTTTGTCGGTACGGTTTTGTATACGGGAAGCATCACTGACAGATATTTCGGATATTGCAGAGCGCTTCTTGAGAACGGGATAGAATACCGCGACGACTGGATCATACAGGACAGAGATTATAAAGACGGCGTTATAGGGCTTGGATATGAGTTTAAGTTTCCGCATGACATGCCGACGGCGTTTGTGTGCAACAATGATGTCACAGCATATGCCCTTATCAGGCAGCTTGAACAAAAAGGCTATAAAGTGCCCGACGATATATCCGTTGCGGGATATGATGATTACCTTCATCCCTCATGCGGTGAATCAAACATCACCACATATCTTGTTGATACAAGGGAGATGGCAAAGACGGCGCTGTCATGCATACTTAAACTGATAGAAAACCTCACGGTAAATACAAATATCCATGTTGTGAACGGCAGGATCATTGAGCGCAGCACGGTCAGAAAGATCAAGTGAAAAATTTATCCATAATCTCAATATCGACACTTTGGGCGGGAGCAAATTTATCTGACGCTGCATAATCCGCGAGGCTTTTTAGAAGCCATTGGCAGGTGACGGACTTGCTGTTTATGATATCTGCCGTGCAGACAAGAAGGCTTCCGCCCCCTGCATTTATTTCAAAGATCGTGGCAAGGCTGTGGTTACGCTTGCAATTATCGATTGTGCGTACTATCGGATCGATATCTAAGCCGTCGATTATCAGAGTTCTTGAACAGCTTACGATGTCGTACCACTGCGCTGTTGAATATGTCTCTGACGCAAACTGCGAAAGGGCAGGATGCCCGTTGTCGATAAGCAGACCGAGTGTTCCTACGGGAAGCGGCTTATTCATTGATTCTGAAATAGAGCTGAACATAGGATAATTCCAAAAGTCGGTACAATAAGTACCCTCGATGGAATTATCCTTATTCAGATAACGGGGGACAAAGAGTACCCTTTTTTTATTGGAAAGAGCGTCCTTTGCATGGCGCCACTCGTCTGTAATGACAATGCTGTTATTATCGCTGCATACCGAATCAGACGGGTATATCCAAAGTGTGTATTTGTTTGTTATATCTTTGTATGTGAGCGTGAGGACGGCTTTTTGTGAAATATCCGTGTGCGGTATAATAAATTCCGCTGTTCCTATGTCAAAAACGCCTCCTTCAAAGGTTCCATTTGACGAAACGGTTTTAAAAATCTGTTCCGAGCCGTCACAGGAAAGGCATAAAGTGATCTCGGGGTCAACGTCTGCAAGTTGTGAATATGTGTAAAGTTTAACGTTTACGGACATTTTTTCACCGGAAGTATAGACAAATTTTTTCATGCAGCCAAGCAGTACCTTGTCGGAGCAAAATCCACGCCATTCATCTTCACTTATCAGTCCTTTGTTTTCCATAAAAGCATTCAGTATTCCGACAAAGGCAGACCCCTGACCTGTGAAGTCCTGCAGATCCAAAAGCTGGAAACCACACAAAGCACTTGTCCTTAACGCAGTCTCAAGCTCATTTTTGTAACACTCTGCGGCAAAACGCCCCGACGCTCTGAAATAACTGTCGGCAAGGTCTACAAGTCCCGCGTCGTCAAGCCTTTCACGAAAGATCTCAAGATTGTATGGTTTAAGTACTCCAAGATATTTGCGTATCTCTTTATAGTCGGGATACATGAAATACTGACCGACCTCATGCGATACGACAGGTATCCGCGGAATTAATTCGCCGTCTGTCGCATCCGCGGAAACCGTTTTCACGCCTGTACCATACTGGATTTCTATTGATCCGCCGGAATGCTTTTCGTTTTTAAGCCGGCTGGGGTGTATGTTCTCGTCATATGTATAGTCCGAACAGGGAGCGCAAGTCTGTATATGTCCTAAAGGCGCGTCACACATAGCGTATGAACCGCGTATCAGGCGTTCTTTTGAAAAGCGTACTCCGACAAAAAAGTCGTCATTTTCGAGTACGCAGGGAACGAACTGAAAATTGTTTGAACCCTGTGTGTAAAGAGGGCGGCTGTCGTATTTTTTGTAACCGCCTAAAATATCATTAAGGCGTTCCTTGCTGCCCCAAAGTTCATTACCGAGTGACAGCGCAAAAAATGAAGGGTGGTTTGCGAAAGCGTCAAGTATACGGTAGCCTTCGTCTATAAGGTATTGCTGCCCTTCGGTGATCTCGTCGTCGACCGTGCCCCAAAACGGCAGCTCAGGTTCAAGATAGATGCCGACGGCATCGGCAGCGCAGAATGCCGCTTCAGGCGGACAGCAGGTATGGAAGCGGTAGTGGTTTATCCCGTAACTTTTTGCTGTTTTAAATATGTCAGTCCAGCTTTTGACATCGCATGGTGCAGCACCTGTGAGCGGGAAGATCATACCGTCATGCTTTCCGCGCAGAAATATTCTCCTGCCGTTCAGGAGAAATCTGCCGTCCCTGACTGAGAACTCTCTCATTCCGAAGTCTGTTTTTTGAGTATGACCGCCGTATGATATCTCCATTGTATAGCTAAAAGGCGTATGCTCACTCCAAAGTTCTGCACCCTTCATTTCGTATATAAAACAGCCTTTGGAATCAAGAGTAAATTTTTCCTTTGGAAATCCATTTACTACGGCTTCAATGTCTATGCTGTCGGAGCCGATGATTTCGTATGTTACTTTAACCTGTTCCAAGGCAGTGTCGGGGAAGATTTTGACATTTTCCAATCTGATGCGCGGCTTGCACTCAATGTATACGCCTCCTGTTATTCCCAGCCAGTTAGTCTGTGTATCCCGCGATGTCATATGACCTCCGGGAACAGGATATGAAATATTGTCTATCATGATCAGGATGCTCATATCATTTGTGGTGAAAAAAGGAGTGATATCGTATCTGTGCTGTGTGCATAAACTGTTCTGAGAACCTGCATACTGACCGTTTATCCAGACACGGCTTACGCGAGTGCGCTCCAAAACAAGAAAAATATCACAGTCGCCGTTATCGGGAGAAAAGCTTACTGTGCGCTGATAAAGCGCATATCCCTCAAAACTGTACGGATCAGTGAGAAAGCCGTCGTTTCTTATAGGTATGATGGTCGGCTTCTTTTGCTGTGAAACAGTTGAGGGAAGAGTGATACTGTCGTTAAATTCGATATCGTTGATATCGGGCATTTCTTTGCTGAGTTTAAAGTTCCAGTCATGTTCTGTAAGATCATATCTTTGGGACATTTTTATTCCTCCGTTTCTAAAGAAAAGCGTGATTTATGGATTAAGTATAGCATAATTTCCGAATAAATTCACTACTGACAGGAAAAATTAAAAAATTGTGAATTGCGCACAATTAAAAAAGATAAAAAGGGTGTAAAGTATCAAAAAACACGAAGAATGTTGTACATATTAAAGCGGTATGATATAGTAGATTTAGGTTAAAAATTAAGACACAGACTAAAATAAACAGGGTTTTAGTTAAAAAAACAGGAGGATGTTGATATGGAAAACAGAAAAGCAGAGCCGATTCTTGTAAACCCGAACGCGTCAGACAATGCAAAACGCCTTATGAAGTATATGTGCGATATATACGGAACTGATATTTTGTCAGGGCAGTATTGTGACGGCGGCATGCACGGAGCGGAAAATCAGGCGATATACAACGCAACAGGCAGATATCCCGCAATACTCGGGCTGGATATGATGGACTACAGCCTGTCGAGAGTGGCAAGAGGCAGCAAGGCACATTCAGTCGAGTATGCGATAGAGTATTGGAACAACGGAGGGATAGTGACATTCTGCTGGCACTGGAACGCACCCGAAAAGTATCTTACAGGCGTATGGTATTCGGGTTTTTATACAGAGCATACCAATATTGATTTGGCAGCGATCATGAATGGCTCGGATAAGGAAGGATACAGACTTATAAACGAAGATATAGACGCAGTCGCAGCGCAGCTTATGCGGTTAAAAGAAGCGGGAGTTCCGGTGCTTTGGCGTCCGCTGCATGAAGCTTCCGGCGGATGGTTCTGGTGGGGGGCTTCCGGAGTTGACGCTTATAAAAAATTATACATACTGCTGTATGACAGGCTGACAAATGAGTACGGGCTTAACAATCTGATTTGGGTGTGGAACGGGCAGAATAAAGACTGGTATCCCGGCGATGAGTATGTTGATATCATAGGCGAGGATATCTATCCGGGCGAGAGGGTTTATACGCCGCAGACACCTAAATATCTTGAGGCGCTGGAGTATACGGATGCGCACAAGATGATAGTGCTTTCTGAAAACGGTTGTCTGTTTGATCCCGATATGGCGGCAAAAGACGGCGCGATGTGGGGGCATTTTGCCACATGGAACGGAGAGTTTGTTGTTGAAGATAAGAAGAGCGGTGTGTTCTCGGAGAAATATACGGAAATTGATATGCTGAAAAAAGTATACGGTCATGAGCACGTCATAACAAGAGATAAACTTCCTGACCTTAAAAATTATCCTGTCGGCAATTGAGGGTAAATCGGTGGTGCAGGAAGCATTTGAATACTATTTAAGTAAAATTAAGTAAAAACATCTAACCGAATAATTGTGAAACTATACAAATAAGCAGACATGAAATTGTGTAAAATACCAAAAATATATAAAATACTTTAAAAATATTGACTTGATGCCCGAAAAAGACTAAACTAAAAACAGGCTAATCAATAAGAAAATTAAGCTAAAAAATATTAAAAAGCAAACACAAAGTATTATGGAAGGATATCGGTGGTCAAAATGCATGCTTTGGATTATGGTATCGACTTTGAAAAAGGAATATTGAATGAAGGAAACCTGTACCGCATAAAACAGGTAATGAAAAAAGCAAAAGAAGGACAGGGCATCACAGTCGGATTTTTGGGAGGTTCGATAACACAGGGGTGCCTCTCGTCAACGCCTGAAAAATGTTACGCTTATCTCGTATACGAATGGTGGAAAAACAGATTTCCCGACACGGATGTCAGATATGTAAATGCGGGAATAGGCGGTACGACATCGCAGTTCGGCGTGGCAAGGGCACAGAGCGATCTGCTCGATTACGATGTTGACTTTACAATAGTAGAGTTCAGCGTGAACGACGATGACAACAGCCATTTCCTCGAAACATACGAAGGACTGATAAGGAAAATATATTCAGACAAGACAAAGCCGGCAATCCTGATAGTAAACAGCGTGAGGTACGATAACGGTATAAACGCGCAGTCTCAGCATGTCAAGGTTGGAAAAGCATATGGTATTCCCTGCGTGAGCATGAAACCTACACTATATGAAAAAGTGCTCGACAAAACATTTACAAGCAGGGATATAACGGAGGACGATCTGCACCCGAATGATTTGGGACATCAGCTTATGGCTGACATAATAACGGGATTTCTCGATAAAGTATATAATTCCATCGAAACACTGCCAAATGCAGAAAGCAGCCTGACAGATGCGGATATCGGTAAAGTGACACTGCTGTCGCAAAATGAGTACCAAAATTCGATACGTTATCAGAATTATAATTGTGAAGGGATAATGGTGCACAATGACGGATTTATAAAAGACACAGAGCCTCAGAATGATATCAGGGAGATATTCAGAAACGGATGGACGGCAGGTAAAGAGGGTGCGAAGATAAGATTTGAAGTGTGCGGAAGCTGTATCGGGGTACAGTACAGAAAGAGCATAAGCAAGCCGACGCCCGTTGCGAAAGCGGTAATTGACGGTGATGAGAAAAACGCGCTTATTCTTGACGGCAATTTTGACGAGGACTGGGGCGACAGCCTTCACCTTGATACATTGGCGGAACATATCGCATACGGAAAGCACACCGTCGATATAGAAATAACAGAGACGCACAGCGAAGATAAAGTACCGTTTTATTTAGTGTCTGTAATAGCGTCAGGAGAGAGGAGAGACAATTAAATGACGGATTTAAAGCAGATGAAAGAGCAGGTGCGGGAGCATCTTACACATGATATAATCCCGTTTTGGAAAAGCTTAAGGGACGATACCGACGGAGGATATTACGGGTATTTGGATTATGATCTGTCAGTGGACAAAAAAGCCGTAAAAGGCTGCATACTCAACAGCCGCATAATGTGGTTCTTCTCAAACGCATATATGCTATTAAAGGATGAAAGCCTTTTGAATGAGGCGCGTCACGGATTTGAATTTATGAAAAAGGCATGCTGGGATAAGGAGAACGGCGGAGTGTTCTGGTCGGTAAACAGCGACGGTACACCGAATGAAACTTTAAAGCATACGTATAATCAGGCTTTCTCTATTTATGCGTTATCATCGTATTATGACGCGTGCGGCGATAAGGAAGCGCTCGATATGGCGTATCGGCTTTATGAGCTGATAGAGAGCAGGATGCGCGATGAGGGCGGTTACAAAGAAGCGTTCGACGAAAAATTCAATGAGACAGACAACGAAAAGCTTTCCGAGAACGGCGTTATGGCGCAGAGGACAATGAATACGCTGCTTCATGTCTTTGAAGCCTATACGGAACTCTACAGAGTGGATAAAAACAGGGAAGTTGCGGAAAAGATAAGACAGATGATGGACACTGTTACGGATAAGATATACAATCCCAAGCTTCACAGGCAGGAAGTATTTTTTGACGATAAGTGGAATTCTATAATAGACCTGCATTCCTACGGGCATGATATTGAGACTGCATGGCTTGTTGACCGCAGTTTGGAGATATTGGACGACGAAAGATATTCAAAGAAGCTTCATCCGATCACGGCGGATCTGACTGACTGCATATACCGCACGGCGTTTGACGGTTCTTCGCTTGCGAACGAATGTGAGCGCGGCAAGGTCAATGAATGGCGCATATGGTGGGTACAGGCGGAGACAGTCGTCGGTTTCCTGAACGGATACGAGAAGAGCGGAAGAAAAGAATACCTCGACGCAGCATGCAGTGAATGGGAATTTATAAAGAAACATGTAATCGACAGACGGGATGGCTATACGGCAGGAAAAGAGTGGTACTGGAGAGTGTCAAAAGACGGAGCGCCCGACAGCAAAAAGCCGATAGTTGAACCGTGGAAATGTCCGTATCACAACGGCAGGATGTGCTTTGAGGTCATCAGGCGCATAACCCGCATGGAACAAAATGGAGGAGTAAGATGAGCAGCAGAACATTTGAAGAAAACCGCGCAAAAGTTATAAAAAAATATGAAGAGACAATAAGCCGCAGGAACATAAAAAGCGATTTTTATAACGGCATTTATGACCGATATGAATATCCGGTGCTGACAAGGGATCATATCCCGCCGTTTTGGAAATATGATATGAACCCCGAAACAAATCCGTATTTTATGGAACGCCTTGGCGTGAATGCGGTATTTAACTCAGGGGCAATAGAACTTGACGGAAAGTTTTATCTTGTGGCAAGAGTCGAAGGAAATGACAGAAAATCTTTTTTTGCGGTAGCGGAAAGCGGCAGCGGAATAGACGGATTTAAGTTTTGGGATTACCCTGTTTTGCTTGACGACGTATGCCCCGATGAAACCAATGTATATGATATGCGCCTTACAAAGCATGAGGACGGGTACATATACGGAGTGTTCTGCTCGGAGAGCAAGGACACGGGCGCAAACGATCTGTCAGCGGCAGTAGCGGCGGCAGGCATCGTGCGCACGAAAGATTTAAAGAAGTGGGAGCGCCTTGAAAATTTGAAAACCCTCAATTCACCGCAGCAAAGGAACGTGGTTCTGCACCCCGAATTTGTAAACGGAAAATATGCGTTTTACACAAGACCCATGGACGACTTCATAGATACGGGAAGCGGCGGCGGCATAGGATTTGGACTGTGCGATGATATTACGCATGCCGTTATAGACGAAGAGATCATAACAAGCAAACGCAAGTACCACACAATAACCGAGGCAAAGAACGGCGCGGGCGCGGTACCGATAAAGACCCCGAAAGGCTGGATACATATAGCGCACGGAGTAAGGAATACGGCGGCGGGTCTCAGATATGTTGTGTACGCTTTTGCAACGGCGCTTGACGATCCCACAAAGGTCATAGCGGAACCGGGAGGATTTCTTATCGCGCCTCTCGGGGAAGAACGAGTAGGCGATGTGTCGAACGTTGTGTTTACGAACGGAGCGATAGCGAGAGAAAACGGTGAAGTGTACATTTACTATGCGTCAAGCGATACAAGGCTTCATGTGGCAACTACTACCATAGAAAAACTTACGGACTATGTGTTCAACACACCAAAGGATGCAATGCGCTCGGTAAAATGCGTTGAGCAAAGATGCGAGTTTATCAGGAAAAATCTTGAATATGAGAACAGGTAATTTAATTCAGGTCTGCGTCAGCGCGGCTTTTGCAGACTTGAAAAATCAAAGCCGCGCGGAAAAGGAGAAAAAATATGAGTAAAGTAAAAATGATCAGCCCCGCAGTACCAAATATGCCATGGCAGGAGCGTCCGGAAGGATTAAAGAACGCGCCTGTATGGAGATATAATGAAAATCCCATAATAGGAAGAAATCCCGTAAAGGGAGTAGCCAGAATATTCAACAGCGCAGTCGTACCTTATGGAGACGGATTTATAGGAGTATTCCGCGGAGAGCAGACAAACGGTATATCTTATATTTATTTGGGAAGAAGCAAGGACGCCATCCACTGGGATTTTGAGGAGAACAAGATTAATTTTGTCGATGAGAACGGCGAACCGTTTATGCCGCTGTACGCGTATGACCCAAGGCTTGTGAAAGTTGAGGACACATATTATATAATATGGTGCGTTGACTTTTACGGCGCGGCGATAGGAATGGCGAAGACGACAGATTTTAAGACCTTTACACGTATCGAGAACCCATTCCTTCCGTTTAACAGAAACGCCGTACTGTTCCCGAGAAAAATAAACGGAAACTTTATGATGCTCAGCCGTCCGTCAGACAGCGGACATACGCCTTTTGGTGATATCTTCATAAGCGAAAGCCCTGATTTGGTATATTGGGGCAAACACAGACACGTTATGAGCAAGAGCAGTGAATGGTGGGAGTCGCTTAAGATAGGCGGAGGCGCGGCACCTATCGAGACTAGCGAAGGCTGGCTGCTTTTCTACCATGGAGTTGCGGGCACCTGCAGCGGATATGTATATTCTATAGGTGGAGCAATCCTTGACATTGATAATCCGTCTATAGTAAAATACCGTTGTGAGAACTTTCTTCTTACACCTGAGGAGTGGTATGAAGAGAGAGGGTTCGTGCCTAATGTATGTTTCCCGTGCGCTACGATACATGACTCGGCAACAGGCAGGATCGCCATATATTACGGCGCTGCCGACAGCTATGTCGGTCTTGCGTTCACGGAGCTTGATGATATAGTCGATTATATCAAGAGCAACAGCAGAGTGACATCTACTGATACTGAAATAGGAAAAAGATAAGGAATTGATATGCTGAGAGAGATTTTGATAAAGGATGTACCTGAAATTAAAATCCATGGCAGGACAACCGATTGCTTGGAGCCGCTCACGCTGTTTTGGACAGCGAGCGGCTTTGAGTGTAATGTATCGGGAACAGAATTTGCAGTCGAGGTCGAAGTGACTTATGACACATTTGAGCCATGGTTTAGCTATACCGTAAACGGTGACTGGATAGGGCGCCAGATGCTTCCAAAGGGAAGATACTGGGTGCCGCTTTTTCGCGGTATGAACGCGGAGAGTATAAAAAATGTTCATTTTTATAAAGACCTTCAGGCGATGAGCGACGACGGCAATTCATATATACATATTCACGCCTTGAAAAGTGACGGCAGTTTTTATCCCGTTGAGGAAAAAGCTTTGAAACTTGAGTTCATCGGCGACAGCATAACATCCGGCGAAGGACTTTTCGGTGCAAAAAAAGAGGAAGACTGGATACCGATGTTTTTCTCGGCACTGCGCGATTACGCTTATCTTACCGCTAAGGAGCTTGACGCACAATACCGCGTATTCTCACAGAGCGGATGGGGCGTATACAATACATGGGACAATAACCTCAGAGGGGCGCTGCCAAAGTATTACAGGCAGATATGCAGCCTTATGTTCAGTGAAAAAAATGAGCGTCTTGGCGGTAACAGGGAGCATGATTTTAAAAGCTGGCAGCCTGACTTTGTGATAGTAAATCTTGGCACTAACGATGCAAGTTCTTTTGAACAGCCTGAATGGGTGGATGAGAAGACAGGTGAGCGCCATAAAATGCGTAAAGAACCCGACGGTTCATATTGCAAAGAAGATATACTGTGCCTTCAGAAAGCGGTAAAAGATTTTCTGCACACATTGCGGGAATGTAATCCGAATGCGAAGATAATATGGTGCTATGGTATGCTTGGGATAAATCTGCAGCTTGAACTATGCGGAGCGGTCAGCGAATATGTCAGTGAAACGGGCGACAGAAACGTGTCGTATCTGCAGCTTCCCAACACAGATGACAGTAATGTCGGTTCGCGCAGTCATCCGGGGTACTTGTGCCACAAACAGGCGGCGGAGGTTTTAAGCAAATATATCAGGACGCTTATGTAGGAAGATTAGCATTTGGCGAGGAAAGGGGAATTTATGTTTAAGGATGATTTTGTATGGGGCGTAGCAAGCAGCGCTTATCAGATAGAAGGACGCGATGCAGACGACGGTGCGGGAGCATGTATATGGGACGACTTTTCAAAATACGGCGGTGTGTATGAAAACCACAGCGCAAGCGTCGCCTGTGATCATATCCACAGATACAGGGAAGATTTTGCGATGATGCGTCTGCTCGGAGTAAAGGCATACCGCTTTTCGATAAGCTGGGCGCGTATCATGCCTGAAGGTACGGGAGCGGTAAATGAGAAAGCAATAGCTATGTACCGCGATATGATAATCGAGATGAAAAGGAACGGTATAACGCCGTATATCACGATGTATCACTGGGAACTGCCGCAGGCGCTTCAGGATAAGGGCGGCTGGCTCAACGAGGATCTGATAGGATATTTCGGTGAGTATGCGAAGGTTGTTGCGGAAAATTTCACCGATCTGTCAGAGTATATCATCACATTCAATGAACCCCAATGCTTTGTGGGATTAGGATATCTTACGGGCGGACATGCGCCCGGATTAAAGCTTTCACCTGCCAAAGTTTTCCAAATAACGCACAATGTCCTGCGCGCTCATGGAACGGCGGTAAAGCAGCTTAGAAAATATGCGAAACGTCCGATAAAGATAGGATATGCGCCGACGTGCGGAGTTGCATATCCATATACGGACAGCAAGGAAGATATAGAGGCGGCAAGAAGCGTGTACATGGGTTTTGACCAGCCCGTAAGCAACTGGACATGGAATGTGCCGTGGTTTTCCGATCCTGTTTTCCTTGGAAAATATCCGCAGGAAGGGCTTGAAAAATATAAGCAGTATCTTCCGAAGATTACGGATGAAGACATGGAACTTATACACCAGCCGATAGATTTTATGGGACAGAATATTTACAACGGCTATTATATAAGGTGCGGAAAAGACGGCAAGCCGGAATATGTTGACAGACCCGAAGGATTTCCCAAGACAGCGATAAACTGGCCGGTAACGCCCGAGGCGCTTTACTGGGGCGTGAGATTTCTTTATGAATGGTATAAAATGCCGATATATATTACGGAAAACGGAATGTCCTGCCATGACTGGATATCTGAGGATGGACGCGTACATGACAGTAACAGGATAGATTTCCTTGACAAATATCTGTCAAGCCTGCAGAGAGCAAGTGACGACGGCGTTGACGTGAGGGGATATTTTCTTTGGACTTTCCTTGACAATTATGAGTGGGATAAGGGTTACAGTGAACGCTTCGGATTGGTATATGTGGATTACGCCACACAGAAAAGAGTTGCTAAGGATTCCGCTTACTGGTATAAAGAAGTAATGGACACCAACGGCAGGAACCTGAGCATAAACAATACGTCTGCAAAGGGCGAGATATTGTTTATGGAACCTGTATTCAAGTCGATGATATGGGGCGGCGACAAGCTTGGCACGAAGTGGGGATATGATATCCCATCAAATACTACAGGCGAGTGCTGGGCAGTATCGGCGCATCAAAACGGTGACTGCAAGGTGAAAGAAGGGCGATTTGCGGGAAAAACCTTAAGTAGTTTATGGGCTGATGAGCCGGCTCTTTTCGGAAATGCAGATAATAAGGCAGGAAGCAGATTTCCTCTTCTTGTAAAGATAATAGACGCAGACAGCGATTTAAGCATACAGGTACATCCCGATGATGTCTACGCGGCAGAGCATGAAAACGGTTCACTCGGCAAAACGGAGTGTTGGTATATACTTGATGCCTGTGACGGTGCGGAGCTGGTAGTAGGTCATAACGCGAAAAGTAAAGCAGAACTTGAGGATATGATCAGAAATGGAAAGTGGGACAGCTTTATCCGCAAGATACCTGTTAAAAAAGGCGATTTTATACAGATCGATCCGGGTACGGTGCATGCGATAAAAGGCGGTATTGAGATACTTGAAACACAGCAGAACTCGGATATAACATACAGGGTATACGATTATGACCGCTTGAGCGACGGAAAGCCAAGGCAGCTTCATATCGATCAAAGTCTTGATGTGATAACGGTTCCCGCAAAGAGCGTTGAAGAGAGCGTAACCTGCGCGCGGGAACTTGAAAAACGTTTTGAGAAAAACAGGCTTAACCTCATCACATCCTGCAAATATTACAGAGTATGGCATATGGAAGTTGACGGACAGGCAAATCTTGAGCAGAAGGAGCCGTTTTTGATCATGAGTGTCATAGAGGGCGATGGACTGATAAACGGCAGATATATCAAAATGGGAGACCACTTCATACTTCCTAACGGCTTTGGAACGGCAGAATTTACGGGAAATTTGAAGATAATAGCGTCAAGTATAAATTAAGATAATGAAAGGTAAGGTATGGGTATGGCAAGTGTTAGCATTGAGAGCGTTATAGAGAAATTCGGGCTTACTAATCTGACGCCCGAGGTAGATATCTCAAACATAAAAATCCAGCAGCCTGATATCAACAGACCTGCGCTGCAGCTTGCGGGTTATTTTGAGCATTTCGAGGAGTCGCGTGCGCAGATAATCGGATTTGTGGAGTATTCTTTCATAGGGTATATGGAGCAGAAACAAAAAGAAGAAGTATTCCCAAGGATCATCACGGAGAGGACGCCCTGCATAATATTCTGCAGAAGCCTTCGCCCCGATGAACTGTTTATCGAAACGGCTATCAAAAATAATGTCCCGATATTACTCACGGATAAACCCACATCGGCGTTTATGGCAGAGATAATAAGATGGCTTAATGTAAAGCTTGCCCCATGTATTTCCGTTCATGGCGTACTTGTTGACGTATACGGCGAAGGTGTGCTTATAACAGGCGAGAGCGGAATAGGAAAAAGCGAGGCGGCGCTTGAACTTATAAAGCGCGGACACCGCCTTGTGTCCGACGATGTGGTTGAGATAAGAAAAGTAAGCGATGATACGCTGATAGGTTCGGCGCCTGACATTACACGTCATTTTATAGAACTCAGAGGCATAGGTATAATAGACGTAAAGACACTCTTTGGCGTGTCAAGCGTTATGGACACTACTAACATAAATCTTGTTATCCGCTTGGAAGATTGGGATAAAGAGAAAAAATATGACCGTCTTGGTCTTGAAGAAAATTATACGGAATATCTTGGTAATAAGGTAGTATGCCATAACATACCGATAAGACCGGGGCGCAACCTTGCTATCATATGCGAGTCTGCGGCAGTAAACCACCGTCAGAAAAAGATGGGATATAACGCGGCGCAGGAGCTTTATCACCGCGTTCAAAATTCGTTATCAAAACCGCGCGAGGAGGAAGATTAATATGAGTAAGTATTGTTTTGGAGTAGATTTGGGAGGAACAACTGTTAAGATAGGTCTTTTTGATCCTGAAGGAGCGGTACTGGATAAATGGGAAATACCTACGAGAAAAGAAAACAACGGAAGTAATATACTGCCCGATATCGCACAGGCAGTTCTCGACAAAATGGAACAGTCGGGAATTGCGAAGGAAGATGTCATCGGTGTCGGCATAGGGGTTCCCGGACCTGTTGACAATGACGGCGTTATACATAAGGCGGTAAATCTGGGATGGGGTGTTATGAACATAAATGAGATACTCGGCGGTCTTTTGAAACTTCCCGTTAAATCGGCGAATGATGCGAATGTAGCGGCACTCGGAGAGATGTGGCGCGGCGGCGGCAGGGGATGTGGCAATATGGTACTTGCCACGCTTGGAACAGGCGTTGGCGGCGGTATAATAACAGACGGAAAGATACTGACAGGCGCTATGGGCGCGGGCGGAGAGATAGGTCATATCCATATCGTTGATGGTGAACCCGATGAATGCGGCTGCGGTAATCATGGATGTCTTGAACAGTACGCGTCGGCTACAGGTATCGTAAGACTTGCCACAAGAAAACTGACATCAGTGTCAGACGACAGCATGCTCAGGAATGAAGAGATAAGTGCCAAGTCGGTATTTGATGCCGTAAAAGCAGGAGATAAGATTGCATGTGAAATAGCTGAAGAATTTGGCGAGTATCTTGGAAAAGGACTTGCGGCAGTTGCATGTGTCGTCAATCCGGAAGTGATCGTGCTTGGCGGCGGCGTGTCAAAAGCGGGGGATATTCTCTGCGATTATGTGGTAAAATATTACAGGAAACACGTTCATTTTGCAAGCAGGGATGTTGAGTTCAGACTTGCCTCTCTTGGAAATGACGCGGGTATTTATGGTGCGGCAAAACTTGTTTTGGAGTAGGTGTAGATTTAATTGGATAATGGATTAAAAGAGCGCTTGATGTTGAAAATAGCCGATCGTCTGCCAAAGACAAAAGTCATCGCGGATGAACTTATGTCAGAGCATACATCTTTTCGCGTGGGCGGAACTGCGGATCTGTTTGTTGAGATAACTTCGGAGGATGAACTTAAGTGTGTTATAAAAATACTGAACTTGGAAGGATTGACACTCTCAAACGGAGGATTTTGCGTTATCGGAAGCGGAAGTAATATTCTCGTAAGCGATAAAGGGCTTCGCCGTGTCGTAATTCATATGTCAAAAGAATTTGGCAGAATAATCGTCAGAAAAGATACGCTTACCTGCGATGCGGGTGCTTCGCTTGCGTCAATAGCCAGATGCGCCCTTGATAATTCACTTACAGGCTTTGAGTTTGCGGCAGGGATTCCGGGCAGCCTCGGCGGCGCGATAGTTATGAATGCGGGCGCGTATGACGGTGAGATGAAGCAGGTCGTGGAGAGCGTGCGGCTTATGGATGAAAACGGTGAAATTGTCAAAAAAAGTGCGGAAGAAATGAAATTTTCCTACAGGCACAGCATTTTAAAGGAGAAAGATTACATAGTGCTTAGCGCTGACATTCATCTTGCCGCGGGAACAGCAGACGATATAAAGGCTAAAATGCAGGAGCTTGCAGACAGGCGGCGCGATAAACAGCCGCTTGAATATCCAAGCGCAGGTTCCACTTTTAAAAGACCTGAAGGATATTTTGCGGCAAAGCTCATTCAGGATGCGGGGCTTAGGGGTTTTAGCATCGGGGCGGCGCAGGTATCGGAGAAACATTGCGGATTTGTGATAAACAGAGGCGGCGCGAAGGCATCTGACATATACTCGCTTATCGGGGAGATCCAAAAAAAAGTAAATGAAGTTTACGGGGTAATGCTTGAACCTGAAGTCATATGTCTTGGCGAGTTTGAGTGACTTTGAGGAATGAGGTAATTTATTATGAGGTTTGTTATAGTGACAGGTATGAGTGGAGGCGGTAAGTCCACCACAATGAAGATGCTTGAAGACGCGGGATTTTACTGTGCTGACAATATGCCTGTGGCGCTTATAGAAAAATTTATGGAATTGATCTCAATGCCCGACAGCGACATCCAAAAAGTAGCTCTTGGACTTGACGTGCGGACCAATCAGTCCTTCTCGGAGATAAATCAGATCGTGAACGGACTCAGAAAGAATTACTCTTTTGAGATACTTTTCCTTGATGCCTCGGATCAGGTCATATTAAAGCGGTATAAGGAGACAAGGCGCGTCCACCCGCTTTCCGTGGACGGCGATCTTATGAGCGGAATAAGGCGTGAGCGCGAAAGACTTGAATGTATCAAGTCGCAGGCAGAGTATGTCATCGACACTACGAATTTACTCACGAGAGAATTAAAAGCGGAACTTGACAGGATCTTCGTCAAAAATCAGGATTATAACAGCCTGATGATCAATGTCATGTCATTTGGATTTAAGCATGGCATACCTCAGGATGCAGATCTTGTTTTTGACGTAAGGTTTCTGCCTAATCCGTTTTATATAGACGAGCTTAAACAGAAGACGGGACTTGACAAGGAAGTCAGGGATTATGTCATGGGATTTAAAGAAGCCCATGAATTTTTGGACAAGCTTACAGATATGATAAGTTTTCTTATACCTAACTATGTAAACGAAGGTAAATATCAGCTTGTTATTGCCATCGGATGTACGGGCGGGCAGCACAGGAGCGTCACTCTTGCGGGAGAGCTGTATAACCGCCTTAAAGATAAAGGAAATTACGGTTTAACTTTGCGTCACAGGGACACTAAATAAGGGTGGGGATCGGAATGTCATTTTCGGGGAGCATAAAGGAGGAGCTTGTAAAGCTTGAAGGTTCGTCAAGGCACTGCCGTATAGCGGAGCTTGCGGCGCTCATGATATACTCTGACCCTTCAAAGGCATCGCCTGCCATAATTAAGAAGCGCAACGACCTGATCTTTGATATTTTTAATACCGATGAAGTTTCAGATGAGAAAATAATGCAGACTGTCAAACATTCGGAAGGTGAAGATACAGTCGATCCGGTAGTGATAAAAAATCTGTGCTGCAAGCGGTGTTTCCTTCGGGGAGTATTTTTGAGCATTGGTTCAATGAGCAATCCCGAGAAAGGATATCATCTGGAGTTTGTCTGCGATAATATGCGGCAGGCGCAGCAGATAATCGATGTACTGCGCGTATTTGAGATAGAGGGCAAAGTGGTTGCGCGCAAACGCTATCAGGTAGTCTATATCAAAGAAAGTGAAGAAATCGTGGAGCTGCTCAATGTGATAGGGGCGCATATGTCTCTGATGAACTTGGAAAATCTGCGTATTTTGAAAGATATGCGCAACTCGATAAACAGAAGGGTAAATTGTGAGGCGGCAAATATCACTAAGACCGTAAATGCGGCGGGAAAGCAGATAGACGATATCAAGTATATACAGGAACGCTATGGCTTTGATAACCTTTCCGACAATTTACGGGAGATGGCTCAGATACGCCTTGAATATCCTGATGCCACGTTAAAGGAACTTGGACAGCTTTTAGAACCAAATGTAGGTAAATCGGGTGTTAATCACAGACTCAGGAAGCTTAGTGAGCTTGCCGACAGACTTAGGGGCTGATCTTATGAAAAAAAATAAAAAGGCATTGTTTATCATTAATCCTTATTCGGGTAAGGGACTTATAAAAAACCATGTTTTGGCAATAATCGATATACTGGTGAAGGGAGGATATGAGCCTACCGTACATACCACACAGGAACGCAGGGATGCGGTGCGCGTCGTAAGGGAACGGGACAGGGATTATGACCTTGTGGTATGCAGCGGCGGCGACGGTACGCTTGATGAGATAGTTACGGGAATGATGCAGTCGGGCTTCAAGACTACGATAGGTTATATCCCGTCGGGCAGCACAAATGACTTTGCCAACAGTCTTAAGCTGCCAAACAATATGAAAAAAGCGGCGGAGGTCATTGTGAACGGTGAGCCGTTTTCGTGCGATGTCGGCTTTTTCAACGATGATATATTTGTATATATAGCCGCATTCGGACTGTTCACGGAAGTGTCATACGGAACGCCGCAGGAAATGAAAAATATGCTTGGTCATATGGCATATATTCTGGAAGGGGTTAAACATCTGCAGAATATAAAATCGTATTATATGAAAGTGGTATACAAAGATGCGGAGGACCGTCAGACTGAGCATGCGGCTGAGGATGATTTCATATTCGGAATGGTGACTAACTCGCTGTCAGTGGGCGGATTTAAAGGAATAACGGGTAGAAACGTGCTGTTAAACGACGGACTTTTTGAAGTAGTGCTGATAAAACGTCCGAGAAATCCGATAGAACTTAATTCAATACTTACCGCTCTGGTCAGCGAAAAGTTTGATACCGATCTTATGTACAGCTTTAAGACCGGAGAACTGTATATTGAAACGGAAGACGAAGTGGCATGGACGCTTGACGGTGAATTTGGCGGGAAACACAGAGCAGTCACTCTGAAAAATAAACAAAACGCCATAGATATAAAAAAACAGATATAAAAAAATCCCTGTAGGAATGAATTGCATTCCCGCAGGGATTTTTTAAATCAAGCCTTGTTTTCGCTTCCAAGGACATTTTTGATCTTGTGTGCAACAAGTGCCTTAACATTGGCGCGTCCTACCTTGAGATATTCTCTTGGGTCGAATGCAGCAGGATTTTCAAATAAAACCTGGCGGATACCTGCCGTCATAGCAAGCCTGAGATCGGAATCGATATTGATCTTGCAGACTGCGCTTCTTGCTGCCTGACGGAGCATATCTTCAGGAATGCCGATAGCATCGGCAAGCTGCCCGCCGTGCTCCTGAATGATCTTTACATACTCCTGGGATACGCTTGATGCGCCGTGAAGTACGATAGGGAAATTGGGAAGCCTCTTGCTGACTTCATCGAGAATATCGAAACGCAGCTGCGGCTTCTGACCGGGTTTGAACTTGAATGCGCCGTGGCTTGTGCCGATAGCGATAGCAAGTGAGTCAACGCCTGTCTTGTCAACAAATTCCTCAACTTCATCGGGATGTGTATAGCTTGCATTCTCATCCGATACATTCACATCGTCCTCAATGCCCGCAAGCTGTCCAAGCTCACCCTCAACCACTACACCCTTTGAGTGTGCGTACTCAACTACGCGGCGCGTAAGTTCAATGTTGTCTTTAAAAGAATGGTGTGAGCCGTCGATCATTACGGAAGTAAATCCGCCGTCGATGCACGATTTGCAGATATCAAAATCAGCGCCGTGATCAAGGTGAAGCGCGATAGGAATATTGTTTTCAGCCAAAGCTGCCTCAACCAGTTTAACCAGATATGTGTGGTTGGCATATTTCCTCGCACCTGCCGAAACCTGAAGGATTATAGGGGAATTAAGTTCACCTGCCGCTTCCGTGATACCTTGTACGATCTCCATGTTGTTTACATTGAAAGCGCCGATAGCGTACCCGCCCGCGTATGCCTTGTTGAACATCTCTTTTGTCGTTACTAAAGCCATGTATAAGTCCTCTCTTTCTCTTTTTTATTTGAACTACAATTTTATATTATAACAGTGGTATCAATTTTACAATAGATACCGTAAAAAATACCGTAAAACTGTAAAAACTGTCCAAAAAGCCTGTTAAAAAATTGACATTTGGCAATATTAGGGATATACTGTTTTTATCATTAATATTAAATGGAGGTTGGTTTCAATGTTAGTATCAGCTACGGAAATGCTTAAAAAAGCAAAAGAAGGTCACTATGCTGTGGGTCAGTTCAACATCAACAATCTTGAGTGGACAAAGTCTATCCTGCTTACGGCTCAGGAATTAAACAGTCCTGTTATTCTCGGCGTTTCGGAAGGCGCCGGCAAATATATGACAGGCTTTAAGACTGTTGCGGCAATGGTAAAGGCTATGGATGAGGAGCTTAAGATCACGGTCCCCGTTGCGCTCCATCTTGACCACGGCACATATGAAGGCTGCTATAAATGTATCAAGGCAGGTTTTACATCAATAATGTTTGACGGTTCTCACTATCCTATTGAAGAGAACATTGCCAAGACAAAAGAACTTGTCGCTGTAGCACACGGCATGGGAATGTCAATAGAGGCGGAAGTCGGAGCGATCGGAGGCGAGGAAGACGGCGTAGTAGGTATGGGCGAGTGTGCTGATCCCGATGAGTGCAAGTCTATCGCTGACCTTGGCGTAGATATGCTTGCGGCAGGTATTGGCAATATCCACGGCAAATATCCTGCAAACTGGGCAGGTCTCAGCTTTGAGACGCTTGACGCCATTCAAAAGAAGACGGGCGTTATGCCTTTAGTCCTTCATGGCGGTACAGGCATCCCCGAAGATATGATAAAGAAAGCTATCTCACTCGGCGTTGCGAAGATCAACGTTAATACAGAGTGTCAGCTTTCATTTGCGGACGCTACGCGTAAATATGTAGAGGCAGGCAAGGATCTCGAAGGTAAGGGCTTCGATCCCCGTAAACTCCTCGCTCCCGGCGCGGAAGCTATCAAGGCTACAGTAAAGGAAAAGATGGAGTTGTTCGGCTCAGTAGGTAAGGCGTGAGTTTTTTGAAAACTACAGAGTGTTAAAATCAAAACAGGACAAGGCGGAGAAGGCTTTGTCCTGTTTTATGTTTTAAATAAAAAGTTTTTGCGGATATATTCGCAAGATAATTGATGTCTTAAAAGCTTTGCGGTATAATATACCGCAAAGCGGAGGTGAGCCGTTTGTAAAAATGGAATATGACTATTGAATATTTGAAGGAGACAAATATGACAAACAAAAACAATGACGAACTCTCACTAATAGTTCCATCTGAATATGTAAGGAATTATATGCAGACTACAGGCTGGCGTTTTACTGACGCGCAGAAAGCGACACTTTTGATGTATGGCGGCTTTACACTAAAGGAGCAACATGTCCATTTGCGGGCATTGCAGGAGGGCACCTCAGATCAAAAGCTGAAAGAGCAGCTTGCGAGATATTTGGAGATAGAAGCTTTAAAATTTCAAGTTTTTAAGGAAAATCCCGACAGGGCATACATCTATATATTGAAGGTGAATGATGATAACAGCTCATATTCCAATATAATGCCTGACGAATACTTTTTTGACTTTGAGACGGCATGCGAGTGCGGTCATGAAACAGGGCAGCCGTTTATGGTTGAAAAGTATCTAGTTACAGTTTCGGGTGCTGACAGCAGGTATGTTTCCGGTGTCACATGGCTTGAATTTAATAAGGCAGGCGAAGCTGTATATTTTTGTGGAAGGCTTTCTGATGATGAAGGAGAAGCAGAAGAAGCTTTTTATGATTTCTTTGAAGTACCGAACCCGTTTGACAAGGGGGATATTGTAAGGCTTGCCGGTACAGAGGATTACGGTATCGTGTCTACGTCCCAAAAAGATTGGAGAGAATGTCTGGGCAAATACAGTTCTGATGAGTGGCGGCAGAAAGGAATTGTGCCTGATTTCTCAGATGCGCAGATTGTGGTGGAATTTTTGGGAGACGACGGTACATTTGGACATGACCATATTAATCCGATATATTTGGAGCTGTATCAGCCTGAGGCAGATTGTTCCAATTGCAGTCCGAGGGACAATCTGCTTTTAGCTGCCAGTGACCTTCATAGAGGAGAAGGCTCTTTAGAGGGGCTGTATATATTTACAGAGATATACCGTAATCATATCGGAGAAGTAGATTGAGCATAGTGCGTATTAGTTATTTTTATTTCCAGTATTTATCCATATAGTATTGAGCTTTTTGCTGGTCGAGGTCGAACTTTTCGGGAGTCCTTGAATATGCTCTTATTGCCACTAAATTTTTCAAAATTCCTTGGGTGTGCTCAATTTCTGTGTTATATATTCTTTTGAAATATCATAGTTTTCGGCAATCAGGCAGATTATTTTGTCGTTAGATATTCCCATGTTCCGCAGCATATTGATGCTGTGGCTAATATCATGTTCACGTGCTTTATCATAGCCTTCGCTTATACCACGCTCAAAGCCCTCACTCACGCCGTATTTGTGTCCACGCTCAAAGCCCTCATCTACGCCGTATTTGTGCCCACGCTCAAAGCCCTCACTCACGCCACTTTTATGTCCATCCTCGTAACCTTCATTATATACAGTCTTTTTATGCAATTTTTCATCAAATTCAGTAAGCAGCATACTTGTCACCTCACTCTTGCATTTGACTAAAATATCCGCCAAAACATCATCTTGTATGCAGTCGTCGATTGCTCTGTCAATAGCGTCATACATAGTGCATTTATTGTTAATATATTCGTTTACTTTCGCTATGAAATAGGAATAATCATGCAGGCGCCTGCAGCTGTTAAGCAGCGTTTTGTTATGTCCATAATTGATATTCAGCATTGTCGCTCTGCATTCAAGAACAGGCTCAGCGGACGGTGTCGGAGTGAACGCATCTGACAGCTTTAAGACCAATTCATCGGGGTATTCATCCCTGCCGTTATAAAATATGATAAACTGCGGAGTCGGCAGCTTTACAAGCTTCCTGTCGTATATGTCAAGGTTATGCTGTTTAATATATCCCTCATACAGTCTTGAAAAATACATCAGCCCGCGGACCGGCATATTTGGATTGAAAGTGGACTGGTGCTCGTACAGGTTCAGCGTTGACGAGATTATGAAAGACATATCATTTTTCATCGACATATAGATGACATCCTCAAGCGTTGTGATTTCAAGTTCATCCGGGTTGGTGTAGTTTGTGTGGTTTATCGCGTTGTACAGGTCGAGAAGATCCTTCTTGTCGGCAAAGACTCTTTGAAACAGCCTGTCTTTGTGTTTTCTGACTATCGACAGACGCTTGAATATTTTGGTGATATTAAGTTTTTCTTTTTTCATATATTCTCCCCTTTAGTATAGTATAATTTAGATTTTTTGTAAAATGGAAATCAACTGAAAATTAAAGAACTTTTTAAGCATAAAGAACTTTTGATGATAAATTGATTTGTTTCATTTGTATGTAATATAGCATTTAAAACTGCGTTTGGCAAGAGTTTGAGTGAAAATTGCGGTGAAATGTAAAAAATAATATAAACAGCATAAAAAATACAGCATAAAAAATTTTTAGTGGCAGTTGATTTTAGTTAAATAAATGGATATACTGAAATCAAAGAAAAGAAATGGAGTTAAGAAAAAATGCCGAAAATTTTAGATAACATTTTAAAAAAATATGTAGATAGTGTACGCATGTTGTATGGAGAAGAGTTAAAAAAAGTTATCTTATATGGTTCTTATGCGAGGGGAGATTTTGGGGAGAACTCGGATATTGATATTATGATATTGGTGGGATTGACGGAACAAGGAATTAGAGAAAAAAGTCATAAACTTTCAGATATGACATTTGAATATAATTTTGATTATGAGTTGTCAATTATGCCCATTGTGAAAAATGAGGAACATTTTAACAAATGGCTTAGAGCATATCCGTTTTATTATAATGTGAAAAAGGAAGGAGTAGAACTATATGCCGCATAGTCTGGATGATATAGGTGGGGCTAAGGAACTGGCTTTATATAGGCTTAATGCAGCTAAAGAAGATTTGGAAACAGCTGAATTAAATTTTGAAAAAGGGCATTATCGCGCTTCCAATAATAGAGCGTATTATGCGATATTTAGAGCGATATCTGCGTGTCTTGCTTTGGAGTTTAAGGCGTACAAACAGCATTCTCAAGTTATTGGTAATTTTAATAAGGACTTTGTCCATACTGGCATTTTCTCTAAAGAGGTTAGCAGAAAAATCAGTAAGGCGCAGGAAGTGCGTCATGCAAGTGATTATGATGATTTCTATATAGTTTCTGTTGATGATGCCAAGGAACAAATAGAAACTGCGAAAGAAGTGGTGGAAATGGTTGAAAAATATCTTATTTCGGAAAGTAAATGTTAGGAGCATTAAGCTGATTTTTAATATTGAAAAGGGCTGTCGCACTAAGGGAGCATATCACATAGCGAGATATAGGGTATAATTCAGACACAATATCCATATCTTGTATGCTTAATTCTTATTGCGGAAGCTTCAAGTTCATTGAATTGACGAAACAGGACAAGGCATCACAGCCCCGTCCTGTTTCTTGGTTCCGATTTCCGCGTTTTTGTCAAAACAACGCTGCCAATCGTTAGGCAGATAAGCCCCGCGCCGGCAAGCAGCAGGATATCAGATAACATCAATTCATCCTTATAAAAGACGGTATTTGCAAATTTATCCCCGTACATAGAAAGAATCACGCTGAGCGCATTGTTGATAAAGTGCATCATCATCGCAGGATAAATGCTGTCTGTCATCCATACCGCGTAGCACAGTATAAAGCCCAGCAGACTTGTGGCAGGCAGCTTTACAAGGCTCATATGGTATATGCCGAAGATCACGGCGGTGCATACCATCGCTGTACTCACGCGGTATCTTGCTTTCATGGAATGAAAAATCAGACCACGGAACAGCATTTCCTCACAGACTGTGGGCGCTGCGGCAATCACAAAAAGTACGAAAATGAAATTGCCGTCCATAAGCTCCGAGAATGTATCGGTAACATTTGCGGCGCTTTCCGGAAAAAGTTCAGCCGCCCAGTTCGAGAGGACTATATTCAGAAGAAACATCCCCACTGCAAGGAAAATACCGCCTATATATCCCGATACCCCGGTTTTTTCAAAACCGTAAGTCTGCACAATGTCTTTTTTTGTATAAACCACCAAAAACAATGGCACGGACAGTAAAATGATCTGTGTTCCCAAAACGCCGGCAAGACCGAATTTAAGCTGCAGCATGCTTCCGGCGTAAATTATCAGCACGATCGTCAGAGCAATCACAAGCCATACATCCGACATAGTGGGAACACCGCCTTTTTTCAGGTTGCTCCGTTTTTCAAACAATTGAAATCCGCTCTTGGCATCGCCAAATAATATGCTCTCACTGTCGTATATCCTGCTCAGGAACAAAATCGCAAATACCGCATAGGCGATATTGCTTAGCAGCACAATGGCGACAGTCATATAGTCTATTTTAAAGACCAGCATATTTTTTATCAACAGGCAGATGTTTGCCACCGGTGCCATTGCCATTGTCGGCGTAAGCTCTACATTCGGAATAAAGCCTATATATCCGGTAAGCATAATTACCAACATCAGCGGAGTTATATAGTTGTTTGCTTCTTTGTAGCTTCTGGCGAAAGAGGTAACGCACATTGTTACTGCGCTTATAAGCAGAGAAAAAGCTAATACGGCGAGTATTCCCACTAATATCGCAGGCAGAAATTTCGTTGCATCGAATTTTTGCAGATCGATCTGCATATCCACTATCTGATACATATAGAAAGCTATACCGCTCATTGAAAGAATATTCAGGAACGCTGATATTATGCCGATGGAGGCTACTGTCAGAAATTTTGATACTATCAGTTCCCTGTTTGTCACAGGCAGCGTCAGCATAGTCTCAAGTGTACCGCGTTCACGCTCGCCTGCCGTTGTATCTATTGCGGGATACATAGTGCCCATCAGCAGGCTTATCACAAGCATAAACGGCAGGATAGAGCCTAATATGCTGCCAAGCGACTGTTCGCTGCTTGCCGTGTCCTGCTCTTCATAAGACACCGGAGCAAGGATAGCATGTGAATCAAGTCCGAGTGCTTCAAGCTTTTCTTCTGTCAGCTCCTTACTGTATTCGTCGAATATTTCAAGAATGATTCCCTTTGCATGTTCGGAATTTGCTTCGGATGAAAGATAGTATATGTCGTAACACATTTTTCCGTCTTTTTTAGTGCCTGTAATGAAGGCATCGATATCTCCGTTTTCCAAAGCCGTTTTATAGTCCGTGATATCGTTGGCATCCGTGATTTCCAAATGACAGCTGTCGTCTGCGGCGTTGTTTTCAAGCAGCAGTCTGCTGTAAAAGGCGTCATCGTTTTTGGTGTCTGCGGCGATTTTATATATCTGTTCTTCCATACGGGATGAGATTGCCGCGCTTACCTGTAACGCCCCGATAAAAATGGCAGGATAAAGTATGACAGGTATCACAAGCATCATTATTACGGTCTTCTTATCGCGGAATACATCAAGCAGTTCTTTTTTCAGCAATATTTTTATCATTTTAATGTTCATTTGCAGCTCCCTCCCTGATGACAAGACGTGAGAAAACATCCCGCATACTTTTTTCACCGGTGTATTCTTTCAGGCTTTCCGGTGTTCCCTCGCTGATGATCTTTCCATGGTTGAGCAGGACAAGCCTGTCGCATAAAAACTCCGCTTCCTCCATATAGTGCGTGGAGTACAGGATGATTTTTCCCGCGTCGCGCTCCCGCTTCATAAATTCGATAATTGCCGCACTGCTCAGAATATCAAGTCCGAGAGTCGGTTCGTCAAATATGTATATCTGCGGGTCGTGTATCAGGCATCTTGAAATAGAAGCGCGCTGCGTCTGCCCTGTGGAGAGTTTTTCAATCCTGTTGTCGATAAATTCTTCCATAGAAAGGATCTGACATATGGAAGCTATCTTTTGGTCTGCCTGAGCTTTTTCCAAGCCGTAGACTGCGGCAAGCATCTGTAGAAGTTCTCTTGTGGAAAACCTGCCGTAGAGTTTGGTGTTGTTGGACAGATAGCCGATATGGCGCTTTATCTCTATTGTGTCAGTGATCTCTTCATCATTGATCTTGATCTGCACCGTGCCGCTTGTAGGATTCATAAGCTTTGACATCATACGCAGAAGCGTGGTTTTGCCCGCTCCGTTGGCGCCTAATATCCCTACGATCTCTCCTGCCGACACACTTAATGAAATGCCGTCTACTGCGTTAATATCGGTTTTCTTGTTTTTCTTTTCGTTTTTGGTGAATGTCTTTACAAGCTGCTGCGCTGTCATGCTGTTTTTCATTTGGTATTCTCCTCGGGCAAAAATAACAGCCGAGCATATATACCCGGCTGCCGTTTTGGGTGCTTAAAATTATTTTTTATTATATCAGAGATTCATAAAGCTTAGTGATGTCTGCAACGCTTGTCTCTTTGGGATTGCCCGGTCTGCAGGCATCGTCGTAAGCTGACTGTGCAAGGAAAGGAATATCCTCTTTCTTAACGATGTCCTTTAAGTCAGCGGGAATGCCGACATCCTCGGAAAGCTTCTTTACCGCGTCGATGGCAGCTTTCCTGTATTCTGCCTGAGACATATCGTCTACACCCTTGACGCCCATAGCGCGCGCGATCTCGCGGTACTTCTCGCCTGTGGCATCTGCGTTGTATTCCATAACTGTAGGGAGGATAATAGCATTGGCAATGCCATGCGGCGTATCATATAATGCGCCGAGAGGATGAGCCATTGAGTGGACAATGCCAAGTCCGACATTGGAAAATCCCATACCTGCGATATACTGTCCGAGAGCCATGCCTTCACGTCCTTCGGAAGTATTGGCAACAGCGCCCCTGAGTGAGCGTGAGATTATCTCGATAGCTTTCAGGTGGAACATATCTGAGAGTTCCCATGCGCCCGCTGTAATATATCCTTCTATAGCGTGCGTAAGCGCGTCCATGCCTGTAGCGGCAGTAAGTCCCTTTGGCATAGTAGACATCATTTCGGAATCGATGAATGCTACGACAGGGATATCATGCGGATCTACGCAGACCATTTTTCTGTTTTTCTCAACATCTGTGATAACGTAATTTATCGTAACTTCAGCCGCAGTGCCGGCAGTAGTGGGAACGGCAAAAATAGGAACACATTTATTTTTTGTAGCGGCAGTGCCTTCGAGGCTTCTGACATCTGCAAATTCGGGATTTTTGATGATAATGCCTACGGCTTTTGCGGTATCCATTGATGAGCCGCCGCCGATGGCAACGATATAATCGGCACCCGATTTTTTGTAAGCTTCAACACCCGTCTGAACATTTTCGATGGTGGGGTTTGGCTTGATATTAGAGTAAACTTCATATGCAAGACCTGCGCCGTCGAGTACGTCAAGTACCTTTTTTGTCACGCCGAATTTGATAAGGTCAGGGTCAGAACATACAAAAGCTTTTTTGAAGCCGCGTCCTTTAGCTTCATCGGCTATGTTGGCAATAGCGCCCGCGCCATGATATGAAGTTTCGTTTAAAATGAATCTGTTTGCCATGCTTAAATTACCTCTCTTTCAGTTTTGAATTGTTTTGTTAAAATGCTGCGATAACCGCTCTGAAAACACATTCCGAGCCGTTAATTGAATTATAACAGGCATAGTGGACAAATTCAACCGTTGTTTTGCTTTTTGTTCTTGTATTCGATGGCGGCTTCGATAAGTCCTCTGAAAAGCGGATGCGGTCTGTTAGGACGGCTTTTTAATTCGGGGTGTGCCTGCGTCGCGAGGAAAAACGGGTGGGATGGTATCTCGATCATCTCTACTATACGTCCGTCAGGCGAAAGTCCTGAAAGGGACATACCGTTTTCCGTTATAGCCGCGCGGTAATCGTTGTTGACTTCGTAACGGTGTCTGTGGCGTTCATTGATAACGTCGCTGCCGTAAAGTCTGTATGCCTTGGAATCAGCGTCGAGATGGCATGGATATGAGCCGAGCCTTAAAGTGCCGCCGATATCCTCCACGCCGTTCTGGTCAGGCATAAGCGCGATGACGGGGTGCGTCGTGTTAGGGTCAAGCTCAACGCTGTGCGCGTCATTGTAGCCTACGACATTCCGCGCAAACTCCACTATTGATAACTGCATGCCAAGGCACAATCCAAGGAAGGGGATATTGTTTTCACGGGCGTATCTGATGGCGTCGATCATACCGTCTATGCCTCTGTCGCCAAATCCGCCCGGAACGAGAATACCGTCCGCATCATGCAGGATGCTGTCAACGTTGTCGGGATTTACCAGTTCGGAATCTACCCATTTTATATTGACTGTGGAATGCTGCGGTATGCCGCCGTGCTTTAACGCTTCGACAACGCTTATGTACGCGTCGTGAAGCTGCGTGTATTTGCCTACAAGCGCGATAGTGACATCCTGCGTCGGGCTTTTTAGGTCTTCGACCATTTTTTCCCAGTCTGTAAGATCGGGGGCAGGGCAGTCAAGGTGCAGGCATTCGCAGACGACTTCAGCCAAATGTTCTTTTTCCATGGCAAGCGGCGCTTCGTAGAGGTATTCAACGTCAAGATTTTGAAGTACGTGTGAGTTTGGCACATTGCAGAAGAGTGCTATCTTGTCTTTTATGCTCTGACCAAGCTCTTTTTCACTGCGGCAGACGATAATGTCGGGCTGAATACCCATTCCCTGCAGTTCTTTGACACTTGCCTGAGTCGGTTTTGTCTTCATTTCCTGAGAGGCGCGCAGGTAGGGGATAAGGGTCACATGTATCAATATGGCATTCTCACGTCCTACTTCATGCTGGAACTGTCTTATTGATTCCAAAAAGGGCTGGCTTTCGATATCGCCGACTGTGCCGCCTACCTCAATAATGGCTATGCGCATTTCGGGATCTGTAAAATTTCTGTAAAAACGGCTTTTTATCTCGTTCGTGATGTGCGGTATGACCTGAACCGTGCCTCCGCCGTAATCGCCGCGGCGCTCTTTCTGAAGCACTGACCAATATACTTTTCCCGTGGTGACATTTGAATTTTTGTCAAGGCTTTCATCAATAAAACGTTCATAATGACCTAAATCAAGGTCTGTCTCCGCTCCGTCGTCGGTGACGAACACTTCACCATGCTGTATGGGATTCATAGTCCCCGGGTCGATATTGATGTAGGGGTCAAATTTCTGCATGGTCACTTTATAGCCTCTTGCCTTTAACAGACGCCCGAGCGACGCAGCCGTGATTCCCTTTCCAAGACCTGAAACAACTCCTCCAGTTACAAAAACATACTTTACCGGCATAACCCTCTCATTCCTTTCGTGCATTTCATAAATAACAATAATATCTGCCTATTATACAACGCCGTGATGCAAAAAATCTATAGTTTTTTACAAAATATTTATCATTCTAATCATATTTTCAGAAAGTTTATAAAGTTTATGTTGATTTATAAACTTTTAATATCTATAATTATAATTGAATAATTTTAGTTTAACAAGGTGAAAAATTATAAATAACAGCATTGTTTACGGAAAGGATATTCTAATAAAAATGGACGATAATCAACTTAATAATTACGATAACAATTCCAACCACGGCGGCAGGAACGGCGGAGGAAGCGGAAACGGCGGCGGTCCTAACAACGGCAAGGATCCTAAGCGGCAGAGTCTTCTTATAATGCTTATAGCGGCGCTCCTTTCGCTGCTGTGCATCAGCTATTTTATGCGCGCCGTTACGAATGTCACCAACAGGGAAATAAGCTATAATGAATTTATATCGCTTGTGGAGGCGGGGAAGATCGAATCGGTAAAGATTGAATCAAGCCAGATAGTTATCACGCCGAAAGCGGAAGAGCCGCAGAGTGCGGGGGCTTTTTATTATTATCAGCCGACCATAACGTACACGACGGGAAAACTTGAGGAAGATGAGACTCTTACCAAGCGCCTTCTTGATGCCGGCGTAGAGGTGAGCGGTACTGTTCCCGACGGTTCGGGAGTTATACTTTCCTTGCTGTATTATATAGTTCCCGTTCTTCTTATGTGGGGTCTTCTGAGCCTGTTGCTGCGTAAGATGACAGGAGGCGGGGGCGCTTTCAGCATAGGCAAGAGTAACGCGAAGGTATATGTACAGAAAGAGACGGGTATCACATTTAAGGATGTTGCAGGAGAAGATGAGGCAAAGGAGTCGCTTCAGGAAGTAGTCGATTTCCTGCATAATCCGGGCAAATATGCCAAGATAGGAGCTAAGCTTCCCAAAGGAGCGCTGCTTGTAGGACCGCCCGGTACAGGTAAGACGATGCTTGCAAAAGCAGTGGCGGGTGAGGCACATGTGCCGTTTTTCTCGCTTGCGGGTTCTGATTTCATAGAATTATACGTAGGTGTCGGAGCGTCGCGTGTGCGCGACTTGTTTAAGGAGGCGGAAAAAAACGCGCCGTGTATCATATTCATAGATGAGATCGACGCTATCGGCAGAAGCCGTGATTCAAAATACGGAGGCGGCAATGAGGAACGTGAACAGACGCTTAACCAATTGCTGTCTGAGATGGACGGCTTTGACGGCAAGAACGGTATAATAATACTTGCCGCGACGAACAGACCTGAGATACTTGATAAGGCGCTGTTAAGACCGGGACGTTTTGACAGGCGTATCATTGTGGATAAGCCTGACCTCAAGGGCAGGGTTAATATACTTAAAGTCCATGCAAAGGATGTCCTTATGGATGAGACTGTTGACTTGGATGCCATTGCGCTTGCTACAAGCGGCGCGGTAGGCGCTGACCTTGCCAATATGATAAACGAGGCAGCGATAAACGCGGTTAAAGACGGAAGGGATTTTGTGAGCCAGAAAGACCTGTTTAACGCGGTTGAGGTAGTTCTTGTCGGTAAAGAAAAGAAAGACCGCATCATGAGCAAAGAGGAGCGCAAGATCGTGTCATATCACGAAGTCGGTCATGCACTTATAAGCGCTCTGCAGAAAAATTCCGAGCCGGTACAGAAAATAACGATCGTACCCCGCACGATGGGAGCATTGGGATATGTTATGCATGTTCCCGAAGATGAGAAATATCTTAACACTCAGGCGGAACTGCATGATATGATAGTAGGGCTTCTCGGAGGGCGTGCCGCTGAAGAAATAGTATTTGATACGGTTACAACGGGAGCGTCCAACGATATTGAGAAAGCGACAAGCATAGCGCGTTCGATGATAACAAGATACGGTATGAGCAGTAAATTCGGTCTGATAGGTTTGGAAACGGTTGAGAGCCAGTATCTTGAAGGCAGGAGCGCTCTTAACTGCGCTGACAATACGGCGGCGGAGATCGACAATGAAGTCATGAAGCTTCTTAAAGAAGCATATGAAGAGGCGCTTGCGCTTCTTCGTGACAACAGAGATGTTATGGATAAGATAGCCGCTCATCTGATAGAGAAAGAAACGATCACGGGCAAAGAATTTATGAAGATCTTCCGTGAGGCAAAAGGTCTGCCCGAGCCTGAGGAAAGCGATGAAAACAAGGACAGCGCCGAAAAGCCGAAAGAGGAAGAAGGGGAGAGCCCTAATAATGAAACCGCGGACAAACAGCCCGAGATTTTGCCTCAAAGCGATGAACCACCCGCGCAGGACGGCGACGGACCGAAGTTTGGGGCTGTATGGGATAAAAATGTAAACGGCGGCAGGTAAAACTGATGATTAGACTTTTCAGGTATCTTTTAACGATACCTGAAAGGTCTATATTTATATAAGGAGAGGCAGATGTCTGAGGAAAAAGAATTTGATGTTAAAGAAGAACTGGCGAAGCTTCCAAAAAAACCGGGCGTATATATAATGCATGACGCGGACGACAGCATTTTATATGTAGGCAAGGCAAAAAATCTGTATAACCGGGTGCGTTCTTATTTTAAGGAAAATATCGGACGCGGTCCCCAGATAGACAAGATGGTATCCCTTATTGCGAGATTTGAATATATCGTGACAGATTCAGAGCTTGAGGCGCTTGTACTTGAAAACAATCTCATCAAGGAGTACAGCCCCAAATACAATACACTGCTAAAAGACGACAAGACATATCCCTATATCAAGGTGACGCTTGGCGAGGATTATCCGCGTATACTGTTAGTTCGGAAGATGAAAAAGGATAAGGCGAGATACTTCGGACCGTTTACAAGCGGCGGAGTCAAGGAGACGATAGATTTGATAAACAAGCTTTATCTTATAAGGACATGCAGCCGCAAGCTGCCAAAAGATTTCGGCAAAGAGCGTCCATGCCTTAACTACCATATCAATCAATGCTGCGCGCCATGTCAGGGCAATATCTCAAAAGAGGATTACGCGCACAGGATAGAACTTGCAATAGATTTCCTCAATGGCAAGCATCAGCCGATAGTCAGGGAACTCAAAGAGAAAATGGCGGCAGCCTCGGAGAGCATGAATTTTGAGGAAGCCATTAAGTACCGTGACCTGCTCGAAAATATAAAGAAGATAAGTGAAACTCAGAAGATGTCGGACAATGTCGGTGAAGACAGGGATATAATAGCGCTGGCTATAGACGGCAGCGAAACTGTTGTGCAGGTCTTTTTCCTTAGAAACGGCAAACTCATAGGGCGTGAACATTTTTATATGATGCAGGTTGAAGAACCGTCGGCAGATAAGATACTGACAAGCTTTGTGAAACAGTTTTATGCGGGAACGCCGTTTATTCCGCGCGAGATAATGCTTCAGGAGCCTATCGAGGACATAGAGCTTGTCGAACAATGGCTTACCGATAAAAAAGGAGCGCGGGTACATATTCTCGTGCCGTTAAAAGGCGCCAAGGAAAAACTTGTGGATCTTGCCGCGAAAAACGCCCGTCTCGTACTTAGTCAGGACAGAGAGAGAATACGCCGCGAGGAAGGCAGAACAATAGGTGCGGTCAAAGAGATAGAGGAAATTTTGGGAATAAGTCCGCTTAACCGGATGGAAGCTTTTGATATATCAAATACAAGCGGCTTTGCTAATGTCGGCTCGATGGTGGTGTACGAAAAGGGAAAGCCTAAACGAAGCGATTACCGCAAATTCCGAATGAAAACGGTGGCAGGTCCTGACGACTATGCCTGTATGCATGAGGTCCTGACGCGCCGTTTTACCCACGGACTTGATGAACGCAGGGAAGTTGACGAGCGTTTTGGAAGTTTTACTCGTTTTCCCGATCTGCTTTTGATGGACGGCGGGCGCGGTCAGGTAAATATTGCGCTTCAGGTGCTTGATGAGCTTGGCATAGATATTCCCGTATGCGGAATGGTCAAGGACGACAATCACCGCACAAGAGGATTGTATTTTAATAATCGTGAACTTCCCATAGACAAAAACAGCGAGGGTTTTAAACTTATCACGCGCATACAGGACGAAGCACACAGATTTGCCATCACTTATCACCGTTCGCTCAGAAGCAAAGCGCAGGTTCATTCCATACTTGATGATATAAACGGAGTAGGTCCCAGCCGGCGCAAGGCGCTTATGAAGCACTTTAAGTCAATAGATGAGTTAAAAGCGGCAGATATCGATGCACTTTTGCGTGTGGACGGAATTACCGCGCCTGTGGCAAAAGAGATTTATGATTTTTTCCACGGAAACGATGGTTAAATTGACAGTGTAAATCTGTCCTGAACTGTGCTATAATATGAAAAACGGCGCCGAAAAGCGCTTTTTAAACGGAGGTATGATCAGTTATGGTTTCACAGAAATACAAGGATATGCTCAGCGCAAAGTCAGTTATAAGGGAAATGTCGGCATGGGCGTCAAAGCGCGGCGCGGAGATAGGATATGAGAATGTGTTTGATTACAGTCTCGGTAATCCGTCCGTACCCGTGCCTCAGGAGTTTACCGACAAAATGATAGAGCTTCTGCAGACGCGCAGCGTTATGGAACTGCACGGATACAGTCAGTCGCAGGGTATTGTTTCCGTGCGTGAGAAATTTGCCGAATATCTGAGCAGGACTTATGGCATTAATTATATGGCGGAGCATATATTTATGACAACAGGGGCGGCAGGAGCAATCGCGCATGCGGTGCGCGCCGTGACACAGCCGGGTGACGAGGTCATCACATTTGCACCGTATTTTCCCGAGTACAACCATTATGTAAATCAGACGGGTGCGGTTTTAAAAGTAGTACCTGCCGACACTGAGAATTTCCAGATAAATTTTGACGAATTTGAAAAACTGATAAACCCAAAGACGATGGCGGTTTTGATAAATACGCCGAATAACCCTTCAGGTACAGTGTATTCCACGGCGACACTGAAAAAACTCGCGGCACTTCTTGAGAAAAAGCAGAAAGAGTACGGTCATGATATTTTCCTTATATCCGATGAACCTTATCGTGATATCGTGTACGCGGGAGTGGATGCGCCGTATGTATCAAAATTTTATGACAATTCACTGTCGTGTTATTCATACGCGAAGTCTCTCTCGATACCGGGTGAAAGGCTTGGCTACATAGCCGCAAATCCAAAATGTACGGATTCCGAGCTTATATCTGTTATGTGTTCCCAAATTTCAAGAGGCATAGGGCACAACTGCCCGCCTTCAATTATACAGATTGCCGTGTCGGAGGTACTCGGAGTGACGGCTGATTTGTCCGTATATGAGAAGAATATGAACATCCTGTATGACGAACTGGTGCAACTTGGATTTGAGTGCGTGAAGCCGGGCGGCACATTCTACATTTTCCCCAAGGCGCTTGAGGAGGATGCTGTCGCGTTCTGCCAAAAGGCACTCAAATACGACCTTGTGCTTGTGCCCGGAGATTCGTTCGGATGCCCCGGATATTTCAGAATGGCATACTGCATAGAAACGGAAAAGGTGGAGCGTTCGCTCACGGCATTGAGAAAATTTGTGAAAAACGAATATTAAGGAAAGAGGGACTGAAAATAATGATCGATGCAGGACTTGTCTTGGAAGGCGGAGGTATGAAAGGCATCTACACGGCGGGAGTACTTGAATTTTTTATGGAAAAGGATTTGTACTTTAAAAACTGCTACGGAGTGTCCGCCGGGGCGTGCCATATGTGCAGTTATATTTCAAAGCAGAAAAAACGCGCGTACAGGGTGGCGCTTGACTACCTCGACGACCCAAATTATTGCAGTGCGAAAAGCCTTTTGACTACAGGCGATTTATTTAACGTGAAGATGTGCTATGACACGATACCGAATAAGCTTGACCCGTATGATTACAAGGCGGCGTCAAAGTATGAAGGAAACGCTTATGCCGTCGTTACAAACATAAGGACGGGCAAGCCTGAATATATGCTTCTGCGCGAACTGCACAAAGATATCATAGCTGTGCGCGCTTCGTCGTCGCTTCCTCTTGTGGCTAGGAACGTGAAAATAGGCGGAGAATACTATCTTGACGGCGGCATATCGGATGCAGTGCCTGTAAAAAAAGCTGTAGATGACGGAAATGCAAAAAATGTGGTGGTACTCACCAAAGAAGTCGGATATGTCCGAAAACCTGCCCCCAAGTCAAACCTTAACCTTATCAGGCTTAAGTACAGCAAATATCCCAAGGTTTATGAGCTTATGGCTGACCGTCATACGCGGTATAACGACACGCTGAGCTTTTTGGAGGAGGAAAAGGCGGCAGGAAGGGCGTTTGTGATACGACCGAAGAAGCCAAATGACATAGGAAGGATCGAGAAGGACAGAAAGAAGCTGGAGTGGCTTTATGAGATCGGTTATAATGACGCAAAAGAGAGCTATGATGAATTGATGCGGTTTCTTGGACAATAATATTTTGAAAGGATATTGGCTGATGTTAGAGATATTAAAAGCAGTGCTTTTCGGCATTGTAGAGGGTATTACCGAATGGCTGCCTGTTAGCAGTACGGGACATATGATAATTTTGGATGAATTTATACAGCTTGACTGTACGCCGGAATTTCTTGAAATGTTTTTGGTGGTGATACAGCTTGGCGCGATAATGGCAGTCGTCATTTTATTTTGGAACAAAATCTTTCCGTTCCAATTTAAAGATAAAACAAAACCTGTAGTAGAGCAGGATAAGATAATGCTGTGGCTTAAGATCATAGTCGCCTGCGTACCTGCGGCTGTGGTGGGGCTGTTATTTGACGATATTTTTGAGGAGCTGTTTTACCATGCCATTCCTGTTGCTATTGCCCTAATTGTGTTCGGCATCGCGTTTATCGTAGTGGAGCGTATGAACAAGGGTAAACGCGCAAAAATCAGAAAGCTTGCGGATATCAGTTTTCAGACTGCGCTCATAATCGGCGTTTTTCAGCTTATAGCCGCGATTTTCCCGGGGACATCAAGATCCGGCGCTACGATCGTTGGCGCGCTGTTAGTCGGTGTATCGCGTAAGGTGGCGGCGGAGTTTACATTTTTCCTCGCCATTCCCGTAATGTTCGGCGCGAGTCTTTTGAAGCTTGTGAAGTTCGGATTTTCGTTTACGCCCGATGAGTTGGTGATACTTATCGTAGGAATGGTAGTGTCGTTTATGGTGTCGCTGTTTGTAATCAAGTTCCTTATGGACTATATAAAAAAGCACGATTTTCAGATATTCGGGTGGTACAGGATAGCACTCGGGTTAGTGGTTATCGCGCTGGGAGTGACCGGGGTCATTGGGGTGTAGGCTTATTACATTAATGGAAAGTATAAAGGGCTGTGGGATTTTTGAAAGTTTCATAGCCATTTTAGTGTATAGAGGATGATTTTTATGAAAATTCCAAAAATGATAATATTTGATTATGGTCAGACATTGATTGCGGAACAGAAATTTGACGGGGTAAAAGGGACGAAGGCTGTTTTACAGTATGCCGTAAAAAATAAATACAATCTGTCCGCAGAGCAGGTGCAGGCTAAGGCAAATGCTATTAATCAGGAGCTTGGAAGATTTGATCCCGAAAAAAGGCATCTGTTTCAAATAGAGATACCTAACACAATGTTCACGCCTTACATTTATGAATCTCAAGGGATTGAAATTGCATTGAGCAATTCTGAAATTGATACCGTATTCTGGGATGCCGCCTCTTCGGGAGCGCCGACAGAGGGGATAGAAGATTTTTTGGAATATTTAAAGGACAAGAATATCCGCACAGGCGTAATCAGCAATATTGCTTATGCACCGTCTGTAGTTGCGGAGCGCATCAATCGACTGCTTCCGTCGAATGCTTTTGAATTTATTATTACATCGAGCAATTATATGTTCCGCAAGCCAAATAAAAGAATATTTGAGCTGGCATTGGAAAAAGCCGGACTGCAGCCGGATGAAGTCTGGTATATCGGAGATCAGTACGAATGTGATGTAAAAGGTTCATTAAATGCCGGACTTTTCCCGGTTTGGTATGTTGGGGCGGCTGAGCTGCCATATACGGAAGACAAAAGCATTCTGACAGCAAAAAGCTGGAGTGAAATACAGCGGTATATGGAGATGTAGCATATGTATAGAACAGAAAATTTCAATTTTTATTCTGAAATGCAGAATTTAAACAGGGCGGCTATCAGGTATATTGTGGGAATTATTAAAGCAGGAATGAAACTGCAGGATGTAAAAGCATTATGTGAAGACTATTTGCTGAAAAACGGTGCAGATTCGTTCTGGTATTGGGATGTGGGCGCTTTTGTTTTTGCGGGAGACGAGACTGCGGTTTCCGTATCAGGCAGGGACTACAGGGTGTCGGATAGAGCCATAGAGGAAAATGATATTATCACGATTGATTTGAGCCCACAAAAGGATAATATTTGGGGAGATTATGCGAGAACGCTTGTTATTGAAAATGGCATAGTATGTGATGAAGCTGACAGAATTAAAAAATCCGAGTGGAGAAACGGGCTTCAAATGGAAGAATACCTGCATAAAAAATTAATCGATATAGCAGCGCCCGACATGACATTTGAAGAATTATACTATTATATAAATGATTTGATTGTGAAAAAAGGATTTCTCAACTTGGATTTCCTCGGCAACCTTGGACATTCCATTGTAAAAAACAAAAATGACAGAGTTTATATCGAAAAGGGAAATAATAAAAAATTGTCAGATGTCGGATTGTTTACCTTTGAGCCGCATATCAGTGTTCCTGATTCTAAATATGGTTATAAGAGAGAGGATATTTATTATTTTGGTGATGGCAGGCTAGTAATGTTATGAGGTGGAGTTTCACAATTTTTTGATAAATGGTAAAGGAGCACAGGATGACGGTCAATCGCATCATAATGGGAGAGCAAATAAGGTTGGAAATAAAGTTGGGGAAAAGAGGGATATCGAATGGAATATCGTAAAATCGAAATTACAGCACTACCGAAAGAAAAGTGGAAAGGTGTTCATATACCGATGGTGACAAGAAGTGACAGTTACTATGATTTGGAAATGAGCCCGTTGGACAGAGACGGGTGTACGGTCTCTTTGGTCAGAAGACCGGCGGAAAGGGAGATAGTCCATACACCGGAGGAATATGATTTTCCTGATTCCTTATATCAGGACCATTGGGAAAAAGCCGAAGCCTACGGTGTTATAGGTTCGGACGGCAATTTGCTATCATGCATTGAAGTCTGTCCCGAAGAATGGTCAAACAGGCTTATGGTCACGGAACTATGGGTATCTGATGCACTTCGCCATCAGGGAATCGGCAAGCGGCTGATGGATAAAGCAAAAGAGATAGCGTTTTGCCAGAACAGGCGCGCCATCATTTTGGAAACGCAGTCATGCAATACGAATGCCATCGGTTTTTATCTTCACGAGGGTTTTGAACTGATAGGCTTTGATACATGCTGCTACACAAACAATGATATTGAAAGACGGGAGATACGGCTTAACCTTGGATATTTTTTCAACAGGGATGCGCGGAGATTTTAATTTGTTTTGTACGGTAAAATCGGCGGGAGTACATAATTATGAGTAATGCGAATTTTGATATAAATGCCATACGCAATATTATTTTGGGAAGTCAGCATTTGCTGCCCCCAATTCCACGATACATTTGAACCAATATATCATGCTTTGGAACAGAAAGAAGGATTTCAAAGCAGAACAATTAGATATTGCGGCATACAAGGAATTTAAAGTCGTGAAAACATGGACTTTTAAACGCAATATTCCCTGTACAGACATGCGACCAAGGGAATCGTAAAATGGGGAGAGTCTGACGAAAGCTAGTTTAAAATTGGTCGTAAATATTATTACATCCATTCTTTCAAAATGCATCTTCTGAGCGGAAAAGCGTCGGATTTTAATGGACATAAAGGCATTGAACTCGTAATACGGGATTTAGCTGCTTTTCATAATGCTAGAGAAATTGTTGAAAATTATAGGTCAGGGCATTGAGGCGGCTCCATGAAAGTGATAAGCTATAATTTGTATTTATTAATAAACGCATAGAACCATTTTCCGAAATGATTGTTTCAATATTCGGAGGAAGTTTGTGTTTGCGGAAGTGATTATTTAAGCAGAAGGAAATATCAATAATATAGTTTATTGTAGATCAGAATTGGGAGTATGATAGGAAATGAAAAAGTGATGAACCACTATTGGGCATTAATTAAGTCAGGGAAGATACTTGAGCATGGATTATCGGAATTGCTTTGTAATTTATGTGTATCGAATTTGTAAACAGAGAAACCAAACTGAGAATGTATTTTAATCGAAAGGCAAAGAGTGTGAAAAAATGGAAATTTCTTATGATTCTTATATTTGCAAAGATGACAACGGAAATATACTTATTTCCATAGAGAGCACAGATGAGGCTCTGCTGTCTGAAAATCCATTGCTGACGCATTGCCTTGCTGTCGTTAAAATTGGAAACGACTATCTTTTAGGGTGGAACAAATGGCGTAACAAATATGAGATTTTCGGCGGGTGTATCGAAAACGGAGAGTCTGCAAGAGAGTGTATCTTAAGAGAATGCTACGAAGAATTAGGCGTCAAAGATGCCGGCGCGGTTTTTATCGGAGCAATGAAAATTTTACTGCAGCCTGATTATTTTTCAACAAAAGAAAGGCTCGAATATGGAGGACTGTATGGAATCTCTTTGCCTGACGTAAGCATTGAAGATATGTACAGGCAAGTCAAAGATAAGGATGAAATAGCAAAGCTTGCTTTATACAGCCAAATCAGAAACAGAGAGCCCATCGCGCTTATTGATGAAAAATTATTGAGTTATTTCAAATAAGTTTGCCTTTTATTTATTGATTGATTATCGCTTCCACATCCATAATTTCAAGCACGTAAATAAGAATTTAAGTTCGACGAATAGGGGAAGTTGTGTTATAATACGTTTATATTGGAGATGACGAGTTGAACCCATCAGAAATATTTACTAATATTACTAAACAAACCGGATTATACAATATTCAAGCAATCGAAAATATTCCTTCAATAATGCAAAGGGGATTATTATCAAATGAAAAAGCCGCACGCATTGCACACACATCAATTGCGATGAATGAAGTCCAAGAGCGAAGGGATAAAATCAGGGTTCCCAATGGATTGAAATTACATCAATATGTGAATGTTTATTTTGATCCTCATAATCCAATGCTATCGGCTAGAAGAGATCAAAATAATGATATATGTATTCTAAAGATTGACTGTGGTATTTTGGATATGCCGGATGTTGTGGTATCAGATCGTAATGCATCCAGCGACTATGCCGGTTTTTATTCTCCCAAAACCGGAATGGAAGAAATTGATTTTAATTTGGTTTATGCGCGATATTGGACTGATGAAGACTATTATGTGCAAATGGAGAAGAAATCTATAAAATGTGCAGAAGTGCTTGTGCCATATGTGATTCTATATGAATATATTATTTGTGCAGCGGTAATCGATAAAAATGCAGCACATAAATTAGAAGACGTAGGCTTCGATAAAAAAATCGAAATTGTGCCAAGGGTCTTTTTTTAGGGAGTTGAAGAAATGATAGTGAAGATTGGAAACATGTTTGAAAGTAAGTGTTCTACTATTGTCAATACGGTGAACTGTGTTGGCGTAATGGGAAAGGGCATTGCATTGGAGTTTAAGAAACGTTACCCTGCCATGTATAATGATTATGTTGAAAAGTGTAATGCCGGACAGATAAAGCCGGGAACTCCTTTTGTTTATCAAAATTTGGATGGAAAAAAGATTTTGAATTTTCCAACGAAAGATCATTGGCGTTCGCCCTCCAGATTATCTTATGTTATTGATGGATTAGATTGGTTTATTGAAAATTATGAAAGTTATGGGATAAACAGTATTGCGTTTCCACCGCTGGGGTGTGGAAATGGCGGATTGACTTGGAATATCGTTGGACCAATTATGTATAGCAAGCTCTGCAATCTCCCTATTAATATTGAAATTTATGCACCGTTTGGCACATCTGCTAAGGAAATGTCACTAGATTTTTTGAAGGCTAATCTGAATGAAGATGAGGTAGTTGGCAAAAAGCAGTTACAAGTAAATCCTAAATGGTATTTGATACTCCAAGTAGTGAGAGAACTGAATAATCGGGAATATGTTTTAACGGTCGGGAGAACCATATTTCAAAAGATATGCTATGTGTTGACACGAAATGGCGTTGATACCGGTTTTGTTTTTTCTAAGGGGGAGTTTGGACCATATTCAGTGCAAGTAAAAGATGCTATTACTATATTGGCGAATGCGAATCTGATTATTGAGAAGCAGTTGGGAAGAATGATTTCCATTAATGTATCGGATGATGTAGATATTGAAAAAAAGCAGTTTAGCAATGATGAGTGGACAGCAGTACAAAAGACGGTTGATTTATTTGGAAGAATAAAAAGGACAGAGCAGGCTGAAATGATAGCCACAGTACTTTATTCTTATGATGAAATACAGAAAAAACAGGAAAACATATCTGATAAAGATATATATGATTTTATACTTGATTGGAAGCCGCATTGGCGGGAGGATAAAGAATATGAGGTTTGCAATACTATTCACAACCTTGCAATGTTATCCTTGATGCATATTGCACATAGTAAACAGTTGCCTGATACAGTAATTATTTAGATTATAAATTATTTTTGAGTCTTTTGCGTCTTATGGCGAAGCAGTACTTTATTTCATCTAACGCTTATCCATTTTGTTTTAAGGGGTAAGTTATAATTAATTTATGACGTGAATATGAAAAGAGAAGAAAAGCAATCAAACTACGCAGTCAGGAAATTATTATAAAACTGCTCCAGTGAGAAGGGCGATTACGATTAAATGTTGACCATTATATTTATTGTTGTATTAAGCTGGGTTGTGTGGAAAATGCTTATATTAGGGGTCATTCTCCCTGGTATATATGCGTCCAATGCTGTTGGCAAAGTCTTTGACGAAATGAAACAGACTGTATCAGATATTGTTCAAGAATATCCGGAAATTTTGCAAATGCATAGTTTCTTCGTGGACACGGAGAAAAAACGGGTTTATTTTGATCTTGTTGTTGATTTTAAGGCGGAAAATAAAGAAGAGACAGCAAATGATGTGGCAGTGCGTATGAAAGAGCAGTTTGAGGAATATGAGTTTATCGTTGTTTTGGACAGCGGTGTTAGCGATTAATCTTGAGTTGTCACAAGTTGTAAAAAATTAGTATATATTTATCAAGTACCAATATGCAGAGTTTTGGTTAGAAAAAATTAAAAATAACGGGAAAATTAGGAGAATGACATAATATGTCTTTCTTGTTTGATAATATACTTGTAAAAACATAGGAGAAATGCTATGAAAAGTGCGGGAAAAAGTGATCAAACAGACCGAATATTAAGGATATATTCAAAATTGTCTGATGGATATGTTGTGAATAAGGCAGAAGAGGCAGAGCGATACCATGTAAATGAGCGGAGCATACAACGTGATATTGAACACATAAGAAATTTTCTTGCTGAGGATTCGGAGCGCACGGGAACTTTAAATACTATTGTGTTTGACAGAATAGCAAAGGGCTACAGGCTAGAAAACAGTTATCAGGTTCGGCTGCAAAACAGTGAGATTTTGGCGATTTGTAAAATTCTGCTTGACAGCAGAGCTTTCACTAAGAAAGAAATGGTAGAAATGCTTGACAAACTTATTACCTGTTGTGCTCCTCAGATAAATCAGAAACGGGTAAAAGATCTGATCAGTAATGAAGAATTTCATTACGTCGAGCCTAGACATAAGAAAAAATTCATTGGGCAGATGTGGGACTTAGGACGGGCTATAAATGAGTCTCGCTATATTGAGGTAGATTACTATCGGATAAAGGATAAACAAATTGTTCATAGAAAACTTCAACCGGTATCGATTATGTTTTCAGAGTATTATTTTTATTTGACGGCATTTATTCCGGATGAAAATATGAGAAAGAAATTTGATGTGTTAAATGACTCGTTTCCAACTATATACAGGATTGATAGGATTAAGTCTTTGAAAATATTAGAAGAGAGATTTCATATACCATACAGCAACAGGTTTGAGGAAGGTGAGTTCAGAAAACGCATTCAATTTATGTATGGAGGCAAACTTCAAAGAGTAAAGTTTCGATATACGGGACCCGATATTGATGCAATATTAGATCGACTGCCAACGGCTAAGATACTGGCTGAAGATAATGGAGTTTATATTGTCAGTGCAGAAGTGTTTGGAACTGGTATAAATATGTGGTTACGCAGTCAGGGAACTTATGTAGAACTGATTCAGTGAAAGGGGCGATTAAATGTTGACAATTATATTTATTATTGCATTAATTTGGGTTGCATGGAAAATGCTGATATTTGGAATTAAGGCGGCATGGGGAATTGCAAAGATTGTTTGCACGGTATTTCTGTTTCCGGCATTTCTGATTGGACTTGCGTGTGTGGGATTATTATATATTGCCGTTCCTATACTTGCGATTGTTGGGATTATCGCGTTGATTGTTGGTGTTATTGAGATATGATTTTAAATTTAGTAAAGAAATTATGTGTATTATATGTTGAAGCGAAGATTATATTGTAGCGGATGTTGGTATATTAAGTAGGGGAAGAATAAAAGATAAAGCATATAGTTTTAGTGCTTTTGTGTTAATACTCGAGTACATTATCAAAGACAAAAAAGCATAAAGAGTACTTTTTAGGAATATAAGATTTGATATTTCATATTGTAAGGGAAAATATGCAAATAAATTACAGGGAGGATAATGATGGATGAATTCATATCTAGAAAAGGACAATCTATATTTGCTTTGTTTTTAGCAATTTGTGTGTTATTTACAGTTGATTGTGTATGTGACGTATCTGTTAGTGCAAGGGAAAAGACAGAGAGCATAATTGGAAAATTGTATGAGTTTGAAAAAGATAGTAAATATGAGATTTCGACAGTTGAATCAAGTAAAGCAACTACCTCTGATTTTGGGAGTTTTAAGATTACAGGAAATTTGAATTCTATTTCTGATGTTAATGGAGTAAGAGCTTATGAAGTATTAGATGGAAACGTGACTATAGATTATTCTTTAGGTAATAAATATAGTGGAGAAAATACAAACTCTTGGTATTTGATTGATGACAAATCGAAGAAAATTGATACAGAGATAATTGAAGAAAATATTATGAAAGGGGCGATTATTCTTCAAACATCTTTAGATGGAGCTTCTTGGGTTACTGACAAAATACTTACAAATGTGGCTGCTGATTCTGAGTATAAGAGTAACATATATACTTCAAAGGATATTCAGCAGATTAATGGATGTTATTATAGAGTTATTATTGCTTATTCTCTTGAAAGAGTTACGGGCTCATCAAAATATCTTTTTGTAAGTGTTGATAATAAGGAAAATATGAAATGTGCAGAAGTTTACCAGTTTTATTTGATAGACAGTTCAGAAAATTTATCAAATGAAACTTCCGCAACAGCAACACCGAGAAAAGAATTAGGAGAAGTAATTAATGCCGGAAAAGATACGGGGTTTTCACAAAATGATGTATTGACAAATAAAGATCCTCATTACGGATGGACTATTGGCACTTTCTTTGTAAACGGCTATACAAGAGAGGTAAAGGATAATACATTTAGTACACCGATATTTTTAAAAAATGTAGGAGACAGAGTTACTTTGTGGTTTAATCTTCAACAAAATATTAATGAACTTAATGGAAAAAGTAATTTAAAGATTAATGAAGATAAGGATGGCTATGACCAATATTTTCAGACTGATAAAACAAATATGCGTCATGGAGCACTTATTATAAGATATACAGATTTTGAAGGTGTTAAGCATGATCCGATAATCTATACAGACTATCTTGCGGCAAATGCAAGAACTGGGGCAAATACAAAGGTTGAATTATTTGAAGAAGGTGACTATGAGGTAGCACTAGATTATGAAATAGTTGATTCTTCTGCGATTAATTCATATACAAATTACAGAGTATTCTTTACTTTCTCTATCAGAAATGGTAATTGTATGGTTTATCCTTTTGATATTAACAGTGGCGCGGAATTAGCAGACAATGCAATTACTGAGAATGGTTTTAAAATTGACATGGCTAAATCTAGGTATTTAACAATTGATGTTTCAAGAACAGTTTTGATTAACGGGATAAACGGTAGAACGGAAGATGTTAGATTTAATCGTCCTGCAAAAGATGGTGATCAGTATAATGACGAGGGAATTTACAAATTTCACGTACATAATCTATACACAGGGGAAGAAACTACAAAGACGATATATGTTGGCTCAGATCCGTTTTTAAGAGCAATGTCTGTCACGCATCTTTCTGTAAAAGAGTTAGAAAATAAATTAGCAGAAGGGTATACAATTAGTAATGATGGAAAATTAATAGACCCGCCTGTTGGAGAAGTGGAGAGCATTCAAGAAATTGAAACAAATGATGTTGAAGAAGAAAAAGAACTTACTGAGACAGAGCAGGATTCGGCTACAAAGGTAGTAAATGTAATGACTGATACAGATTATGATGCTGCAACTACTGTAAAGAAAGTTGAGAATATCAAAGAAGAAGGTGAATTTACAGATAGCGACACTTCACGGAATTTTGCTGTTATAGTTGTAACATTAGTGATTGCATGCTTTGTATTTGTTATAGGTAAAAAATCAAGAACAAAAAAATGATGAGAACTTTTAAGGATAAATTTTAGACCACTTTTAGAGGAAGATGAAAACAATAGGGAGGAAATGCAGAATGAAAAAAATGGTTGCTATATTATTAGCAAGTGTGATTTTTACAACCAGTTGCGCCTCTAATGTACAGATAGAACCTGCTTTAAGTACTGTGTCGTCTGAAAAAAATACAAATATAGAAAATATTGTGAACAACACAACAGAAGAATTCAATGACGCAATTATTCATGTAATAGTAAATGATGATGAAATAGCTGATGATTCGGAATATGTATATAAGCCGGAATTTGCATCTTTAAATGATACTCAATTGCAATCGTATGTGGAAGATGCATTGTATTCTGAATTAGTTTCATCATTGGATAATGATAAATACTATGTTGAAAATGTTAGTGCTGTTTATGTTTCACAGGAATATATTGATGAACTTACATACAATTCAGAACCAAATGTTTATTTTGGATATACACTTGAGGAGATTGATGCTCAATTTCAAGGGACAAGATATGTGTTTACTTTGGGTGAGGACGGAGATACGGTTGTTCAGCCATTCGAGGAATATGATAACACATACGAACAGATTATTAAAAATGTAGCAATAGGAACAGGAGTGATTCTTGTATGTGTTACAGTATCTGTTATAACTGAAGGGATGGGAGCCCCAGCAGTAAGTCTTATTTTTGCTACAGCAGCTAAAACGGGAACGATTATGGCACTTTCTTCAGCAACGTTAGGAGGCGTATCAGCCGGTGTAGTTACAGGCATTGAAACTGGAGATATGAGCAATGCACTAAAAGCTGCAGAACTAGCTGCAAGTGATGGATATAAGTGGGGGGCTATAACTGGCGTTGTCACAGGCGGTGCTAGCGAAAGCATAAAATATGCGAATGCTATGAAAGCGTTGAAAGGTTCACCGTTGCATCTTACAACACAAGAAGCAGCAGCAATACAGATGCAAACAGGTTATCCGACGGAAGTAATTAGTCAGCTGCACTCTATGAATGAATTTAAGGTATTCCAAAAAGCTGGATTGCGAGCGCAAATGATAAACGGAAAATTAGCATTAGTTCGAAAAGATATTGATTTATATAACATAGTCGATGAAATGGGGCGTAATAATTTGGAGAGAATGAGAAAAGGGCTCTCTCCAATTGGAGTTGACGATGCAGGAAATGTTTTTAAATATGAATTGCATCATATAGGGCAAGAAGCAGATGCTACATTAGCAATTTTGACAACTGCTGAACATGATAATCCTGCATTACATAAGTTCAAAAGCATTTCAGAAATAAATAGAGGGGAATTTGATGTTGTTAGAAGTCATTTTTGGAAAACAATGGCTAAGTTTCTTACGGAAGGAATAGAATAATCATGACTGATATTATTAAAGCATTAAATCAATTAGAAAATTTTGAGTTTATGGATGGAGTTTCCGAAAAAGATATTATTGAGGCGGAAATGAAATTGGGGATGAAATTTGCATCAGATTATAGGTGTTATTTGTCTACATATGGTCTTGCGAGTGCGGATGGACATGAGTTTACAGGAATTATAAAATCTCCTAGATTAAATGTGGTTGATGTTACGATTAGGTTGAAAAAGAAATTTAAAGATGCTTTGGATGATGCATATGTTTTAGAGGAACTTGGTATAGATGAAATAGTGGTATTTCAAATATCAAATGGAAATATTTATCAGGCTTCGCCTAGTTCTGAATTTATAAAAATAGCTAATTCCTTTTCAGAGTACTTGAAAATGTGAGACAAAATGCAATACGTAGCATTATGCTTAATGAGGATATAAGGTATGAACCGAGAAAAAGAAATTATAAAAATCAGCATTCTTGGAATTTTAGTCAATACCGTATTAGTGGCATTCAAGTTGGCAGTAGGCTTTTTAAGCAATTCAATCGCTATCATTTTGGATGGAGTAAACAATATGACAGACGCTCTGTCCTCAGTCATTACGATAATCGGCACAAAACTGGCAGGCAAAGCGCCGGACAAAAAACACCCTTATGGATATGGCAAGATTGAATATATCAGCTCTGTCACTGTGGCGCTTATAATTTTGATGGCAGGACTGACGGCTTTTCGGGAGTCATTTGACAAAATACTTCATCCGGCTGCCGCGGACTATTCTGCATTGTCCCTTGTTATCATTGCAGCTGCTATGGCGGCAAAGCTGATTTTCGGACGTTATGTGAAAGCAGCAGGTAAAACATATCATTCGGAAGCATTGATCGCTTCGGGGACTGACGCAATCATGGATGCTTTTGTATCCTTGTCTACTCTTATGGCAGCGGGGATAAGTATGGTATTTTCAATAAGTATAGAGGGAATACTTGGCGTTGTGATCTCAGTGATCATTCTTAAAGCGGGGATTGAAATCCTGTCAAAAAACCTCGGAGATATCATAGGAACAAGAACGGACAGCAGCCTGTCTGCGGAACTTAAGGATTTTATATGTAAAGATCCTAAGGTTTTAGGTGCGTATGACCTGTCTCTGCATCAATATGGACCGGAGCGTATGATTGGTTCCATACATATCGAACTGCCCGATGAAATGACAGCAAGAGAAATACATGGGCTTACCCGCCGGATAACTGAGGATGTATATATGGCTTTTGGGATCATTCTCACTGTTGGCATATATGCGTCCAATACTGTCGGCGAAGTTTTTACCGAAATGAAACAGACTTTGTCGGATATTGTTCAGGAATATCCGGAAATTCTGCAAATGCATGGTTTTTACGTGGACACGGAGAAAAAACTGGTTTACTTTGACCTTATTATTGATTTTAAGGCGGAAAATAAAGAAAGGACAGCAAACGATGTAGCAGCGCGTATGAAAGCGCAGTTTGGGGAATATGAGTTTATTGTTGTTTTGGACAGTGATGTCAGCGATTAATGTATGCAGCACTTTTTATGTTATAATTTGGCACAGTCTGTCAAAACGGCGGTTTGTGAACGGGCAGGAAAGGAATATGAAAATTTCATGAAATCAAACAGATATAAGAAAAATCTGATTTTACAAAAAGAATTAAAGGAATTAAAATTTGTCAATTTTATCCTTTTGACAGCAGCGGGAGTTGTTAATGCCTTTGGGGTTTCACTGTTTCTGTTTCCGGTAAAGCTGTATGATAGCGGTATATCGGGACTTTCTATGCTGCTCGATCAGCTTACGCCTTCGACGTTTACACTCTCGATGTTTCTCATTATTTTAAATTTTCCGGTCTTTTTATTTGGATTAAAAAAACAAGGATTGTCTTTTACAGTCTATTCATTGTTTGCTATCGCAGTCTATTCGCTGGTTTCATTCCTTATCATGCATGTGCTGCCGATCGACGTGAATTTTGTTTCCCCATTGGCGGGAACGGATCTGCTTTTGTGCGCAGTCTTTGGCGGGGTCATCTCGGGTATAGGAAGCGGTTTGACGATACGTTTTGGCGGAGCGATTGACGGTCTTGATGTATTATCGGTCATCTTTGCAAAGAAGATAGGTATTTCTATAGGCACGTTTGTCATGGCTTTCAATACGCTGCTGTATATCGTCTGCGGCATTGTCATCAAAAGCTGGATTTTGCCGCTTTATTCGATCGTTACATATTATGTTGGGTCAAAAACGATAGATTTTATTGTAGAAGGCTTTGACAGATCTATGTGCGCTATGGTCGTGACGAAAAAAGCCGAAGAAATTTCCGAAGCATTGTCAGAAAATTTTAAAGCAGGTGGAACGATCGTCAACGCAACAGGCGGCTATTCCAAAGACGAAAAACAGATCATTTATTTTATAGTCAATCACTTTCAGATTAACAAACTAAAGAATATAGTCATGGATATTGACAACAATGCGTTTATTTCTTTGCAAAATGTTGCAGATATTGTAAGGAAAGAGCATATGAAACTTTTTCTGTAAATAGTGTTTTTAAAGGTCTTCTATGATAAAATAAAATTATAGGAGGCCTTTAA
>CANREB010000007.1 GCA_947629525.1 uncultured Lachnospiraceae bacterium
TTTTTCAACTGATATCTGTTATTTATCAGGATGTATTTATCTTTGATGCGACAATAGAAGAAAATATCACTATGTTCGGTCAGCATGACAACACGATGTTGGACGAGGCTGTCCGCACAGCAGGACTAACAGAAATGATTGAAGCGAAAGGGCTTTCCTATCGTTGCGGTGAAAACGGAAACATGCTTTCGGGCGGCGAAAAGCAGAGAATAGGAATAGCAAGAAGTGTGCTGCAGGGTGCAGATGTCCTGCTCTTTGATGAGGCAACATCCGCTTTGGATATGCAGACAGGCAGCCAGATCATAGATACTGTCCAAAAGATGACCGGAAAGACCCGCATTGTGATAACACATGATATCTATAAAGATCTCATGGATAATTTTGATTGCGTGTTCGTTTTAAAACAAGGGATGATTGTGGAACATGGAAAATTCAGCGAACTGATCGCAAAAAAAGGAGCCTGCTATGATCTCTTGAACAGAGAAGTATAGGTCGGCACAGTTTCCTTTCCACCCACATTCAACAAAAATTTTTATAACAAGTTAAAAAAGGTTAAAGGGCAAGAAAACAGGAAATGAAGCCCAAGCAGTGTCATGCACCATGTTCAGACCTTCAAAAAGCGTCGGCACTTAGCGAAGCAAGCTTAAAAAGCACCGCTGAGCTTAGTGTCCGCTACGCTTTTTGGGAGCGCAAGCGAGTCTGAACATGGTGCATGACACTGCTTGGGCTGGCGTAGATTACTTGCGTCTACCCGAGAAAGAGATTAAAAACTTGATTTTCACTAAATTTATGATATAATTTATCAAACGGCAAAATAAAAAACATGCCAGCCGGACTTTACCGGCTCAAAGGCAATAAAGCCTTTACAAAAAACCGAAAGGTACAGGAATAACACATGGAAAAAGGATTGATACAGGTATACGGCGGGGAAGGACACGGAAAATCGGCTGCCGCGATGGGCAGGGCAATACAAGTTGCCGGCACAGGCAGAAACGTAGTGATCATAAATTTCCTCAAAGGAAACCAAAACGAAGAATTCCTCAAAAGATTAGAGCCCGAGATAAAAATCTTCAGATTTGAAAAAAGCGAGGAAGAATTTTCACAGCTCAGCGAAGAACGCAAACAGGACGAAATATGCAACATCAAGAACGGCTTGAACTTTGCAAAAAAAGTCCTTACCACAGGAGAATGCAGCCTGCTCATCCTCGATGAAGTACTCGGACTTATCGATAACGGCATAATTTCCATTGAGGATCTGAAACACATCCTTGAGGCAAAGTCAGAAGACGTCAGCATAATAATGACAGGCATACATATAAGCGACGATGTGTGTCAGGTGGCTGATGAGATATACCAGATCGAAGCAGTCAATTATAAGATTTTTAACGAAAAACATGAATAACTGCATTGACATTATATACATATACAGTATATAATAAATCAAACATAAAATTAAAAAACAAAAAACAGATAGAGGCTGCGTTTTTTATCATTACTTTTTATGAGGCGCCGCGCGCCGGTGATTAAAAAGGAAAGGAAAGAACGCCGAAGGAGAACGCTTTGCGGGGGCTTTCTCTTGGGGATGCGGTCAATAGCCGCATAACTGTCATCAGCAGATGGAGAGCTATCGTTTATGTTATATTCTATGAGTTTTTTTAACGGATATGACAGGACATGAGTGCATAGTGCCGACCGTCTGCGAAGTGGTCGGCTTTTTGTTTTACATCATCAACAATTTTAGAGGAGGATTTTGTTATGGCAATTTTTAAAGGCGCAGGCGTGGCTATCATTACACCGATGAAACCGGACGGAGCAGTTGATTTTGAGGAGTTTGCAAAGCTTATCGAGTTTCAGATCAAAAACCATACGGATGCGATAATCGTATGCGGCACGACAGGAGAGGCGTCAACGCTTACGCATGAAGAGCATCTTGATTGTATACGCTTCTGCGTAAAACAGGTTGCAGGCAGAATACCGGTAGTCGCAGGTACAGGCTCTAACTGCACGGATACAGCAGTATATCTCTCACAGGAAGCTCAGAAAGCAGGTGTGGACGGACTTTTACTCGTGACGCCTTATTATAATAAAGCGACACAGAACGGTCTTTATGAGCATTTTAAGATAATAGCGGATTCAGTCAGCCTTCCGATAATTCTCTATAACGTGCCAAGCAGGACAGGATGCAATATACAGCCCGCTACGGCAGTAAGGCTGTGCAAAGAAGTAAAGAACATAGTCGGCATAAAGGAAGCAAGCGGAGATATAGCGCAGGTAGCCAAGCTTCAGGCGCTTGCGGACGGATGCGTAGACGTATATTCAGGCAATGACAATGAGATAGTGCCTATTTTGTCGCTTGGCGGCAAGGGCGTCATATCAGTGCTTTCCAATATAGCCCCTCAGCAGACGCACGAAATATGTGAACTTTACTTTAACGGCAAGGTAGAAGAAAGCTGCAGGGAACAGCTCAGGGCGATAGAGCTTGTCGGCGCTCTTTTCAGCGAGGTAAATCCTATCCCCGTAAAGAAAGCCGCAAGCCTTATGGGACTCTGTTCGGGCACTCTCAGGCGACCGCTCTGTGAGATGGAGCCTGAAAACGCGGCAAAGCTTGAAAAGGCAATGAGATCATACGGCATATTGTAATGCGGATAATACATGGATTTGGAGGTTGACAGTATGACAAGGGTGATAATGCATGGCTGTAACGGCAAAATGGGACAGATGATAACGCAGATAATAGAGCAGGACAGTGAGATAGAGATAGTTGCGGGAGTTGATATGTCTGACCATATCAAGAATACATATCCCGTATTTGACAATATCTCAAAATGCGATGTAAAGGCGGATGTAGTTATAGATTTCTGCGCCGCGGCTGCGGTTGACGGGCTTCTTGATTTCTGCGTAGATAAGCAGATACCCTGTGTATTATGCACCACAGGGCTGTCACAGGCTCAGCTCGACAAGGTTGAGGAAGCGTCAAAAAAAGTGGCGATATTAAAATCGGCAAATATGTCGCTTGGAATAAATATGCTGCTCGAACTGCTTAAAGAAGCGTCAAAAATACTTGTTCCTGCAGGTTTTGACATTGAGATAGTGGAAAAACACCACAACCTGAAAGTAGATGCGCCAAGCGGTACGGCGCTTGCGCTTGCCGACACGATAAATGAAGAGTTTGACAATTCTTATGAATATGTCTATGACAGAAGTCAGGTGCGCAAGAAGCGCGACGGTAAAGAGATAGGCATAAGCGCGGTCAGGGGCGGCACTATCGTCGGAGACCACGACGTTATCTTTGCGGGAAACGACGAGGTCATCACATTTTCACACAGGGCGTACTCAAAAGCGGTATTTGCCAAAGGCGCTGTTCAGGCGGCGAAATTCCTTAAGGGTAAAGGCGCGGGAAAATACGACATGAAAGATGTGATATTGGATAAAAACTGAGAGTGGTAACATATGAATTTCAGACCATGCATAGACATTCATAACGGAAAGGTAAAGCAGATAATAGGCGGTTCCCTTACAGACAGCGGCGACAGGGCGCGTGAGAATTTTGTGGCGGAAAAAAGCGCGGCTTATTATGCAAAGATGTATAAGGAAAAGGGACTTTTCGGCGGTCATATTATTTTGCTAAATCCTGCCGACAGTCCTTATTATGAGGCGACGCGCAAACAGGCGATGGGCGCGCTCAGGGCATATCCGATGGGTATGCAGATAGGCGGCGGCATAAATGACCGAAACGCAAAGGATTATCTTGACGCGGGGGCGTCCCATGTCATCGTCACGTCGTATGTGTTCAGGGACGGACATATAAATATGCAAAATCTTGAACGCATATACAGGGAGACAGGGAAAGAGCATTTGGTATTGGATCTGAGCTGCCGCCTGAGAGACGGAAAATATTATATAGTGACGGACAGATGGCAGCGTTTTACCGACGAGGAAGTAAATGACGGGCTTCTTAATGCGCTTAGCGGTTATTGCGACGAATTTCTGATACATGCCGTTGATGTCGAGGGAAAAAACAGCGGTATAGAACAGCCGTTAGTAAAAAAGCTCAGCAAATGGGCTGGAAAGACGGCAATCACATACGCGGGCGGCGTCCACAGTTATGACGATATAGACTTGTTAAGGGATATCGGCGGCGGCAGGATTGACGTCACGATAGGGAGCGCGCTTGATATTTTTGGAGGAGCGCTGTCTTTGGACAGGGTAATAATGAAAATAAACGGGCAGGAATGATGTTCTGCCCGTTTTTACTGCCCGTTTTCATTATCAGGGTTTAAGCGTTCAAATACGAGTTCATAGCCGTCGCAGCCGTAATTGAGCGCACGGTTGACGCGGCTTATGGTAGCAGTCGATGCGCCTGTCTTTTCGGCTATTTCCATGTAGGTCTTGTGGTCATGGAGCATCGTGGCGACTTCAAAGCGCTGTGACAATGACAGAAGCTCATTCACGGTACACAGGTCTTCAAGAAGATCATAGCCCTCTTCGCGTGTTTTGAGGCATAAGATAGCGTCGATAAGGTGGTCAACGGCAGCAGTTTTGATTTTTTTGTTCATAGTACATCACTTCCCTTGCGATTTAATGCTGTAAAGTTTTACAGACATAAATATTTCGATATATTTATATTAGCATATAGCAAAGAATAAGTAAATTGAAAAAATAAATGCTTCAAATGCTTGATATGTAGTTTTGAATACTATATAATATAACTTAGTACAAAAAGAAAGGTATGGTAGCGGTATGCACATTGATACGAATGATCTGATTAACAGCATAATAGACAGTTTTGACAGGATAGAGCATATAAAGTCGGAGGATATCCCGAATATAGACTTATATATGGATCAGGTCACAACATTTATGGACAAGAAGTTGCGCAAATATTCGCGTTATCCCGATAAGGACAAGGTCATGACAAAGACGATGATCAACAATTACGCCAAAAATGATTTGCTGCCGCCGCCCGTGAAGAAGAAATATTCAAAAGAGCATGTGCTTGTGCTTATTTTTATATATTATTATAAAGGAATATTATCAATAAGCGACATTCAGGCACTGCTAAAACCGATTACCGACAGGTTTTTTGACACGGGAGAGGACTTTAATATAGAGACCGTGTATAATGAAGTATTCAAGCTGGAAGAGCAGGAGGTCGAATACCTTAAGAAAGATGTCGCGCAGAAGTATAATTGCGCTATGGATACTTTTGACGACGCGCCCGAGGAGAGCAGAGAATTTTTAAAGACCTTTTCCTTCATATGCATGCTCAGCTTTGACGTATATATGAAAAAAATGCTTATCGAAAAATTGATAGATGGGATTGAAAAACCTGCAAAATAGCATTATAATCAAATTGCGAAAGGAGGTATTCCAATGATGATATCAGGTATAATGGGAGCGTACGGAGCGGGAAATTACAGGATTTCCTCAATCTATGGCAATCCCTACAGCATGAATGCAATTCAGAGGATTGGAAAAGACCCCGCACGGGCAGGCAGACCGCTTATTGTGGCGAGAAAAGAGCCCGAAGAAGAGCCGCTTTACGTAAAGGATTTTGGCAAGCTTGACAATACTAAGAGCACAGCGACAGGCAGTTTTGCCGAGATGCTCAGCGCACAGGAGAAAGAGCTTACCGCAGTTAAAAACGACAACTATTCAGATTATCTGAACGATACCATAGGTGTTATGGGAAATCGCAACCGTCTGAGAGAACAGCTTCTTGGTACAGGCTTTACATCTTTTGCGTAAAACTGCAAGCCGGCATCACGCTGACCGCAAAACAGTGTGATGCCGGTATTTTTTTGCGTCTGCGTGCGGCGCAAGTCGGCAGGACACAAAAAAAACACAATTTAACCATAATTTGCACAAACTTACAGCATAAAATATATATGTTAAATATCTATTAAAGGGGAGGTAAACATGTTGATAGAAGTACAAAACCTTACTAAAAAGTACGGCACCCATACGGCGATAGACGGTATTTCGTTCAGCGTTGACAAGGGTATGATCTACGGCTTTTTAGGACCAAACGGCGCGGGAAAGTCAACCACGATGAACATTATGACAGGATACATAGCGGCGACAAGCGGCTCTGTCAGAATAAACGGTTATGACATCTTCAAAGAGCCTGAGAAAGCAAAGAAGTGCATAGGGTATCTGCCTGAACTGCCGCCTGTATATCAGGATATGACGGTATATGAATATCTTAAGTTTGCGGCGGAGATAAAGCAGGTAAAAAAATCCGAGCGCGGGCATCAGATCGACGAGGTAATGGAGCAGACAAAGATAACGGATGTAAAGGGCAGGCTTATCAAAAACCTGTCAAAGGGATATAAACAGAGAGTAGGGCTTGCACAGGCACTAATCGGTTCACCCGAAGTCATAATACTTGATGAGCCTACAGTAGGTCTTGACCCGAAACAGATAATCGAGATAAGGGAACTGATAAAATCACTCGGGAAAAAGCACACTGTTATATTAAGCTCACATATCCTGTCAGAAGTGAGCGCTGTATGCGACCATATCATGATAATTTCAAAAGGCAGGCTTGTTGCAAGCGATACGCCCGAGGGTCTTATGACGCTTATGAAAGGCGGAAGACAGCTTGAGATAAGTGTGCTGGGCGCTAAGGAAGAACTTGGAAATATCCTTGGCAGCATCGAGAGCGTCGATGATTTTAAGATCGATGACGATGCGGACGGCGGGCTTCATGCCACTGTCCATTTTGGCACGGAGCATGACATAAGGAAAGAACTGTTTTACAGGCTTGCGGCATCGGATATGCCGATAATGTCAATGGGCTTGTCCGAAAAATCACTGGAAGACGTATTTTTGGAGCTTACGCAGGATAATGCGGATATTGAAAGCAGTGAAGCCGCAGACAATGAAGCCGTAAACAGTGAAGCTGACAATAGTGAAGAGGAAAACAGCAAAAAGGAGGATGAGGAAGATGCGGGCGATATTTAAAAGGGAATTTGCGGCATATATGCACTCGATGACCGGCTGGCTGTTTATGGCGGTCACGATATGCCTTTTTGCCATGTATGCTTCAGTATATAATATGTCATACGGATCACCGTATGTAGCGTATGCGCTTGACTCGATACTTATATTGTTCTTTATCACGGTGCCTGTGCTTTCAATGCGTGTAATGGCTGAGGAGCGCAAGCAGAAGACAGATCAGCTTCTTCTCACCTCGCCTGTAAGCGTGGGGAAGATCGTACTGGGAAAATATCTTGCGATGGCGGCGGTATTTGCGATACCGTCAGTGCTTTTCTGCATCTTTCCGCTGCTTTTGAGCAGGTACGGCACGGTTCCCATAGCGGAGTCATTTGTGGCTTTGCTTGCGTTTATCTTATACGGGCTTACGGCTATCGCTGTGGGAATGTTTATTTCAAGCCTTACGGAAAATCAGGTAATAGCGGCTGTTATCTCATTCCTTGTGCTTTTCGCGACATATATGATGCAGGGTATAGAGAGCCTTATATCAAGCACGGGAAATATTGTGACACGGTTTTTGGAGGCGTTTGACTTTTATTCTCATTACAGCGACATGATCAATACCGCGTCGGATATTACGGGAACAAGCCGTTTGACGACGGTATTTGATATAACGAGTGTTATATACTTTGTTTCAGTAACGGCGCTTATGCTTTTTTTGACGACACAGACAGTACAAAAGCGCAGATATACCGTTTCAGTAAAAAACGTGTCGGCAGACAATATGAAAATGGGCGCTTACAGTTCAGTAACAGTGGTTATTGCAATAGCCCTGACAGTGATAGTAAACATACTGGCAGAAAAGCTTCCGACAGAATACACAAGCATAGACGTATCGTCCAACAAGCTGTATGAACTCACGGAACAGACAAAACAGATAGTAGGCGCTGTCGATGAAGAGGTAAACATATATGTGCTTGCGGATGAAGACAGTTCAGACGGGGTTTTAAAGCAGACATTGGACAGATACGCACAGCTTTCGGACAAAATAAAGGTGAGCTATATAGACCCTCTTTTGAACCCTCGTTTTGCGGCTGACTATACTTCTGACGTCACTATAACGCAGAACAGTGTTATAGTCGAGACTGATAAGCGCAGCAAGGTGATACCTTATACGGATATGTATGAGATAGAAACGGATTACAGCACATATCAGCAGAGCGTTACAGGGTACGACGCGGAGGGACAGCTTACAAGCGCGATCTCGTACTGCACGAGCGACGATATGCCAAAAATCTATTTTCTTGCAGGGCATAATGAGTATACATTCGATTCGGGATTTAACGCAGCTATCGAAAAGGAAAATATCGACTATGAGACGATAAGCCTTATGGAATGCGATAAAATCCCCGACGACGCGACATGTGTCATAATCGACGCGCCTGAGACTGACTTTTCTTCCGATGATGCCGATAAGGTGATAGAATACCTTAATAATGGCGGCAAAGCGGTTGTGATAACAGAGTATGTGACTAATGAACAGCCCAATTTCAAACGCATTTTGTCAGAGTTTGGTCTTGATATAGGAGAAGGCTGCATTGCTGACAACAATACGGGGAATTATTATCAGGCGCCTATCTTCCTCTTGCCCGATATCGGATATGCCGATGAGACGAGCGGACTTACAGGGGAATACAGTTATATAATGGCGCCGTACGCACAGGCGGTCATCGTTCCCGAGGAAGCGCCGGAGAATGTAAGCTATACAAAGCTTCTTACAACATCTGAAAATTCAGTGCTGAAAACGGCAGACAAGGAGATCACGACATTTGAAAAAGAGGAAGGCGAGGCGGAGGGTCCGTTCTGCGTCGGTGTCAAGGCGGAGAAGACCTTGGACAATTCTTCGGCTGTCCTGTATGTATTTTCAAGTGCGCAGATGTTCACGGATCAGTATGACAGCTATGTGGCGGGAAGCAATAAGCAGCTTTTCAGCAATATTATGGGAAGCGTCGCCAATCATGAAGTGAGCGTATCTATTCCCGCAAAAAGCTATGAGATGGAGTGGCTTACGATAAACGCGTTTGACGCATATGTGTTCAAGGCGGTCGGAATGATCATGGTGCCTGCCATTCTTGTGGCGGCAGGACTTGTTATATGGTTAAAGCGCCGCAAGCTGTAGACATTTACAAATATATGGAGGTTCATTATGGTAAAGCAGAAAAAACAGCTTATAATAATGCTGGCAGTTCTTATAGTAGCAGCGGCGGCGTTTTTTGCACTGTCCAAAATTCCTGATGAAGAAGATGAAAGCACGGACAGCGAAAGTTATACTTTAAACGACTTTGCCGCTGATGAGGTCACAGGTCTTGTGATAACCCATTCAGGTGAAACGCTTACACTTGAGAAAGATGGCGAAGAATGGAAATGCGTGGAGTACAGCGGAACGGATATAGATGAAGACAGTGTGAAATCACTGCTTGAACGCATACTTCCCGTCACATCGGAAAATAAAATAGAAAATGTTACGGATTTTGCGCAGTACGGTCTTGACAACAGCACATTCAAAGTAGAACTCAAGAGCGGTGAAAACAATGGATGTACAATAGAAATCGGGGATTATAACGAAATCACATCGGATTATTATTGTATGGTGACGGAGATGGATGCGGCTTCGGTATTCACTTTGGAAAGCAGTTTTGTAAGCGCGCTGGACATAACAATAGATGATATCACGGCGGCAGAAGAAGAGAGCGGGACTACCGACGCGTCTGAATAAAAAACGCAAGTTTTATAACATGCGTTTTGCGTTAAGGTACTAGCCAACACATACAAAATAGTGTATGATAAGAAAGGTGGTGGAGTATATATTGATATGAAAGGGTAATGGTTTCCAAATGAAGAAAAAAATGATAAGATTTGTTGTGTGCTGTCTCATGCTTGTCATATGCGCAGGCTTTTTCCCACAGGGGAGCAAAGGCGTGGCATATGCAAAAGAGGGTGAAGGGACGGAATATCAGCTGCGCGTCAACCGTGCGGCAAACTGTGTTACCGTCTATGAAAGAGACAGCAACGGCGAGTTTAATGTACCTGTGAGGGCTTTTGTGTGTTCTACGGGAAGGGAAGGTCATGAGACCCCTCTTGGCACGTTTAAGACAAGCAGCAGTTATAAATGGCGTCTTATGGTTGACGGTACATACGCGCAGTATGCGGTGCGGTTCAACAAGGGCATTATGTTTCATTCCATACCATATTACAGTCCGAGTGAGGATGATATGGAGTGGGAGCAGTACAATTTACTCGGATATACGGCGTCTTTGGGCTGCGTGAGACTTGCATGCGCCGATGCAAAATGGATATACGATAACTGCCAAGAAGGCACGGAAGTTATAGTGTACGATGATGCCGTGAACGCGGGACCTCTCGGAAAACCTGATGAGATAAAGATTACGGCGGAAAACCCGATGCACACATGGGATCCGACAGACTTAAATAAATTAAATCCATGGAACAGTATCAGACCGTCGCTGTATCTTACCCACGGTATCGGTGACGGCGTGATATATCTTCCGGCAGGAGCTACTCAGGATATAATAAAAAGTGCTGTGGGTGTGATGAATCCCAACGGTATACCCTGCAGTGCGGGAGAATATGATATCACTCTTTACGGTAATTATGACCTGAATACGCCGGGAACATACACAGTATCTGTGGTCGGCATATGCAGGTCGGGAGTGCGGACTGAACAGACGATGAAATTATGCGTGGCAGGCTGAAAAAAGATAAGTAAAAAGAAGCCCGTCGTTATTGAAACGACAGGGCTTCTTTTTACTTGGCTGCTTTTTGTGAAAATGTATTGTCAACTAAATCCGCATATGGCACGTAGGCTTCAAGTTCCCCGGCTTCCATAAGTATATTCTGAAGCAGTTTGAAGCTTTCTTCCGTAAATATCAGATCTGTTTTCCAAGTATCCTGCTCTTTATAGCGTGACACAATGGTTGTGATTGTGGCAATGTCTGTTTCAGGGAACTGATTTTGAATAGCACTTGCTATTTCTTCTGCCGTATGGGTGTCAACATAGTCCATGCCCTTCTGAAGCGCCTTTGTAAATTTGAGCAGTGTGTCCTGATTTTCTTCAAAATAACTTTTTCTCGCACAGAATGCAGTGTACGGAACATATCCCGAATCAGTTCCCAAAGACGCCACGATATACCCTTTTCCCTGCGACTCAAGTGAGGTCGCATGCGGTTCAAACTCAACGGTGTAATCGGCATATCCCGCTTCGCCCTCTTTAGCGCCCGCAAAAGCCGCGGCAGTAGAGCCAAAGTCGATGCTTGTGTCGATGTTCAGATCCGTGTCGGGGTCAATTCCGTTCATCTTAAGGATATATTCAAAGACCATCTGCGGCATACCGCCTTTGCGTCCGCCGAGTACATAACTTCCCTTAAGCATATTCCATTCAAAATCTTCGATCGGCTTGCGGCTTACAAGGAAGTTTCCGGCGCGCTGTGTAAGCTGCGCAAAATTTACCGCGTAGTCCTGAGCGCCCTGCAGATATGTATATATCGACGCCTCTGAACCCATAAAGCCGATATCCGCCTCGCCTGTAAGGAGTGCGGTCATTGTCTTATCCGCGCCGTACCCCGTTACCAGTTCAAGGTCGATGCCTTCATCGGCAAAATATCCTTCTTCGATCGCAACATACATAGGCGCGTAAAAAATCGAGTGCGCCACTTCGTTCAACGTTACCTTAGTGCCGTCGGAAGCTTTACCTGTGCTCTTTCCGCATCCGCTCAAAAGCGCCATCGCAAGTACGGCGGCTGTTAAAAGCATAGCGAGTGTTTTTATCCTTTTCATAAAATACCCCACCTTTGTCATATTAAAGTTGTTTTTACTTATAATATGCACTTTGTGCCGATGTGTTCCAAAAGTTTGTTCTGTTTTTGCATAAAAATACTTCTCAAAATGCGGATTTTCTGCTATACTGAAAAAGCTGTGGAGAGGAGAGAGCGGTATGAGTATTTATGATACATTGAACGAACAACAAAAAAAAGGCGTATTCACCACAAATGGTCCCGTCCTTATACTTGCGGGGGCAGGCTCGGGCAAGACAAGAGTGCTTACGCATCGTATCGCATATTTGATAGAGCATGCGGGCGTAAGTCCGTGGAACATACTGGCAATCACATTTACCAACAAGGCGGCGGGTGAGATGCGCAGCCGGGTTGACAACTTAGTAGGCTTTGGCTCGGAAAGCATATGGGTTGCCACATTTCATTCAACATGCGTGCGGATTTTACGGCGTTATATAGACCGTTTAGGATATGATACCAATTTTACCATATATGATACCGACGATTCCAAAAATGTTATGAAGGAAGTCTGCAAAAAGCTTGAGATAGACACAAAATCACTCAAAGAGCGGACGATCCTTAGCGCCATATCGTCGGCAAAAGATGAACTTATATCCCCCGCGGAATATGAGCGCCCGGCTTACGGCGATTATATGAAACAGCGCATTGCCAAGGCATATGTGGAGTATCAGACGTTATTGAAAAAAAATAACGCCCTTGATTTTGACGATATCATCGTTAAAACAGTTGAATTGTTTAAAAATAATCCCGATGTACTTGAAAGTTATCAGGACAGATTTAAATATATAATGGTGGACGAGTATCAGGATACAAATACAGCCCAGTTTGAACTTATAAGGCTTTTGGCGGCAAAAAACAGGAACCTCTGCGTAGTGGGAGACGACGACCAGTCCATATATAAGTTCAGAGGGGCTAACATACGTAATATCCTTGATTTTGAGACAGTTTATCCCGAGGCATCGGTAATAAAACTTGAGCAGAATTACCGTTCAACGCAGAACATACTTGACGCTGCAAACGCTGTCATAAAAAATAACAAAGGGCGTAAGGATAAGGCGCTTTGGACTGATGCAGGCGCGGGGAATATGGTGCATTTCAGAAATTTTGAACATGCGCGTGAAGAGGCAGATTACATAGCAGGTGATATCAGAAAGAAAAAACGTGAACTTATCAGCGATTATAAGGATTGTGCCGTACTGTACAGGACTAATGCGCAGTCGCGTCTTTTGGAGGAAAGTTTTATAGGACTGAATATTCCGTATAATGTCGTCGGAGGCGTGAACTTTTACGCAAGAAGGGAGATAAAAGATATCCTTGCGTATCTTAAGACTATCGACAACGGCAGAGATGACTTGGCGGTGAGACGTATCATAAACGTACCTAAAAGGGGCATCGGCGCGGCGAGCATTAACCGTGTTCAGGAATACGCGGATAGGAACGGAATAAGCTTTTATGAGGCGTTGGGACAGACTGACAGCATACCTTCTTTGGCAGGGGGAAAAGCGGCAAAGAAGCTTAAAGACTTTGTACTGATGATACGCAGTTTCAGGACAAAGCTTGAATTTGGCACTCTTGAAGAACTAATAACAGATGTAATCGAAACAACTTCATATGTAAAGGAGCTAGAAGCGGCAGATGAAGAAGACGCAAATGACAGAATAGAAAATATAGATGAGCTTATAACTAAGGTAGTAAGCTTTGAACAGGAGAAGGAAGAAACAGGTGAGAAAGCGACGCTTTCAGGCTTCCTTGAGGAAGTCGCGCTTGTGGCGGACATAGACGGTGTGAGCGGGGACGATAACAAAGTACTGCTGATGACGCTTCACAGCGCGAAAGGACTTGAATTTTCTCATGTATACCTTTCAGGACTTGAAGATGGTGTGTTCCCAAGCTATATGACGATAAACAGCGACGATCCGTCAGGGCTTGAGGAAGAGAGAAGGCTTGCATACGTGGGTATCACACGTGCCAAAGAAGACTTGACCATAACATACGCTAAACAGAGGATGATACGCGGAGAGACGCAGTACAATCCCGTAAGCCGTTTCGTGAGGGAGATACCTGAGGAGCTTTTGGACAATAAGCCGACATCAGGCTATAGTATGAGCGGTGCGGGTAACTGGGGGGCTGCCGCTGAGTATCTTGACTCTTATAAACTTAATAAAAACGAGAAATCTTCCGGAATGACCGCGTCAAAACCTAAAGCGGTAGCACGTAAGAAAGAGACACCGAGCGGAAACAAGCCGTACATATCAAGATCACTCGACAGCCTTACAAAAGGTATGCCTGCATCATTGGAAGCACCTGAATACGGGAAAGGCGACAGAGTACGCCATATCAAGTTTGGTATCGGTACTGTGCTTAATATCGAGAAAGATACAAGAGATTATAAAATAACAGTAGATTTTGACGAGTACGGAAATAAAATTATGTATGCTGCATTTGCCAAGCTGAAAAAGGTATGAAAAAATATACCGAGGGAAGCCTGGAATATTTGGAAAATAAGGAGACCAAAACAGAGGCGGAGAAAACAAAACAATCGGCGGAAACAGTCTTCGGACGGATGAAAAAACTGTTTTTACACCCTAAAGATAAATAAAAGCGGTGGTGTTTGAACCGGGCATCATGTATAATGGAATAGTGAGGCGATATGAAGTGAACGAAGATCCATTTAAGGAATATATCAAAGAGTCTGAACCGAATAAGAGATACAAGGGCTATGCGTGGCATACAGCCATTGGTCTGCAGGCGGTTGACGGGCTGAAAACATCCGAATATTTGGTGCATACTGCTGTCAGAAATATCGAGGGTGAGATTTCTTTTGAAGAAGCAAATGCGCTTTTGCAGACCTATTATGAGGAAAATCCTGTCTGTGACGTGTCAGACCGCACCGAGGAGGCTGATAAGGTTTCCGCGCGGATTGCCGCGCTTCTTTCCGAGTGCGCATTCAGCTTCACACCGAATGAGTATCTTTCTATTCACAGAAAGCTGTTTACCGGCATCTATTCCCATGCCGGACGTATTCGGAATTACAATATCACAAAAAAGGAGTGGGTGCTGAATGGAGCAACCGTGCTCTATGGCAGTGCTACGGAGCTGCGGGCAACGCTGGACTATGATTTTTCAGAAGAGAAAAAGTTTTCTTACAAGAATCTTTCGATGGATGAGATAATCCATCACCTTGCGTTATTTGTATCCGGATTGTGGCAGATCCATGTGTTCAGCGAGGGCAACACTAGAACGACGGCGGTATTCTTCATCAAGTATCTGCGCACATTGGGTTTTGATGTGACAAACGATATCTTTGCCGAGAACGCGTGGTATTTTCGAAATTCGCTAGTCAGGGCAAATTATAATGATCTGAAAAACGGCATTCACGAAACGACAGGATTCCTTGAAATGTTCTTACGTAATCTACTGCTTAATGAAAATCACCCGCTTCATAATCGGACATTGCATATCAGCGGCATATTCAAGGAAACAGAAAAACCGGACATTGAAACAAAGAAACCGGACATTGACGCTCTAAAACCGGACATTGAAAATGTTTTCCGGTCAAAAACGGCAAGTCATATTTTAAAGCTTCGAGAGGCATTTTCAGATCATACGATTTTTGGAAGAACAGATGTGATGAAAGTAATTAATATTAAGGAGTCCGGAGCCTCTGATCTTTTAAGGAAAATGGTAGAGAACGAAATCATTGAGCCGGTGTCCGGATACGGTAAAGGCAAATATCGCTTCAGGCATCAGAAGAGTTGAGGCGATGTTTCGATTGAAAAGTCATTGGAGCAATAAGAAATGTAGGGTGTGGCGGTTGCTGCTGTAGTTACAGAGGTAAAAATATGCGAAACGATATTTTATGCAATTTACAGAAGGAAATATATGATAGATGTCAAAGAGAAACAAATAAATTTGGAATGGGATGTTACTATCATATTGCTGCAGTGGTAAAAAATGCAGAAATTTTAATTTAATAATTTAAATTATATGGAAAGTGAGAAAATATTCAAAAATATAGTTACGTGTAAAAAAAGGAGTAGTTGAGTATGGATAAGACATTTAAAGAATTAGTTGATATGTATATGGGAATAGTTAAACGGTTTAATAAAATTGAATTAAAGGAATGGCATGCTGAAGGCTGTATGATTGAGTTAATGAAGCAAGTGGGGGAATTGTCCAAATGGGTTATGATAAAAGAAAAGTATTATGCCTTGACAGATGAGGTACCGGATGTAGATATTCATTTGGCAAATGAAATGGCTGATGTTATTGCACAAATTATTAGAATTGCATTAGTTTATGATATTGATTTGGAGAAAGCATTCATTGAAGCAAGAGAAGATGAAAAACGATATTTGGAATCTAGAGAAGTATAGGTTTATTGAGGAATTAATGGAAGATGTTGCAGCTAAAATCGCGGAATTAGTTACTTTATAAATAGAAGAATAATTATAATCTGCACTGTTGTTTTATCTGCTTTGCCATAAAGGATATATTTAGTGTTATGAATGGAGATGTAATCGGTTATGAACTATGTTCAAGCGTATATATCAAATGTCTCTTTCCCTGATTCATTAGATGAAGTTTATGATTATGCACATCTCTTTAATATGGAGATGCTCCTATTGGGTGATGAAGGCGAATATGAGGATCGCGTAACCTCATGGACAGCGCCTAAATGGTGTAAGAAAGGTGATATTGTCTTTTTTATGCACGCCAAATATGCAAATAGTAAAATTAGTAAATTAAAGAAGGAGCTTTTAAGTAATAGAGAATGGTATTCTAATAGTGCCTTTTGGACAATCATGAATGCTCTGATAAGAGCAAAAAAGATGCATGATATATACGGAGGGAAAATATTTGCAATAGGAAAAATATCTGGGAATCCTGCTTATGAAAAAACGGATAATGAGAATTTGCATTGGAAAAGTAATATATATGCACCGATTGATGATATATTTCTATTAGAGAATCTAATTGATATATCAGAATTTAGTATTGAAATAGAAGTTTCAAGACAGAGCAGCATAACACCGGTTTTTGGTGAAAAGTTTGACTTTATTAAAAATTTGATTTTGCAGAAAAACAGTATTATAGAAAAATATTTTATAGATTCGGTTGCAGAACCTATGCCATTATATAGGCTAAATGATGATAATTGGTTGAAGATAGTAAATTACCATAGGCGAGGATTTTTCCTTGAAGCACAGTTCAGGGCATTTTATGTGGATAGATTTTTGAAAGTTTTGGGAGATACAAAATCCTTTTATAAAGAATGTGGTTGCAAAAAAGAGAATAAAAGCAAAACATTTGTAGATAATGTAATAAAAATGAACGGAAAATATTTGCCTGTGGAAATTAAGCTATCTGTTTCAGCAGAAAAAGATATAAATTCTCAGTTGGCATCATACTGCAATCTAAAACAGCTGTATTTAACAGCGGATAAGGTAGTGAATGATAATATTTATAAAGATAATGTGTTAGTGATTGATACAGATAAAATCTACATATATTATGACAAAAAAAGGATGCTAAAAGAGGTATTTGAGTTAGATGATATAGAATCCAATCATGATATTGTTAAATTAAAAGAAGTCATAATAAATTTACTTAACTGTTTGTGAATAAATTTTTATTCAATGCTTTGAGTGTGATATTAGCACCATATATGATAAAAGGCAATGATGCGACAGTTTGCAGGGGTAATGAACAGATTGTTATATTTTTGTAGAAAAAGAGGCGTTTATGTAGTAATATGAAAATACAAAGATAAAAACACGACGCAAGATAGTCTTGCAGAACTGGTAGGTAGTCCAGTCGCACTAATTCGGTGTAAGTAGCCTTCCCTCCTTAGGGTCATCCGTTCTTTGTGCATTACAAATATTTTAAGGAGGAATTGTCATGGACAAAGTTTCGGGAAAGCTGACAGTATTTTTTGAGGAACCCTTTTGGGTGGGAGTGTTTGAACGTGCATCAGGTGGAAAGCTATCTGTATGTAAGGTTACGTTTGGAGCAGAACCAAAAGACTATGAGATATATGAATTTGTTCTAAAAAATTATTATCGGTTAAGATTTAGTCCGGCTGTGGCAACTGATGTAAAAGAAGCTAGTAGCAATCCTGAACGGGTACAACGTGAAGTATGGAAACAGGTACAGAATACTGGGATAGGAACAAAATCGCAACAGGCTTTAAAATTATAGCAGGAGCAGTTGAAAATTGAACGCAAGGCTGTGAATCGAGAACAATGAGAAGCAACGACAGTTTGAACTGAAACAGCAGAAAAGGAAAGCATAGGGGGTAGGTAGCACTGCCCTTTTTCTTTAGGCGTAGTATTTACATGGCGCTAGTGCCATATTATAAGAGCGTTCAATGAGAAAATGTGTGTTGAATTTGCTAAGCATTGATTTTTTGGGAATACCTTATTTCACCAGACATTTAATGTAACAGGTTTTAGAAATGAAAAAAGAAATGCGTTCTAAAAACGCGAATGTTTTTGGGGCGGATGTGATTGCTGAATATCATAAAATACAAAAATATGCCGATATAATTAACAGAAGTGTCTATTGCAGCCGTTAAAGGCGGAACGGGGGTCAGTATGCAGATAAGATCAATTGCGATAAATACAGCGAATACAACAGCGGCGCGCGGTGTTTTGGGAAACGCCGTAAAGCCGGCAACCGGCGCACCCATGCCGCAGTGCAGAGTCACGCTTTCAAAGGAAGGACGGGAGCTTAGCAGGCAGAAGAGCGCGCAGGGCGCAGAGGTGAAGCTGATGCTTCGTCAGAGCGAGGAAGCTGCGCAGACCCAAAAAACGATGGATATGTACCGCGAGAAATTAAGGGATATTAACAAGGAATTAGACTCTATCAACCGCTCTTTCAACAGAAATCCGGATAAAGAAACGATTGAAAAGCAGCAGGAGCTGCTTGATGCGATGCATGACCAAAAAGCGGCTCAGATGGAAGCAAACAATGAATACGCAAAGAAAGCGCAGGAGCTTGCCGCAATGCAGTCAGCACAATGTCAGGAGGAAATAGACGGAAAGAACCGTGAGCTTTGGACTTTTCTAAAGACTTTGGAGGAGGCTGAAAAGTCGAAGGAGGAACGCGAAAACGGCGTTGCAGATGAAGAAAATGACGCTGATACGTCCGAAACGGGAAGCTCTTTGAGCGATACGATCCAAAATTCTGCGGTTCGGTTTAACAAAGAATCCATAAGTCGCGAATTGGGCGTGAATGAGGAATTTGAACAGCTTAGCGCCGAAGGTCACGGGCTCATCAGTCAGGCGGGAATGCTTGTGAGGGAGACTATGAGTGAAGGAGAGTACATAAGCAAGACTCTTGAGGCAGGGGAACTGACGGACGACGCAAAAGCCGAGGCGGAAAAATTTCAGTCGGAAATATCGTCGGTTTATCAGGATGTTGAGCGGTATAGGAACAACGGGCTGTATCTGTTACAAGCAGTGCGCGATGCTAAGTTAAAGCGGATAGCGGACGATCCGTTGGACGGATTGCAGGAGACGAAGGACAGCATAATGCTATCGGCAGACAGAGCCGTACTTGGTGAGGCAAGGCAGGAACGCCTTGACAGAGACTCGGAAAAGCTTGAAGATGATGTTGAGGAACTGATTGACGAGCGCAACGATACAGATAAGACTGAAGAGGAAACAAATAAAGAAAAAGAGGAAGAAGAAGAGCAGGAGTTAAAAGATCTTGAAGAAGAGACGGAGGGAGCCCTTAAATACCGCACTGCCTTACCCTAAGTAATGGGATAATTCCCAATATGGCAGGTATCCAAGTCATTCAACCCGCGACATCAATACAACCGTTTCCACATGCGCCGTCCCCGGAAACTGGTCTACAGCCACGGCGCGCTGTATGCGGTAACCGCTGCCTATAAATATTTCCAAATCCCTTGCAAGGCTTGTAGGCTTACAGCTTATATATACGATTTTGTCTGCCTGATAATCGATGATCTTTTTGAGTGCTTTAGGGTGGATGCCGTTGCGTGGGGGGTCAAGCACGATAAAATCAGGCTTGACATCAAGCCCGTCAATTACTTTAAGCACATCTCCGGCTATAAATTCACAGTTATCCAGTCCATTGAGCTTAGCATTTTCACGCGCTGCCTCAACAGCCTCCTCGACAAGCTCCACACCGATAACCTTTTTAGCGACCGGCGCAAGGAGCTGTGCGATAGTGCCTGTACCGCTGTACAAGTCGAATACTACGCTGTCATTTTTGCCGTTGTCCGATATATCCCCTAGAAACTCCCTCGCTGTCTGATATAAGACCTCGGCGCCAAGACTGTTGGTCTGAAAAAAAGAAAACTGAGAGATCTTGAATTTAAGTCCGAGAAGCTCTTCATAGAAATAGTCCTGCCCATAGAGAGTAATGGTTTTATCACTTTGGACGATGTCGGCGGGGGAGTCGTTCAAAGTATGAAGAACACCAGTTATTTTACCATCAAGAGAAAGACCCAGAAGCTTTTCAACAAGCAAAGTCAAGTCATGCTGTTCATATGTGGTTGTAACGAGCGCGACTAAGATATCACCTGTTTTTTGCGCTTTTCTCACAAGCAGGTGTCTCAGATAGCCGTTGTGACGTATTCTGTGAAAATAGGAAATGTCTGTCTCAGTAAAATAATCGAGCACGCAGGCAAGGATTTTTTGATAATCTTTGTCAACAAGGCAGCATTCGCGGACGGATACTATATCGTAAAAGCTTCCGCGTTTGTGCATGCCAAGTGCAAGAGGACCGTCCTTATATTCATCGCCAAATGAAAATTCCATTTTGTTCCTGTATTCGGACTGTACGGGGCTTGACTTTATCCCTTCAAAAAAACTGTCCATATATTCGGAAATATCAAGACTGCAGCCGTCCAAAGCGCGCTGTTGTTCAAAAGCGGGAGAGAGGAGTCGGCGCACTTGGGTTTCTTTTATCTCGAGTTGTTTCCGGTATGGTACATTCTGATAAGCGCATCCGCCGCATGCCCCAAAGTGGTGACATATGCTCTCTGTTTCATACGGCGCATGCTCTGTCACTTCAACAAGGCGTCCTTCAGCGCGTCCGCTGCGTTTTTTATTCACTAAGAATGAAATATGCTGCTGCGGAAGGACATTTTTCACCACGGCAGATTCAGCTTCGCTGCCACAGTATACAATTCCTTTGTTCGGAAAGTCAAGACGCTCAACATATCCCTCGTAAATCTGACCTTTTTTCATAATTTAACCACCATTATCAAATATTAAAAAAATTAAGGGCGCCGTCCCGACGCCCTTAATGTCACAACCAATCGCGTTAATTAACTGTAGTATATCCGCTGTCTTTCTCTTTCGCGGGTTCTTTTTCATCAGAGTCTTCTTCGTCGTCAAAGAAATCGTCCTCAAAATCATCATCGAAGTCATCGTCAAAATCATCAAGATAGTCAGGTGTCATATAACGGTAAACCGCATAAGCAATGGCAGCTATGGCGGCAACAGCACCGATGATAGCAAGTACCCAGATTAAAGTATTGCACTTTTTCTCATTATCAGCCTTTACTTCATTTTTGACAGGAGCTTTGATTACTAAATTTTTGTCCTGAAGATATTCTACTAAATCGTCCCACTTTTTCATTATGGTACCCCTTTCTTGTTTTATGATTAAGCATTCATAAAAGATTATCATCTATATAATATCACCTTTCTGAAAATTTTACTACTGTTTTTTTATTTATTTTACAGATTTTTCAAAAACTGCGCGAATATCTTTACAAACCACGCACGATTATATTAAAATAGAGAATAAATTAAGTGCCGCCCCATCAGGGTGGGAAAAGAGGTAAATATGAGTGAACAAGGAATAAATATGAACGAAAACGCGCAGGGAGATGTCGTTTCCAAAAATTTTATCGAACAGATAATAGATAAAGACTTGGCGGAGGGAACATATGACACAGTCGTAACACGCTTCCCGCCTGAACCTAACGGTTATCTTCATATAGGTCATGCAAAGAGTATTCTGTTAAATTACGGGCTTGCACAACAGTATCATGGTAAATTCAACATGCGTTTTGACGATACGAATCCCACAAAGGAGAAGGAGGAGTTTGTTGAGTCGATAAAGGCTGATATAGAATGGCTTGGCGCAGATTGGGAGGACAGGCTGTTTTTTGCATCTGATTATTTCGACAAAATGTATGAAATAGCAGTAAAGCTTATAAAAAAGGGAAAAGCGTATGTATCAGACCTGTCGGCAGACGAGATAAGGCAGTACAGGGGTACTCTCACGGAAGCGGGAAAAGAAGACCCGTACAGCACAAGAAGCATCGAAGAAAACCTGAAGCTTTTCGAGGAGATGAGAGACGGCAGGTATTCTGACGGTGAGAAAGTGTTAAGGGCGAGGATAGATATGGCGTCCCCTAATATGAATATGCGCGATCCCGTTATATACCGTGTAGCGCATATGTCTCATCACAGAACAGGCGATAAGTGGTGCATTTACCCGATGTATGATTTCGCGCATCCTATAGAGGATGCGGTAGAGGGAGTTACCCATTCTATCTGTACACTTGAATTTGAAGATCACCGACCTCTCTATGACTGGGTAGTACGCGAAGCAGAATTTCCGAATCCGCCGAAACAGATAGAGTTTGCAAAGCTTTACCTGACAAATGTAGTGACAGGCAAGCGCTATATCAAAAAACTTGTCGAAGACGGCATAGTTGACGGATGGGACGACCCGCGGCTTGTTTCGATCGCGGCGCTCAAAAGGCGCGGTTTTACTCCTGAATCCATAAAAAGGTTTGTTGAATTGTGCGGCGTGAGCAAGGCTAATTCGTCAACCGATTATGCAATGCTTGAATACTGCATAAGGGAAGATTTAAAACTTAAAAAGCCAAGAATGATGGCGGCGCTTGACCCGATAAAACTTATCATAGACAATTATCCTGTAGGTCAGACAGAGTATCTTGAGATACCGAACAATCTTGAAAATGAGGCGCTTGGCACAAGGCAGGTACCTTTCTGCAGGGAACTTTATATTGACAGGGACGATTTTATGGAGGAACCTCCAAAGAAGTATTTCAGGCTTTTCCCTGGCAACGAGGTGCGTCTTATGAGCGCATACTTTGTGAAATGCGTCGGATTTGAAAAGGACGAAGACGGAAAGGTAACGACTGTACATTGTACGTATGATCCTGAGACAAAGCAGGGCAGCGGTTTTAATGCCCGAAAAGTAAAAGGAACTATCCACTGGGTGCCCGCTCCGTATGCCGTTAAAGCGGAGGTGAGGCTTTATGAGAACATCATTGACGAGGAGAAAGGCGTGTATAACGAGGACGGTTCTCTCAATCTAAATCCTAATTCGCTGACAGTATTAAAAGATTGCTGTCTTGAACCTGCGTTAAAGGATGCAAAACCATATGACAGTTTTCAGTTTGTGCGTCAGGGCTTCTTTAATGTGGACAGCAGGGACTCAAGACCTGATGCGCTTGTATTTAACAGGATAGTGTCGCTTAAAAGCTCATTTGTCCTTCCTAAATAAAATATGAACAAAGTTGAGGAAAGTATGAACTATAAATGTTTGATATTAGACCATGATGATACTGTGGTCGATAGTACGGCGGCAGTTCACTATCCCGCATTTTTGGAGGCGTTAAAGATTTTGCGTCCGGGTGTCACTATTTCTCTTGATGATTATTTCCGCGAGAATTTTGATCCCGGTTTTACGCAGTACTGTACGCAGAAGCTTCATATGAATGACGAAGAAATGGAGATAGAGGTAAACTGTTGGAAAGATTATGTGTCAAAACACACATCGCACGCATATGAAGGCATGCGCGGAATAATCGAGCGTCAGCGCAGGGAGGGCGGATATATCTGCGTGATATCACATTCTTTTGACTTTAACATAAAACGCGATTATGAAGCTAACGGGCTTCCTATGCCGGATATGATCTTCGGCTGGGAATGTCCTCCCGAGCAGCGTAAGCCAAGTACCCATGCTCTTGAGGTGATAGCGGATAAATACGGTCTGAAACCATCTGAGATGGTAGTGGTTGACGATCTGAAGCCGGGATATGATATGGCAAGGGCATACGATGTCACGTTTGTCGGGGCGGGCTGGTCGAATGATATTCCCGAGATACGTGAATTTATGAAGAAAAACAGTGATTATTATTTTACAAAAGTGGAAGAATTGTATGATTTTCTGTTTGAAAAAACTGATGGGCTACAATGAAAAATGTGCTTCCAAGACGGATATGCAGTCTTGGAAGCACAAGATCAATGTATTGGCGTATGTTATTTGTTTTCTGCTCCGGTGTCGTTATAAAAATTTTGCGACTGGGCTTTATCGGTCGTGTCTGACTCATAGGTTGAAGAAACGGATGCGGAAGCGGCTTCATCATGTGAAGGCAAGTCCACTTTTGTATATACGGGTTCCGTGCTCGTGGAAGTTACTTCACCGATAAATTCTTTTGCTTTGTCAAGCGTCTCAATGACTTTCTCACCGATCTTCCCCTTAGCTGCGTCGATGTCGATCGATACGGACATATGGGGGTGGCTCTTGGCGGGAGCCTCATCGAGGTCTTCGTCGAGATCGTCGTCAAAATCTTCAAAATCATCCGCGTCAAAGTTGTCCTCCGGAACGGGGGCTTTTTTACCTTTGAGATAATGATAGACGCCTGCGCCTGCCGCGGCAGCAATGCTGCTCATTAACATAAACTTTCCAAATTTCTTAGCCATTAATGTCCTCCTTTTGGTACTTTGGTTTCAATTTCTTTCCATTATATTCTAATACTATTTTATGAAAATGAAAAGATAATATGTACAATTTTTATTGATAAGTTTGAAGATTTGTGTTAATATAAAAATCGACTATCAAAGTCAACGCCAATGGAGGAATTGCAAATGAACGAAAAATTTTTCGACTTGCCGAGAGAGAAACAGGACCGTATGATCAACGGCGCACTTGAAGTTTTTGCCAAAAACGGTTTTAAACACGCCAGTACGGACGATATGGTCAAGACAGTCGGAGTGAGCAAGGGATTGTGGTTTCATTATTTCGGCTCGAAAGTCGGGATATATGTTTTCGTGTACGATTACAGCGTGAAGTATCTTCTGCTTGAGTCATCTGCGGTCGTTGATGAGAATGAGAAGGATTTTTTTGAGCTTATCAAACAGCAGGAGCTTGCCAAGAGCCGGGTAAGCAGGAGTTATCCGTTTTTAAATATGTTTTTGGAGAATGCGGAATATGAGACTGACAAGGAGCTTATATCGCAGACTCTCGAATCGCGCAGGACGCTGCACGATAAGGTCATCGATCTTGCCGCAGGCGCCGAGATAAAGGGGATTGAAGACAAAGCAAAGCGCGACAGGATAAAAAAGATAACATCATTTACGATAAGCGGCATTATAAAAGAAAAGACAGCCGCAGGCGCGGAGCCTGAAGCCGTCTACAGGGAGATCAGGTCATATATCGATTTGATAAAGGATATGACACAGTAATCAGGCATTTTCCTTACTTTTTTTGCTGATAGACGGGGGCGGCAGGATAACCGCCCTTTAATTTCTGCATTCCGCGCTGTATGGCGTCCTTAGAGTTTTTCCAGTCTGCGTCGTGGTTGCGGTAATCAAACTTTTCGACCATCCAGCTCACATCTTCGCCGATGCGTGCCAGATTTTGTTCCATAAGCGGGAAAATCATATCAAAAAATTCTTTTTGCTGCTTCTCGGATAGTTTTTCGACTGCCGCCTGACAAAGATCACCGAAATGCACTATGCAGAAACCCTTGCTGTCGGCGACTTTTTTCACAAAGTCGGGGTCTTTTTTATACATGAAGAAAAATGTGTCAAGATATCGTGCATATGTATCTTCATACTGCCTGCATATAAAGCATGATCTCTGCTTTTCAAGGCACCATGCGCTCATAGAGTTGTTGACTTCTTTTGAACGTTTCAGTTTATCCATAAATGAAAGCTTTACAGGCTTAAAATGTTTGACTTCATTAGAAAGTTCTTTTCCCATTTTTACATAGTGCGTCTTTAAGATCCACGCGTTGCCGAGAGTATTGCCGTATTGGAACATTTTTTGGAAGTGGTAACGGCAGAAGCCTTCCCGGTCAGTCTGTTCCCTTATGTCGCTTTCCATATATGATGAGCCTGAGCCAAGGGTGAAATCAAGCAGGTCATGCTCGAGTTTCTGCTCGATAAAGCAGAAAGGGCATTCGTCGTCTGCCGCAAAGGCATCGTTTAATGGAATGGTATAGAGCTGTTCTTTCATATAAAAACCTCCGTTTTCAAAAATTCAATGAAAAGCTTTTGCACTGTCAATTAATATAAGTTTATCATATTTTTAAAACATTTTTTGCAAAATTGGATAAAAATTATATAAAACTATCTTAAAATGTGATACAATAATTAAAATTGATGTGAGCAATATGGTAATATGTGATAAATCATGGAAAGGCAGGGTAATACATATGAGCAAATTTATGGTAGCGGGTTTTGTGCAGCATGAGACAATAGTAAAGGTAGATGCGCTTCCTGTGCCGTTCAGGCAGTTCGAGAGCACTCCGGATCTGATAAATACAGGCATAGGCGGTACAGGCTTTAACGAAGCCATGGCGCTTAGCTGGCTTGGCAACGAGGTCGATTTTATGAGCATGGTTGCAAGGAGCATGCCCCGCAGGCAGATAATGGCATATCTTCAGATAAATAACGTCGATTTGAAAACAGATTATGTTCTTCCGATGCTCGACGGCATGCCTACGTCCGTAGTTCTGTACTGTAAGGGACAGAAGCAGACATTTGAGGATGTTAAGGATATAAGGACGGTGGACTATGATTACGAGATATTTGAGAAACAGATACAGGATAAAGATATGGTTCTTATATCAAACTGTAATTTCTGCCGTCCTCTAATAGAATTATCAAAAAAATATAATAAGCCGCTGGCGGTTAATGTAAGAAGCATGCGCGCCGAAAAGATAGAACAGAAAAAAGACTTTCTGGCGGCGGCTGACATTCTCTATATAAGCGATGATGACCTTGACAGCGAACCGTATGACTGCATAAATGAATGCAGGGAAAAGTATGATCCTGAAATAATCGTGCTCGGCATAGGTGCAAAGGGCGTTATTCTTTATACCAAGGAAGATAACAGTATACTTGAGTACAAGACGGTCAAGACGAATGAGGTAGTAAATACAGTGGGTGCGGGCAATGCGATGTTTTCGGCGTTTCTGCATTACTATGTGAAAACGGGCGACGCCAAGGCGGCGATAAAAAACGCGCTTCTGTTTGCTTCATATAAGATAGGATTTGTGGGAAGTTCCAACGGATTTATGACTGAGGAACAGATAGAGCAGTGGAAGCGGCTCATTTGGAACTAGATAAAAATATCTCCCGAAACGGGAGATATTTTTTTGCGGGTATATTTACATATACAGATATTTTAAGAACGCGACTGCGTTGTCGATACTGTTTGAGTTGACTACAAAGCAGATGATGGGTTCCGACTTGAACATATAATATTGATTGAGCTTTTCACAGTCGCCAAGGCGTATGCCGACGGGAACAGACTCTGCGTCTTCACCGGGTTTGGCATAATACAGCTTGTCGCCAAACTGCTCCAGCATATCTTCGGGAAGCACATCTGTAATATCGGAAAGATATTCAGCGCGTGTGAAGTAGTCCACAGCGCCGGCGTCGCCGACGATCACGTCAAGCTCTCCTGTAGATATCACTGCCATGGTTTTTTCTATGCTCATATATGAGTCGGTATCATTCATAGTTTCCGTGAGATATACGGAAGAATCGATATATACGTCGCTTTTTTTCGTATCTATATTCATATACTCGGCAAATCCGTCTGCAAGCCCTGTATTTGACGAATCGCCGTAAGCGTTGTAAAAGAACGCGCCAAATGCCGTATCTTTGGGTGCTGTTATTATTGAATAGGCGATATATATGATGAGCACGGCGGCTGCCGCTATGAATAATGTTGCTTTAAGATAGTATTCTTTAAAATAGTTTAACTTTTCACGCAGCGGCGCGCCTTTAAGTTTGGCGTTCTGTTCGCGTATTTCATCATGCATGGATCGGTTTTGGTCGCGGTTTTTATTATAAACATCCATAATTTCTCCCTTCCGCACTGCTTTGGCGCATAGTTTACTTTATTTATGCGTTGTATTTTATCGCACGTACATGGGAATGTCAATTAATTTTTTCTAAACCTTGAATATTGACTTGATTTGTAATAAGATAAGTTATATTGTAAATAAAAAATACGGAAGGGTTGGTTTTATATGAATGACAGTTACAAAGAGTTAATGGTAAAAAAGGAACGCAGCTTTTTACAACAGCTTTTGAGGATCGCATGCATTGTGTTCACCGTGTTATTGGGTATGGTTACGCTTCTTACCGGCAATATCATATTGTTTATCGTGGTTGTGGTGCTCGGTGTGCTTGATTATTTGATCTTCCAGTGGACGGATATTGAATATGAGTATCTTTACCTTGACAAGGAAATCTCCGTGGACAAGATACTGGCGAAAACAAGAAGAAAAAAGGCGGCTAAGATAGAGGTGGACAAGATCGAGATATTGGCGCCGGAAAGTTCGCACCAGCTTGACTCATACAGGAACAGACAGGTAAAGACAATGGATTACAGCGCAGGACATGATCTGCCCGGACAGAAGCTCTATGCCGCTTACTACGAAGGAAGCCAAAGATTTCTGTTTAATCTGGACGATGATTTCGTAAAGACTGTCAAGTCTGTTGCGCCGAGAAAAGTATTTGTCGAATAAACAGATTTCATGCTTGACGATTGTGGTATGTTTTTGTATAATTTTGAATAATTAAACCATTAACATTTAATTTAATATAGGAGGTAAAAAAATGGGTCAGATTATTGGTGAAGGGATTACTTTTGATGATGTTCTTCTCGTTCCGAGTTACTCGCAGGTCATACCTAATCAAGTTGACTTAACCACATGGCTTACTAAAAAGATCAAGCTGAATATTCCTATGATGAGCGCGGGAATGGATACTGTCACTGAGCACAGGATGGCTATCGCCATGGCAAGGCAGGGCGGCATAGGTATCATCCACAAGAATATGTCCATTGAGGAACAGGCTGACGAAGTGGACAAGGTAAAGCGCTCGGAGAACGGTGTTATCACAGACCCATTTTCACTGACCCCGGAACATACACTGGCTGATGCCGATGCGCTTATGGCGAAGTTTAGAATATCGGGCGTTCCTATTACGGAAGGAAGGAAACTTGTCGGCATCATAACAAACCGCGATCTTAAATTTGAGACCGACTATACTAAAAAGATTAAAGAGTCGATGACCTCTGAAGGACTCATAACCGCAAGGGAGGGCATTACGCTTGACGAGGCAAAAAAAGTCCTTGCGGCGGCGAGAAAGGAAAAACTTCCGATAGTTGATGCCAACTATAATCTTAAAGGACTTATTACCATAAAAGATATTGAGAAAACAATTAAATATCCTCTTGCGGCAAAGGACTCACAGGGAAGGTTATTGTGCGGCGCGGGCGTAGGCATCACGGCTAACGTGCTTGACAGGGTTGAAGCCCTTGTGGATGCGAAGGTTGATGTCATAGTGCTTGACAGTGCTCATGGGCATTCTGAGAATGTCCTCAGATGTCTTAGGATGATTAAGGAGAAATTTCCTGATCTTCAGGTAATAGCCGGAAATGTCGCTACGGGAGAGGGCACTAAGGCGCTTATCGAAGCCGGCGCTGATGCAGTAAAGGTAGGTATCGGTCCCGGGTCTATATGTACGACGCGTGTTGTCGCGGGAATAGGTGTGCCACAGATCACTGCGATAATGGATTCATATGCGACAGCCAAAGAGTATGGCATCCCTATTATCGCGGACGGCGGTATCAAGTATTCGGGCGATATGACAAAGGCTATTGCTGCGGGCGGCAACGTATGTATGATGGGAAGCATATTTGCGGGATGCGAGGAAAGCCCCGGAACATTTGAGTTGTTCCAAGGCAGAAAATATAAGGTATACAGAGGCATGGGTTCTATTGCGGCTATGGAGAACGGAAGCAAAGACCGTTATTTCCAGTCAGATGCAAAGAAGCTTGTTCCGGAAGGTGTCGAAGGGCGTGTTGCTTACAAGGGAAATGTTGAGGACACGGTATTCCAGCTTATGGGCGGTCTGCGTTCAGGTATGGGATATTGTGGTACGGCTACTATCGAGGAGCTTAAACAGAATGGAAGATTTGTCAAGATTTCGGCGGCTGCTCTTAAGGAAAGTCATCCTCACGATATCCATATAACTAAAGAAGCCCCCAATTACAGTGTTGAGGAATAAGTGATTTTTGGCGCTGCCACTAAGCTGTGGCAGCGTTTTTTGCATAAAACAGGAGGGGAATATGCGTTTAAGCGAGTTGGAGGTATACAGCCAGATAACGATACAGACGCATGATAATCCCGATGCTGATGCGATAGCTTCGGGATTTGCACTGTACAAATATTTCAGGAGCAAGGGGAAAAAAGTATCGCTCATATACAGCGGAAGATACAGGATAAGAAAAACTGATTTAAAGCTTATGATAGAAAAGCTGCGTATTCCGATAAAGTACCGTGTATTTAAAGATGAAAAAATAGACGGTCTTTTGCTGACCGTGGACTGTCAGTACGGGGCGGGGAACGTACAGTGCTTTAAGGCTGACAATGTAGCGGTTATAGACCATCATGAACAGGAGACACCGCTCATTTCCCTTGTGGGGAGCGAGATAAATTCAAGTCTTGGAAGCTGTGCGACGCTTGTATGGCAGATGCTTTTAAAAGAAGGATACCCGATAAACAGCAATGTCAAGATAGGGACAGCGCTTTATTACGGGCTTTACCGCGATACCAACCAGTTTACGGAGTTGTTTTATCCTCTTGATATGGATATGCGCGAGGCAGTTTCGACAGATAAGAGCATACTTCATTTTCTGAGTAATTCCAACCTGACGCTTCAGGAGCTTGAAATAGCGGGTATAGCGCTTATAAGATATATTTACAATAACGATTTCCATTATGCCATCATACAGACAAAACCATGCGATCCCAATCTTCTCGGCATTATAAGCGATTTTCTTATACAGGTGGATGAGATACATACATGTGTAGTATTTAATCACACGCAGGACGGCTATAAGTATTCCGTGAGGAGCTGCATCAGGGAAGTGCGCGCAAATGAACTTGCAGGGTATCTTGCGCAGGATATAGGGTCAGGCGGAGGACATACGGAGCGCGCGGGCGGCTTCCTCAGTGAAAGAAAATACGAGCAGTATTATCCGGTGCTTCACGCCGAGGCATATTTCGGCAATAAGATGAACGAGTATTTTGAAAGTTTTGATATAATCGACTCAACGCAGTACGACATCAATATAGCGGAAATGGAAAGATTTGAAAGAAAGAAAAATAACATAGGTTATGTAAAAGCAAGTTCCCTGCTTCCTGTCGGTACGCAGTGCATAATAAGATCACTTAGCGGAGACAGCGAATTTCTTATAGATCAGGGAAGCTATATCATAATGGATGAGAGCAGTAATGCGCGCGCGGTATCTCAAAAGGAATTTGACGCAGATTATGAGATAAGTCCGGAAGATTTTATGATAGCGCCCGAATATGCGCCGAAACTTAAGGTTAAAGATACAAGCGAAGATATCGACTTGACGCGCCATATGAAGGTGTGTACCGCGAAGCATACGGTAAGAGTGTACGCAAAGCGGCTGTCGCGCGGCGTCAAACTTTTCACACCGCAGTCGAAAGAAACGTATATGCTTGGCAACAAAGGCGATTATCTGACAGCCGACTGCAATAATATCCGCAATATGGGAATAGTGGAACAGGATGCCTTTGGCAGACTCTATCAGAAGATATAGATGCGGGAGATGCTGTATGCTTTACAAAAAATATATGCTTTACAATGATAATATGGAGATCATGCTGCCTTCCCGGCTTAGTATGAACGATACTTATGTTACGGCAGGATATAATTGGATATCGGATGACAGGCACGTGACGGTAAATGTCACAAAGGGCGCGGCAGGATTAAATGACAGCAGGCTTTATCAAAGGCTTGACAAATACTATAAGCAGTTTAACAGAAATATGTCGGGATTTGAATGCAAAAAAATATTAAAGCGTGAGATAAACAGGCGTAATTATGGTGAGATGGACTATATCTGCGAAGTGTCGGGATATCGTTTTTTTAACGTATTTATGCTTGGGAGTCTCGAGCAGGCGGAGCTTATCCTTAACCTTCAATGTATGGAGAGCGACAGCGGCGAGTATGGCAGTATATTCGCGAACATATCAGCTTCTGTGAGACTTTTTGATAAAATCAGTGACAATGGGAGCAGTGCGGATGTTAGTTAGGGAAAATGACAGACAGATAACATTTTCTTTTCAAAAAAACGATAATTATTATGAGATCGGATATAAGATACTGGAGCAGGAAAAACTTGTAAATATACTGCCATATGTGAAAAAAAGCATTAACGGCAGGGTAAAGCTGATATTCAGGATCGATGGCGGAGGACTTGTTTTACTGTCAGAGGTACTTGACAAATTGAGCAGTAATGATATTATAGATTTGCTTTATGAACTGATAAATATCTGTGAGCGTGTTGAAGACAATGGTTTTTTAAAGAGGGAGTGCATCTGGTACAGGTATGGGCATATATATTACAACATTGATACAAAACAGCCTATGCTTGCGGTACTTCCGGTGACATGCGAGCCTGAGTGCAGTGACGGCAGCAGCTGGGCGCGGCGCCTTGAAGAAACTGTATCGAAGATATCGGATTTCCTGCCCGGGCAGAAAGCGGAACAGGCAAAAGAGATAATAGCAGGCTTTATAACGGGAAATATCACGTCGGGCGAAGCGCTTGAAAGGATAAACAGGCTTGGCAGCGGAAGTTCCGATCTTCTTGCTGATAAGAGCAAAAAGCCGCCTCAGACAGCTTTAAGGCTCTTCTATGCGGGAAAGAACGGCGAACTGACATTTTTTGTGGAAGACAGTGATTTTGTTATCGGTAAAGACGGACATAAAGCTGAAGGCGTAATACCGGACAAGTTTTCGGGGGCGGTGAGCAGATGCCACTGTGTTATATCGAAGCTTAACGGAAAGTATTTTGTGCAGGATCTTGACAGCACCAACCACACATTTGTCAACGGCGAGGTCATACCGCCATATGAGATAGCACAGATATGCCACAATGATATACTGAGTGTGGCAGACATTGAATTCAGGGCAAATATTATGGAAATATAAGTGTAAACGGAGGATTATTATGAATGGCACTATCGAAATAAGATGGCATGGACGCGGCGGGCAGGGCGCGAAAACAGCGGCACTTCTGCTTGCAGACGTGGCATTTAAGACAGGAAAATATGTGCAGGGCTTTCCCGAGTATGGTCCTGAGCGTATGGGCGCGCCGATCACGGCGTACAACCGTATAAGCGACAGCGAGATAACAGTCCACTCGAATATATATGAGCCGGATTATGTCGTTGTTGTAGATGAGAGTCTTTTGGACAGTATCGACGTGACAAAAGGGCTTAAGGAAGACGGCGCGGTCATCATCAATACCGAGCATACAAAGGATGAACTTATGCGGCATCTGAACGGATATAAAGGAAACGTGTACACTGTCGATGCCCGAGGTATATCGACACGGGCGCTTGGAAAGAATTATCCCAATTCACCTATGCTTGCCGCCGCGGTTGCGGTATCGGGTGTTATGGATGAGGATGAGTTCCTTACCGAGATGAAAAGTTCATTTGAACATAAATTTGCAAAGAAGCCCGAGGTCATAGACGGGAACATGCGCGCTCTTAAACTGGCATTTGATGAAATAAACAAATAGATATGGAGGCAGTCGGCAATGGCAATACATGACAGAATAAATGAGAAAAGCCCTTGGACTGATATAACCGAGGGTAATAAAATATATGAAGCGGCTACATCGCGCGATTTTATTACGGGAGAGTGGAGGACTTCAACGCCTGTGTGGGAACCCGAAAAGTGCAGGCAGTGTCTTTTATGCACACCGGTATGTCCCGACTCATCGATACCTGTGTGCGATGAAAAGAGAACTGACTTTGATTATGATCACTGTAAAGGCTGCGGCATATGCGCCAAAGTATGTCCGTTTGAGGCAATAAGTATGAGAGAGGGGAAATAGGCAATGGCAGTAAGAGAGAGATTATCAGGAAACGAGGCTGTGGCATACGCGATAAAACAGATAAATCCCGATGTTATGCCCGCATTTCCGATAACACCGTCAACGGAGATCCCGCAGTATGTAGCTAACTACATAGCAAACGGCGATATAGATACTGAATTTATACATGTGGAGAGTGAGCACAGCGCTATGAGCGCGACTATCGGCGCGTCGGCAGCAGGGGCGAGAGCTGTAACGGCGACATCGTCATGCGGTATGGCGCTTATGTGGGAAGAATTGTATGTGGCAGCGTCAAACAGGCTTCCGATAGTGCTGGCGCTTGTAAACAGGGCGCTTTCGGGACCGATAAATATCAACGCTGACCATTCGGACAGTATGGGTGCAAGGGATTCCGGGTGGATACAGATATATGCGGAGTCAAATCAGGAGGTTTACGATAATTACATTCAGGCATTCCCGATAGCGGAGAACGAGGCTGTGCATCTTCCCGTTATGGTGTGTCAGGACGGTTTTATCACAAGCCACGGCGTGGAGAACATTATGCTTGTCGAAGACGATAAAGTAAAGGAATTTGTGGGAGAATACACGCCAAAACATTATCTTTTGAATGCTGACGAGAAACTTGCGGTAGGTCCTTATGCCGTATCGAATTATTATATGGAAACCAAACGCGGGCAGAGACAGGCGATGATTAACGCAAAAAAGGTAATACTTGAAGCTGCCGAAAAATTTGAAAAAATGACAGGGCGCAGATACGGTTTTTTTGAAGAGTACAAAATGGATGACGCTGATTATGCGGTAGTCATCATAGGTTCGGCGGCAGGCACATGCAAGGCGGCAGTAGATCATATAAGAAATACGGCAAAAAAGAAAGTCGGGCTTATTAAGATAAGGGTATTCAGACCTTTCCCTGAGGAAGAGATAGCATGTGCGCTTGCAAATGTAAAAGCTGTGGCGATAATGGACAGGAGCGAGATGTTTGCGGCTTCAGGCGGACCGCTTGGCGCTGAGGTGCGCGCGGCAATGTATCAGGCTCACTGTAAGGCGGAAGCTGTAAATTATTTCTATGGACTTGGTGGCAGGGATATTACCGTTTCAGATTTTGAAAGAGTGTACGAAAATCTTGAGAAGATGGCGGAGACTCATATTGCTGTCGGAATGTATGATTACATAGGATTGCGCGGATAACAGCGATTTTATCAGATTTTGGCTGCCGGTCAAAAAGCGGCGGAATGGAGATTAGTATGGAACAGGTATGGGAAAAAGCATATAATTTTAAAGAGGTTATGAATAAACCGGAGCGTCTTGCCGGAGGTCACAGGATGTGCGCCGGGTGCGGTGGTACTGTTACTGTCAGGACTGTCCTGCGCGCCTTGGAGGAAGGTGATAAGGCAGTAATAGGAAACGCTACGGGCTGTCTTGAAGTTTCTTCGTTTATGTATCCTTATACGGCATACGAGGACAGTTATATACATAATGCTTTTGAGAATGCGGGAGCGACGCTCTCGGGTGTTGAGACGGCATATAATGTTTTAAAGAAAAAAGGAAAGATAAAGGACAATTATAAGTTTATCACTTTTGGAGGTGACGGCGGCACATATGATATAGGTTTTCAGTCGCTTTCGGGTGCTATGGAGCGCGGTCATGATATGGTCTATGTCTGCTACGATAACGGAGCGTATATGAATACAGGTACGCAGCGCTCGTCAGCTACTCCGCAGTATGCCGATACTACTACGACGCCGGCAGGAAAAGTTTCTTCGGGAAAGGTGCAGGTGCGCAAGGATCTTGCGGCTATCATAGCGGAACATCATGTGCCTTATGTGGCTCAAAGCACGTTTACCGCGAATTTCAAGGATCTGTATACAAAGGCGCAGCGTGCGATCTACACTAAAGGTCCTGCTTTTTTGAATGTATTGTCGCCATGTCCGCGGGGATGGGGATATGAACCGAGCGAGCTTATGAATATATGCAGGCTTGCGGCTGATACCTGTTATTGGCCGATGTTTGAAGTGATCGACGGTAAATGGGTACTCAGTTATGAACCAAAGAACAAGCTGCCTGTTGAGGACTTTTTACGGCCGCAGAGACGTTTTAAGCATCTCTTTAAAAAAGAAAATGAAGAGCTTATCGGAGAGCTTCAGGCGGAAGTTGACAGACTCTGGGAAGCGCTTAAAAAAAGATGTGAATTATGACGTGTGGAAGGGAGCATATCAGTAAATAAAGGAGCTGTGAAAACAGCTCCTTTGTAAATTCAGGATGTAACAGACTCTTCAAACTGACGCCTTGCTGCCTCTATTTCCGCCTGTTTTTTGGCTTCGTCTTCGGCAGCTTCGCGCATAAGACGTTCATATATGGCATTGGCTTCTCTGACTATATCTTCATGTTCCGGAGGGAGGATCACTTCTCTGGTACTACTGGCGCCGTAGGCAGACGCAGAATCCATTGCGCCGCCGGCTATCAGTGAATCAACACTGTTTTGATTGCTTGAGGTATTTAAGATCGCGTCAAGTGCCGCTTTGGTGTCCTCATCGACAGGTCCTTTGCCGTAAAGCCCCGAGTAGGAACCTGTAGCAGCATTGTAAGCAGATTCGTCAACGTCATCTGCCGCTGCATTTTCAGCCTCTTTCTGCTCAAGGGCGAGTCGTTTTTCCTCTGCTTCGATGCGGAGTGCTTCTTCTTTTTCGGCAGGAGAGGGCCATACTCTGAATACTTCAGGATTATAAACTACAAACCACCATTTTATTACATGGGGATAATATCTTTTAAAAAAGCACGCTGTTGCGACATCCATCATCTGTTTACACCATCTTTCAAAAATATATAAATCTATTTTAACATATATCGGCAAAAAACCATAGATAAAAAAGTAAAAAAGTAAAAAATGTTGTAATCGAAAAAAATTAAATGATACAATTATTAATTTAAAATAAAATTAGCTATAATAGTAAAAAGCGGATTGACATTATAAGAAACTGTGTTATAGTGTATATAGAACAAATAAAACAATAATGAAAGGGAGGATCAATATGAACATACAGAAATTTACACAGAAATCAATGGAAGCTGTAAACGACTGTGAAAAGCTTGCAATGGAGTATGGTAATCAGGAGCTTGAACAGGAGCATCTGCTCTATGCGCTTCTTACGATAGATGACAGCCTTATATTGAAGCTTATAGAGAAGATGGAGATAAACAGCAGTTATTTTGTTGAAAGGGTTCAAAAGGCGTTGGAGAAACGCGTGAAGGTACAGGGCGGACAGCCGTATGTAGGTCAGTATCTTAACAAGGTGCTTATAAACGCCGAGGACGAAGCAAAGCGTATGGGGGATGAGTATGTTTCGGTTGAGCATCTTTTCCTGTCAATGATACAGAACCCGAATAAAGAGATAAAAGAGATCTTCAGGGAATACGGTATTACAAGGGAGCGCTTTTTGAAAGCACTGTCGGAAGTAAGGGGCAACCAGAGAGTCACGAGCGATAATCCTGAGGCGACATATGACACTTTGGAAAAATACGGACAGGATTTAGTTGAAAAGGCAAGGAACCAAAAGCTTGACCCTGTTATCGGCAGGGACAATGAGATAAGAAACATTATCCGAATACTTTCAAGAAAGACCAAAAACAATCCTGTACTGATAGGCGAGCCGGGTGTTGGCAAGACCGCCGTTGTCGAGGGGCTTGCGCAGCGTATCGTGAGAGGCGATGTACCGCAGGGATTAAAAGACAAAAAGGTATTTTCACTGGATATGGGAGCACTTGTAGCGGGTGCGAAGTACCGCGGAGAGTTTGAAGAGCGTCTCAAAGCTGTGCTTGAGGATGTAAAGAACAGCGACGGGCAGATCATATTGTTTATCGATGAGCTTCACACGATCGTGGGTGCAGGGAAAAGCGATGGGGCTATGGACGCCGGAAATATGCTCAAACCCATGCTTGCGAGGGGCGAACTTCATTGTATAGGCGCGACTACGCTTGACGAATACAGGCAGTATATTGAGAAAGACCCCGCGCTTGAGAGGCGCTTCCAGCCTGTTATGGTCGACGAGCCGACTGTTGAGGATACTATCAGTATCCTCCGCGGACTTAAGGAGCGTTATGAGGTGTTTCATGGTGTGAAGATCATGGATAATGCGCTTGTGAGCGCCGCTGTGCTGTCAAACAGATATATTTCGGACAGATTTCTGCCTGACAAGGCGATAGATCTTGTTGATGAGGCATGCGCTATGATAAAGACTGAGCTTGACTCACTTCCGGCAGAACTTGATGAGCTTCAAAGACATATTATGCAGATGGAGATAGAGGCTGCCGCGCTCAAAAAAGAAGACGATCACTTGAGTAAGGAAAGACTTGATGCGCTTCTTGCGGAACTTGCCGAGCAGAAATCAGAGTTTAACAACAGAAAAGCGCAGTGGGATAATGAGAAAGCGTGTGTCGAAAGATTGTCAAAAATAAGGGAGGATATTGAAGCACTCAACGATCAAATCCAAATAGCGCAGCGGGAAGGCAATCTTGAAAAAGCGGCGGAGTTAAGTTATGGCAGGCTGCCTGAACTCAGACGCCAGCTTGAGATTGAGGAGCAGCAGGTAAACGAACGTGAAATGTCGCTTGTACATGAGAGTGTTTCTGAGGAAGAGATCGCCAAGATAATATCGCGCTGGACGGGTATTCCCGTTGCAAAGCTCAATGAGAGCGAGAGGAATAAGACGCTGCATCTTGACGATGAACTTCATAAGCGTGTCATCGGTCAGGATGAAGGTGTTACGAAAGTTACTGAGGCAATAATCCGTTCTAAGGCAGGAATAAAAGATCCTCAGAAACCGATAGGCTCATTCCTGTTCCTTGGTCCTACAGGCGTAGGCAAGACGGAGCTTGCCAAGGCGCTTGCGGCATCGCTTTTTGATGATGAGTCCAACATGGTGCGCATCGATATGAGCGAATATATGGAGAAACATTCTGTGTCAAGGCTTATCGGAGCGCCTCCGGGATATGTCGGCTACGATGAAGGAGGACAGCTTACGGAAGCGGTCCGCAGAAAACCGTACAGCGTGGTATTGTTTGATGAGGTCGAGAAAGCGCATCCGGATGTGTTCAATATACTTCTTCAGGTACTTGACGACGGACGAATTACTGACTCGCAGGGACGGACTGTAGACTTCAAGAATACTATACTGATAATGACTTCAAATATAGGGGCGCAATACCTGCTTGATGGAATAGGAGATAACGGTGAGATAGAGCAGTCGGCGCAGGATATGGTCATGAACAGTCTGCGTACGCATTTCAGACCTGAGTTTTTAAACAGACTTGATGAGATCATTATGTTTAAGCCGCTCACGAAGGAAAACATAGGCGGCATTATAAAGCTTATCCTGAACGATATAAACGCAAGACTTGCGGATAAGGAGCTTAATATAGAAATAAGTGATGATGCGCAGCAGTTTATAGTTGACAACGGATATGATCCCGTGTATGGCGCAAGACCGTTGAAGCGCTATATTCAGAAATATGTCGAGACATTGGCGGCAAAACTTATCCTTGCCGAAGAGGTAAAAATGGGCGATACGATACTTATCAGGCTTGACGCTGATAAGCAGGAGTTGGCTGCCGGACGAAAAACCGCTGAAGCGTAAAGCTTCAGCGGTTTTTTCGTATATTGAAATACAACCATAAATGTGCTATAATTATCCAAATTTGCTGTCTTAATTAAAAATTAAGGACTTAGCGGAGGATAAAGGGTAATTATGATAAAACAGGATGCCGTATATACTGAGAACAGAAATAAGACGATTGATTATATGAAGGGGATTGCTATATCTTTAGTTGTACTGGCTCATACAAATTTTAGTCATATACAATACATAAAATTGTTTCATATGTCGATATTTTTTTTGTTTTCAGGATATTGCTATCGGGAACGTTATTCTGAGAATATAAAAGCGGTAGGCTGTTATTTTGTTAAAAAGTTAAAAGGCTTGTACATTCCGTATGTATCATTCAATATGTTGTTGCTGTGTCTGCATAATTTATTCTGTAGACTCAATATTTACACAGATGATCCCGGTTTTGCGGGAAATCCCCTGCTCAACACCGATTATGGTAAAATCAGTGTATATTCAATGAATGATTTTATTTATCACACTGTTATCACATTGGGGTTTGTCGATGGAGAACAGCTTGCAGGGACTATATGGTTTTTACGGGCGCTTTTTGAAGTGTCGATCATATATGTTTTTACTGATTTTATTGCAAGAAAGCTTAAAAAATTCAGGAACTGTTTCATATTTGTAACGGCTGTTATCGTAATGGCTGTCGGATGTTATTTGAATTTTAACGGTATCCATATCGTAACCGGCGTGGAAGAAACGTGCTATTATTATATTTTCTTCGTAATAGGGGCATTTTTACAGAAATCAGAGTTGAAAAAAATAATAATAAAGCCCAATGTTTTTTGGGCAGTATTATCATTTACAGGGCTTTTGGTGAGTTATTATATCACAGCGCATGAAAAGATTTCCGCAGTAACCGCACATATGCCATGGTTTTATGTTACAAATGGGATTTTAGGTGGGATCTTGGTATTCAGCGTATCAAAAATACTTATGCAGTACGGTCATACTGAGTGGGTTGCCTATATTGGGAGAAACTCATTGCATATTATGCTGTGGCATTTTCCTGCCTTTAAGATAGTATCTTTTGCGTACATTAAGCTATGTGGTCTGCCGTCATATTATCTGGCGTCATTTCCGGTATTGAAAGTGGATTATCTATGGATAGCTTATACCGTCGTGGGCATTGCAGTACCGCTTGGCGTTATCTCACTATCGCATGCTCTAATAAAAAAGTTTTCCATATCCCGTAATACTGCGCCTTGATATGTACCTGATCCCACGTGTAGTCGGATACTAACGAATTGTTATCACATAGGGAACTCTCGTTAATATCAATATAAAATATATCTTTTTGGTTAGCGAGCGTGGCAATAAGGTCATTGCGCGCTGAGATATTATCGTTAGAGAATGACTTGTTTTCCTTTGACTTTTTTTCCGTGACATACAGGTTGCCTTGGATAAAGATCAGCGCGTCGGGCTGCAGACGGCGTATATCTTCAACTACCTTGCGGTAACTTTCAAAAAATGTCTCAGGCGTACCTGTACCGCACTCATTGATACCCACCATTATGTAAATCTTTGCAAACTGCCTCTCGGAAAGGACATCGCGTATGGACATAGTTTCCCCGTCGTAACTTATCTTAGGTTTATCGTAATCGTAAATTGTAAGTGATGACCTGCAAAGGAATGTGGCGCCCTCAATACCGGAATAATCGCTTATGCCGACAGTTCGCGAGTCACCGATAAAACAGGCATCGTCAAAATAATCATCGTCAACGGTGGTAAATTCATATTTTCTGTTAGCGACAGCTTCCTCGACGGCACCGCTTACCGATGAAAGCGCCGTCAGCATTGTTGCCGAGTCATAATCATACACATCTGAAGCGGCGGCAGGTTCGATAGAGCCCCTGATGAGCGCACTCTCGACAACGCCCGATATGCCCGCGGATAACGAAACTTCCGTCTCATACCCGGTTAAATAATAATAAAAGAAATCTTTGTATAAACCGTCATGCAGTCCCTGCATAGCGATGGCAAGCGGCATATTTGAAGCTGTTGAAAATTGTGTGCCGCTGTAATATTTTATGCCAGTGTATATTCCAAGTGCGGAAAATACAGCGGTTGAAAACACAAGCATATTGATCAAAGTGTATGGTTTTTTGTTTCTTGCTCTCATAAAAGTCCTCCGAGCCGTTTAAATCAGTGATTAGAACCTGAAATATAAAAAAGGATTATTCATGCCTATTGACAGATAGTATACAGAATACCAGAAAACAGCAAAAGCAGCCAGTATTCCAAGTTTAGTGTCACGTATTTTCCTGAAGATCCTTCTGGGGTAATTAGTTGCAAATATAATGCTGATGATCAAAAGCGGCGCGTATGTTGTAAGATGAGTCATAAAATCGTCTGAATTTATGACTTTTCCAATACCGAAAAACGGAAACATACGCCCGAGATAAACGCCAAGTTCATTAAGGTCGCTTATCGCGAACAAAATCCAGCTTATCATTATGTACAAAAACATATACAGGTGCGATGTCAGCCATGAAAAGATATTCTCACCGTTAAGGAATTTGAGCAGAAAATTTTTCTCTATTACCTGGAGCACAAAGATCGTAAGTCCCCAAATAATAAAATTCCATGCTGCGCCATGCCAGAAACCGACAAGCAGCCATACTATAAAAAGGTTAAGAACAGTTCTGAAGCGCCCTTTTCTGTTGCCGCCCAGCGGAATGTACACGTATTCGCGAAACCATGCGCCGAGTGTAATATGCCATCTGCGCCAAAAATCGGTAACGCTTCGTGCTACATACGGCTGACGGAAATTTACGGGCATCTTAAAACCTAACATTTCACCAAGACCTATAGCCATAAGCGAGTATCCGCAGAAGTCATAATAGAGCTGCATCGAGTAGGCAAATGCCCCAAGCCATGCAAGCGGGGGTGAAATGCTTTCAAAACCTATAGTGCATATATCATTCCAAAGTATGCCGATCCTGTTAGCGATGATAACTTTGTACCCAAGCCCCATGATAAAGTTTTTTAACCCTTTGTCAAGGTCTTCTATGGAAAGGCTGCGTTCCTTAAGAGCGGCGCTTATATCTGAGTACATGACTATAGGACCTGCGATAAGCTGAGGGAACATACATAAATAAGCGCCAAGATTGACTATTGAGCTCTCAGCCTTGACTTTGCCGCGGTATACATCGATAATATAAGAAACGATCTGAAACGTATAAAAGCTTATGCCAAGCGGCAGCGTCAGGCTGATAAGATAAAAATGCCAGTCTATATTGTTGAGCCGCAGTATATGGTTTATGTTTTCAATAAAAAAATTTGTATATTTGAAAAAAAACAAAATACCGAAGTTGTAAAGCAAAGCAAGTATCAAAAAAAGGCGTTTTATGACACGTGTATCAGTATAATGTGTCAGGAGCCTGCCAAAACAATAGTTGACAAAAAGCGTGAGGAGCATTAAAAACAAATATGAGGGTTCGCCCAAAGCATAAAACACAAGGCTTCCTGAAAATAACAGGACATTTTTGTATTTTTGCGGCACTAAGTAGTATAATATCAAAAATATTGGTAAAAAAATGAAAATGAAATTCAGGCTGCTAAAGACCATGATATCCCCCTGAAACAAATTATGTTACCTGTCAGTTTTTTATTATAACAAAAGCAAATTGATAATTCTACCGAATTTTTGCAAAAATATACACAAATCGGCAATATTAAAATCAACAGTGTATGTGCATAAGGTCTTGATAAAAAATATTGTGATATTATATAATCAGATTATCGGAAAGGACTGTATTCAATTATGATAAATAAAAGAAAATCTGCAATTGCCGTCATTGCGGCTGCAGTAATAGCGTGTGCGTCCGCGTTATACGGATGCGGATATGTCAGCAGCATCAATATGGAAAAAGATGCAAAGACGAAAGTAGTGCTGACAACAGGTTTTACTGAGAACGAGATATTCCGCATAGAGAAGTCGTCATGCATGCTCTACGAAGTAATGGTATATCTTACCAACACAAAAAACCGATACGAAAATGTATACGGAAAAGAAATATGGAATGCGTCATTCGATGGCGAGACTTTGGAAGAGAACGTAAAAGACAATGTACTTGCAAGCATTGCGAGGATCAAAGCGATGAATCTTCTTGCCGAGAAGTATGAGATAAGCCTTTCGGACGAAGAACAACAGAAAGTGCAGAAAGCAGCGGATGAATATTACGATTCCCTTACGGAGAAAGAACGCCTGCTTCTTGGAGTGGACAGGGAGCTTATCGCAGGTATGTACAGCGAATACGCGCTTGTGGGAAAAGTGTACGGGTATCTTATAGACGGCATTGACCCTGAGATAAGCGACGACGAGGCAAGGACGATAACCGTACAGCATATTTTTATAAAAACATATACGACAAATGAGAATGGAGAACAGGTGCCTTATTCGGAGGCGGCAAAAGAGACGGCACACAAAAAGGCGCTTGAGGCATATGATAGGGCAAAAGCCGGTGAAGAGTTCGTAAGCCTTATAGGAGAATACAGCGATGACAGCAACGCGACTATCACATTTGGAAAAGGCGATATGGAGGCTGGGATAGAGGAGGCGGCGTTTAACCTCAGCACCAATGAGATAAGCAATATAATCGAAACGATACACGGATATCATATCATAAAATGTGTGAGCACGTTTAACCGCGACGAAACTGACCGTAACAAAGTCAAGATCATTGAGAAAAGACGCGCGGAAGCGTTTGACGAAAAGTATTCGGATTTTGTCGAAGGGCTGACCAAAAACCTTAATGAAGAATTATGGACAAAGGTAGGATTTATCGACGATGAAGAAGTGACGACGGACAGTTTTTTTGAAATATACCACTCGATATTTGATGAAAACGATGAAAAAGATAAAAATGATTAAAACGATTAAAATTATATAAACAAAGTATTAATTATTAGCACTCGATGTATTTGAGTGCTAATTTTGCCTTGACTTTTGTAAAAGAGGGTACTAAACTATACTATGAGCTCAATAAGAGGCGCGGATGCGCCCAATATAAAATATAAAAAATATAAAAGGAAAAAAGAAAGGAACGTGAATTTTTATGTCAGAAAAGCGAGGCAGCTTATCAATCAACAGTGAAAATATCTTCCCAATCATTAAGAAGTGGCTGTATTCAGACCATGATATATTTTACAGGGAACTTATCTCAAACGGATGTGATGCCATAACAAAACTCAAAAAGCTTGAAATGATGGGGGATTATGAATTTCCTGACGGAGTAAAGAAAGATATCCATGTAATCGTCAATCCGGAAGAAAAAACTCTTAAGTTCATAGATACGGGACTTGGAATGACGGCTGATGAGGTAGAGGAGTACATCAATCAGATAGCGTTCTCGGGAGCTACGGATTTCATTGAGAAATATAAGGACAAAACGAACGATGACCAGATCATAGGTCATTTCGGACTTGGATTTTATTCGGCTTTCATGGTGGCGGACGAAGTGCATATTGATACACTTTCTTATAAGAAAGACGCAAAGCCCGTGCATTGGGAATGTGACGGCGGCACAGAGTTTACAATGACAGACGGCAGCAGGGATGCCGTGGGTACGGAGATCACTCTTTTCATAAACGAGGACTGTCTTGAATTCTGCAACGAATATAAGGCAAGAGAAGTAATAAAGAAATACTGCGGATTTATGCCGTATGAGATTTATCTTGAGAAAGCAAATGCCCCTGAGGAGTTCGAGACTATCGACCCTGCCGATAAAAAGGATGACGACGTCGTAGTGGAAACAGTCGAGGAGGAGAAAGAACTTCCCGCAAAAGATGGCGAAGAACCCAAAAAAGAGAAAGTCACAAAGCTTAAGATCAAAAAGCGTCCCGTGCCTTTAAACGATGTAAATCCGCTTTGGACAAGACATCCTAACGAGTGCAGCGACGATGACTACCGCGACTTTTACCGCAAGGTATTTATGGATTATAAGGAGCCGCTCTTCTGGATACATTTAAATATGGACTATCCGTTTAATATGAAAGGCATATTGTATTTCCCCAAGATAAATATGGAATATGAGTCGATAGAGGGAACAATCAAGCTTTATAATAATCAGGTATTTATCGCCGACAATATCAAGGAAGTCATACCGGAATTTCTGCTTTTGCTTAAAGGCGTTATCGACTGCCCTGATCTGCCGCTCAACGTGTCAAGGAGCGCGCTGCAGAATGACGGATTTGTCACCAAGATAAGCGAATACATTACCAAAAAGGTTGCTGATAAACTTTCGGGAATGTGCAAGACTGACAAGGAGAATTATGAGAAATACTGGGATGACATAAGCCCGTTCATCAAGTTCGGCTGCCTGAAAGACGACAAATTCTGCGAGAAGATGACAGACTATATCCTGTTTAAAAATCTTGACGGCAAATATCTTACATTGCCGGAGTGCCTTGAAGTCAAGAAGATAGATCCCGACGACAAGGAGGAGAATGCAGAGAATACAGAGAGTGCGGCGGCAACAGATGCCGAGACGGGCGAGAAGATAGAGGCTGAGGTAGTAAATGATGAGAATGGCGACGATGATGTTGAGATACCGTCAGAGGATGCCGAGACTAAGGAAAAGATCATCTATTATGTTACCGATCTTGTACAGCAGAGCCAGTATGTGAACATGTTCAAGAAAGCGAAGATGGACGCTGTTGTGCTTCCGGATAAGATAGACCAGCCGTTTGTATCGCAGCTTGAGTCAAAGAATGAGGGTATTAAATTCGCGCGTATCGATGCGGATCTCACGGATACTTTCAAGACAAAGAATTCAAAGAAAGTAGAGGAGGAGCTTGCAAAGAAGAGCGAGGAGATATCAAAACTCTTTAAAAAAGCGATAAAGAAAGACAATATCACTGTAAAGGTTGAAAAACTTAAGAACAAGGATATTTCGTCAATGATAACTGTATCTGAGGAAACACGCAGGATGCAGGATATGATGAAGATGTATTCAATGCCCGGTATGGATTTCGGAATGAACAAAGAGGGCGAGACGCTTATTCTCAACGCGAATAATCAGCTTGTTGAGTATGTGCTTGAGCATCAGGACGGCGACAATGTAAATATTATCTGCGAACAGCTCTATGATCTTGCGCTGCTTCAGCAGGCGCCGCTGCAGCCGGATGCTATGACAAAGTTTGTAAACAGAAGCAATAAGATAATGATGCTGCTTACAAAATAGCAGTATAATGACAAAAAACAGGACGGTTCATTTGAAACGTCCTGTTTTTCATATTTTCGTCAGATATGCTTTTTTTAATCATATTACTTTTTGCATGTCAACGATTGAATAAACGCGGACGGAGTGTTAAAATATAAAATGTAGTTTTTTTGGAACAGGCAAAAATGAGGTATTAAATGGTACGATCTGTTGAAGAAATCTTATCCGCCGCAAAGGATGCTAAGGCGTCTGACGTGCATATAACGGTCGGAATACCGCCGCAGATGCGGGTGAACGGCAGACTCATCACAATAGGCGGTGATAAGCTTACATCCGAGGATACAGGGAATATAGCGGATAAAATAATGAATGAAAAACAGAAGCGCTGCTTTGAAGAAAAAGGGGATATAGATATTTCCTATTCGATAGCGGGGCAGGGAAGATACAGGGTCAATATATATAAACAGCGCGGTTCGGCGGCGCTTGCTTTCCGCCTTGTTGATACGCAGGTATCGTCTCTTGAAGAACTTGGAGTGCCGCAGTCCGTGATAGAGTTATATACAAAGAAGCGGGGGCTTGTGCTTGTCACAGGACCTACGGGGAGCGGCAAATCCACTACGCTCGCCGCGCTGATAGACAGGATAAACAGTAACAGGGAAGCGCATATAATAACACTTGAAGATCCGATAGAATATCTTCATCAGCATAAACGTTCCATTGTTAATCAGCGCGAGATGGGGCTGGATTTTAATTCATACGCGGATGCGCTGAGAGCTGCGCTTCGCGAAGATCCTGACGTTATTCTTGTCGGTGAGATGCGTGATTTTGAAACTATAAGCGTGGCGATAACAGCCGCCGAGACAGGACACCTCGTGCTTTCCACTCTTCATACTATAGGAGCGGCGAGCACGGTAGACCGCGTTATAGATGTTTTCCCACCACACCAGCAGCAGCAGATACGTATACAGCTTGCGGGGGTACTGGAGTCGGTCATATCACAACAGCTTGTGCCTGTTGCCGGCGGTAACGGGCGTATCGCGGCGTTTGAAGTGATGCACACGAATACGGCTGTGCGCAACCTTATACGCGAAAGCAAGACGCATCAGCTTATGAGCGTTATACAGACAAACAAAAAGGCAGGGATGAAAGCGATGGATGATGCGCTTATGGAACTTTACAATGACGGGAAGATCGACAGGGAAACAGCACTTTTGTTCGCGCAGGACAGTGAAAATATGCGTTCAAGGATTTAATAAAATCCTGTAAAATAACACACACTGAATATATAATGGAAATAATGGAGGGAAAGTATGAGAGAGTATCCGAAGCCGCAGGAGATTTACCGCCATTTTAAGGGTAACTGTTATCAGATATTAACTTTGGCGAGAAATTCGGAAACAAAAGAGAGGATGGTGGTATATCAGCAGCTCTATGAACCCTATGAGGTATATGTGCGTCCGCTCGATATGTTCATGGAAAAGGTTGGCAGACAGTACCGCTTTGAACGCGTAAATCCTGATGAGGGCGCCCCCCGGGCAGAAAAAACATCTCAACAGACGCAGAGCGGGATTACTGAAAATCTGAAACCTGCTGATGAAGAGAATGCAGAGGACGCATCGGGACTTGACCCACGTCTGCTCGAATTTCTCGACGCCGACAGTTATGAGCGCAAACTTGAACTTTTGAGCGCGCTTCACCCTGTCATAACAGACGAGATGATAGATACGATGGCTGTAAGCCTTGACACGGAAGTAAAAGACGGCGATATAGAACAAAGATATGTAGAAATAAGGAACTGCCTGATTACAATGGAACGCTTTGAATGTAACAGGCTGAGGTAGGAGGTTTTTTGTGAAATTATTAACGATAGCGATCCCCTGCTATAATTCAGCGGCATATATGCGCAGATGTATCGATTCACTTATTGTCGGCGGTGAGGATATAGAGATAATAATAGTAAACGACGGCTCAACAGACAATACAGCGGATATCGCAAAAGAGTATGCACAGCGTTTTCCAAGTATCGTAAAAGTTGTGAATAAAGAGAACGGAGGGCATGGTTCGGCGGTAAACGCAGGACTAGAGAACGCAAACGGTCTTTATTTTAAAGTTGTTGACAGTGACGACTGGGTAAGCCAAAGCGCATATGACAGTATCATCACACACCTTAAAGATCTTCTTAAAGACGGAAAATCTGTTGATATGTTTATCAGCAATTTTGTCTACGAAAAAGAGGGAGAAAAACGCAAAAAGGTTATGAAGTACCGTCATGCGCTGCCCGAGGAGCAGGTATTTACATGGAAAGATGTGCGCCATTTCAGGGTAGGGCAGTATATACTGATGCACTCAGTCATTTACAGGACTAATCTGCTGCGCGAATGCGGGCTTAAGCTGCCGGAACATACTTTTTATGTTGATAATATCTTTGTTTTTAACCCTCTTGCATACGTTAAGACAATGTATTATCTTGATGTGAATTTTTACCGTTATTATATAGGCAGGGAAGACCAGTCGGTAAATGAAAATGTCATGATAAGCAGGATAGACCAGCAGATAAAGGTAAACAAGCTTATGGTCGATTATTATATTGATGAGCTTCCGCGTATACGGCTCAACGGCAAGGTACGCCGCTATATGGTCAATTATCTTGACATAATAACGACTGTGTCGTCCGTGTTGCTGATACGTTCAGGGCTTGACGAAAACCTTGAAAAGAAGAAAGAACTTTGGTCATATATAAAGAGCAAGGATAAATGGCTTTGGGCGCGTCTGAGGTCGGGATTACTCGGCAATGCGATGAACCTTCCGGGCAAGCTTGGCAGGCGCATATCGGTTGACGGATATAAGATCTGTCAGAGAATTTTTCACTTTAACTGACATTTCCCTTGTAAAAAGAGCAAAAAACAGTTATACTTAAGACTAAATTACAAAAATTATAAACTTTTTGGAGGTAGCATATGTACTCACTTGATGATGTAAGAAACACGGATCCGCAGATAGCCGATGCAATCGTTAAAGAGCAGGAAAGGCAGAACAGCCACATAGAACTGATCGCTTCCGAGAACTGGGTAAGCAAGGCGGTCATGGCGGCTATGGGAAGCCCGCTCACAAATAAATATGCCGAGGGTTATCCCGGTAAAAGATATTACGGAGGATGCGAATGTGTCGATGAGGTCGAGAACCTTGCCATTGAGCGCGCAAAAGAGCTTTTCGGATGCGACTACGCCAACGTTCAGCCTCATTCGGGCGCACAGGCTAATATGGCAGTCCAGTTTGCCGTTTTGGAGCCCGGAGACACTATTATGGGCATGAACCTTGACCACGGCGGACATCTTACGCACGGGTCGCCCGTAAATATGTCGGGAAAATATTTTAAGGTAGTTCCTTATGGCGTTAACGACGACGGATTTCTCGATTATGACAGGATGAGGGAACTTGCGCTTGAATGCAGACCTAAGATGATAATTGCGGGTGCGAGCGCATACGCGCGAACGATAGATTTTAAGAAGTTCAGGGAAGTATGCGATGAGGTTGGCGCTGTGCTTATGGTAGATATGGCGCATATAGCGGGTCTTGTGGCAGCAGGACTTCACCCAAGCCCCATTCCGTATGCCGATGTGGTAACGACAACTACGCATAAGACGCTCAGAGGTCCCAGAGGCGGACTTATTCTTGCCAATAAAGAGGCAGCGGAGAAGTATAATTTTAATAAGGCTATCTTCCCCGGTATACAAGGCGGTCCGCTTATGCATGTCATAGCGGCTAAGGCAGTGTGCTTTAAAGAAGCATTGAGTGACGATTTTAAGACATATCAGAAACAGATAATAAATAATGCACAGGCATTATGCAAAGGTCTTATCGGCAGGGATATAAAAATAGTGTCGGGAGGTACGGACAATCATCTTATGCTTGTTGACCTTACTACATATGATTTGACGGGCAAGGCTGTCGAGAAGCTTTTGGACGAGGCTCACATAACCTGTAATAAGAACACCATACCAAACGATCCCAAGTCGCCCTTTGTCACAAGCGGTATCAGACTGGGAACACCTGCGGTAACAAGCCGTGGTATGAAAGAGGATGATATGGATCAGATAGCGCAGGCGATAGCTATGGTTATCAAGGGACAGGAAAGCGCAGTCGCACAGGCGCGCGCTATCGTGCAGTCACTTACGGATAAATATCCGTTGATCTGAAATTGTAATTATTGATAAACGACAGGAATACTTATGAAAGACGAATTGACAAGCAGGGAGAAGAGGCGGCGCAGGCGCGTAAGGAACCAAATCTTAGCGTATGCTGTTACGATCATTATCATAGCGCTGGTGATCGTGGGAGGATATTTAGGAATAAAAGCCGTCGTCACTAATTTAAAAAATTATAACGATAAAGTATCAGAGGCTCTTGAGGAGGCTGAAGCAAACGCGGCAAGCATTGAATCAGGGGAAGCACAGGAAGTGCAGGAACAGTCCGGCACCGAACAGACCGCGCAGAAACCTGTACAGAATGATGAAGAGGCGATAGACGAGCTTGTGGAAGCGCATCTCAATGAGATGACTCTTGAGCAGATGGTGGCGGGAATGTTTATGATATCCCCTGAAGCGCTCACAGGAGTCGGCAAGGCGATACAGGCGGGCGACAGCACAAAAAATGCGATAAGTGAAAAACCTGTGGGAGGGCTTATTTACAGTGCTTCCAACTACCAGTCCGAAGACCAGTTCAAGCAGATGCTTGCGAATACTATGAGCTATTCGGAGTTCCCGCTTTTTATGGCAGTCGCAAAAGAATGCGGTCCGAATACGGATTTTGGTGTGGAAGCGACAAGCCCCGCGTCAGAACTTACCGATACGGACAGTGTGCGTGAAGCTTATACGCTTATCGCGCAGAAACTCGCTTCATATGGCGTGAATATGGATTTGGCGCCTGTGGCACAGATAGTATCGCAGGACGGCGACGCGTCGCTTCAGGGACGCACATTCGGCTCGGATGCTTCTACGGCGGCGCCTCTTGTCAATGCGGCTGTTCAGGCTATGCAGGAGCAGGAAGTAAGTGCCGTGCTTCAAAAGTTCCCCGGTGCGGGAGCGGGTGCGAAATCGCTTGAAGAGCTTAATAACAGTGAATTTCTTGCGTATGCCGCGGCTATAGAGAACGGCGCTGACTGTATCATGGTATCGCATGTGAGCGCAAAAGGAGTGACGGGGGATGATACACCCAGTTCGCTGTCTTCCGTGATGATTACGGATGTGCTCAGGAACAGTCTCGGTTTTGACGGCGTGGTCATAACAGACAGGCTAAATGATACAGCGGTCACGTCGGGACATACATCGGCAGAAGCAGCGGTAGCGGCAATACAGGCAGGAGCGGATATCCTGCTTGAACCCCAAAACTATGATGAAGCTTATCAGGGAGTGCTTCAGGCTGTGTCTGACGGGACTATCACACAGGAACGTATATGTGAGTCGCTTAGGCGCATATATAAAGTGAAATATAAAAATGTGCTGGAGTGACAGAGGTTTCTATCTTTGACGGGAGGCGGGTACTTATGGGGCAAAGGATTATGCTGTCGTAGCTGTTGCTGCGGCAATCGTATATATACTTGTATCTGTCGTTGAAAAGCATGGTATGACGGAGGCGGAAAAGGATGCTGTCATAGCACGCATAGTCAGGCGGGGAAAACGCAGAAAGATTTTTCGCAGGTTATTTGCAAGACCTGCAATCTTCGCAGTGTTGATATATTATTATAGTATCGGACGAATAGACGTCGAAGAAACGGATAAGACATAAAGAAGATAGCACGGATATGAAACGTAGGAAAAGATTTCGCAGGATCAAAGCGGTACTTATCGCGACGATATTGGTGTGTCTGCTGCGTATCGGGCAGATATATCATCAGGTATCACAAGTCGAGGAAAAACAGAAAAATTTAAAAGAAAGTCTGTCAGCGGAGAAAAAGCCTGTCATAGCGCCCGCCGCAAAGGCATTGATACCTGAACTTCCCGAGAAAGCGCCTGCTGCTGCAGATCCCGCGATGCTCAAAAGGTATGAAAACATATACAGAGAAAACAATGATCTTGTCGGATGGCTGTCGATTGAAGGGACGAATATAGATTATCCTGTAGTCAGGTGCGATGACGGCGAGTATTATCTTCACCATGATTTTTACGGCAATGAGGACAAGTATGGCTGTCTTTTTGTGAGGGATATTGCGGACGTAGACACCCCCGCGGTAAATTTTGTCATATATGGGCACAATATGAAAGATGGGGCGATGTTCGGGAATCTTGATCTTTATAGTGATGAAAGTTTTTACAGGGAACATACCGATATAATGTTTAATACTTTGTATGAAGAGCGAAGCTATGAGATCATATCTGTGTTTCGATCGGAAGTTTATGAATCGGATGACGACGTGTTTAAATATTATCAGTTTTATGAGGCTGATACGCAGGAGGAATTTGATTACTTTTACAGGAATATCAAAGAAATGTCAATGTATGACACGAAAGTTACCGCGGAATTCGGCGACACATTCATCACTTTATCGACATGTGCCTATCATACCGACGACGGACGCTTTGTAATTGTTGCAAAACGAAAAAAGTAGTTGACACATTTAATATGGTACGGTATAATATATTTTGTCCGCAAGAGAGTGGATAATATATTAATGCGATAGTGGCGTAGTTGGTAACGCGCGACCTTGCCAAGGTCGAGACCGCGGGTTCGAGCCCCGTCTATCGCTCTTGTTTTAAGAGGGGAAACTTTTATTTATAAGTTTCCCCTTTATTAGTAATAGGAGGGCTGTTGATGAAAAATGATATTATATCGGGTATAGTTGTTGCGCTTGTGTCTATTCCGATTTCGATGGGATATGCGCAGGTGGCGGGGCTGCCTGTAGTGTACGGTCTGTATGGTTCCGTGCTTCCGATATTTGTTTACGCGCTGATAACATCTTCACCGCAGTTTGTCTTTGGCGTTGACGCTACGCCTGCCGCGCTTGTGGGCGGTACTATTGCCAGTCTCGGGATAGCGCAGGGGTCGGAGGAAGCGATTGCTCTTGTGCCGGTCATTACGCTTGTTACCGCATGCTGGCTGTTCCTGTTTTTTGTTTTAAAGGCAGGGAGGCTTGTAAATTACATATCCAAACCGGTTATGGGCGGTTTTATTTCGGGAATAGGGTGTACGATAATATTGATGCAGATACCGAAGCTTTTCGGCGGCAGCGCGGGGACAGGGGAAATGTTTATACTCTTTTACCATATCTGGAACGAACTGCATTCGTTTAATTTCCTGTCTGCTGTCCTTGGCATAGGTACTGTTGTGATACTTCAGACAGCAAGAAAGATCATACCGAAATTTCCTATGTCAGTTTTTCTCATGGCGATTGGAGCGGGGGCTACCGCGGTATTCCATTTGGACAGATACGGGGTGAAACTGCTTCCGACGGTTGAGGCAGGACTGCCAAAAATCGTTTTTCCGAATATCGCGCTGCTTTTTCCTAATGCCGGCGAGATAATAGTTTTGTCACTCACCATTGCACTGGTCATTATGGCGCAGACGCTTCTTGCGACAAACAACTATGCGCTTAAATATAATTATAAAGTCAACAATAACCGTGAAGTGCTTGCGTATGCCGCAGGTAATGTCGCGGGAGCAATGGTTGGATGCTGTCCCGTCAACGGAAGTGTTTCAAGAAGCGGGATAGCTGACCAGTACGGATGTAAGTCGCAGCTCATGTCTCTTACGGCGAGTGCGACAATGGTCATAGTATTGCTTTTTGGGACATGGATGCTCAAGTATCTGCCTGTACCGGTGCTGACAGGAATAGTGATCTCAGCGCTTATGGGGATAGTTGAAGTTGATATAGCAAAGAAAGCATGGCACGCCGACAGACGGGAATTTGGTATTTTCATGGCGGCATTTATGGGAGTTTTAGTGCTCGGCACAATATACGGCGTTATTATAGGAGTGATACTGTCGTTCATAGCTGTGATAATACGTGCGGTCATTCCGCCCAAGGCATTTCTCGGAGTGATTCCTGATCACGAAGGACTTCACAATTTAAGCCGCAACAAGAACGCTTATCCGATAGAGCATACGGTAATATATCGTTTCAGCGGCAATCTGTTTTTTGCCAACATAAATGCTTTTCAGGACGATATCGAGAATGCCGTGAAAGATGATACAAAACAGGTCATAGTGGATGCCAGAGGAATAGGGAGCATTGATATCACGGCGGCGGAACGGCTTGTGATACTTAAACGAAACCTGAACGCAAGAGGGATCTATTTTTATCTGACGGAACATTCGGAGGCTGTAAACGATCAGCTTCGCGCTTTCGGAGCGGGAGTCCTGATAGAAGAAGGCTCTGTGAGAAGGACCGTGTCTCAGGCTTTACGCGCGGCAGGAGTTGATGAACCTTATCCGCTTGAAGGCTATGTGGATGACGGGAAACATTTACATTCGGGGACATATGAGTGGCTTGCGGAGTTTGACTGGGCGTTTGGCGAGAACGCGGGCGAAAAAGTTGCGATACTCGCGAAAGAAGTGGCAAAGAAGCTTGTGGATTCGGGTGATTTCAGTCTGGAGAATATTGTGAATGCCGAAAATTCAGCTTCGTGGGGGCGTCTTGGACTTATCGACGAGGATGAACTGCTAAACCGTCTTGAACAGTATTTTGCCAAACTCGAAGATGGTGAAGAACTGCATATCGACGAAATCGAAGAACGTCTTGAGCAGCGCCGCCATGTAATCGAAAACAGGATAAAAGAACTTGATCCCGAAGCGTTCGAGGCGTTGAAGCGTTATCGGGAAAGAATAAGGGGAATGAAATAACAGGAGGGAAATACTGTATGAACGACGCAAAGACCTTTAAGGAGCTGTATATCGCAGGTGAGATAGAATTTGAAGCTATAGACGATTACAGTTATGAGTGGGGAATGAGCGATGACGAGCGCACGCTTGCGCAGTACCTTGGGCTTAATGCCGATGAGGAAGACGCATGGGTGAGTGAGAGCGATGAAGCATTAAAGGCGCTTTTGGATGCGCAGAAATGAGGCGGATATGAGAAGCAGTTCAACAATGTGGTATGATGCGCCCGCAAAGGACTGGAATGAAGCTCTTCCTATAGGCAACGGGCGGATAGGAGCAATGATATTCGGCGGCATAGAGGCAGAGCACATACAAGTGAATGAAGATACTGTATGGTATGGCGGTCCTATGGACAGAAATAATCCCAGTGCCAAAGAGAAGCTTCCTGTGATAAGACAGCTCATAATGTCAGGAAAGATACATGAAGCCGAGAGGCTGTGCAAACAGGCTCTTGGCGGCACGCCGCAGGGAATGAGGATATACCAGACGCTTGGCGACATAGATATAAGCTATGATTTTGGAAAAGATATAAATAAAGAAGAAGTAACGGATTATGAGCGCGGTCTTGATATAGGAAATGCAGTTGCATATGTGCATTTTGAGTACGATGAGACTGTCTACAGCAGAGAAATATTTATGAGCGCGCCCGATGATATATGTGTCATGCACTTCAAGGCGGAAGGCAGAAACAAGCTTAAGCTTGAAATAATGCAGACGCGCCATCATATATATGAATATTCGCGGAAAGCATCGGACGACAGCATAGTATTGGGCGGAAATCTCGGACGCGACGGTCTTGATTACGCGATGATGTGTAAAATATACGTTCCCGACGGGAAAGTCGAGGTTATAGGCGAGAATATATCGGTGAGCGAAGCTTCGCATGTCTATATGTATTGGAGCGCGCTGACGACATACAGAATAGAGGATAAGACACAGGCAGCACTTGAAAAAGCGCTCAGCACTCTGTTGGAAAAAGCTTCGCGGAAAAGTTATGAAGAATTAAAGAAGACCCACATAGAGGACTATAAGTCATATTATGACAGGATAAAGCTTACGCTGTGTGACGAAAAAGAACAGGCTAAAAGAAGCGCTGTACCTGTTGATGTACGTCTGAAAAATATAGCGGATGGTCAGGACGACCTTGCGCTCGAACAGCTCTATTTTGATTTCGGCAGATATCTGCTGATAAGCTGCAGCCGTCCGGGGACTCTTCCCGCGACGCTTCAGGGGTTATGGAACAGAGATATTGAAGCGCCATGGGATTCAAAATATACCATCAATATAAATACGGAGATGAACTACTGGTGCGCTGAGCCCTGCGGCTTGGGCGACTGTCATATGCCGCTTTTTGACCTTATGGAAAAAATGCTTCCCAACGGGCAGAAGACGGCGGAAGTCATGTACGGATGCCGTGGATTTGTGGCGCATCACAATACTGATATATGGGGCGACACTGCGCCTCAGGATCTGTGGATTCCGGGAAGCTTTTGGGTGATGGGCGGCGCATGGCTTTGCACACACATATGGATGCACTATGAGTATACGGGTGATAAAGCATTTTTGGAGCGCATGTTCCCTATGATGCGCGAAGCGTGCCTTTTTTTCCTTGATTTTCTGATAGAATATGAGATTGACGGCACGACGTATCTTTGCACCTGCCCAAGTGTGTCGCCGGAAAATACTTTTATACTGCCAAACGGTGAGCAGGGGGCAAATTCGATTGGCGTGACGATGGACAATCAGATACTGAGGGATCTGTTTACCCAGTGCAATGCGGCGGCAGAGATACTCGGAGTGTCGGATGAACTTGACGATAAGATAAAGCAAGCCTGTGCAAGACTTATACCAACGCGCATCGGCAGTGACGGCAGAATACTTGAGTGGTGCAGGGAATATGAGGAAAAAGAGCCGGGACACAGGCATATTTCACATTTGTACGGTCTTCATCCCTCGTCACAGATCACAAAGGACGGTACACCTGAACTTGCAAAGGCTGCGGAGCTTACGCTTCAGAAACGACTTGAAGGCGGCGGAGGACACACAGGTTGGAGCAGAGCATGGATAATGAACCATTATGCAAAGCTGTGGGACGGTGAATGTGCGCATGAGAACTTAAGACAGTTATTCATAAGATCAACACTTCCAAATCTCTTTGACAACCATCCGCCTTTTCAGATAGACGGTAATTTCGGCTCAATAGCGGCGATGACGGAAATGCTTGTCCAAAGCGACCAAAGGCGTATAGTCCTGCTTCCCGCACTGCCCCGCAAGTGGACTGAGGGAAGCGTCGAGGGGATAAGAGTGCGCGGTAACGCTAAAATGGATATCAAATGGAAAAATTCAGAACTTGAAAGCGCAAGGATATGCAGCGGCGATGACTGTACAAGACGTATAATGTACAATGGTCAGATAAAGGAATTTACGCTTGAGAAAGGCGTTTGGAAAGAGATAGTGTTTTAAAGCATAAGCTGCTTTTTTATATGGGTATATTTTTTCTCGGGAATGGGAAGCTCAGTACCGTCCGACAATGTTACCGCAAAGCGGCGGATATTTTTAACATGGGCGGGATTGAGCAGATATCCTGAATGTATGCGCAGAAAAAGTCCGGAATATTTTTCCTCAAACTTTGATAAAGTTTCATTTATGGTGATAGCGCCGTCCTCGGAGTGTATTTGAAGCTTGGAGGAGTGCTTTACGGTCTCTATATATAAAATGCGGGAAGACGCGATGCGGTGTACGCATCCGTCAGACGCCTTCACGGTTATGTATTGTTTCGGCTCGGGAAAAGAGGGCGCTGTCATAGATGAATTTTCATAGTGTACGGGATAAATAGTGTCTCTGCTGTCATATTCCCACAGATTACTTATGTGCAGCAAAACGATCTCAGGCTGATATTTTGAGCCTTGGGCTGTCTTTATCTTTTTGTCGTGCCATGTATAGTGGAGCCATTGGTCATGATAGACAGTATTGCCGTTGGGATAATGAGTGTAAATATCATAATGAAGCAGGACTTCTTTTACATGGCTTCCGGGTGAAGCGCACAGGACTTTTATATCGCCCATGGTAAATGTAAGCGAATGTTTTTCAGCCGCAAAAGTCTGTATAAGGTTCTTTCTGCCTCTTATCTGCTGTCTGCTGGCAGGACCTATCCACAATATATCATCGCTGATATACTCAAAAAACGGTTTCAGGTTGTTTTTGTAATACTCTGTTATTATCAGGAGAGAAATCCTGATTATCTCGTCAGTTTTCATTCTGTCCCCCATGATCGAATGTTTCGATATACTCTGATATTTGTCGTTTTTTTTTATTATATATCATAAAATGTAAAAGGACAAGTGATTTAGCAAAAAAAACAAGTGAAAAAACGAATTGTGTTGAACAACGGGGGGTAGGTTATAATATTATTATTTGGGATTATAAATAAAATATGGAAGGATGAATTACGATGCAGTTACAGAAGTTAAGTTTCAATGTCAACAGTAAAGCCAACAGGTCGGTGCGCAGGACCATTGCGGGTCTGTGTACGCTGGCGGGACTGATAATACTGGCTCTGATCATTTTTTATACGGTCAGGAATAACAGTGAGCAGGTACAGTTATACAGTTCGCAGATCGACAACAGGATGTCGCAGAAAATCGTGCTCATTGAAGCTGTCGCATCGGGAGCGCCGGTAGGTGCGGATGAAGAGGATTATTATACATACGTTGATATGCTGGCGGAACTGTATGACGATGTGTCGGCAGTGTATGTCTGTGTAGAGCAGGAAGGAGTTGTCTTTGCGGACGGTATCATGACATATATGTCGGGCGGATGGCTGCCGGATGACGATTTCCTTGTGACTGAAAGAGATTGGTATTCGGGAGCGGCGGCAACGGACGACGTGTACGTGTCTGAACCGTATGTAGATGAGCAGACGGGAAATATATGTATCACCATTTCCAAGGCAATCAGGCGCGACGGCAGAGTTGTGGGCGTTGCGGGACTGGATATGTATATGGACGATTTGGTGACTCTTGTGGAGGGTTCTTACAAGGGCGGTAATTATATATTTGTAACGACAGAGGATGGCACTATCCTGACACATCCGGACGAGGAGCTTGCATTGAGCGCGCAGAAGAGCACAACAGTGTCGGAAGCGCTGGGAGGCAGGTATGAGAAAGCGTGCGAGAAAGCTTTGTCAACCAAACTGATACTGGATTATAAGGGAGGACTGAAATTTGCTGTCAGCAATACAGTCGATGCGACAGGCTGGAATGTAGTAGCGGTGATATCGCTTGCGGGAGTGTTTACCGTTATAATCATTACTGTCATACTGGCGGTTGTATTGAGCGTTGTAATCGGCGGAGTGGCAAAGCATAGCCTTACAGGCAGCATTAATCCGATGTTTGCGCCTCTTGAAGAACTGGCGGTGAACGTAGGAAAGATATCGGAAGGCGAACTGGATTACAGCTTTAAGATAGATGAGCAGTCTCATGAAGTAAATGCACTGTCTGAAGCCTTAAATGATACGATGAAGGGATTACGGCACTATATTTCGGAGATTACGGATACAGTGACGGCAATTTCGGAGAAAAATTTGGATTTTCACGTTGACGGAGTTTATACGGGTGATTATAAGAAGATCAAGGATGCCCTTGTAAACATTATGGAAGTGCTCAACGGCAGCTTTACTGATATCAATGAACAGGCGGCAACGGTGCTTCAGTATTCAAAAGATCTGTCCGCGACGAGTGAAAATGTGGCGAAGGCGGCGACAGCGCAGAGTGAATCCGTGCAGAACACATCGGATGAGATAAAGGTGCTGACCGACAATATGGAGAAGATAGTAGAGTTTGCAAATAACATTAAGACGAATACGGACAATGTGAACAATCATCTTGCCACCGGTAATGCGGAAATGGATGAACTTGTAAAGGCGATGGATGAGATCGTGGAATTTTATGATGAGATTGCGGGCTTTGTGACTGAGATAAACGCTATTGCAAGCAAGACGAACCTGCTTGCCTTAAACGCTTCGATCGAGGCGGCAAGAGCGGGCGAAGCAGGTAAGGGCTTTGCGGTAGTGGCGGAAGAGATATCTGCCCTGTCGGCAAGCAGCTCAGAGTCAAGCGCCAAGATAAGCAGCGTGATATCCAAATCTTTTGAGTCTGTTGAACATGGTAAAGAACTTGTGGCAAAGACAGATAAAACGATATCGGACAGCGCAGAGTATTCCGCAGGAAATGCGAAGATGGTCGATGAGATCGTAAACTTTGTGAATACGCAGAAAGAGTCAACTGACGGAATACTGGAAAATATCCGTGCAATCAGCGGGATGGTGGAGAACAATGCGGCATGCGCCGAAGAAAATTCCGCGATATCGGCAAATCTTGGAGAGTGCGCTCAGTCTTTGATGGATACAGTGGCACAGTTCAGGCTTAGAAAACAATAAAAGATATGATTTACATTTAACTGCCCCCAATAGCTGTTTGGTCAGCTTATTGGGGGCAGTTTGTTTATGATATATGTGTATCTGTCAGAACGTGATGTTAAAAGCATTTGCACCATTGTCGGGCGTGATTACCGAATCACTGCCTTCAACGGATATTGAACCGTTTTGGACATTAGCCGCATGCATATTTACCATACGGATCTTGTATGGCTTTCTGCCCTGCGACGTAACATAAACGGTGTGTCCCTGACGTTTTACGGAAACTGAAAGTTCAACGGTATTATCCATTCCGAAGACTTCGGCATCGACGGTTACGCCGTCATGAAGTGCGTATACGCGAAGCTCACAGTTATCGGCGTAATCGTAATCAGGTCTGTCATCGCGTGCGCCTGTTGCAATTATCGAGTTCTCACGTACCATCAAAGGTATGCTCAGATAATCATGCTGCTCTTCTATCCATGTGCCGCCTTTATATTCCCTGCCTGTCAGGAAATTTGTCCAGACACCGTCAGGAAGATAATATTCAGCCCTGCTTTCATCGTTAAATATCGGCGCTACAAGCAGGCTGTCGCCGAGCATATACTGTTTGTCAAGATAGTGGCAGTTCCTGTCCTTTGTGAACTCAAGCACCATACTGCGCATGGAAGGTATACCTGTTGATGATGCCGTTATCGCTGTCTTATAAATATAAGGCATAAGCCGTGCCTTTAAGCGTGTGAAGAAACGTACTACATCGACGGCTTCCTCATCATAGAGCCATGGCACACGGTAAGACTGGCTTCCATGCAGACGGCTGTGTGATGAAAGCAATCCGAACGCTACCCAGCGTTTGTACACGTCGGCAGTGGAAGTGTGCTCAAAACCGCCGATATCATGCGCCCAAAAGCCAAATCCTGACATACACAGCGATAAACCGCCGCGCAGACTTTCTTCCATAGACTCATAATCAGACCAGCAGTCGCCGCCCCAGTGAACAGGAAATTTCTGCCCACCCACAGTTGCGGAACGCGCGAACAGCACAGCCTCGCCCTTGCCGCGCTTTCTTTCCAAAAGTTCGTATACGCATTTATTGTAAAGGTAAGTATAGTAATTGTGCATCTTTTTAGGGTCAGAGCCGTCATAGTAAACTGCGTCAACAGGGATCCTCTCGCCAAAATCCGTTTTGAAGCAGTCAACCCCCATATCGAGAAGCACTTCAAGCTTATCCTGAAACCATTTCCAAGCTTCGGGGTTGGTGAAATCGACAATAGCCATCCCGGGCTGCCACATATCCCATTGCCATACTTCGCCGTTCGGACGTTTGATGAAGTAACCTTTTTCCATGCCTTCCGCAAAGAGCGCCGATTCCTGACCAATGTATGAGTTTATCCATACGCATATATTAAGTCCCTTGTCCTTGATGCGCTTTAACATACCTGCGGGATCGGGGAAGACCCTGCTGTCCCAGAGAAAATCGCTCCAATGGAATTCTTTCATCCAAAAGCAGTCAAAATGGAAAGTCCTAAGCGGTATGCCACGGTCGAGCATGCCGTTTACAAAGCTCATAACGGTGTCTTCGTCATAGTTTGTGGTAAACGAAGTTGAAAGCCACAGACCGAATGTCCACGGTGCAGGCAGGGAAGGCTTGCCTGTGATATCCGTGTAACGTCTTAAGACATCCTTCATTTCAGGTCCGTTTATAAGGAAATAGTCAAGGTATGTGCCCTCGACCGAAAATTCAGAGCGCGTGACCATCTCGGTGCATATCTCAAACTCAACCTTTTCGGGATGGTTTACGAATACGCCGTATCCTTTATTTGATATATAAAACGGTATGTTCTTGTAACTCTGCTCAGTGCTTGTGCCGCCGTCAGCATTCCACATCTCAACGCTTTGACCGTTTTTGATAAACGGGGTAAAACGCTCGCCAAGACCGTATAAAAGCTCACCGACGCCTACGCTTAGCTGTTGGCGCATATATGTGTCCGTATCATCGCCTTTGTCATACGCGGAGCCTTTCCAGTCGGCTTTCATCAGTGCGAGGTCACGTCCCTTTGATTCCGTGATGATCTTATCGCCGCGGCGGTATTTCATATACCAGTTGTTTTTGCCTATTTCGAGTGAAAGCGAGCCGCTTTTTATAATGATGCGTTCGTCGTTTTCATCGACGTTAAGCGGTATGGAGGAAGCGTTTATCTCAAATGCGGGTGAGTTTTTGACAGCCCCCAGATGATGGTATGTCTGCACACGGATAACATCTTCCATAGGCGATGTTATCATAAGCGTCAGATTAATGCCGCCGAGAGTATCGCCGCGGTGATTGATACGTCCCGTCGGGGCACAGATAGTTACTTTGTCAGCCTCAATCTTGGTGAAATATGCCTGCTGCGGAGCAAAACATTCAAATCCCTCGCGTTGGAGCCAACAGCCATTGCTGAATTTCATAAGCACCTCGTTTCTGCGCAGTCAAAGCGCGTTGTTTGATTAAAATATAACTAAAATAATAATAACATGATTTACGCAAACAGAAAATAAAAAAATTTAAATACTTTTTTAGAGAAGTGTGGTAATATTATGATATACAGCAAAAATATCCGTTATTTAAAAAGAGGAGGTATTTTTATGAAACTGATCTTTATAGGAGCAGACCATCAGGTAACAGGAAGCTGCCACTATATACAGGCGTGCGGCAAGAATATTCTGGTTGACTGCGGTATGCAGCAGGGCGTTAATCCGTTCGAGTGCAGTAAACTTCCTGTGGAAGAGTCAGAGATAGATTATGTGTTTCTTACACATGCCCACGTTGACCATTCGGGCAACCTGCCGCTTTTGTATGCAAGAGGTTTCAGAGGAAATGTGTATACGACCGAGGCATCGGCGGATCTGTGTTCGATAATGCTGCGTGATTGTGCGCATATACAGATGCAGGAAGCAGAGTGGAAAAACCGTAAGGCAAAAAGACATTCGGGAATCGAGGCAGTAGAGCCGTTGTATACTATGGAGGACGCGGACGGCGTGATCAGGCGGATAGTGCCATGCGCGTACAACAGTACGGTACAGATATGCGAAGGTATCACGATAAAATTTACCGATGTGGGACATCTGCTCGGTTCAGCAAGTATAGAAGTATGGCTCACAGAGGATGATGTCACAAAAAAGATCGTGTTTTCCGGCGATATCGGCAACAAAAATCAGCCTCTTATAAAAGATCCGATCTATACAAGGCAGGCTGACTATGTTGTTATGGAATCGACATACGGCGACAGGTATCATACGTCGGAAAAGCCCGAGTATGTGCAGGATCTTGCAAAGGTTATATCAAAGACATTTGCAAGAGGCGGAAACGTTGTCATCCCATCGTTTGCCGTGGGCAGAACGCAGGAAATGCTGTACTTTCTGAGGAAGATAAAGGAAGATGATCTTGTCCCCGAATTTCCGAATTTTGAGGTGTATGTGGACAGTCCGCTTGCGGTTGAGGCGACAGGAGTATTCCAAAAAAATATATATACCTGTTTTGACGAAGATGCGATGGAGCTTGTGCGCCGGGGCGTCAATCCCATCACTTTCCCGGGGCTTAAGCTTGCCATTACAAGCGAAGAGTCAAAGGAGATAAATTTTGACGACACGCCGAAAGTAATAATATCTGCAAGCGGAATGTGCGAGGCGGGACGTATCCGGCATCATTTAAAGCATAATCTGTGGCGGCCTGAATGTACGATACTGTTTGTAGGATATCAGGCGGTAGGTACCTTGGGACGTGCGATCATTGAAGGCGCTAAAGAAGTAAAGCTTTTTGGCGAAGTTGTGGAAGTGCGCGCTGAGATAATGCAGCTTCCGGGTATGAGCGGACACGCCGACAAGAACGGACTTATCGAGTGGGTAAACGCTTTTGAGAAGAAGCCGGAGCGCGTATTTATTGTACATGGCGAGGACAGTGTGAGCAATGCCTTTACTGACTGCCTGAAAAAAGAATACGGACATAACGCGTATGCGCCGTATTCGGGAACAAGGATAGATCTTTTGACTAATACGGTGGAATACGAAGCTGTTCCCGTACTTATCAAAAAACACGCACATGCCGCGTCGGATGTTTTTGCAAGACTTCTGGCGGCAGGTCAAAGGCTGCTTAATGTCATACGGAAAAATGAGGGAGGCGCGAACAAGGATCTGGCAAAATTTGCCGATCAGATAAATTCATTGGCTGACCGTTGGGAAAGAAACTAGAGGGAGAGATTTTTTATGAGCTACGCAGACAAGGTTTTTGTGGATATGTGCAGGGATATCATGGAAAACGGTACGAGCACGGAAGGGGAGAAAGTGCGCCCGCACTGGGAAGACGGCACACCCGCATATACAATAAAGCGTTTTGGCGTTGTGAACAGGTATGATCTCAGTAAGGAATTTCCCGCGCAGACGATAAGAAAGACACCGATAAAGGGCGCTACGGATGAACTTTTGTGGATATGGCAGAAGAAGTCGAATAATATAAAGGATCTGGGGACGCACATATGGGATTTATGGGCGGATGAAGACGGTTCGATTGGAAAAGCATACGGTTATCAGCTCAGCGTAAAGCATGAGTACAAAGAGGGCATGATGGATCAGGTGGACAGGGTCATTTATGATCTTAAAAACAATCCGTTCAGCCGCCGAATACTTACCAATATCTATGTGCATCAGGATCTTAGCCGGATGCGCCTTTATCCGTGCGCATACAGCATGACATTTAATGTCACGCAGAAAAAGGGCGATGATAAGCTTACGCTGAACGCCATACTTAACCAGCGTTCTCAGGATGTGCTTGCGGCAAACAACTGGAACGTGGTGCAGTATGCGGTGCTTGTCCATATGCTGGCGCAGTGCTGTGATATGAAAGTGGGCGAGCTTGTGCATGTTATTGCGGATGCGCATATTTACGACAGGCATATTGACATAGTCAAAGAGCTTATCGCGCGTCCTATGCATGCCGCGCCGCAGTTTTGGCTTAATCCTGAGATACGCGATTTTTATAAATTCACAAAAGATGACGTAAGGCTTGACAACTATGTGTGCGAGCCGAATATTAAAGATATTCCTATGGCGGTGTAGCGCGTGTCCGTATATATTTTTGTTGAATGGGGGATAAAGAATGAACATAATGGTAGCAGTGGACGCCAACTGGGCGATAGGTTATCAGAATAAACTTCTGGTGCGTATACCGAATGACCATAAGCGTATGCGTGAGCAGACTACAGGCAAGGTCATAGTTATGGGGAGAAAGACGCTTGAGTCGTTTCCGCAGGCACAGCCTTTAAAGAACCGTATAAACATAGTGCTTACAACAGATAAAAACTATAAAGCAAACGGCGCGATAATAGTGCATTCCACAGACGAGCTAAAGGAAGAACTAAAGCAGTACAACAGCGATGATATTTACGTATTCGGCGGCGAGAGCGTATACAGGCAGCTTCTCGACCTGTGTGATACGGCATATGTCACAAAAATAAATTATTCATATCAGGCGGACACATATTTTCCAAACTTGGACGAAAACGATAACTGGGAACTTGTATCGGAAAGTGAAGAGCAGACATATTTTGATTTGGAATACACATTTTTGGAATATAAACGCAAAAATATTGACTTTTGATATTTTTAGTACGATAATTGTAAAGAAGTTGTACAACCGTTAAAAGCTGTACATAAAGCATAAAAGTATATAAATAAATGGAAAGGGAGTAGTCAAAAATGGAAAAGAAAAATCTGGACTGGTCAAGTCTGGGCTTTGGTTACAGACAGACTGACAAAAGATATGTCAGCAATTATAAGAATGGCGCATGGGACGAGGGCGTTCTTACGGAAGATCCCAATATAGTTATGAATGAATGCGCAGGTGTTCTACAGTACGCGCAGACTTGTTTTGAGGGACTTAAGGCATATACCACGCAGGATGACAAAATCGTTGTTTTCCGTCCTGACTTGAACGAGCAGCGTCTGCATGACAGTTGTCTCAGACTGGAAATGCCGCCTCTTCCCGACGGACGTTTTGTAGAAGCGGTAAAAAAAGTCGTAAAGGCAAACGAGGCGTATGTTCCCCCCTACGGTTCGGGAGCAACGCTTTATATAAGACCTTATATGTTTGGCATTAATCCGGTTATCGGTGTTAAGCCGGCAGATGAATATCAGTTCAGGATTTTCTGTACGCCGGTAGGTCCTTATTTCAAGGGCGGCGCTAAGCCCCTTACGATAAAAGTGAGCGATTTTGACCGTGCGGCGCCAAACGGCACAGGTCATATCAAGGCAGGATTGAACTATGCTATGAGCCTTCATGCGATAGTTACCGCTCATAATGAAGGATTTGACGAGAATATGTACCTTGACCCTGCTACGCGCACGAAAGTAGAGGAGACAGGCGGTGCGAATTTCCTGTTTGTGACAAAGGACAATAAGATAGTAACGCCTAAGTCGGGCAGTATACTTCCTTCGATCACAAGACGTTCTCTTATGATAGTAGCTAAGGATTATCTCGGACTTGAAGTAGAGGAGAGAGAGGTGCTGTTCGATGAAGTAAAGGATTTTGCCGAGTGCGGGCTTTGCGGTACAGCGGCAGTTATCTCACCTGTAGGTAAGATCGTAAATAAAGGTCAGGAGATCTGCTTCCCTTCAGGAATGGAGAAAATGGGACCTGTAACGCAAAAGCTTTACGATACGCTTACAGGTATACAGATGGGACGTCTTGAAGCCCCTAAGGGTTGGATAGTAGAGATAAAGTGATAATGATATAAGTTGATATTTTAAGCAAGGGTGCAGGAAGTGACTTATCTTCTTGCACTTTTTGTTGTGTTGTGGTGATAAATTTGATATACTAGATTATAATGATGTTTTTTAAGGAAGTGAAACAATGCACTATCTGGAATTTTCCCGCGAGAATATTGAGATAAAAGCCAAGCCCGCCGAACTTATAGAAGGCAGCTTTGCTATCCATGCAACAGACAGATATGCAGAGGGAAGGATATATTCGTCAGATACACGAATGAGGGTTTTGACACCTGAGTTCAGAGGACAGGAGTTTGAAGTGCAGTACTTCTTTGATACGCTTACCGTAGAAGCAGGAGATGTGGTGAACGGTGAGCTTGTGATAGTGAGTAATTACGGAGAGTATGTCATGCCGTACAGGATAACCATTCAGGAGCCTGTACTTCAATGCTCTTTGGGCAATATAAGGAATTTGTTTCATTTTACTAACCTTGCCAAGTCAGACTGGAATGAGGCTGTTGAGCTTTTTTATACAAAAGATTTTATTTCTGTACTGAATAAGCAGGATAAGGATGTGTGCCTGTCATATACAGGACTGTCACGCAGCATTGGAAATCATCGAAATGTGGAAGAGTTTCTCATAGAGGCAAATAAAAAAACACCCGTCACATACAGCTTTGACAACGAAGGGTTTATTCTTGAAGATGTTTGGCTGAACACGCAGCGCACTGTTAAAATAACACGCAGCAGCTGGGGATATACACATCTTAAAGTCCGTGCCGAGGGTGAATTTATCAAGACTTCCCGTGAATTTATCAATGACTGTGATTTTATAGATAACATATGTGACTTTAAAATCGATATAGACGCCACGCATCTGCATAAGGGAATGAACAGCGGAAGCGTTATACTTGCGGACGCGGGCAGAGAATACATAATCCCGATAGATATCCTTATGGATGAGGCGAGTGAAAGACATGATAAGGAACGAAAGAAAAAGCAACTGCTATTAAATATCGTGCAGCTTTATGTTGATATGCGCTACGGTAAAATGGCGCATGAGCAGTTGATTGAAAAAATAACGTCTGAGATAAATTCACTGAAAGATCTCGATGAGGACAGTCTTATGACAGGGCTTTTGCAAGTGCAGCTTCTTATCGATAAAGAACGCTTTAACGAGGCAAAATGGCTTCTTGACAGCTTGCAGAAAGCGGCGGAGGACGCAGGAAGCGAGTCTGTGGACTACTGTTATTATTTATACCTTACTACTTTGTACAATCGGGACGACGATTACATACAGGAAGTGCTCGGCATAATAGAAAACGCTTATGCCAACGATCCGTCACAGTGGAAGTTTGCGTGGTTCCTTCTTGATTTGGATGAGAACATCAACAGACGCGGTGAAGATAAATGGCAGTTTATCGAAAATTTGTTTAAATCAGGCTGTTCAAGCCCTGTGATAATGTGTGAGGCTATGCTGCTTGTTCAGGAAAACCCCACATATTTGCTGAAACTTGACGCTTTTGAAGAGAATGTGCTTTGGCATGGGGCAAAAAACGGAGAGCTTAAGCCTGAAATTATCGAGCAGCTTCAATATCTTGCCGTGAGGAAAAAAGAATATTCACCGCTTTTGTACCGCATTTTGTGTAAGGCATATGAGGCGGGTAAATCGCCTCAGACAGTAGCGGCGATATGCAGCCTGCTTATCAGCAGCGATAAAAAAGAACCTGAATATTTCAGGTGGTACGAACTGGGCGTGGAATATTCGGTCAGGGTGACGAAGCTGTATGAATACTATATGATGTCGCTTGAACTTGACAAATATGGCGAGATAAAGGATAAGAACATTGAAATACCGCAGATGGTGCTTATGTATTTTGCGTATCAGAGCACGCTTGACCGCGACAGAAACGCCTTTTTGTACGCGTATGTTGTAAAAAATGCAGACAAGTATCCCGATTTGGAGCAAAGTTACCGTATAGCCATCGAGAGATTTGTCACAGAGTCGGTTAAGACGGGATATATTAACGAAAATATGGCGTATTTGTACCAAAATGTGCTGAATGAGAAAATAATAACAGGCGATATGGCTTATGCGCTTACGCCGCTGCTTTTTATGCATCGCATATATATAGATAACCCGAACATAAAAAATGTTGTTGTAATTCATGAAAAACTCAACGGCGAGAGTTCATATCCCGTTAAAAATAACATATGTATGCTTCCGATATACGGAAGCGAGTATAAGCTGTTTCTTCAGGATGACGACGGCAACCGCTTCACAAGCAGCGTCCCGTATGAAAATATACAGCTTATGAAACCCGACAGTCTTGTGTCATACGTGAGCGGGTATATGAGCGGCAGGCTGAGTTTTGACATTTATCTGTGCGAGGTCGATAAAAACTATATTACCATAAACGACGACAATGTAAAACGGTTTAAAAATCTTGTGGAGTCCGAGCAGGTGGTTGAGGACTTTAAAAAAGAGATAAGGACAAAGCTGTTAAGATTTTACTATGATAATGACAGGATAGGAGAGCTTGACGCGTTCCTTGAAGACATAGAAGCCGAGGAGATGGAGCCAAAAGAAAGAGGCGAAGTCATACGTTATCTCACTTCACGCGGAATGTTTGAAAAAGCCTACAACTGGCTTTGGCGGTTCGGGATTTCGGGCATTAACCATAAAGTCCTTGCGCGGATTGTGAGCAAGCGTATTGTCACAAGGGAATACGAATATGAAGAATTTCTTGTCGCAGTGGCATATTATGTGTACAAAAACATGCGTTACGATGAGAATATCCTGCGTTATTTAATGCGTCATTACGAGGGGAAAGTCTCTGAACTTCGTAAGCTTTGGCGCTCGGCACTCGAACTGGAGCTTGACACGGAAGACATAATGTACAGAATACTGCGTCAGATAGATTATACAGGCGTTACTGTTCAGGAAAAAGACGAGATACTGCTTGCCTATTCGGAGCGTGAAAAATGTGATGAGGGACTGGTACAGCGCATGCTTAAAGATACTGCATACGAATATGTGGTTTGCGATGCCATTGTCCATGCGGGGATTTTTGACAAGCTGTATCAGTACTGCGAGAACGGCGTTATATCTGACAGGGCATGCAGGATAGCGATACTGAAATACGCCGCGGAAGAGGAGTCATATTTTAAGACGTTAAGCCCTAAGATTGTAGATATGATAGTGCGTGAGTTTCTGCGTGAAGACAGGTATTTTCCGTTTTACGCGAAAATCGCGGACAGCGTTCCCGAACTTCACTATTTCAGGAACTGTTATTTCGTGGAGTATAAGACCACACCTAAAAATAAAGTCTGTATACATTTTGCCTACGATGATCCTGACCATGAAAATTATGAAATTCAGGAAATGCGTGAGGTGTTTGACGGTATATATGTCAGTGTTTTCAGGCTTTTTCACGGGGAGACGCTTCAGTATTATATAACCGAAAACTACTCTGGAGACGGCGGGACGCCGGATGAACATATAACACAGAGCGATACGCTCTCAGGCGATTTTGCGGGGCAAAATGGCGACGGCAGATTTGCGCTTTTGAATGATATTATGGTAAGTATAGAAATGAAAGATGAAAAGACGGCGAGAGAACTGGCAAAAGAGTATGTCCATCAGGATTTCTGCGCGAGGGAGCTTTTTCATATTCTTAATTAAACTGATATAAACGGGAGCATCAGGGACAATGTTTATTGATAAGGCAATTGACGAGTTTTCAAAAAGAAATAAAGTTGTGGTAGGATTTGAACTGGGTAATGACCATTCACAGATAAGCTATTGCAGGGCAGATCAGAGTATGCCTGATACGATAAGTATGGTCATGGGCGAGGAGCAGTACAATATCCCGACGATGCTCTGCAGAAAGGTTGGTCAGGAAGGACATACGAACTGGCTTATAGGCAGGGATGCCGTAAAGACGGCGCAGGACGGTCAGGGAATACTTGTGGACAGGCTGCTTGACCTTGCACTGAACGGAGCGGGCGTGCGTGTCGGCGAGGAAGAATACGACCCTATGACGCTGCTTGAGACATACATCAGGAAAACTCTCTCACTCATATCGGCGTATGTGCGTCAGGATGACATAGGCGCGATAGCTTTCACAATGGATGAGATGCGTCCTGAGCTTATGCAGATCATAAGAGAGGCAATGGAGAATATACGCCCTAAAAAGACACAGATTTATTTCTTAAGCCATGAGGATTGTTTTTTCCAGTATATCATACATCAGCCCGAGGAGATGTGGGTGCATCAGGTGCTTTTATACGACTATACAAAAGACGGCATAAAAAGTTATATGATGCATCTCAACCGCAAGACCAATCCCGTGGCATGTTTTATTGAGACGGCGCAGTTTGAGAAGATGAGAATGCCCGATACGGCAAACATGAACGATGATAAGCGCGCCAAACTCTACAGACAGCTTGATGTGGAACTCGTTGACATTTCGAGACATCAGTGCGAGGACAAAATGGTCACTTCCGTGTTCCTGCTTGGCGACCATTTCTCAAAAGAATGGTGCAGGGAGTCCTTAAAATATCTGTGCAGGGGAAGACGCGTATTTCAGGGAAATAATCTTTTCAGCAAAGGGGCATGCTATGGGGCAAGGGAGAGAATGCTGCCGTCCACGCTCTCAAGTTCATATGTATATCTGTCGGACGATAAACTGCGCGCCAACATAGGGATGAAATGCGATAAAGGGCAGGAGGAAATATATTTTCCGATTTTAAACGCAGGGACAAACTGGTACGATGTTGACAGGGAATTTGATGTTATGCTTGTGAAAAATAACACTATATCTCTTACGATTTCCCCGATTGACGGCAGTAAGACGCGCGTGGCAAATATTTCACTGGAAGGGCTTAATGTAAGGGGCAATAAGACTAACCGCATAGGGCTTAAATTTTTTATGAGCGATCCTCAGGCTGTGTGGATAGAGATAAAGGATAAGGGATTTGGAGAGATATTTCCCTCATCGGGGAAAATATGGAAAGAATGTCTGCCGCTTGAAGCGATTTCATAATTGTGGCTGTCTGATGGAGGATTGGGATGAATAATGTCTGTTTGTGCGTAGGCAATTATGCGAAAACGCCGTTTTATGTTAAATTTTCGGATGTTAATCTGTATTCTGTTGAAGAATTGTGTTATTATTTTCTGGATAAGGTTCATCTTCTTGACGATACGATAGTCACGCAGGAGCTTGTATACTGGATAAGGACTGAATGCGGTCTTGACGAACTTGCGGATGAACTGGAGGTATATGTCAGGAAGCATATGTCTGTTGCGGCGTTTGTGACGACGATACTCGAAAAAACAGGTATGTACGATGAAAATACCATAAGGAAAATAGATGTCGTGTTAAAAGAACAGGCAAGCCTTACTATGATAGAACGCTATAAGAAGCAGGCGGAATACCTGTATCAACAGGGAAGATTCAGGCAGGCGCTTGTCATATATTCGGAACTTGTGGATTACATTCCCAAGCATGAGACTGCCACAAAGGCGATTATGTACTACAATATGGCTTCGATATATGCGATGGATTTTGCGTATGACATTGCGGCGGATTATTATTATGAGTCATATACGCTCTTTCCCGATGATAACACTAAGATTGCGTACATTCTTGCCTGCAGGAAATCAATGACCGATTACGCATACGGTGGATTTAAACGTGAAAACCCTGATTGGGAAAAAGATTTTATAAAAGCGGAAGAATTATGTGCGAAGGCGGAAGACAAGTGGCAGGCTTCAAGGGAAAAACAAACGCTTGACAATATTGTAAGCGGACAGATGTATGGTGAGAACGATCTCATAGCACAGCTAAAGCGCGACTATAAGCGTCAGACGCAGATCTGACATTGTATTTGAAAGGGGCAGGCACATTAATGGGATTATTTGGACGGCTCAAGGGCATGTTTGCAAGAAATGACGACTATTATGAGGAAGAGTATGTTCCCGAATGGGATGAGACAACTCTGAAACGCGACGATGTTGACATGCATGACAAGACGCAGCGTGAAAATTATGTGACGGCATGCCTTGAGCAGATATCGGAAGCGGCAAACGAACTTGATAAGCTGGGAGGCGAATACAATCTTGTCACGGCGTATCTTAAGGATATGGAAGAGATAGAGGCGCTGCCCGAGGAGACAAAGGAAAAATTAAAGACATATGCGTCTAAGATAGTAGAGATAGAAGGCGACAGGGAAGACCTCAGAGAAAAACGCCATATCATGAGCGAAGAAGAATATAACCATATGGAACGCATAGAGCAGTATATGCCCGAGGGATACGAACGGCTAAAGGAAGCCGAGGATTATCAGACGCTTGTAAAAAAAGATTTGGGAAGGCTTGACGGCGAGCGTCATGCGTATCGTTTCAGAAGAAATGAGCTTTTGACCTCGCAGCAGAATATGAAAGGCATGACCGTTATATGTATAGCGTCAATGGCGATACTGGTCGTGATACTGTCGATACTGAGTGTTGTGCTTCAAATCGATGTGCAGATAGGATATCTTGTAGCGATACTGATATCTGCCGCGTCAATAACACTTATGTACGTAAAATACCATGATTCTCAGAGAGAACTTGTCCGCGTTGAAAAGGCGATGAACAAGCTTGTTCTTTTGCAGAATACGGTCAAAATACGCTATGTGAACAATACTAACCTGCTTGAATATCTGTATGTGAAATATGACGTAAACAGCTCTGTGGAACTTAACAAGCTGTGGGACAAATATATTCTGGAAAATAAAGCGCGCGAGCAGGAAGCAAGGATGGAGCAGGATATGGATCTTAATCAAAGCTCACTGTTAAAGCTTCTGCGGCGTCATAACATACAGGATCCGTCGATATGGCTTCATCAGGCGCAGGCGCTTATAGATAATAAAGAGATGGTGGAGATACGCCATAATCTTATATTGAGGCGTCAAAAGCTGAGGAAGCAGATGGAGTACAATGCGCAGGTAGCTCAGAAAGCGCAGGACGAGGTCAAAGATATAGTGGCACAGTACCCGAAATACGCGAAAAATATAATCGACCTTGTCACAAATTACGAAAACGCTGTGACGTAGTAACTTATTTTAATAATAAAAAATATAATTTTAGGAGGAACAACAGATGCAGGAATTTTTACCGATCAAAGAAGGCAAGGTGCGTGAGGTGTATGACAACGGCGACAGCCTTATCATTGTGGCGACAGACAGGATATCGGCGTTTGACGTAATACTCAAAAACAAGATTACGGGCAAAGGCGCTGTCCTTACAAAAATGTCTGAATTTTGGTTCAATTATACAAAGGATATAATACAAAACCATATGATATCGACAAGCGTAAAGGATATGCCCGAATTTTTCCAAAACGAGCGCTTTGACGGCAGAAGCATGATGTGCCGTAAGCTTAAGATGCTTCCTATCGAGTGCATTGTGCGCGGATACATAACGGGAAGCGGATGGGCAAGTTATAAGGAGAACGGCACCGTATGCGGCATAAAACTGCCGGAGGGCTTAAAAGAATCGCAAAAGCTGCCTGAGCCCGTTTATACGCCAAGTACAAAAGCCGAGATAGGGCTTCATGACGAGAATATTTCATTTGAGCAGAGCGTTGAAGTCCTTGAAAAGATATATCCGCAAAAAGGACGCGAATATGCTCAGAAAATAAAAGACGCCACTATAGCGCTCTATAAAAAATGTGCGGAGTATGCGCTCAGCAAAGGAATAATAATCGCGGATACAAAGTTTGAGTTCGGACTTGACGAAAACGGAAATGTTGTACTTGGGGATGAGATGCTTACCCCCGACAGTTCACGTTTCTGGCCGCTTGACGGGTATGAAGCAGGGAAGGGACAGCCTTCTTTTGACAAACAGTTTGTAAGGGACTGGCTTAAGGCAAATCCTGACAGCGGATATCTGCTTCCTGAAGATGTGGTTGCAAAAACGATCGGCAAGTATAAGGAAGCATTTGACCTGCTCACTGATTGAGCCGTTTGCGGCAATAGGGGATAAGGCGGCAGGAACGAGGGAGTAATACTATGTATAATGATAAAATATATGAATGTCCGGAACAGACAGGGTTGAAAGAGGAGTGCGGAGTTTTCGGTATTTACGATTTTGACGGAAACGACGTGGCATCGACTATTTATTATGGACTTTTCGCGCTGCAGCACAGAGGGCAGGAAAGCTGCGGCATCGCCGTAAGCGACACAAACGGTCCGCAGCGCAAGGTATTGTCGCATAAAGGGATGGGGCTGGTAAACGAAGTCTTTACGCAGGATGAACTTGAGAGCATGAAAGGCGATATCGGTGTAGGTCATGTCCGTTATTCCACGGCGGGAGCGTCTACTCGTGAAAATGCCCAGCCGTTGGTTTTAAACTATGTCAAAGGCACGCTTGCGCTTGCTCATAACGGAAATCTGATAAACGCGGCGGAGCTGCGACGTGAACTGGAGTATACGGGGGCGATCTTTCAGACGACTATAGATTCGGAAGTGATCGCATACCATATCGCGCGCGAACGTCTCAATTCAAAGACAGTCGAAGAGGCGGTAAACAGGGCATGCAGCAAGATAAAAGGCGCGTATTCGCTTGTAGTTATGAGCCCGAGAAAACTTATCGGGGCGCGTGACCCCTACGGATTCAGACCGCTCTGTATAGGCAGACGCGAAAACAGCTATATCATTGCTTCCGAAAACTGTGCGCTTGATACCATAGGCGCGGAGTTTGTGAGGGATGTGCTGCCGGGGGAGACTGTGACTATCACACCCGAAAACGGCATTACCTCGGATATGACAAGAGCTCTGCCTGAAAAAGAGCATGCAAGATGCGTGTTTGAGTACATATATTTTGCACGGCCTGACAGTACGATCGACGGCGTAAACGTATATTCGTCACGCATACAGGCAGGACGTTTCCTTGCCATTGATTCGCCTGTCGAAGCCGATTTGGTAGTAGGAGTACCGGAGTCGGGATACGGCGCTGCGCTGGGGTATTCTTTACAGTCGGGCATTCCATACGGTATGGCTTTTGTAAAGAACGGATATGTGGGAAGAACATTTATAAAACCTAAGCAGAGCAGCAGAGAGTCGAGCGTTAAGGTAAAGCTTAATGTTTTAAAAGAAAATGTAAATAATAAGCGCATTGTTATGATAGACGATTCGATCGTGCGCGGCACGACATCAGACCGAATAGTAAGGATGCTTCGCGACGCGGGAGCAAAGGAAGTTCATGTGCGTATTGCTTCACCGCCGTTTTTATGGCCCTGCTATTTTGGCACGGACATACCCGCGCGTGAACAGCTTCTCGCTTATAACAGGACTGTTGAGGACATACGTAAGATCATCGGGGCGGACACATTTGCCTATCTTGACATATCACGTCTTGAAGGCATTGTGGACGGGTTAAATATCTGCAAGGGATGTTTTAACGGTAAATACCCTATGGAACCGCCCAAAGAGGATATACGCGGTGAGTATGAAGCATAGATGTTTTAGAAAAGAGGTAGATTATGAGTACAGACAGGTATACAAGTCCGCTCTCTGAGCGATATGCGAGCAAGGAGATGCAGTACATATTTTCACAGGATATGAAATTTAAGACGTGGAGGCGGTTGTGGATAGCACTTGCCGAGACGGAGATGGAACTGGGGCTGAGCGAAAACGGAAAGCCCGTGATAACTCAGGAGCAGATCGACGAGCTTAAGGCACATGCCGAGGATATAAATTATGAAGTGGCAAGAGAACGCGAAAAGCTTGTACGCCATGACGTTATGAGCCATGTTTACGCATACGGACAGCAGTGTCCGAAAGCGGCGGGAATAATACACCTTGGCGCCACTTCATGCTATGTCGGAGATAATACGGATATTATCGTGATGAGTGAAGCTTTAAAGCTTGTCCACAAAAAACTTGTAAGTGTTATCGAAGAACTTGCGCGTTTTGCGGATAAGTACAAGGATCTGCCGACGCTTGCGTTTACGCATTTCCAACCGGCGCAGCCTACGACAGTCGGGAAGCGTGCCACGCTCTGGCTTCAGGAGTTCCTTATGGATCTGGAAGATTTGGAATATGTGTCGGGCAGTTTAAAACTTCTCGGTTCAAAGGGAACGACAGGTACGCAGGCAAGTTTTTTGGAACTTTTTAACGGAGATAATGAGACGATAGATAAGATAGACCCGATGATAGCAGAAAAAATGGGATTTAAGGAATGCTATGCCGTATCTGGACAGACATATTCGCGCAAAGTTGACACAAGAGTGGCGAATGTCCTTGCGGGGATAGCGGCGAGCGCCCATAAAATGTCAAACGACATAAGGCTTTTGCAGCACTTAAAAGAAGTGGAAGAACCGTTTGAAAAAAATCAGATAGGTTCATCGGCAATGGCATACAAGCGTAATCCCATGCGTTCGGAGCGTATCGCATCGCTTTCGCGTTATGTTATGATAGATGCGCTCAATCCCGCGATAACTTCGGCGACGCAGTGGTTTGAGAGGACGCTTGACGATTCGGCAAACAAGCGCCTTTCAATTCCCGAGGGATTTCTTGCGGTGGACGGTATACTCGACCTCTGCCTGAATGTAGTGGACGGACTTGTGGTATATGATAAAGTCATCAGAAAACATATGTTTGCGGAACTTCCGTTCATGGCGACGGAAAACATCATGATGGATGCCGTAAAGAATGGCGGCAACCGACAGGAACTGCATGAGAAGATAAGAAAGCTTTCAATGGAGGCAGGAAGAAATGTCAAGGTTGAGGGCAAAGATAACAACCTGCTTGAGCTTATCGCGGCGGACAGCGGATTTAACCTGACGCTTGAGGAGCTTCAGGCGGCGATGGAGCCTTCAAAATATGTCGGACGTGCGCCGCTGCAAGTGGAGAACTTTTTAAATAATGTCGTAAAGCCCGTATTGGAGGCAAACAAGGCGGAGCTTGGCGTTAAAGCCGATATTTCTGTCTGATTTTTGTTTACATATCGGGAAAAAAGATGTATTATAAAAAACGGTGTAACTGCATCAAATATATAAAGACGCGGAGGTATGACAATGGTTAAGGCGGTAGTAGGAGCTAATTGGGGCGACGAGGGAAAGGGCAAAATTACGGATATGCTTGCACAGAAGGCAGATATCATCATACGCTTTCAGGGCGGGGCAAACGCGGGACATACGATTGTAAACAATTACGGTAAATTTGCGCTGCATACACTTCCTTCGGGCGTGTTTTACGGTCATACGACAAATATTATCGGCAACGGAGTGGCACTTAACATTCCCGTGCTTATGAAGGAAATCAAGTCAATCACGGACAGAAACGTCCCTATGCCAAAGATACTTGTGTCGGACAGGGCGCAGATAGTGATGCCTTATCATGTGCTGTTTGACCAGTACGAGGAAGAAAGGCTTGGCGGCAAGTCGTTCGGCTCTACAAAGTCAGGTATAGCGCCGTTTTATTCCGATAAATACGCAAAGATAGGCTTTCAGGTCAGCGAGCTTTTTGATGAGGAGATTTTAAAGGATAAGGTTAAGCGTGTGGCGGAGCAGAAGAATGTTATTTTGGAGCATTTATACCACATGCCGCTCATTGATACGGATGAGCTTTTGTCCACTCTGCATGAATATAGAGACATGATTGAGCCGTATGTATGCGATGTCGCTACATATTTATATGACGCCATAAATGCGGGCAAGGAAATCCTGCTCGAGGGACAGCTTGGTACGCTCAAGGACCCCGACCACGGTATTTATCCGATGGTCACGTCATCGTCTACTTTGGCGGCATACGGCGCTATCGGCGCGGGGCTTCCGCCTTATGAGATAAAAGAGATTTACACGGTATGCAAGGCATACTCTTCGGCAGTCGGCGCGGGTGCGTTCGTATCTGAAATCTTCGGCGACGAGGCGGATGAGCTAAGGCGCAGAGGAGGCGACGGCGGCGAATACGGCGCGACTACGGGGCGTCCCAGAAGAATGGGTTGGTTTGACTGCGTTGCGTCAAAGTACGGATGCCGTATGCAGGGTACTACGGATGTATGCTTCACGGTGCTTGACGTACTCGGTTATCTTGATGAAATCCCCGTATGTACAGGTTACGAGATCGACGGCGAGGTCACGACGCAGTTCCCCGTCACGTCAAAGCTTGAAAAGGCTAAGCCCGTATTTGAGAAGCTTCCGGGATGGAAATGCGAGATACGTGGTATAAAGAAATATGAAGATCTGCCCGAGAACTGCCGCAGGTATGTGGAGTTTATCGAGGAACATATAGGATATCCTATTACCCATATAAGCAACGGACCGTCGCGTGAGGACATTATTTACCGTGAAAGTCCATTGAAAAAAAATAATATTCTCAATTGATATTTTTGTGCAAGTGTGCTAGTATGTAGGGGTAAGCGTGAGTTATCGCGCAGGGAAGCGCCGGACGGCGTTTCAATTTGTTGTTTTCACAAGGAGGAGAAATTATGAAAAAGAAAACATTGTCACTTGTGTTGGCATCTGCTATGGTATTGTCCATGACAGCATGCGGCGGTTCAAACGATACGCCCGCGACTGATACGGCAGCCGACACGGAAACAGCTTCTTCGGCAGAGACAGAGGCAGCAACGGAAACAGCGGCTGAGTCACAGACACAGGAAGCAGAGACAGGAGCAGCAGAACAGACCGAGACCACAGTTGAGGGCAAGATAGCGCTTGTTACGGATGTAGGCACTATCGACGACGAGTCTTTCAATCAGGCGACTTGGGAAGGCGTACAGCAGTACGGAGATGCTCACGGCATCGAGTACACATACTATCAGCCCACAGAGGACAGCACGGAAGAGAGAATAAACCAGATCGACCTTGCCGTAAGCGAGGGCGCTACGGTAGTAGTACTTCCGGGATATCTGTTCGGTGAGACGCTTTCAGAGGTTCAGACAACATATCCTGATGTCAACTTCATTGCGGTTGATGTTTCAGAGAGCGATATGACAGCACCCATCGAGCCGAACGCTTATGCATGTACATTCAGCGAGGAGCAGGCAGGTTATCTTGCAGGATACGCGGCAGTTAAGGACGGCTATACAAAGCTTGGCTTCCTTGGCGGTATGGCAGTACCCGCAGTTATCAGATACGGTTACGGTTATGTACAGGGTATCAATGATGCGGCACAGGAACTTGGCGTAGAAGTAGACGTTAAGTACACATACGGCGGACAGTTCTTCGGCGATGCCAATATCACGGCAAAGATGGAGAGCTGGTACGCAGACGGTACAGAGATCGTATTCGCGTGCGGCGGCGGTATCTATACATCAGCTATGGAAGCGGCGCTTAATTATGACGGTATGATAATCGGCGTAGATGTTGACCAGCATTCAGTCGGCGAGGGAAATGCTTACAATCCCGTGCTTACATCTGCTATGAAGGGACTTACATCTACAGTAGTGGACAAGCTTGACGCATGCTTTACAGGCAACTGGTCTTCGATAGGAGGACAGATACAGAACCTCGGTCTTGCCGACGGCGATTATATAGGGCTTCCTACAGACGATGCTTCATGGGCATTTAAGACATTTACAAAGGATGAGTACAATACGCTTCTTGAAGGCATTAAGGACGGCAGTATCGAGATTTCAAACGATACGGAGAACGAGCCTGAGGTTGGCGAGGGCGTGACAGTAAGCTATATTGATTAATCATATGGGGAAGGGTTCGATAAAGCCCTTCCCCTTTTTTAAATATAAGCGCTTTGGAGCGCGGAAAAGAGGCAGGGATGGGAAATAGCGAGTATATCATTGAGATGCTGAACATCACAAAGGAATTTCCGGGAATCAAGGCTAACGATAATGTTACCTTACAGCTAAAAAAGGGTGAGATACATGCGCTGCTTGGCGAAAACGGAGCGGGCAAGTCAACCCTTATGAGCATTCTTTTCGGGCTTTATCAGCCGACGAGCGGCATAATAAAGAAAAACGGAAAAGAAGTAAAGATCAATAATCCGAATGATGCAAATGCTTTGAATATAGGCATGGTGCATCAGCACTTTAAGCTTGTGGAATGTTTTTCAGTGTTAGATAACATTATCCTTGGCATTGAACCTGCCAAAGGATTGTTTTTAAGCAAAAAGGGAGCAAGGGAGAAAGTCTTGGCTCTCAGCGATAAATACGGTCTGAAAGTAGACCCTGACGCCATAATATCGGATATCACGGTGGGAATGCAGCAGCGCACGGAGATTTTAAAGATGCTGTACCGCGACAACGAGATACTTATTTTTGACGAGCCGACGGCTGTACTGACGCCGCAGGAGATAGACGAGCTTATGAAGATAATGAAAAACCTTGCAAATGAAGGCAAGTCGATACTTTTCATTACACATAAGTTAAATGAGATCATGGCGGTATCAGACAGATGTACAATACTTAGAAAAGGCAAGTATATAGGCACGGTAAATATCGCAGATACCACCAAGGAAGAACTTTCCAAGATGATGGTAGGGCGCAGCGTCAACTTTAAGGTTGACAAAAAGCCTGCAAATGTGGGTAATACAGTGCTGAAAATAGAAAATATGACAGTACCCAGCAAGATGCACAAAAACAATGCGGTAAAAAATGTGTCGCTTGAGGTACATCGCGGCGAGATAGTATGTATAGCGGGAATTGACGGCAATGGTCAGACGGAATTTGTACATGCGCTTACGGGGCTTGAGAAAATGAGTTCCGGAACGATTTTGTTTGACGGCGAGGATATATCAAAAGCGAGCATACGTGAGCGTTCCAAGAGCGGTATGAGCCATATCCCCGAGGACAGGCATAAACATGGGCTTGTACTTGACTATACGCTTGAGCAGAATATGGTTCTGCAGCGTTATTGGGAGAGTGATTTCCAAAAGGCAGGATTTATAAAACAGGGCGCCGTGAGGGAATATGCCGAAAGGCTTATTGAGCAGTACGACGTGAGGAGCGGGCAGGGACCTGCCACTATAGCGCGCAGCATGTCGGGAGGCAATCAGCAGAAGGCAATTATAGCGCGCGAGATAGACAAAAATCCTGATCTTCTTGTGGCGGTACAGCCGACGAGAGGTCTTGACGTAGGCGCTATCGAGTATATCCACAGTCAGCTTGTGGCGCAGAGGGATAAAGGAAAGGCTGTTCTTCTTGTATCGCTTGAACTTGATGAAGTTATGAATGTTTCCGACAGGATCCTGGTAATGTATGAGGGGGAGATAGTCGGTGAACTTGACCCTAAGACGACGACGGTTGAAGAACTTGGTCTTTATATGGCGGGTGCCAAAAGAAAAACAGGGGGGCAGGTATGAAAAACAAGAAAAGCAAATTAAATCTTTCATCGGGTGTTATGTCGGTGGTCGCTTCGTTTATATGTATCATAATCGGACTGTTGGTAGGACTTGTGATATTGTACTGCATAAACAGTGAAAACGCGCTTGACGGTTTCAGCCGTATAATTAAAGGCGGTTTTTATCTGATGCCGAAAGGTATAGGTACAGTGCTTTCACAGGCGGCGCCTCTTATCATGACGGGACTTTCCGTGGCGTTTGCGTTTAAGACAGGACTATTTAACATCGGTGCGGCGGGTCAGTATACGCTTGGCGCGTTAGGCGCATTGTATTTTGCGCTTGTGCTTCATATGCCTTGGTATGTGTGCCTTTTGGCGGCGATGGTTTTCGGCGCGGTATGGGGTGCTATCCCGGGTATATTTAAAGCATATTTTAATGTAAACGAGGTTATCACGGCGATAATGTTCAACTGGATAGGGCTTTATGCCGTGAATGAGATCATATATAGGGGTGCTATCGGAGATATGTATGACTTAAAGACTACCAAAACATACAGTCTCAGGAACGCCGCCCCGCAGTCGGTCATTCCCGATTTTGGCATGAACAGTATATTTAATACGAAATCAACGACTATAGCCATATTTATAGCGGTGGCGATAGCGGTGCTCATCTATATAGTGATAAATAAAACAACGTTCGGATATGAACTGAAAGCGTGTGGGCATAATAAGGATGCCGCGCGGTATGCAGGTATAAATGAAAAAAGGAATATCGTCCTTTCAATGACAATAGCGGGCGCGCTTGCAGGCATAGGCGCGGGGCTTTACTATCTGTCAGGCGTTGCCGAATGGAATCCTCAGGTCAGTACGGCGCTTCCTGCTATGGGATTTAACGGTATTCCCGTGGCGCTTCTTGCGCTGAGCAATCCGATAGGCGTGATATTTGCAGCGCTTTTCGTGTCCCATATTACGGTAGGAGGAGGATATCTTCCGACTAAGTATTTTCAGCCTGAGATAGCAGATGTGATCATAGCTGTCATCATCTATCTGTGCGCATTTGTTATGCTGTTTAAAGGTGTTGTGGCAAACGCGTTATCGGGCAGAAAGAAAAAAGATGTCCCGAATAGCGGAAAGGGGGCGGATGAATAATGTTTTTACTTCTTAAGTATACTCTGCTTTATGCTGTTGTTCTGATGCTTGTGGCGCTTGGCGGTATGTTTTCGGAGCGCAGCGGCGTTATCAATATCGCGCTTGAAGGCATTATGGCTATCGGCGGTCTTGCGGGTATCATAGTGCTTGTTGTGTTTGGTTCTTCTCTGCCTGCGGCAGCGCTCGTGACAGTGTCCATACTTGCGAGCGCGGTTGCGGGAATGATATATTCGCTTCTTCTTGCGTTTTCCGCTATCACGTTAAAAGCAGACCAGACTATCGGTGGAACGGCGCTTAATATGCTGGCGACAGCGGCGGCGGTAGTTATAGTCAAGGCTTACAACAACGCATCGACAGGCGGAAGCGGCTCGGCGTCGTCAAAGCTTTCGTATTCAAACACAGAGTTTATTTTCAGCGTGGGACCTCTGACATACAATATTTTCCTTATTATCGGGATAATATTGCTCATAGCTGCCTATGTATTTCTGTACAAGACTAAATACGGGCTGCGTCTGCGTGCCTGCGGTGAACATCCCCAGGCGGCTGATTCTGTCGGTATAAACGTATACAAGTGGCGTTATGCAGGCGTTATGATATCAGGATTTTTAGGAGGGCTTGGCGGATTTGCATACATTGTGCCGTCGGTGTCAACATGGAATTTTGAAGTAGGCGTTACGGGATTTGGCTTCCTTGCGCTTGCGGTAATGATATTCGGACAGTGGAAACCTTTCAGGATAGCGGCAGCGGCAGTGTTCTTTGCGATTTTTAAATCCCTTGCCAATATCGCGGACACGACTTTCCTGTCAAACCTGCATTTGTCAAAGAATATTTATGATATGATGCCGTTTATCGCATCAATGATAATATTGGCGTTTACGTCGAAAAATTCACAGGCGCCGAAAGCGGAAGGCATCCCCTACGATAAAGGCGCAAGATGATTGCAAAAACTCTTGCCTGTTTCCAAGATTTGTAATATAATCAAAGAAAAGGCGGAAAAAGGAGGGATTGGAATGAGCATTAATGCGATTAACAGCCACAGCACCCATAACCTGTACGCACAACTGTCAAGCGGCAAGAAAGTCAACAGCGCGGCGGATAATGCGGCGGCGCTTGCCATTATCGAGAAGATATTAAAAGAAGAGAACGGCTTGAACGTTGGCACACAGAACGCATGGCAGGGTACCGGTGTGATAAATGTGGCGGACGGAGCGATGAGCGGCATAACCGATTCACTGCAGAGGATGAATGAACTCGGTATATATGCCCAAAACGGTCTTCTTTCTGATTCTGACAGAGAAATGGTTCAGATGGAAGTTGACCAGCTCAAACAGGATATTCAGTCGTTATCACAGAACACCACGTTAAACGAGAAAAGACTTTTGGACGGAAGTATGGCGGATATGCATCTTGCCACCAATCCGAGAGGCGGCGGTATGAGTATACAGATGGTCGATACCACGCTTCAGTCTCTTGGCATAGCGGATTTTAACGTCACGAGGGATTTTGACCTTGATGCCATCAGCGGCGCGATGGAGAAAGTGTCGCGTGCGAGGAGCAATATGGGAGCATCGGCGAACGGTCTTGAGCATGTGCGCAACTACAATAACTTAGCTGCATATAATCTGACAGCGTCAAGGAGCCGCATGGAGGACACGGATATGGCAAAAGCCGCATCCGAACTCAAAAACAACAGAATACTTGAACACTTTAAGCTTATGATGCAGAAGCAGAACCAAAAGCAGAGAATGAGCATAATGGGTGCAATGATCTAAGGGATAAAAAGGACGGTCATCCCAATGTCATTAAGTTAATATGGCGAATCGAGATCTCAGTATTAGAAATAATACCGGGATCTTTTTATTTGCCCAAAATTGCAGGATAAGAAGCAGGAGTTTCAAGCCTGCCGATACGATGTGCTATGATTTTGTTTGAATAAGTTGGAGAGGAGGTCGGTAATATCGCAGTTTATGGTTATATACGGGTAAGTACTAAGGAGCAGAATGAGGATCGGCAGCTCATTGCGCTTCACGAAAAAGATATTCCGAATAAGAATATTTATATGGATAAGCAGTCCGGAAAAGACTTTGATCGCCCGCAATACAGGAAATTAATGAAAAAGTTGAAAGTAGGTGATCTGCTGTATATCTTGAGCATTGACCGATTAGGCAGGAACTATGTGGAAATCCAAAATCAGTGGAGAATCCTTACGAAGGAAAAAGGGATTGATATTGCGGTGTTGGATATGCCTCTATTAGATACCCGGCAGGATAAGAATCTAATGGGAACATTTATTGCTGATTTGGTACTTCAAATTCTGTCGTTCGTTGCTCAGAATGAACGTGAAAATATAAGAAAACGGCAGGCCGAGGGGATTGCAGCGGCAAAGGCGAAAGGTGTCCGTTTTGGCAGACCGGGAAGGAAAGTACCGGAGAATTTTGAACAAATTGTGCTTGAATGGGAACATAAGAGGCTGACGTTTAAGGAAGTTTTGGAGCTTTGTGATATGAGCGAATCAACATTTTACCGCAGATTACGGGAATACAGGCTGACACGAAAAAAATAAGAACTGTCAAAAGGTGTACTTTTTGACAATACTCTTCGTTGAACGGAATCATTTCCTAATTAAAATTTACAATCTTCAAAAAAGCACTTGCAAACTGCTTGTTATGTATATATAATATTATTGTTAGTGGTAGTTTCAAAAAGTACACTTTTTGACAATACTTGTTCAAAGAACGGGGGCGGAGTCCGTGCCTGTGAAGAATGCAGGAGCAGAAACGGCATCGCAGTACAGCGGCGGTGATGAGTTACCGCAGGACGGCAGGAAGATATGTAAGGCTGTACATCAGTACAGCAAAGGAAAGATTAGCAGTGAAGACATGGATGTGCTCATGGACATAGGACATGGGTGCATGGTTGTTAAAAATTATATTTACCAAAAATATGGGGGAATCAAAAGCCTTTCAAAGGTGTATTCCGGCTATGAGATTGATTCTGAAGTAAGGGCAGCCAGATTTAGGGAAAAGATAGGTCTTCCCAGCGTGTATTTTTCCGCATCCGTGAGCAGGGCATTAGCTGATATCAAGATTATGTGGGCACAAGTAAGAAACGGAATAAATGATGCTGTCAGCAGGAATGAACGATTTTCGCCAGAGGACAGGCACTATATCCGCTTTGTACTAAAAACAGATATCTGTTATTGGAATATATTGAACGAAAAAGCAGCGCCGCTTCCTGAAAAGATACAGTCCGGGTATGAAAAAGTCATTGCAGAGCTTGGAGACGGGAGCAGAGAGCGCGTAAAAAACCTCAACAGGTATATATGCAGGCAGACGAGAAAAAGGCTGCACAGGCAGCATACAGATAATGAGCTGTATTTTACCATTAAAAAGCAAGGCTACAGATATGGAGAATTGGATGGAACACATGGAATATTTCTTGCTACAAAGATAAACAGAAAAAGAATCTTTATACCGCTGACGGATCAAAATACCTATGACAGAATGCTTGACATTAAACTTAATCCTCAAAATAGGACAATAGAAATAATAGTATCCCTTTTTATAAATATAAGACGGCATGAGGACTATACAAATGAAGTCGGCATTTCGCTTGGCTTGTGGAATATGATTACGACAAGCACAGGAAACGTATATGGCAGCGAATTTGGCAGAATGCAGAATGAGATTTCTGATTATATTTTAAAAGAAATGCGCCAAAACGGAAAGATGAAGGCATGTGATACAAAAAAGTATGCGGCAGACAGGGCAAAAATGGACGCGGCTCTTAAAAATTATATAAACAGGGAAATTAACAGAATGCTGGAGAGTGAAAAGCCTAAAGCAATATATATGGCAAAGCTTCCGCGTAATCCGGGCATGTCTATGAAGGGCACGGGTGACACCTATTTTCTCAAGCTGTGGAGAAAAGGCTTCGTAACGGAACGGCTACAGTGGAAATGCCGGAAAAATGGGATCCAAATCACAGAAGTAATCGGAAAAGACATTGGCATTGAATGCAGCGCCTGTGGGAAGAAAGGACATATAGAAGGCGAGCGTTTTCAATGTCAGGTATGCGGGTTTGAAGAAAATAAGAAAATAAACAGCGCAAAAAATGCCATGATAAGGGGAAAAACAGGAAAACAGCTCAATAAGAAATTTCCTCAGACCAAGAATGAGAAAGCTGCAAAAGAAATGGCAGAACAATAAACGGTCAAGCGATCCGTCCGGAAGATGAGCCGATTTGGAAGTCGGTTTTACCGCAGATATTTTAGTAAATATAATGCGGACTGTGGCGGACGGCATCTTGATATAAAAACAAAAAAGGGCGTTGGGGATATTCAAAAACAGGTACGCCTGTATCCTGTGAACTTAGATTTCCCACGAATGGGAACTAAGATTAGCGGGAAACAAAGCCAAACTGATTTGTTTGGCACCGCCCAAACGGGCGGCTGTGGTTCCTTATTTATCCAATGTATTGCGCATGGCATCTGATTGCCATGCGCGGATAATGCAGGAAGCGGCTGTGAAAGGAGTCTAGGCTATATAATGAGAAAAGCGCAGAAAAAAGAAATATTAGATATCATAAACAGCCTGCAGAAGGCTCATGAAGAAATAAAGAATGCGCTTGCGCAGAATAATGCTGCTTATGCCCGGGATATGATTGCGGAATGTCAGGCAGCGGCGGTGTCCATAGGAGAAACCATTGAAAAATCAGAAGGCGAAGGACATGTCAGCGTATCGTGCCTTGAAGAATACTGCGAGCTGTTGTTTCGGGTTTATGAAGACATCAATAGCGGAAACGCAAATGCAAACAAAACATATAAGATATTGCGTAAACAGCTTATAAAAATAGAAAACAGCATAAAAAACGATATTGTTGTAAGGAAAGAAATGGTGTTCTTTCCTTATAAAGCGTCTATGTGGGACAGTTTGGAGAGCATTTATCTGGCGGCGAAAGCAGATCCGGAATGTGATGCATACTGCGTTCCAATCCCCTATTATGATTTAAATTCAGACCGAAGTCTTGGAAAGATGCACTATGAAGGGAATGATTATCCGAAAGATATCGAGATTACGGACTGGCAGGAATATGATTTTGAGCATATCATGCCGGATGTCATTTATACGCATAATCCTTATGACGATTGGAATACTGTCACAAGCATTCATCCGAGGTTTTATTCGGCAAATTTAAAGAAATATACGAATTGCCTTGTATATGTGCCATATTATGCGACAACTGGCGGTATGAGCGAGGGACAAAAGACGCTGCCGGTATATTTTAATGCGGATTATATAGTGATACAGTCGGAAAAGTACAGGAAGTTTTTTGACCCGAGAATACCTGATGAAAAATTTCTGCCGCTCGGCTCGCCAAAGTTTGACGCGGTAATAAAGAAATGCCAGAATCCTCCGCAGGCGCCGGAAGAGTGGAAGGAAAAGATGTACGCGAAGGATGGCAGCAGGAAAAAAGTTTATTTTTACAATACGTCAATCGGCGGAATGCTTGACAATACAGAGAACTTTCTGAAAAAGATGCGGTATGTGTTTGACAGCTTCAAAGGCAGGGATGATGTGTGTCTGCTGTGGAGGCCGCATCCGCTGATGGATTCCACATTTGACAGCATGAGAGCGCAGTACAAGCCGGAATATGAGGCTGTTAAAAAAGAATACATAGAAAGCGGAACGGGAATATATGATACGACGCCATATATTGAGGACGCTATTGCGTTGAGCGATGTGTATATCGGGGATGCGGCTACAAGCGTGACCTCGCTTTTCGGAGTGGCGGGCAAACCGATGTTTATACTTAATAACAGTATAGATACACCGCCCGCGGAGGATGACATAAAAGCCCTAATGTTCCAGACGCCGTTTCAGACGCCGGACGGCTTATATCATGATAAATATTATGTGTCGTATAATAATAAGCTTTATTATCTGCCTGATAATGATACGGACTATAAGTACTTTTGTGATCTCTCCGAATATTACGGGGGCGGATATTATATCAGAGCATTTGACTATAAAGATAAGGTATATGTGTTCCCAAATAATGCGCA
>CANREB010000008.1 GCA_947629525.1 uncultured Lachnospiraceae bacterium
GCCGGCGGCAGGAAGTGCATATGCAAATCAAGTGCGGCGAAAGCCCGCGTTTGGTAAAGAAAGGTATGGTATGATCATGGCAGAGAACAATCAGATCAAAAGAGACGACGAGTGGCAGGCAGAAAAGGAGCATTTGGATGAGTGCAGAAAGCTTATAGCCTCAAATATCAAAGAGTATGAGCAGCAGTATGAAAAGATGCGTAAAGAGACAAAAGAACTCTTTGACGAAGTGCAGAGCGGTAATGTGGAGCTTTACGACCAATTGCTTACATCGAAAAGCTTGGAGGAGCACAGCTTTAACCGACTGAAAAATAATAGGGCGGCATATGATAAACCGTTTTTTGGAAGGATCGATTACAGAAATTTAAGCGAAGAACTTTTTGAGTCGATCTATATCGGAAAGCATGGCGTACTCAGGGATAAAGTGAATGTCGAAATCGTGGATTGGCGCGCGCCTGTTTCGACAGTGTATTATGAAAACGAACTTGGAGCGGGAAATTACAGCACGCCTGATAACAGCTATGATATTGATTTGAAGCTGAAGCGCACGTTTGATATTGAAGACGGCGCTCTGCTGGGGTATTATGACAGTGACGTGGCAGCGAATGACGAGCTGCTTGTGAAATATCTGAGCAAAAACCGCGACGCTGTGCTTGGGGATATAATAGCCACTATACAGAAAGAACAGAATGAGATCATACGCGAAAGCCCGTTTTGCAACATCATAGTGCAGGGCGTGGCAGGCAGCGGCAAGACGACCGTGGCTATGCACCGCATTTCGTATATTATGTACAATTACAAAGAGCGTTTTACTTCAAATGAGTTTTGCATTGTGGGCGGCAGCGACCTTTTGATCAACTATATAACTGGCGGGCTTCCTGAGCTTGAGGTTTACGACGTGAAGCATATGCGCATGGACGAGCTGCTTACATATCTTCTGAAAAAGGAGTGGAAAAAGAAATATAAGCTTGTGCCGCCGCAGCCCGATTTTGCATGGAAAAGCAAGATGCTGTTTACAGAGGAGCTTGAAAATTATCTGCAGCGTATGAGACGCAGGCTTTTAGGCGGCTGTGAGGTTGCTGATGACGAACTTGGAATGCTGCTTTCGCGGAATAACAATGAAACATTTATTGCGGATAATCCCGATTATTCAATAAACAGGCTGCTTACTGTTCTTGATGAAAGGCTTAAGAGCAGGATAAAGCTTCAATGCGTCGGGCGCGAAGAGGTTGACATTTATAAAAAGAAGCTTGTGCAGTATAAAAATTATTTCAAAGCGCATTGTTATAAGGGCGATGTTGTTAGTATATATCTTAAATTCCTGCAAAGTTATGGTGCGGTTCACAATACAGATATGACACGAGTGTCAGAAAATATCCTCGGCGGATGTTTCGACATATATGATGCGGCGGCAATGCTGCTCATATATTACAGGGTGCTGCAGAAAAAGCCTGATGAAGAGTTCGGGCAGATGTTCATAGATGAGGCGCAGGATTTTGGGGCGGCAGTATATTATGTGCTGAGGACTGTGCTGCCCGAGTGTTTCTTTACGATTATGGGCGATGTATCGCAGAATGTGAATTATGAGTGCGGCATGAATGACTGGAATGATATGCGGGAGAAAGTTTTTTGCGGTGAAAGGGATTGCTTTAAGCTGCTTGCAAAAAGCTACAGAAATACGATTGAAATTTCAGAGTTTGCGGGCAAAGTGTTGGAAAGCGCATCAAAAGGGGCGTATAAAATCGAGCCTGTCATACGTCATGGGGAGCCCGTGCATTTTATCGACAGCATATCGCCGGAGGAGACGGCAGGTCTTTGTGTGGAAACGATAGAAGCTATGCTGCAAAAGGGATATGAAACCATCGCCGTGATTTGCTTTGATGATATACAGAAAGCGGAGGCTGGAAAAAGAATTAGCAGGTTACTCTCAGACGGCGAAAAAACGAATATAAAGTTTTCAGCGGCAGATAATGACAGCTTTGGAAAGGGTGTGACTGTGCTGACCGTGCCTGAAACTAAGGGACTGGAATTTGACTGCGTGGTGCTGTGGAAAGCAGATTTCGAGGAGTGCAGGACAGACCCGAAAGCGGCAAAACTGATGTATGTCGCGGTGACCAGAGCTTTGCATGAGCTGTTTGTTGTAAAGTAGAGTGCTGTGTGTTAAAATAGACATGTTGAAATATGAAGATGGATAGGAAGGGATATAAATGAAATACAGATTTGACAGACACGGCAATCAAATTTCACAGCTTGGCTATGGCTGCATGCGGTTTACCAAAAAAGGAAATGCAATCGACTACGAAAAGGCAGAGAGAGAAGTGTTGCTTGCTATTGAAGGCGGCGTCAACTATTTTGATACCGCGTACATTTATCCGGGCAGCGAGGAATGTCTTGGACGTATTTTGGATGAAAATAAGTGCCGCGATAAAGTTTATATCGCGACAAAGCTTCCGCAGTATATCATGCGCTCATCCGCCGCGATAGACAAAACATTTAACGAAGAGCTTTCACGTCTGCGCACAGATTATATCGACTATTACCTGATGCACATGTTTACGGATTATGCGGAGTGGGAGCATTTAAAGACCTTGGGCATTGAGGATTGGATTGAGCAAAATAAGGCAGCGGGGCGCATCCGTAATATCGGATTTTCTTATCATGGCGATACAGATATGTTTTTGAAAATCCTTGACGCATATGACTGGGATTTCTGCCAAATTCAGTATAACTATCTCGATGAGCACACGCAGGCAGGAAGAAAAGGTCTGCAGGCGGCGGCAGCCAAGGGCATACCTGTGATAATTATGGAACCGCTGCGCGGCGGCAAACTCGTCAATCTGCCCGATAAGGCAAAACAACTGCTTGCTTTGGACAGCAAAGGCTATACGCCGGCAGAGCTTGGACTGCGCTGGCTTTGGAACCAGCCCGAGGTAAGCTGCGTGCTTTCGGGTATGAACTCAGAGGATATGATAAAGGAAAATATCCGCATCGCATCCGAGGCTGAGGCGGGAGATTTCACGGATGAGGATATGGAGACAGTAGAGCAGATAAAGAAAATCATCCGTGAGCGTGAAAAGGTAGGATGCACAGGCTGCCGTTATTGCATGCCATGTCCTAAAGGCGTCGATATCCCGGGCAATTTTTACTATTACAATCTGATGTATATGGAGAAAAAAGCACCCGCCCGCTTTGAATTTGCACAGAACATGGGAATGCGCAAGGAGCCGGGCTTTGTGTCTCAGTGCGCAGGATGCGGCAAATGCGAAAAGCACTGTCCGCAGCATATCAATATCCGTGAAAAATTAAAGGAAGCCGACAAAGCGCTTAGACCGCTGCCGTATAAGATTGGCATCAATGCGGCACGGAAATTTATAATTAAATAAGCCGAAAGTAAGTAAATGTATTTTTATTTTTATGCGATTTGCCCAATAAGAACGACATATAATTTTGTGCAAAAGTGCCTTTGACTTTTGGGAGTGTTACAAATAAAATAATAGTAAACGTGTAGCAGGACTGCGTAAATCCAGTTATCTGCCGCACGTTTATTTTTTTGTAAAAAAGGGAGGATTAAGATGGAGACAAATCAATTTTTGGGAACGGAGCGCATAGGGCGGCTTATGGGAAAATATGCCGTACCCTGCATTATCTCGCTTTTAGTGGGTGCGCTCTACAATATCGTAGACCAGATATTTATTGCAAATGCCGCGTATCTCGGCTCATACGGAAATGCTGCAAATACGGTAGTATTTCCGCTGACCGTGATTGCGCTTGCCATAGCTGTGATGGCGGGCGACGGGTGCTGCGCGTTTGTAAGCCTTAGCCTTGGCAAAGGCGAGCCTGAAAATGCGAGAAAGAGTGTTGGAAACGCTGTAGTGTTCATAATTGCGGCAAGCCTGATTTTGTCCGCTGTATATCTGCTGTTTAGCGACGGCATTATTGCAATGTTCGGCGGCACGGTAAACGCGGAGACTTTTAAGTACTCAAAGGAATATTTTTTCTATATTTCACTGGGTATTCCTTTTTATATGTTCGGGCAGGCGATGAACCCTATTATCAGGGCAGACGGTAATCCGAAGTTTGCGATGATTTCCACGCTTGCGGGCGCGGTTTTAAACATCATTCTCGACCCGATATTTATATTTTCGTTCAAGTGGGGAATGATGGGCGCGGCTGTCGCTACTGTAGCGGGGCAGATAGTTACGGCGGTTCTTGCCGTATGGTATCTGCTGAATATGAAGACTGTAAAGCCCGTGAAGTCGGATTACATTATAAACCTGAGCATTTCAAAGAAAACGCTGACGCTTGGCATATGCAGCTTTTTGTCGCAGATCTCGCTTGTTGCGGCAATGGCGGCTATCAACAATATGATACGCAAATACGGAGCGCTTGATGAGATTTTCGGACAGGAGCAGTTTGCGCAGATACCTATGGCGGTAGTTGGGATCGTAATGAAATTTTTCCAAATCGTCATTTCCATAGTAGTTGGCATGGCAGCAGGCTGTATTCCTATTGTGGGCTATAATATGGGCGCGGGATTGAAACAGAGGGTAAAGGACTTATTCACACGGCTGCTTCTTGCTGAGGCGTGTGTCGGCACGGCGGCGTTTATGGTCGTTGAATTTCTGCCGCGGCAGCTCATAGTAGTTTTCGGAGCAGCAAACGAGAGCGTGTATTATACTGATTTTGCGGTCAGAGCATTTCGCATTTATCTGTGCATGATAATCTTTGCTTGTGTCAACAAGGCGTGCTTTATATTTCTGCAGGCTATGGGTAAGGCGGCTGCGTCAACGCTGCTTTCCATGGTGAGAGAGATTGTGTTTGGAGTGGGCTTTGCGCTGCTGTTGCCTGTAAACTTCGGGCTTGACGGGGTTTTATACTCTATGCCCGTGTCGGATATACTGACATTTGCAATCGCGGCGGTGCTTATCAGGCGCACATACAAAGAACTTGCTACAGAAAGGGCGAGCAGACAAGAGAGACTTGCGGCATAAAGGCAGCAGTGTGTTGAAAAACGGCGAAGTCAGCCGGCTATGTCCGCGCAAGTGCTGTGGTGCGAATGGCAGATTTTCTAAATGTAATGCATATAGGTGGTCTATGACGGTCGAGGCACGGCGCAAGTCGCCATCCGTGGCTTAAGTGCGCCTCAATTTGCCGTCCGGGCAAATTGTCCTCTAGGTGTTCTTGCATTACATAAGAAAATGCGCCATTCGCGCCAAGGCACTTGCGCGGACATAGCCGGCTGACTTCTTTTTTTAGATATGATAAATTGATACAGAAACGCAAAGTTGACAAAACGAAACTGTAGATTTGTTGTCTTTTGAGGGCGGTTAATGATAAAATGTTTGCAGGAGGTGAATGGAAATGACTTTGGGGCAGAAACTAAAGGCGCTTTTGAAGGACAATAATATGACTCAGGAGGATTTGGCGGAAAAACTTGATGTATCGCGGCAGGCAGTGGGGAAGTGGGTGAATGATAGAGGAATACCTGAGGTAGGTAAGTTGGTTCAGATCAGCAGGTTGTTTGGAGTACCGACAGACTATCTGCTGAAGGAGGAGTGCGAGGAAAAGAGCGCGTTAATGGAAAAGTCAACAGAAGAAAACAGTGCATCTGAAAGCGGATTTTATGTCAGCCAAGAGATGCTTGGGGGATATTTGCTGTATTGCCGACGGAATGTGAGACGGATTGTGGGGGGAATTAGTCTTTTTATATTGTCAAATATTTTTGAATGCTTTGGCAGTGACAGCATAACGATGTCTTTGCTCTATTGGGTTACAATGATGGCAGGGATAGCTATTGTCATTTTACAGTTCTCTCAGACTGGACAGTATCAGAAAATCAAAAATGAACATCTTATATTTGATGATAAGGTGTATGAGAACTTTAAGAAACAGCAGGAAGGCAGAAGAAAAAAATACGCTTTCGCAGTTATTGCAGGGGTAGCTGTCCTTATGGCAAGTTCTGAAATGCAAGGTATGCTGATGGCTTATCCGGGACAGACGGTTTGTGAAGTTTTGGAATGGGCAGCAGATGCGGTGTGGATAGCGCTCATCATATGGGGTGGCATGTCTATGCGCGTTGACAGTATTGTTGTTAAAAACACTGAACATTTCCCACAAAACGGCAATATGAAAAGATATCGCTGGATATATATGGCGTTACCTGTCACAGCCGCGGCTGTTTGGATTGGGATAGTGACAAATGCATGGAGTCCGTATGCGCCTATCATAATTCTGTTCTGCTGTTTACTGGTGACGACGTGCAAATTGCTTATAGAAAAAAGTTGAGCTTTTGGAGTATTTTAAGATTATTGTTTGAGATGAGGGTATAAATTATGAAAATTACGAATAAGACAGGTTATATTAAAGCGGGAATTATTCTTTCATTTGTGCTATGTATATGTGCAGGGTGTTCCAACAGGCAGGATGAAAAATACACTGTTGAGGATTTGGGCGGACTGGCTGAGATAAGAATATTTTCGGCAGAGGATAATGAGCTTATAAAAACGATAAGTGATGAGGAACAGTTGTATCAGTATAATCAACATTTGAACTTTGACACGTCAGACATAGAGGAACGCCAAAACGAATTAAAAAAGGATTTAAACGGCGCAAATGAGCAGTATCGTTTTGTTGCATATAAGCGTCCCGTCGCGCGCTTTGGCGATGACGAGCCGGAGGAAAATTTTACTATTACGCTATACGAGGACACAGATATCGCCAAAATGACAGTATCGGATGAAAGCATTAAAGCTTTTTCTGTTCCGGAGGAACTTTTGGCTTTTTACTTTGAAATCTCTGATGAGGAAATAAAATTTTTGACTTCTTTAGCTGAATGACAATGAGCTGTCAAAGAGTGAGAAGATGCATAAAGCAACGGCATCATGAGTTTGAAAAGACATGCAAGGCATAGCGTATCGGCGCATATACTGGTAATAACAGCCATATATGCGAGGTATCAGCGTGACCTGTAAAGAACGGATTTTGTCAAATGACTACAGCGATTGGATCGTAGACTTTATTTTGGACGAGGACAGATTATGGCAGGTACGGGACGATTATTGTTACCACGTAGTGGATAATAATCTTGCTGTCTTTTATATAAGCAAGACAGTCACAGACAGCGGCACGGATTTCAGAAGATCTTTATATTCGTTTCTGCCTAAATGCTACGGTCTTATGGAAAGTCCGACGGGGTTTTCATCTCAAAACCTGAACACGCTAAGTCTTTCGGCATCAGGTATTTTAGAGATACAAAGACCGCCGCTTGGTCTTACGGGAAAAGGCGTAGTCATAGGCTTTATCGATACAGGCATACGCTATCAGGAACCTGTATTCAGAGATTTTGCGGGCAGAAGCCGCATCTTGGGAATATGGGATCAAACCATACAGACAGGGACGCCGCCTGAGGGATTTGAGTATGGCAGCGAGTATACAAACGCGATGATAAATGAGGCGCTTGAAAGCGATGATCCGTTTTCGATAGTGCCAAGCACTGATGTAAACGGACATGGAAGCGCGATGGCAAGCGTGGCGGCAGGAAGTTCCATAGAAGGCGGACGGTTTATTGGCGCGGCGCCTGACAGCGATATAGTCATGGTGAAACTCAAAGAGGCAAAGCCGTATCTGCGTGAATATTATAAAATCCCGATGGGAGTGCCGTGTTACAGCGAAACGGATATTATTCAGGCGATACAATATCTGCAGAAATATGTTGAGGTCCTAAGCCGCCCGATCGTTATCTGCCTTGGTATAGGCACAAGCACGGGCGACCATATGGGTCTTGGTATGCTTGGAAATTATATGGACCATTTAAGCAGACAGAAAAGCCGCGTGTTCGTTGTAGCGGTTGGCAATGAGGGTAACGCGGCGCATCATTTTCACGGAGAGATAAGCATGCGCGAGACATATCAGGATGTCGAGCTTAGAGTAGGAGAAAATGAAAACGGGTTTGTGATGGATTTATGGGGTGATGCGCCCTATTTTTATAATACTGAGATACGTACCCCGGGCGGTGAAAGCGTAAGGTGGAGCAATCCAAGGGGGTATACGCCGCAGAAGTTTAACTTTGTGTATGAAAAGACACGGATAATAGTTGATTATCTGCTTGTAGAGCAGGCTTCAGGAGCGGAGCTTATACGATTCAGGTTTACGGATCCGACGGCGGGCGTGTGGAATATAAGAGTCAACTCTGAGGGGGTTGTTGTCGGCGGCGGCTTTGATATATGGCTGCCCATCTCGCAGTTTTTGTCTTCGGAAACATATTTCCTCGTGCCAAGTCCATATGTCACGATTACGGAGCCGGGTTATGTATATGGTGTTATCACAGTGGCAAATTACAGGACTTCAAACAACAGCATATATTCTTCGTCGGGCAGAGGTTATGCGCGGGACAATTTCATAGTGCCTGATATCGCGGCGCCGGGTGTAAACGTGTCCACGCCGTTTGGTGAGCGCACGGGTTCAAGCATTTCAGCGGCGATAACGGCAGGCGGCTGCGCTCAGCTTATGCAGTGGGCGGTAGTGGAGGATAATGATTTCCTTGTCAATTCGATAAACATAAGGAACTATCTGATACGCGGCGCACAGAGGGACGATTTTCTTGAATATCCCAACCGTGAATGGGGGTATGGGCGCCTTAACATCGCGGGCGTGTTCGACTTCCTTGCGGGACTTGGGTAATTGTCTTTTGAATTTTACAAAAAATAACAATTTTATATGATAGACAGATAGCATAATTTACTTCCACGCGCGGCAAAATAAAACAGACCGGAAATGGTCAGCAAATCGCGATGAATGGAGGGAAATTATGAAAATGAATTTTAAAGCAAAAAAGTTTAATCGCAAGGCGGTTCTTGCGGCGGCATGCCTGACATGCGCCCTTGGCGTTACGGCGTGCGGCAGGAACAATAATAATCAAAATCAGGACCCGCTTACGGGAGAAGATATGTCTCATCAGGAAAACGAAGGCGCATCCGAAGAAGATTCCCCGCAGCAAGGGGCGGACGGTCAGGACGGCACGGCAATGGGTGAGTTCGACCAAATGCTTAAGGATGGAAAAAACGATGCCAACAGCATTATCGACTATATAAATACAAATATAGTTGATGCGGGCGCAAATGAGATCGAAAAATTTTTTGCGGGACTTTTAAGTTTTGGCGATGACGTCAGAAATATTGATTTTACAAAGCTTAATGACAGCAGACAGTATATGCCCGAAGATATGATAGCGTTTATGGATCTGATGAAGCTTGAGTCAGACACACCGTCCATGGTCATGTCAGATACGGAAAACCGCAGGGTGATCAATATGACGCTGTCGGAGATGCTTGAACGTGCGCTTTTGTTTGAGCAGCATATTAAAAAGTATCCGAATGCCGTGACAACTGAAGCCGCATCGCGTCTTTATGAAGAAATAGCGACAAACGCCATATCCGGAGGATATAATAAGGCAGAAGGCATCGCTCATTATTATAAAGGTGATTCGGACGATGTTATAGATAAGGAAGCGCTGCAGTATTATCAGCAGTTTGCAGATGCCAACGCGGACAGTAATCTTGGCAGAATAGTCAAGGAGTACATCGGCGTTCTGCAGTCAAATGATTTTAAGATAAATGATTCTATGGAAGACTTTTATAAAAGTCTGCACCAAAGGCTTGATGTGAAAAATCTGACTGACGAGGCAGCAGAAGGAACAGTATAGGGCGAATAAATACAAATGGGGCTGTATATGCAGCCCCATTAAAAATATATTATGCGGTAATGACCGTACCGACTTTTTCACTGATAGCATCATGAGTCTTATCAAGAGATGTTATAACCGCCCTTCCGTTTGGAACTGCCTCAAGATATTCGATAGCCGCCATAATTTTAGGAAGCATATCCGTCTCGCCAAATTGACCGTCCTCTATGTATTTTTTTGCTTCCGCGACAGTCATGGAACTGATGGGCGATTCGTTTTCAAGTCCGTAATTAAGATATACATAATCAACGCTTGTAAGTATCAGAAGCTCGTCTGCCTTTAGATCGGAAGCAAGTCTGCCTGCAATACTGTCTTTTTCAATTACGGCAGATGCCCCCTTGAGGTTGTGTTTCTGTTCAATAACAGGGATGCCGCCGCCGCCGCAGGCAATAACGATCTGTCCTGCGTCCGCAAGTGTCTTTATCGCGTCGATTTCGACAATGTCAATAGGCTTCGGTGCAGCGACTATCCTGCGATAACCTTCTTTTTCCTGAATGACATAATTCCCCTTATTGACCTCTATGTCGGCATCGTCTTTAGACATGTATCTGCCGATTGCCTTCTTCGGCTCATAAAAAGCCTCGTCATACGGATCGACAGTAACTTGCGTGAGGATCGTGCTGACAGGTACGGAAATGCCGCGGCTCAACAATTCAGACTTTAGTGAGTTTTGGATATCGTAACCGACATAGCCCTGACTCATAGCAGAGCAGACGCACATAGGAGCAGGAGTATAGTCGATATAAATACGCCGCAGCTCAGTCATAGCCTTATGGATCATACTCACCTGAGGACCATTGCTGTGCGTTATTGTCAGCTGCAGATCAGCCTCGACCAGATCGGCGAGTGCTTTTGCCGTCTTTTTGACAGCGTCCATCTGCTCTAAAATGGTATAGCCAAGAGCGTCATGTCCTAACGCGACAACCACTTTTTTCTTGCTCATATATTCCTCCGTTCAGCGCAGATGCCTGCGCGGTTGATTTTTGTTTACCACAATTATAGCAAATCGTGTGATATTTGTATACGAAAATGTAAAAAAATGCTCAATTTATATAATATAAGTATATTATTATGGTTGACATTCGCATATAAGCAATGATATAGTATTATCAGTAGCTATATGGTGAAATTATAAGCATGTGCCTACCGTGCATAAGGGGGAAAACAATATGATGACAAGCAGAGAAGCACAGATTTATCAGTGGATCACGGAAAATCCGATGATATCACAAGAAGAGCTTGCCGAGAAGGCAGGCATAAAACGTTCGTCAGCGGCAGTCCACATTTCCAATTTGATGAAAAAGGGGTATATATTGGGAAAAGGATACATCACGAACGGACCTAATTACTGTACCGTCATAGGCGGCGCAAATATGGATATCGGGGGCATTCCCGAAGAAAGCATATCGGACATGGATCCTGCCGACGGTAAAGTGATCATATCACAGGGCGGGATAGCAAGGAACATAGCTCACAATATGAGTATGCTGGGACTGAACGCTAAGCTCATCACAGCGCTTGGCGACGACGGATATGCGCATAAGATCATTGAAAGATGTGATTCGGCAGGTGTCGATACGACAGATTCACTGCGTTCCGTTGAAAATCAGACGGCAATATATACATATATTGTTGACAACGGCGGTAAGATGCGCCTTGCGATCTCGGATACGCACATATATGAGAAGATCACGCCTGATTTTATAAAAACAAAGATGGATAAGATAAACAGAGGACGGCTTGCTGTAATAGATGCGGGGCTGCCCGAGGAGACGATATATTATATCGCCGAGAATGCCGCAGTACCGCTTTTTGCGGAGACAGTCTCAACAAAAAAAGGAAAAAATCTGCTCAGGGTCTTGAATAAGCTGCATACGATAGCGCCGACTCAGATAGAGGCGGAGGAATTGAGCGGTGTAAAGATAACGGATGAGTTTACGGTAAAAAGAGCGGCAAGCATAATCTTGTCTAAAGGCGTCAAAAATGTATTCATAACTTTCAAAGAGCATGGTATATTTTATGCCAACGAATGGGAGTCAGGATTTTTAGGTGCTTTGGAATGTAATGTGGTAAACGATAACGGTGCGAGAGATGCCATAATGGCGGGACTTGCGCTCGCGTATATACGCCACCTGCCAATCAAAGACGCGGCGCTGGTCGGGCGCGCGGCGGCATGTATTGCCGTTGAGAGCGAAGAAACGATAAATCCGCATTTGAGCATAGCAGAGATATCAAACAGGACAAAAATGGAGCTATGATGAATTAAATAATATAAAAACGGAAACGCAGGTTTTTACACCTGCGTTTCCGCTTTACAAAAGGGGATATGAGAAAAAAGTAAAACAAAAAATTGATATAAGCTTTTTAAGGGATAGACCAGAAGTAATTATACGGGAATGAGAAGCCTCCGTTTCCGTTATCTTCAGGTTCATCGTTCTGTTCCGGCTCATCGTCGCCGAATACCTTGCTTGTGCCAAGTGTAAGCGAATAAGTCTGTTCCGTATAACCGTCGTTGCTTTGTACCATAGCGGTTATGTTGACTGTTTCACCCGCTTTATAGTAGGTCAGGAGCGTTTTGAGCTCACTCATCGACTTGACAGTCTGACCGTCAAACTTTGTTATGATACTACCCTTTGGAAGTCCTGCTTTCTCAGCGGGCGAATCATCATAAATAGTATTTACATAAATACCGACAGGCATACCGTATGTCTGTGAGATTTCACTTGTAACATCCGTACCGCCTATCCCAAGATAGCCCTGTGCTTCTTCGGGAACAGTGTCACGGGTTTCCTTAAGCATAAGTTCCTCTATTATAGACTGTACATCTGAAATGGGAATGGCATATCCCATACCTTCGACAGAGCTTGACGCAACCTTTACGGAGTTGATGCCTATAAGCTCGCCGTTCATATTTAAAAGTGCACCGCCTGAGTTGCCGGGATTTATTGCGGCGTCTGTCTGTATGAGTCTGTTTGTTATTGTGCTGCCGTTGTCGTCTGAAACAGTCACTTCGCGGTTGAGGGCGCTTATATATCCTACGGTAACTGACTGACCATATCCAAGCGCGTTACCTATTGCGACAACCTGCTGACCGAGAACAAGGTTTGAGGAGTCGCCTATAGTAGCGATTTTTATCTGAGAACGCATTTCGTTTGTGACATCATCAAGCGATACAGAGATAACGGCAAGATCTTTGTCTGCGTCATAGCCCTTAACACGCGCACTGACGACGGACGGTTCGTCGCTGTCTTCATCATAGCTGAAGACTACGCTTAATTCGTTGCTTCCGGAAATCACGTGATAGTTTGTAACTATAAGCAGTTCAGTATCGTTTTCACCGATTATGATGCCCGAGCCGCTGCTCTCAGTATCCTGTTGGTAAGTACCGAACATAGTGCGGACTTCGGTCACGCCCTTATTTGTGATAGATACAACACTTGGAAGGCAGCTTTGGGCGATGGCGCTTATGGTATTTGCGGAAGCCTGTTCAGAATCAAAAGCGGTATTTGAAGCATTTGATGGTGAAAGCGAGTCCGTTGTTGATGAAATAGCGGGAGCCGTCGAATTATTATTTGATATTTCTTCTTTCAGTTCTGACATTTCAGCTCTTGTCTGTTTGAGTTCCTTTGTGCTGAAATATGCGGGGATACTGAAAGCTGCGCCCGCCGTAACACCAAAAAGCGCTCCAAGACAGATGAAAGCAGCTGCTTTCTTCAAAAATGGTCTTTGCTTTTTGCTTTTTTTGGGCGGAGTGCCTGACGTGGTGCCGGCCGTATAGTAATACTCGCGGTAATTGCCTGATTGGGAATTGTTTTCATTGTTACTGTTGTTTTCGTACATGATATATACCTCCATTCGTCAACTTGTTATAAAGTTCTTTCGCCTTTGTATGTCTATAATTTAAAACCAAATTGTGTTTTAAATGTTATGCAAATGTGTATATTTTGTGAAATCATAAAAAATAAAAATAATGATTTCCATATTGATAAAAAAAAATATTGTGGTAATATATAAAATATAAAAGTGTATTATGTATCGAACAGGAAAGGAATCACATGAGAAGGCAAGGAAAGCAGCTGGCATTGGACACGGTCCAAAAACTGCACAGAACTCACGAAAATATCAGGAATAATATCGATGATGGCGAAGCTGATTATGCAAGACAGCTTTTATCAGAGTGCCAGCAAAGCGCCATAGAACTCGGCAATATGATCGAGCAGACAGAAGGCGAAGACTTTTCGACAGTAAGGTACATAGAGGACTATTGCGAACTTTTATACAACGATTATCAGGCATTAGAGAATCTTTCAGATGTCAGTGCCAATAAAATATTCAAAACACTTCGTAAAAATCTCATACAGATCGAAAACAGCATAAGGAACGATATCAAAATCAGGCTTGAGGCTGTATTTTTGCCGTATAAGGCTTCAATGTGGGATTCACTTGAGAGCATATGGAAGGCGGCGGACGCGGATCCTGATTGTGACGCATATGTAGTTCCTATTTCATATTATGATAAAAATCCGGACGGCAGCTATAAAAAAGAACATTATGAGGGAGATTTATACCCTGATTACGTGCCTGTTACGGGATTTAATGAATATGACATCGAAAAAAGACATCCTGATATTATTTTCATACATAATCCTTATGATAATAATAATTTAGTCACAAGTGTGCACCCGGATTTTTTCTCGGATAAGCTGAAGAAGTGTACGGAGTTGTTGGTGTATGTGCCGTATTATTCGACAACGGGCGGCATGAGCGAGGGACAAAGAAGCTGCCCCGCATACTATAATGCGGATTATATTATCATACAGGCGGATAAATACCGAGGCTTTTTTGACGCGGCGCTGCCACAGGACAAGCTTTTGGCGCTTGGCTCTCCTAAATTTGACAGAGTTATAAATATATGTAAGAATCCGCCCGAACCGCCTGCCGACTGGAAAGAGAAAATGGCAGGGAAAAAGGTTTATTTTTACAATACCAGCATAGGCGGTATGCTTGGAAATACTGAGACGTTTTTGAAAAAGATGAAGTATGTGTTCAAATGCTTTGAAGGAAGAACGGACGCATGCCTGATATGGCGTCCTCATCCTCTTTTAGAGTCAACACTGGATTCGATGAGGATGATATATAAGGAAGAATTTCTCAGGATTAAAGCGCAGTTTATAAGCAGCGGAACAGGTATATATGACGAGACGCCGGATATTACGAACACCATAGCGCTATGTGATGCATACGTCGGAGATTCGGGGACAAGCGTGACGTCACTGTTTGGCATTGCGGGCAAGCCGCTGTTTATATTGCATAATAATATTGATGCCGAGCCGGAAGAGAACGACTGGCGCGGACAGATCATTAACGGATTTTCCGCTGTGGGAAGCCATAAGTGGCTGATAGTGTCGGGGACAAGGCTGTATCACTCGCCTGATGACAACTATAAGTATGAATATTATTGCGATTTGTCAGAGTATTCAGGCGGATATTATTATTCGCAGGTGATAGAGATAAATGGTAAGAATTATGTCTGCCCTGCTAATGCGAATGATATCTTAGTAGTTGATGATAGAAAAATTGTAAAACGCATCAGTCTGTCTGTGCAGCTTAAGGAGCCGGGAGCATTTTACGGAGCGCTAAGAAGCGGCGATTACCTGATTCTGCTGCCTAATAAATATCCCGTGATAGTGCGCTATAATACTGTTACCGGGAAACTTGATTATCTGAATAAAGATGCGGACATTATTTTGGCTGTTGTGAACGGTGAAAGACGTTTCGGCGGCGCATGTGAAAGGGACGGTCACATATATATAGGTTCGCCTGTAAGTCCAAAGGCAGTTGATATTGAAGTTGCGACAGGCAAAGAGACGGTGCTTGAGATAAAATCCGCAAATTACAGCGGCTGTATGATAATGCAGTGCGACGGTGAAAAAATGTGGATCATGCCATATACCGGAAATACGATCATATGTTGGGATCCCGCCGACGGCAGTACTGCGGAATATTCCTGCAAGGTCGAAGGATTTGAGTGTTTCAATCCGATTTTAGGGTATAAGTGCGGCGACAGACCTTTTGGATGCTGTGCTTTCTATAACGATTATGTATACGTTACGCCCTATTGGGGAAACGAGTATATCAGGATCAACAGGCAAAACGGCGAAATCGTGAAATGGTGTCCTCCGTTTGAGAGGACAAGTAATGCCGTCAATGGATATTTCTTTGCGGGGTCGGAGAGCACATTCATTTATTCGGTTGACGGGAAAAGTACAGGCAGCGTATGGAGGCTGTTTTCCATATACGACAGAAGACTGTACGACGTAAATTTTGAAACCAACGAATATAAGGAAATACCTGTTGAATTTAACTTAGATGAATTAAAAGAAAAAACGGACGGATTTAGCGAATGTTCGGAATGGGTGATGTATGCCTGCGTTGAGGATGCGTTTAATTCCCTGCCGGACTTTTTGGACGGCAACATTACGGGCAATCAGTTCGATAAGGACAGACAGTTTAAGGCTTACAGTCAGATCACGGCAAATTATGACGGCACATGCGGCGCGAAGGTATATGATTTTATGCGCGAAAAGCTTAGGCAGGGCGCAGGTAACACGTAAAACAGGAGGCGGCAGTCATGGTAAAAGTAATTACATACGGTACGTTTGACCTGTTTCATGAAGGTCACTACAGGCTGCTGCAGAGGGCAAAGCAACTGGGAGATTATCTGATAGTAGGCGTCACGACAGAGGAGTACGACCAGACAAGAGGTAAGCTTAATGTAATCGACTCGCTTGTGACGAGGATTGAAAATGTCAAAAAGACAGGATTTGCGGATGAAGTAATTGTAGAAGAAGCTGCAGGTCAGAAGTTTCAGGATATTAAGAAATATCATATAGATATTTTCACTGTAGGTTCAGACTGGATTGGAAAATTTGATTATCTCAAGGATTACTGCAAGGTTGTGTATCTTGAAAGGACAAAGAATATCTCAAGCACAATGCTGCGTGAGCAGAATAAACGCATACAACGGATAGGAATCATAGGCACAGGCAGAATAGCGAAAAGATTTATGCCGGAGGCGGCAAGTGTCAGCGGGATAAGTGTTCAGGGGGTTTACAATCCTCATATTGGCAGCGCTGAAAGTTTTGCAAGAAGCCACGATATAGATTGTTATGAAACATTAGATGATTTTTTTCCGGCGGTGGATGCTGTTTACATAGCGTCGCCGCATCAGACACACTATGGATATGCCAAAGCGGCGCTTGAGCATGGAAAGCACGTATTATGTGAGAAGCCGATGACGCTTGATAAGCGCCATGCAGAACAGCTCTTTAATATGGCAAAAGAACGCGATCTGATACTGTTCGAGGGAATAAAGACAGCATACTGTCCGGGATTTATCAAGCTTATGGGCATAGCCTGCAGCGGCGCTATAGGGAGTATTAAAAGTGTTGAGGCGTGTTTTACGAAACTTGAAGATGAGGACAGCAGGGAGCTTACCGATTTGAAGTATGGCGGGAGTATGTTGGAGCTTGGAAGCTATTGCCTGCTGCCGATAATAAAAATCCTTGGGGCTGATTATGAAAGGTTAAGCTTTGATACGGTCAATGGAGACAACAACCTTGATATATTGACAAAGGCATATTTTAAATATCCTAACGCTGTAGCGACTGCGACATGCGGACTTGGTGTAAAGTCGGAAGGGCAGCTTATCATATCGGGAACTAAAGGCTATATACTGACAGAGGCACCTTGGTGGAAAACGAATTATTTTGAGGTGCGTCATGAAAATCCAGATGATGTGGAGAAATTTTCGGCAAGATTTTTGGGCGACGGGCTTAGATATGAGATAAGCGATTTCCTGTCTATGATAAATGGAAGCGCAAAGAGCGAATTTAAGCTGACACGAAGCGAATCGGTCGCGTTTGCCGATATAATGGGGAAATTTTTGGAGACGGAAAAGAGGAATTTAGATGAAAATTTGGGCGCATAGAGGGTGCAGTCAGAATTATCCGGAAAATACGCTGACATCATTTGAAAAAGCAATTCAAATTAAGGGATTGACAGGAATAGAGCTTGACATACAGCTTACAAAAGACGGGCATATGGTGGTTATCCATGATGAAAAAGTGAACAGGACTACGGACGGCAGGGGCGAAGTGCGAAATTACACACTGTCTGAATTAAAGAAGCTGAAGATCAGTGCGGGTGAAGGCAGATTTGAACAGATACCCACAATAGATGAAGTATTTGATTTGTTGGAGAAAAGCCTTAAAAGTGGGTTGAAGCTAAATATAGAATTGAAGAACAGCATATTCCCCTATGTGGGAATGGAGAAGCAGATTATAAACCTGGTATATAGAAGAGGTTTGCAGGACAGCATAGTGTATTCGTCGTTCAGTGCTTTGTCGATAGAGCGAATAAGGCAGATAGATTCAAGCGCGGAAACGGGAATACTGGACAGCAAAGTGTCGGACTGCCTTTATAAGTTAAAAGGCGGCTGTGGGGCGGATGCGCTGCATCCGTTTTGGCGAGGAATCGACTTGCCAAGGGAAAAACTGGAAGGATATACGGTGAGGGCTTGGCTTTCAGGGCATCTATATCCAGAAAAGCCGACAGGGACGGTGCTTGACTTGAAAGCGTTGGAGAATATCGGCATTACGGATGTGTTTTTGAATGAGCCTGAGGCTTATTTGAAATAGATCAAAACGCACTTTGACAATTTCATACTTTATATGAGGACTTGTTTGCCATAGTGCTTCCGTTTTGGTATAATAATGGTAAAATGGAAGGATGTGTATGACATTGGTACAGAGGGACAGGGTAAGAGACGAGAAAATAAATGGCGAGATTTTTGATATGTCACCGTCGCCCAGCTTTCAGCATAGTGTAGTGACAAATAATATTAACTGCAAAATCAGGGATGGCTTAAAGGACAGCTTATGTTTGGTATTTATGGAGAATATTGATTATAAGTATGATCCTGAGTCGGATGACTATTTAGAGCCTGACATCATTATCTGCTGCGACAGAAGCAAGATAAAAGGCAACTCATATTATGGCACGCCTAAGTTTGTTGCGGAAACGATAAGTCCGTCAACCGTTAAAAGAGACAGGACAATAAAAAAAGATATTTATGAGAAAGCGGGAGTTGATGAATACTGGATCGTGTCGCCTGTTGAGAGGGCTTTGGAGATATATTATCTTAATGATGGAAAATATGAGTTGGTTGAGTCGTATATAGTGGAGGACGATGAAAAGAGTGAGCATTACAATTTGAAAACGGAAGTGACACTCAGGTGTTTCCCGATAACTATGACATTGGAAGATATATTTACGATATAGAGGAAATATATAAAAAATAAAATCAAATCCTGATATAAAGTATGAAATTTTTTGGTGCTTTATATCGGGATTTTTTATATTTTAAAATATCATATGAAAGGGTAAGAATGATACAACTTGATGACAGGACGCTGCGGCAGGTTCAACTGATACAGCTTGAGATGCTTACGGAGGTTGACAGGATATGCAGGAAATGCGGAATCAAATACAACATAATAGCGGGTACGCTGCTCGGTGCAGTGCGCCACGGAGGGTATATACCGTGGGATGATGATGCGGATGTAGCACTGTTGCGTCCCGAATACGAAAAATTTCGCAGGGCATGCAGAACGGAGCTTGATAAAACGCGGTTTGTTTTTCAAGACCATAGAAATACAAAAGGCTACCGCTGGGGATATGGGAAAATCAGGAGAAAAGATACGCTGTTTTTGCGCGAGCATCAGGAGCATATGCCGTATATGCAAGGGATATTCATTGATGTATTCCCGCTTGATGGGGTGCCTGACAATTACATGCTGAGGAGTATGAAGAACTTTGAATGTTTCTGCATACGTAAGCTTTTATGGGCAAGAGTAGGGAAATACGCAGAAAAGAATCTGCTTAAGCGGAAGATATACGGTTTTTTGGACAAAGTGCCTGAAAAAATGATTTTTAGCTATTATCATATGATGATACGCAGAGCGAACAGCAAGCGTACAAGAATGGTTAGAATACTTACTTTCCCGACGCCGAATAATGAGTACGGGTATTACAGGTGCTGGTATGAGAACAGCGCGGACACAGTATTTGAGGGAAAAGTGTTTAAAGGAATTAAGGACTATGACAGCTATCTGAGCTTTAAATTCGGCAGTTATATGGAGCTGCCGCCGACAGAGAAAAGGAAGGTGCATCCGGTGAGCAGGATAAAATTGATTGAATAACATTAATGATATCAATTAATTGTACATTGACAATTTCATACTTAAACGGTGAAAAGTGAAAAAAATTCATATAGCTCAATGAAAAAACGTCGAACTTCGACATTGCATTTAAAGCGCTGAATCCGCTTTTGACAAAAGGAGTTATTACAGTGAACCTACACATTGATATGGAGCCGCAGAAAAACTATTCGCTGCCGTATCCCGTTGAGAAAAGGGGTATGTATTACCTTGCAAGGAGGCTATCATCACAGCTTTCGATAGTGACGGAACAGACCGATTATGGACAGCTTGAGAAATGCTACAGCATATGGATATGCAGGGACAGCATTCCGAAAGACGAGCAGTACAGCGTGTCAGTCTACGAGACGGTAAATACCCAAAATACAAGCCGGAAAGAAACGCCAAAAGAAAATTATGATTTGATGACATTGGTGGTTATCAAACTGGGCAATATGGTGTATAATGGGGAAAAGGGGGAAGAAAACTATGATTTGCTGCATTTCCTTAATACAGTGATGTATCCCCATAAGGCTGACTTTATTGAGACTGTATCGGAATATATTGACTTCTCTGAAACAGAGGAGCTGTGGAAGGAGGCGTCGGAAGTGACAGGGCTTGGGCAGTGTGTTTATAATGACGGTGTGGAGGTAGGAATAGAGAAAGGAATAGAGAAGGGAATACGTGTTTTAGTGCTTGACAGCATTGCGGAGCAGGTATCAAAAGAACGCAGCATTGACAAGCTGCAGAAATATTTCAAGCTTACCAAAGAGAAGGCGGAGCAGTATTACGATATGTTTGCCAGTGAAGCGTAAAGGTGCAAGGCAGGGGCAGAACTGCAGATTACGACAATTGAATAATAAGAAAGAATAAGGAAAATCCCGTTATAAGTATGAAATGGTTTATTTTATGTTATAGCGGGATTTTTTTGTGTTTTGAATATAAATTAGGGTGGTTTCGAAAATGGCAGACAACGGAAAGACAAAATTTGATTACGAAATAGAAGAATTTGAACAGGCTTTTGATGATAAGCGGGATAAAAGGATAGCCATATACGGTACAGGGCGAATGACCGCTACGCTGCTTGGCAGGATAAAGGGTTTCAACATAATAGGTCTGCTGGACAGGGAAGAAGCTCTTATAGGCAGCAGCCAATATGGTGTTGAAATAATAAGCAGGGAAGCTGCTGAAAGAAATGCTGACCTGATAATCATAAACACGGCAGAAAATTACTGGAGGACAATATATAACCGTATCAAAGATTGGAATATTCCAATATATTTCAGAAATGGCAGGTTAGCGGCACAGAGTGGGAAAGAAGACAGGGCGGCAGATGAGTATTTCAACAAATCATATGATGAATTAAGGCAGAAAGCTGAGAAGTATGACATTATATCATTTGATATTTTTGATACATTAATAATGAGAAAAATATGTCTTCCGTCAGATATATTTGGATTAGTTGATAAAAAAATAAAAGGATTTACCGACACAGACATTAATTTTGCGGAGATACGCAGAAAAGCCGCAGCATTATCAGACAATCCAAGCATAGATGAAATATATTACAAAATACGGGAGATGACAGGCTGGGATGTTTCATTGACGGAAAAAGTAAAGCAATGTGAATTGGAAACGGATTTTAAGCTTATTTCCGCAAGAAATGTTATGACAAAGCTATGCAGGGAACTGATGCAGGAAAAAGAAGTGTGGCTTGTAAGCGATATGTATTATACGGCGGATTATATAAAAAAGATACTTCATTATAATGGCTTGGATATAGACAGCAGCAGGATTATTGTGTCATGTGACTGCAAAAGAAGCAAAGAAGACGGAAGCCTGTGGGAATTTTACAGGCAGAACGTGGTTAAAGGGAGAAGTGCCCTGCATATAGGCGACAATGAAAAAAGTGACTGTATGCGTCCAAAAGAATACGGCATAGACACATATTTTATCAGAAGTGCAGGCGAAATGATGGCAAATTCATCTTTGAGGGAGATCCTGCCGCAGGTCAACAGCTTATATGCTTCGCTGGCTGCAGGGATGACTGCTGTAAAAATCTTTAATAATCCCTTCGTAAATACTGGGGGGGGGGTAAAATTTAATGATGAGAAAGAAGCCGGGTATTGTCTTTTGGGAAGCTTATGCTGTTCATTTATGCACTGGCTGATGCAAAACTCTGTTTCGGACGGGGTTGAGGAGATAGTATTTTTTGCCCGTGAAGGATATCTGCTTATTGAACAATACAGATATATGTGTTCTCTTTTGAAAGGGTGTAAATTTCCCAAAGCCGTATATATGGAAATTTCCAGAAGGGCAGTAATAAATGCCGCCATTGAAGTAAAAGATGATATATATGAAGCGGCGATGTTTCCGTATACAGGCAATCTGTCAGGATTTCTGCATGACAGGTTCAGGGTGGAAAGTGAAGATGAAGAAACACTTACAACAGCGGTTATTGACATACAAAAAGACAGGGACACACTGGAAAAAGCACTAGGTAAGTATGCAGACGAGATATACCGTAAGGCATTGGAAGAAAGGGCAGGGTATCTGAAATACATATCCAAGCTTGGACTGATGCCGAAAATAGGAGTAGTTGATTCACTGCTGTATGGCAACACACAATATTATCTGGGAAAGATAATGAAACAAAAAATGAACGGATATTATTTCTGTGCATGCCTTGACAATGATAATAAATGCTGCCGCCGTCAAAACATGAAAGGATGCTTCCAAAACAAAGACGACACGACAGGGAAGCAGTCTAAAGTATGGAAAAATTCAAATTTCATAGAAGCTTTTTTTACAAGTCCGAATGGGATGCTGATTTTTATGAATCCTGACGCAAATGCGGAATATGCCGCGCCGATGTCAAACCAGAAGGCTTTTGGCGTAAGGCTGGAAATGCAGGAAGGCATATTTGAGTTTATGCGTGAAATAGTGGATATACAGGAAAAAATAGCTTTTGATGACTTATGCAATGACACAAGCTTTGCGGAAGATTTGTTTGGCTGTTTTATGGACGGCGGATTTGAGCCGTCGGATAAAATGAAAAAAAGTTTTTATTATGATAATGGCATACTGAATAATAAAGAAGTGCCTATATGGGAGTGAAGATGCAGACTATACAGGAATTAGAAGAATTATTTGAAAAGTATTGGGAAAATGAAAAAGGATATATAGTAATGCCGTACACGATCCGTGCAAGGGCTTATCTTGCAGTAATAGCGGATGATATACATATAGAAGCCGTACTGGATAATAATGATGCACTGGACAATACATACTTTGGAGGCATTCAGATAAAAGCTGCTTCAAAGTTTCTGGAAGAAAATATTTCACAAAATGGCGTAAAAAAGAAGATCCTAGTATCGGCTCATTACAGTGAGATAGCGGAACAGCTAAAAAATGCCGGGTATGTGGAAAACATAGACTTTATTGATATGCATATGTTTGTTTCCATGTACTACTGGCGCAAAAAGGGTGAAATACATCTTTTGGATGTTCATACGGCAGTAACGACATACTGTTCTTTAAACTGCAAAAACTGCAATATGTTTATTAACCATTATGCGGACAGCAGAAGAAGAAATATCGGTATGGAAGAGTTTAGGGAGAATTTTAATGCTCTATTTAGGAATGTAAATTACTGCTATAAGGTATCAATCCTGGGCGGTGAGCCGCTGCTCAATAGGGAGCTGCCGCAGATGCTGGACTGGCTGCATAAAGAATACGGGAGCCGTATAGGTCAGATCGTTATTGTTACTAATGGTACAGTGCCGGTTCAGGAAAGGCTTATGAAAGTGCTGAAGGAAACAGGCGCTAAAATAAGCATCAGCGACTATACGGCGAGCGTCCCGTATGATGAAAAATTAAAAAGATTTGAAGATAAATTAGAGAACAGCGGCATTGAATTTGAAACCAATAAAGAGATGAAATGGAAGAATTTTTTCTTTCCCAAAGAGAATCAGAAAGTGGGCTTTGAGTCTGCAAGGGAGCATATGCTGCGTTGCAATCCTGTGTTTAGAGGGTTAAATGATAAGAAATTTTATTACTGCCATATAGTATGGAGCGCGGTACAGGCAGGACTGCTGAAAGAAGATAAGGCTGATTTTGTAGATTTGGAGGAGATAAAAAGCCCTGCGGAAAGGAAGAAGCTGTTATCGCATGATTTGGGATTTGTTGAAAATGGAAGTATATCACTCTGCAGGTATTGCGGTGGATGCGGGAGTGATAATGAAAGTTTAGTAGTGGCTGGGGTACAATGACTGGGTTTTATATTTATCAATATATGATGTGAGGAAAACATTATGAAAAAAGTATCTATTATTATCCCTATATATAACACAGAAAAATATTTAGAAAGATGTTTATCCAGTGTTTGTAATCAGACATATGAGAACTTGGAAATCATTTGTATTGACGATGGTTCAACAGATCAATCGGGAGAAATTGCAGAAGAATTCAGACAAAAAGATTCAAGGATAATTTTAAAGCATCAGGAGAATAGTGGTGAAAGTGCAGCAAGAAATAGTGGTCTGGTTCTTTCAAGTGGTGATTATATAGGATTTATTGATTGCGATGATTGGATTGAGGCGGGTATGTATGAAAAACTTGTAGAAGAGCTTGAAAAAAGTAATGCGGATATTGCTATAAGTGGTTGGTACAAAGATACTTTATCGGAAAGCATTAAAATAAAAAATGAAAAAGAAGTAGAAGAAAGTATTTTTACAGGAAAGAAATTATTAAGATATTTGTATGAAAGGGATTCATACAGAGAGTTTGCTTATATATGGGATAAGCTCTACAAAAGGGAATTGCTTTATGATGAAAACGGAAAAATGATTTTGTTTGATATGTCGTTAATGCTTGGTGCGGATGCGGTGTGGCTTGGAAGAGTGGCACTGAATGTAGATAAAGCAGTATATGTAAATAAAACGTTTTATCATTATATACAAAGAGAGGACTCAGGTTGCCATTCAAGGGATATAAGTAGGCGTCTTGATTGGTTAAAAGCGTATATTGACTTGATAGATATATTTTATGAAAAAGAAATAAGTATAGAGATAATAGATTTGTTAAAGCGTTTTTTGGTATATCACAGCGCAATTGTAGCGGATATGGCTTATAATCAAAAAAATAAAGATGCATTAGCGTACTGCAAGAAGATTATTACAGATTATAAAGATGAATATGAAAAATTAAATATGGATAAGCCTGAAAGAATCAAATGGCTAAGTAAAATTTTGGATTATAGGTTATAGGAAGAGGACAAAAACATGAAATGGAAAAAACGAGGACACGAATATGATGTCATATATCGTAATATGGAACAAAAAGAAATGTTTTATTTATTTGGTGCAGGTGATTATGGAAGACAGTTTCATAAAATATTTAATAATGAAATAAAAATATGTGGATATATAGATAACAATATAAAAAAACAAGGAACAACAATAGATGGGAAGGAATGTTTCCCCTTAAAAGCAATCAGCATTAATAAAAACATTGGAATTATTGTTACTATATCTCAATTTGAACGTTCAGTACCGATAGAACAGTTGAAAGCCGTAGGATATGAATACGGAGAGGATTTTTTTATAATTGAAGAATTTTTGTCTGTATATTATCTATATAAATATAACAAGATTTATTTTTCAAGTATTTCTTTTCTTCCAAGTACAGCTTGCAATTTGAATTGCCGAAATTGCCTAAATTTTAATCCGTTTGCTAAACAATTTTACATTAGAAGGCTGGAAGACTTGAAAAAAGATGTTGACCTATTTTTCTCATGCGTTGACCGCATTATGTTATTTCATGTGAGCGGCGGAGAGCCGATGGTGTATAAACATACAGCAGACCTGATAGAGTATATAGACAGGAATTATGGTGACAGGATAGATACACTTCGCACTGTGACGAATGGGACGATTGTGCCTAAGGATGAAGTGTTGGAAAAGCTTTCCAAGTGTAATGTTGAGGTTACCGTGGATGATTATAGGGATGCAGTACCTAGATTTAACGACAGGTTTGATGAGCTTGTTAGAAAACTGGAAGAATATCACATTAAATATTATATAAATAAGGCTGACAGTTGGATAGACTTAGCACCTGATAAAACCGATTATTCGGGTTGGACGGATGAACAGTTAGAGAAGCATAGGTCTGAGTGCAGCCAGTCATGGCAGGAATTGCGTGATGGAAAGCTGTACAGCTGCAATTATGCCGCCTATGCTACAGTAGCAGGGATTGCAGGAGAGCAGGATGTAGAAGAAGCATATGATTTGCGAGAGTATGCATTAGATAAGGCAAAAGAGCTGATAGAGTTTAGACTTGGATATACAACAAAGGGGTACACGAATTTCTGTAAGAAATGCAGAGGGTTTACTGTGGAAAATGCAGGAAGAGAAAAACCTGCTGTGCAGATATAAAGTTTGAAGGTGAACATAGTATGTAAATTGTAATTTTAGGTGCGTGGAAAGCGAGAAATTTTATGAAAATATCAATTATTACAGTTTCATTCAACAGTGCAAAAACAATAGAACGGACAATAAAAAGTGTCTTATCGCAAAATTATGAAGAAAAAGAATATATAATAATTGACGGAGCTTCTGTAGATAAAACTGTAGATATAATTAAAAAGTATGAACAGGAAATAGATTATTGGATAAGTGAGCCAGATGGAGGCATATTTGATGCCATGAATAAAGGCGTTAGTAAATGTACAGGTGAAATTGTTGCATTTATGAATAGTGATGATTGTTATACTCATAATAATGTTTTAGCGAATGTTGCCAAGTTATATGAAAATAGTAAGTTTGATATTCTCTGCGGAAGTATAGCATTATTGTATAATGATGAAATAGTATCAATTAGAAGAGCAGGAAAAGAGTCAAAGAGAATATGGCTTGAGAGTATATATGGGCATCAAGCAATGTTTTGCAAAAAGAAGCTGTTTGCGAAATATAAAGTCTTTTCTACAGCATATCAATTAGGTGGAGATTACGAGTGGATGTTACGGATGCATTGTTTGGGAGTTAAGGTTAACGTAGTAGATGAAACATATGCAAATTATTCATTGACGGGATTGAGTGGAACACATTCGCTGCAGCTTGCTGAAGAATTCAAAGAAATAGCCATGAGTCATATTACTTCACTAAACAATGAGTATTCAGTAGAGGAAGTAGAAAAATATCATGATTGGAAAATATCATTTTATGAAAAAGTTGATGAATTAAAGAAAATGATAATGCATAATGATAAAAGATTGAAGCAATTATTTGGTAGTAATGAATATTATATTTGGGGAACAGGAAAGATGGGGATATTCAGCTATGAACTGCTAAAGAATTTAGAAATAAAGATTTGTGGTTTTATTGATAATAATGTTATTTCAGATAGAATTTTGGGCTACCCTGTTGTTTGTCCACAAAAGGCTGATTATAGTAAAAGAATATTTATATCAGTACTTAATGTAGAGGATGCAGAGAAAATTATGCAACAGATAGAAAAAGTAAATATTGATGGTTGTATAGTGCTTAGAAATTTGATCGATAATATTAATGAATTGTAATATTTTATTTGTATAAATAATATTTGTAGAAGTGAATGGTGAATATATGTATAAGATATTAATTTGGGGAACGGGTGCTGTTGCAAAGAAATTTATTGAAAATGGTATAAACGCAAAGTTGATTGGTTTTATTGAAACACATAAAACCATAGATGAATATAAGGGTGTTTCAGTGTATAGTATAGACGAACTACCAAAAGGATATGACTTTATTGTTGTCGCTAATATGCATTCTAATGAGATATATCAGACATGTATAAAAATAGGCATAGATATGGAAAAAATTATATTTCTTTGTGGTGTGAAAAGTCAGATTGGATGTAATGATTTAGAAATAATTTATAATATATTTGGAGAGAAAAACTACACAAACTATTGTGCTGAATTTAGTTTGATTGAGGATTCTTTTTTCCAACAAGATAAAAAACGATACAATATTTTAAATACAAGAGAGGAATTTCGCATTCAAGAAAAATATGAATTACCAATTATTGGTGATAAATTTAATGTTGCTGGAACTGTAGGGAATTATTTTTGGCAGGATTTATGGGCAGCAAAATTAATTTATAAAAGCGGAATAAAAAAACACTTTGATATTGGTTCAAGGATAGATGGATTTATAGCTCATCTGCTTGCTATGGATGTTGATGTTACGTTAATTGACATTAGGGAGTTGCCAACGGAAATTGAACATTTACATACTTTAGTAGATGATGCTACGAATTTGATTCAAGTTGAAAATGAAAGTATAGAAAGTATGTCTGCCCTTTGCTCGTTGGAGCATTTCGGTTTAGGACGCTATGGCGATTCGATAGATCCGGAAGCATGCTTTAAGTGCTTTAAGAAAATACAGGAGAAAATCTGCAAAGGCGGAAATTTGTATCTATCAGTTCCAGTTGGAAAAGAGAGGCTTGAATTTAATGCGCATAGAGTATTTTATGCAGAAACAATCATAAATCAATTTGATAAAATGAAACTGAAAGAGTTTTCATGCACGGCGGATGGAAAGATTGAATATAATGTTGACATTCATAAGTATGACAAAGACAAGCATAATGGAAATTATCGTTATGGGTTATTTCATTTTGCAAAGTGATAGTTATTATGATAATAGATATGCACGGGAGAATAGGAATGGAATCTAATGTAATATTGAGTATATGTATATCAACATATAATCGAGCCACTAAAATTGAAAAATTAGTTAGAGAAATATTGAAATGCAAATCTAAAAAAATATCAGTAGTTGTAACAGATGATAAATCTACAGATGAAACTCTTGAAAAGCTTGGGAATATCAAAGATGATAGGGTATATTTAATGAAGAATAAATTAAATTTAGGAGCAAGAGGAAACTGGTATGAAACTATAAACAATGGAAACGGGAAATATATTTTGCATTTGCTGGATAGAGATTGGTTAGATTACAGATACCTAGATAATGTGGTGTCTATATTAGAAAGTGAAGATATAGGATTTGGATATATAGGAAATTTATATACACGGTATTGGCGTATTAATTCTCGAAATGATGCTGTGGAATATTATACAAACAAAACAGAAACAACAAATATGTTTGCTTTCAGTTGGATCCATCCATCAGGATTTTTGATTAAAAAAGATGTATGGAATTACATAAAAGACAGAAATATTTTTAGCGATGCGAAATACGGAATATACCCTCATTCGTATATATATTCACTTTTGGCTGGAAAAGAGAAAGGCGTAGTAATTAAGTACAAAATGATAACTTCTTCCGTAAAATCTAATTTTATGAATAACCGTTCAAGATTTTATCAGCATGAGAATAATGATTTGTTGTATTGGTGGTTGCCAAAATCATGGAAAAATGAAATATGTATGTCAACGATGTATGCGTGTGAAATGCAATTATGGGATAAAAGATTAACACAACAAGTGATTATTAACAGATTTAAGGATGCATTGTATCTTGCAACGATTTCTTATCGCAATGAAGCTATGGAAACAGAACATTGTATGCACTATAACATAAATAAAGAATATATTGCACCTGGAAGTTTGATAAAAATAAATATAAAATTTGTTGCTGATTATATAAAATTTGTAGTTATTAATCATTATAATATAGCAGATATAGGGTTTGTGTATAAAATTATAAAAGCTGGAATTATGAATTTAAAAGAAATATTGGAAATGGGGTAGCAAATTGAAGAAAAAAACGTTAGGGACATTAATAGGTATCTTCTTTATTATGGCTTTTTCCTTAAGATTGATAATAAAAATACAAAATTATATTGATAAAATTGTGGTAAACAGATTAAAACAAATTGATAAGTTTAAAAGTTATTATTTAATGCATGAAACTTGGCTAGAGCTTTATATGAACAACATAAAAATAGCGGATAACTTGAAAAAGCAAGGCATCAATAAAATTGCTATATATGGATACGGCAAAATAGGAAAAAATCTGTATAAAGAAATAAGTAAATCGGATATTGAGGTATGTTATATAATCGATAAACAGGCAAAAAAACTGATTGGGGATATTCCTGTATTGGATATACAGGAAGAATTGCCAAAAGTTGATGCTGTCATAGTAACAATTCCAGAGCAATATGACAAGATACGTCAAGAATTGAAAAAAATATGCATATATAAAATAATTTATTTGGAAGAATTTATATATTCATGTTGTAAAGAAGAATGAGAATTTAAATATACTATTAAATTGATTAAATTTATTTAGAAGGGTTGGGTATGGAGAAATTATCAATTGAAAAAATAGGTAATGTGACAATGGATTATTCATATTATGATGGAAAAGATGTATATTCTGACGGGGAAGTAGAAGAGAAATTATTGGAGATAGTAAAGGAAAGAGATGATTATGAGAGAATAATTAAAGATGCAGAAGACTTTGCTATTTTTTATCATCTTGCAAAGGAAAGGGAATTTATCACAGAGGTAATGGATATTTCAAAAAACGATAATGTTTTAGAAATTGGTGCTGGCTGTGGGGCGATTACAGGTGCGTTGGCGAGAATGGCTAAAAACGTTGAATGTATAGAACTGTCAAAACGAAGATCGATGATAAATGCATATAAAAATAAAAAATATAAAAATATAACAATAAAGGTCGGAAATTATGAATGTATCAGATTTGATAGAAAATATGATGTAATTACGTTAATAGGAGTTTTAGAGTATTCAGAATATTATATACATTCGACAAACCCATTTATTGATTTGCTGAAGGATGTTTATAATAAATTGAATGAAGGGGGGCGAATATATATAGCAATTGAAAATAGATTAGGAATAAAGTATTTTGCTGGATGTAAAGAGGATCATACAGGAAAAGAATTTGAAGGGATTCAAGGATATTCTGATATAACAAGAACAAGGACTTTTTCATATTATGAATTTATTCATATGTTTAAGAAATGCCATTTTAACAATTATGAGTTTTATTATCCATATCCAGATTATAAATTCCCTAGAAGGATATTTTCAGATAATTATTTACCAAGTAATGGAGATGGTTTTGAATTGGCAAGTGATTATTTGTGGGAAAGAAAACAATATTTCTCAGAGGAAAAATTTTTAAAAAGTATCGTAATGGATAAAGAACTAAAAATATTTTCAAATTCATTTTTAATATGTATAAGAAAAATAGGTGACAATATAATATGAAAGTGTTGTATTTTAAGGGGTCTACGAAGAGACGCAGGGAGTTCCAGATAAAAACTAAAATTATAGAACAGGATGGAAAAGTAGTGGTTGTAAAAGAGCCAATTTATGAGGAAGGAACTGCTCACGTGTACAAGACATATGAAAATATTGAATTGGCAAAAAAAATTTATCAAAATAAGGCGGTTGAGGGAAAATATACAGATGGATGCCTTACTATTCCATTTTATTTTGGAGAAACGTTAGGACATAGATTAAGAAAGGTCTTGACTTATAAAAAAAATGCAGAGGGTGTAAAAGAGTTATTAAGAATATGGGAAAAACTCATTATAGGTACTAATGATAACCTTTGTAAGTTTTTGCCATCGGATGCGTTTACTGAAATTTTTGGTTCAGCAGATGAGCTGATAGGGGATGATGCGGTCATTATATCAAATATGGATTGTTCATGTGAGAACATAATATTTCTTGAGAATGGTGAAATAAAAATTTTTGATTATGAATGGTTTTATGATTTCTCGATACCAGTTGATTTTATAAAATACAGAATGATGTGGGTATTTTATGTAAATAACAAAGAATTTTTAAGTTGGAAGATTTTGAAGGAGTTATTAAACATTTCCGAGGAAAAAGTGGTTATTTATGAAAAGATGTCTGATAGATTCAACCGATATGTGGAGGAAGATAGTATATCGAACATTAATTATAAAATTTTAGGAAAACAATTTTTAGAACCTAAAATATCTGAGTCTAATATAGATAAAATATACTATCAGTTTCCACGTGATTTAATTCCGGTTAAAAGCAGAATTATTATTTATGGAGCAGGAAGTGTTGGTTGTGATTATATTAAGTATATTAAAAAATCAAACGATTATAGTTTGGTTGCTTGGGCAGATAAAAAAGCTGATTTACACCGAAGTCAAGGTATGAATGTTATTAGACTGGAGGAATTATATAAGTTGCAATATGACTTTTTGCTGATTAGTGTAATGAAAGAAGATATTGCAAACGAGATACGAAAAGAATTGGTAGATGCAGGAATAGAAGAAAATAAAGTAATATGGGTTAAGCCACAGATAGTATAAGAGGATATTGTTTTATGAAGGTTTATATATGGGGAGCAGGAAAAAATACAAAGAAGGTAATACAATGTATAAATTTAAATTATATAAATGTATTGGGGATAATTGATAATAATCCTGCAAAACAGGAAAGAGTATTAGAAGGATATAAAATTATTTCAATAAATAGTATTGAGAAAAACTATGATTATATTATTGTTTCTGCAATTAGCTATGATTCAATAATATATCAAATAGAATATGAGAAATGCATTGACCTTAATAGGGTAATTATTTTTTTTGATGAATCATATTTAGAAAAAAAAGAATGCTTAAAGATATTTGATATACAGAAATGGAGAATTTGTTTGCTAGAATGTAAGGTAAAAAAGCTAGAAAATATGTTGAATTATCGTTTGTCTAATATTGGATATGAAATAATAGACAAGTATAGAAATAATGGATATAATTTCCCTATTATAGGTGATACAGAAGAAGCGGTTTTTAAGATTGTTAACGAAAGATGTTCGTTAGTTCGGTTTGGTGATGGCGAATTTGAGATAATGGTTGGACATGATAGGGCAGTATTCCAAAAGTATAATAGTAAACTGGCAGAAAGACTAAAAACAGTGATACGAAGTAACGATGATAAACTACTTATTGCTATTGCGAATAATTATGGTAATCTTGAACAATATACGGATAATACTGCAGATGGAATACGGAGCTATATGAATGAAACGGTAAGAAAATTTCATGATGAGTTTATATATAAAGATAAAATATATTATGATGCATATATGTTTAAGGCTTATTTGCCATATAAGGATAAATCGAAAGCAGATAAAAGATTTGGTTTAATAAAAAGAATATGGGATAAGAGAGATATTGTTATTGTAGAGGGTGATAAAACTAGGACAGGATATGGAAATAATTTATTAGATAATGCAGCTTCAATAAGACGTATATTAGCTCCCACTCAAAATGCTTTTTCTGTATATGAGAAGGTTTTAAATGCTGTTTTGAAAATAGAAAAAGATGAATTGATCTTAATTGCGTTAGGTCCGGCAGGAAAGGTGTTGGTATATGATTTGACAGAACTGGGATATCAAGCAGTTGATGTAGGACAGGTTGATATTGACTATGAATGGTACAAGGCTGGAAAAGGAACAAGAATACCAGTTCCAAATAAATATGTATCTCAGTTGCCACCAATGCCAGTAGTGGATGTAAAAGACATAAGATATTTATCTGAGATAATCTGTAAAATTGAATAATAAGCTGGTGGTTGGAGAATAAAAATGAAATTGTTAGTTTCTGCTATAATTATTTTAATAACATTTTTAGGATAATAATTATAAGTGGCTTTAGTTAAATTAGAAGTGCGGATAATGTATATGATTAAAAGAGAAAATTTTTTGTCTATATGTTTTAGATTTTAGGTTCTGAACATGTAGAAATGAGGATTCGTAAATAATGGATATGAATTTATTACAAATAGATTATGATAAGGAATATAGTAGTCTTGAAAAATTTGCTAATTTTACATACTTATTTGATTTTTGGCTACAGATAATTGAACAGGGGAAAAATGTTGCTTCTTTTTTTGAAGAAAGGCAATATTCCAGAGTTGCAATATATGGAATGGGGATTTTGGGAAGGCATTTAAAAACGCAATTAGATGCTGAAAGATGTAAGGTCAGTTATATAATAGATAAGGGCGTAATATATTTTGAAGATGCACAATATGATTTGTTAACTAATATATATAAGCTACAGAAAGCAGACATTATCGTGGTAACGCCAGTTATGGAGTATATAGGGATAAAGAGAATGCTTGAAGAACATATAAATATTAAAATTGTTTCTATAGAAGAAGTAATACTTAGCATATAGGAGAATGAAAAAGATATGCACATTGTATATTTGACAACAGATTTTGTAGAAAATAACGGTCCTACGACAGGGCTTCCTAAATATTTATATAGAGTCTCAAAGGTACTCACAGAGTGTGGGCATAAAGTAAGCGTAATAACTTGTTCAAATAGGAGTGTATATTATGAATTCTTTGGAATACATGTATATCATGTAAGAAGACCAGCAATAAAAGCATATGGAAATCAAAAAAAAGATGCAATTGCTAATGGTCTTAGAGATGGCTGTATAACTAATCAAGCTTTGGGCAGAATTTATAAAAATGAAAAAATAGATATAGTACAATATACAAGTTTGAATGGATTGGCATATTATCATAATTTATCCATTCCAGCGGTAACTCGATTGTCATCTTATGCACCAATGTGGCCACTTGAAGGACAGGAAGAAAGCATAGATGGAAAAGCAATCTTAGAAAGAGAAGCCGCAATAAAGTGCGATGCTGTGTTTGCTCCATCTTTTGTTGTGGCAAAAAGATTCTCAAAGGATATTGGAAGAAAAGTTGATGTAATTGAAACTCCTTTTGTTATGGAGGAACAGAAGGAGGATTATCAGACATATAACGATTGCTTTTGGAGGAAAAAATATTTTTTGTTTTATGGTACGCTTATAAAATATAAAGGCCTTACTGTAATTGCGGATGCTGCATATGAAGTGTTAGATAATTATAGAGATATATATATTGGTATAATAGGAAACGGAAATAAGCAATTAGTTAGTAATATAAAACAAAAAGCAGGAAAATATGCTGATAGGATTATATATCATTCAGCAGTTGGGTTTGCAAAATTAAAACCAATAATAAGAAATGCCGAAGCAGTTATACTTCCGTCACTGATGGAGAACTTTTCCAATGCCTGCGTAGAGTCTATGGCATTAGGGCAGATTGTCATAGGAACTAATGGCGCCAGTTTTGAACAACTCATAGAAGATGGAAAGAATGGTTTCCTGTGTGAGATAGGGGATCCTAAGTCATTAATAAAGGCTGTGCATAAAGTGATGAGCCTTACATTAGAAGAAAAAGAGTCTATAAGAAGTGCGGCAATCAGTAGAACAGATTTATTAAGTCCTCAAATAGTGGTAAAGAAATTGTTAAATTATTATGAAAGTATTATAAGGACTTATATGGAGAGACATAGCTGATGAACATAGGAATAATAGTAAATTTTTTGAAAGGCGGCGGAGCCGAAAAATGTGCAGCAGATCTAAGTATAGCATTTGAACGATATGGATATGCGGTTGTTTTCTTTACGGATTTGGATTACGAAGCGGAATATCAATATAAAGGCAGATTGGTCAATTTTTCATTTAATTTAAATAAAGATAGAGAATTAATGTCAGAAAAAGAAGCTATAGAAAAGAAAGCTGAAGAATTGAAAAAATTAAAGATAGAATATAATATTGATGTTTCAATCAGTTTTATGCAGTTCGCAAATTACATTAATATTATATCTAAGGGCAGTGAAAGAGTAATTCTTACCACACATAGTGTAAATTCGGAGTATGCTAAGTATGATAAATCTGTATTTTGGTCAGATCATACATTTAGGGAGCTGTATCAATATGCTGATGCTATTACATTTCCATCCGAATATTGCAGAAAGGATTGGATAGAGCATTATGGTGATAAAAATAATATAACAAAAGTTATTTATAATCCGATAAATATTATGTCAGCTAACGAAGAAGACAATAAAAAGAATATAGTGATTACTATTGGAAGGATGCAAGGTGTAAAAAGGCAATGGCATATAATTCGGGCATTTAAAAAGGTTAATGATAAAATAAAAAATAGCAGATTGATAATATTGGGTGACGGAGAATTGTATACTCAATTATGTGAACTTACTGAAGAACTTGGATTAAAAAATAGTGTTGATATGCCGGGAAATGTTGTGAATGTGCAGGATTATTTGTCTCAGGCAAAGGTATTTGTTTTAGCGTCTAAGTACGAGTCACAATCAATTGCGGCAGCTGAGGCGTTAAGTGCAGGTGTTCCAGTAGTGTCTTGTGATATGCCAGGTGGGATAAGAGAAGTGCTTGATATTTCATCTGCTCAACAAACCGATGAAGGCTCAATTTATGGAGAATGTGGTATTATTGTGCCGAATATTAAGGATTATAATACAGATGAAATGAATGCAGAAGAAGAAGAAATGGCGAATCAAATATTGAATCTGCTTGAGAATGATAAGCTAAGACGATATATGGGTATAAACGGAAAAAAACGTGCTGAGGTGTTTTCGCTGAATCATATAGGAAATATATGGATTAATGAAATTTTAAAGAAAAAATCAGATAACAAAATTAATATGTATGAATTTGAAGAAGCTAAAGAAAAAAGTATAAATACACTTAGCAGTAATTTTCAAGTAAATGTTAAAATGTATATTTCTTATTATAGACTTTTAGAAAAGTGGATGATTTTGCATGAAAAGGGAATAAAAGTAGAATATTATTTTAGAAAAAGAGGATTAAAGCGAATTATAATATATGGATGGGGAAAGATGGCAAAACATCTGATTGTAAATTTAAAAAACAGTAGTGTGCATATTGTCTGCGCAATTGATAAAAGGGCGAATGCAATATGTGATAAATTCCCGATTATAACAAGTGAAGATACCATACCTGATGCTGATTGTATCATTGTGACTCCAATATATGATTTTGAAATAATTAAAAATGAGTTAATGACAAAAACGCAAATATTGGTAGTTTCATTAGAAGATGTAATTAATGGTTGCAATTAGATTTTTTATCCCCCAAAAAACGAAATAAACAAAAGGACGCGGTAAACTTGATAAAAATAAAGAAACTGTCAGACATAACAAAAAAAAAGTATACTCAGATAATATGCTTTGGAGCAGGAAAGAAACTTGAAGAATTTGCTACACAGTTTCCTGATATAACAATCGACGCTTTAACCGACAACTATAAATATAATGAAACCGATGAAATAGTGCTTTTAAACAGGCGGCTCCCTATTTATCCGCCATATGAACTCCCAAGGATTGTAAGCGCTATTCCTGACACAGCAATAATAATAACTTCAAGGGCATATGACGAAATAGTAGATCAGCTTGACAGAATGGATCATGTAGACTCTGCCGACTGTTATTTATTCTGCGCAGAAAATGAAAGTATATATGTCTCGAGAACTAATGACAGTCTTGACATGCAAAATTACGCGCTTAAAAATAAGAGCGCTAAACAGAAGAAATATCAGATATGGGAGTATGTTTCGCCGGTAGCTATAGCCGGATGGAAAGCCAGAATAGATATAAAAGACATTGCAGGTGAAATGGGATATCAGGTCTTAAAAGTACATATGACTGCAGGGGAAGAAGGAACAGGCAGAAGAGAGTGCAGTGAGAGGCTGAACAGGGACGAGTGGGAATATTGTTATCACAATATTGAAGAAAATTCCATTTTGCTTATACAGATGCCAACAACATCGGCAGAGATAACATCAGAGGAATTTTTGAAACGTTTAGTTGATGAAAAGCATGTACATATAATATGCTTATATCATGACATAGAAAAGTTAAGGATAATAAATAATTCAAAGGCAAGACAAAAAGAATTTGAAATGACGAAGAAATTATCAGAATTTTTCATTGTACATAATGAAAAAATGATGGATGCGCTTGTTGATTTGGGTATCCCGAAAGATAGAATGTACAATTTAAAAATATTTGACTATCTTTGCAAGGAAAATGAACATTCAAAGAAATTTTCGCCGTTGATTTATATAGCAGGGAACTTGTCGCCGAAGAAATCGCCGTATATTAATAAAATAAAAAATATTCATGGTGTTTCTTTCAGGCTGTATGGACCTGATTTCCCTAAGGATGCAATAGGAGACAACATAACCTATTGCGGAGTAATGGATTCGGAAAATATACCGGGGGTTTTTGAAGAGGGGTTTGGACTGGTATGGGATGGCACGGATGTTTCAAGCTGCAGTGGGGAAACAGGAGAGTATCTTAAATACAACAATCCGCATAAGCTTTCATTATATTTAGCAGCGGGTATGCCTGTCATTATTTGGAAAGAGGCGGCGGAGGCTGGGTTTGTAATTGAAAATAACGTTGGGATAGCGGTAAGCTCTCTGTACGAATTAGAAAAAATTATAATGGGATTATCAGCAGAAGAGTATGACAGTATGGCAAATAACGCAAAGATAATTTCAGGCAGACTGCGTAGTGGACAATATACGCAAAGGGTATTGCAGGATATAGAAAAAAATTTGAGGTAATTGTTAATGGACAGACTGATAACTGAAAACCTAATAGGCGAACTGCCTAAAGGATTAGTGCTGTGGTACAGTTTTCAAAAAGGAAAAAGATTATTATATCTGGGGCAGGATGAACAGAACCTTGATAGCATAAAACAATCGTTCATTAAAATAGGAATGGCTGCAGATGTAATTCATTATTCAGAGTTTGAAAGTGTTGCTGCAAAAAAAATATTATATGATTATATAATAGTTGTTGAAGTATTGGAAAAAAGTGAAGATCCTGTATGTATGCTGAGACGGCTTTATGATTTGTTGGATAATGATGGTGTATTCTTGCTAGGAACTGACAATCGCTTGGCAGTCAGATATTTTTGCGGAGACACGGATAAATATACAGGAAGAAATTTTGACGGTATAGAAGATTACTTTAGAGTCGGAAATACTGAAGGTGATACTTATATCGGGCGTGCGTATTCAAAGTCTGAAATTCAAAAACTGCTGAAAAGCGCAGGTTTTTCTGAGTTTCAATTTTATTCGGTTTTTCCGGTTTTGGAAAGACCCCAAATAATCTTTGCCGAAGATTATATTCCTAAGGAAGATGTATCTGTTCGAATAGCTCCTCAATACAATGATCCGAGTATGGTTTTTTTGGATGAGGAGAAACTGTATAGGACACTGATGGATAATGGGCTTTTTCACACCATGGCGAATGGATTTCTGATTGAATGTACAAAATGCGGACATTTATCCAAAGCAAGGCAGATTACGGTATCAATGGATAGAGGTCCCGAAAATGCTATGGCAACAATTATTCACGGAAATAATACGGTCGAGAAAAAAGCAATATATGATGAGGGCAAGAATAAGATTTATCAGATTTTAGAAAATCATAATTATTTGAGAAAACATGGAATTCCTGTGATAGATGCAGATCCGGAAAATGGAAGTTTAATAATGCCGTACATAGACAGTGCTATTGCCGCCGGATATTATGCAGATTTATTTTTTAGCGATAAAGAATATTGTCTTCATAAGTTGGATGAACTATGGGAGCTGATATTACATTCATCGGAGCATGTTATGTATGAAGCTGTGGATTGGGAGAAATTTGAACCATATTGGGAAAAAAGGAAAAAAGATGACCCCAACATATATAAATGGCGTGATATTGCATTGAACTCTGATGAAGGCAGGAATGATTTGGGACCGATTTTAAAAAGAGGGTATATTGATTTAGTGTCTATTAACAGTTTTATTGTTGATGGCAGTCCGTTATTTTTTGATCAGGAGTTATTCATAGAAAATCTGCCGGCGAAAGTAATATTAATGCGCACAATAGATTTTATGCTTTCCGGGCACAGCGGCAGACAGCTCTTAGATATGAGGGATGAACTTTATGAAAGGTACGGATTGGCAAAATATCAGGATTTGTTCCATTCATTTATCGGCGCTTTTTTAAGAAAATTCAGAAATGAATCCGAGTTGATGGTTTATAATAAGAAATACAGGAAAGATGCGGGAATCGTTAATTCCAACCGTCAGAGGATGAATTTTTCGGCAGATGAATACCAGAAGATTTTTTACGGGCTTTTTAAAAATATTGAGGGAAAAGATATATATGTATTCGGCTCAGGAAATTTTGCAAAGCACTTTTTGTCGCAGTATTCGTCAGAATATAAAATATCAGGGATTTTAGACAACGATTCGTCAAAATGGGGCAGTACTCTAAGCGGAATAACGATATATTCACCTGAACATATATTATCGCTGCCGGCTAACTCATACAAAATAATAATATGTATAAAGAACTATATATCCGTATTGCAGCAGATTAAAAAAATGGATGTTTCCGATTATGGGATATATGATGATAATTTAAAGATTGAGAGACATTTTCCTATTGCAGCTTATGCACCAAAATCAGATGACAAGCCTAAAAAGTATCATGTAGGCTATATATCGGGAGTTTTTGATTTGTTCCATATAGGGCATTTGAACATGTTTAAGCGCGCTAAGGAACAGTGTGACTATTTGATAGTTGGAATAGTGACGGACGAAGGTGTGGTAAAAGGGAAAAAAACTATGCCGTTTGTTCCTTTTGCGGAACGGATGGAGATGGTGCGTTCATGTAAATATGTTGATGAAGTCGTAGAAATCCCTATAGATTATCCCGGAACAGATGAGGCATACAAACGGTATCAGTTTGATGTCCAGTTTTCAGGAAGCGATTATGAAAATGATCCATATTGGCTCTCAAACAGAGAATTTCTGCGCCAAAACGGTTCGGATCTTGTCTTTTTCCCATATACCGAACAGACAAGCTCAACAAAAATAAAGGCTTTGATTGAAAAAGGTTTGATATGATAAAACCCTATTGATAAAACTTTTAAATAATCAAAAACAAGGTACAGAAATGAAGCCCCGCCAGTGTCATGCGCCATATTCAGACCTTCAAAAAGCGTCGGCACTTAGCGAAGCAAGCTGTAAAGCGCCGCCGAGCTTAGTGTCCGCTGCGCTTTTTGGGAGCGCAAGCGTGTCTGAATATGACGCATGACACTGGCGGGGCTGGCGTAGTGGACATGAAAATCCTCAATCACCTCATAACCTCCGCAATAGTCTCAAACAGCTTTCCAATATCAAGCGGCTTTGACAAATGCCCGTTCATGCCGCTCTCCACCGATTTTTTCATATCCTCGTCAAACGCGTTCGCCGTCATAGCTATGATCGGTATCTTCATTGCGTCAGGGTGCTGTGACTGGCGTATAAATTTAGTCGCGTCAAGCCCGTTCATAACAGGCATCTGAATATCCATCAAAATCAAGTCAAACTCTCCCTCGGCGCTGTTGACGAATATATCGACAGCTTCCTGCCCGTTTCGCGCCTGCGTTATAACCGCATCCTCCATTTCAAGGATCGTCTGTGCGATTTCTATATTAAGCTCATTATCTTCGACAAGCAGAATATGCAGCCCCGCGATAGAAACATCGTCTGCTTGGATATTGGCAGCCTCGGTTTCGGTATGGTCGCTGCATTTGGGAAGAGAAAGTGAAAAGAAAAATTCGCTGCCTTCGCCCGGCTTGCTCTTAAGTTCTATAATACCGCCCATCATGCGCACGATACGACTGCTTATCGCAAGCCCAAGCCCCGTGCCGCCGTATTGACGCGTAGTGCTTCCCTCAGCCTGCTCAAATGCCTCAAATATCCGCTGCTGGTTCTCAGGGCTTATGCCTATGCCTGTGTCGCGTACACAGAACATCACTTCCCCGTCGTTATTCTGCTTGACGCTCAATGTAAGCGAGCCGCCTTCGGGAGTGAATTTGACGGCGTTCCCAAGCAGATTTATAAGCACTTGGTTTATTCTTAAGGAGTCGCCTGTCACATTTTTATCAGCGACAGAGATGTCAGTTATATAGCTGAGCTTTTTGCTGTCTGCCTGAGGGCGTATAAGATTGCTGACATTTTCAAGAAGCTCAAGCAGATCGAACTTTTCGTGTTCGATCGTCATCTTGCCGCTTTCGATCCTTGATAAGTCGAGGATGTCATTGATGATACCAAGCAGATATTGTGACGATTGATTTATCTTGTTTAAATCCTCAGTGATAAGCTCAGGGTTATCTTTGTGCGTCTGCGCTATATATGCCATACCTATGATCGCATTCATAGGAGTACGGATCTCATGACTCATGCGTGAGAGAAAATCACTCTTTGCGCGGTTTGCCGTATCATAGCGCTGGCGGTTAAAGTTTGATTCAAGTATTTTGACAACTTCATGCATCTCGTTGTACTGTGCCTGCGTCCATGCGGCACGATCAGGCGAGTGCAGAAAAAGCACGCATCCGGTGTATGTACCGTTGTCGTAGAGCGGATACGCGACACCGTTTTTCTCAATAGGCACTCTGAGGTAGTAGCGCTGTTCCGCGGTGAGGTCGTTCAGATGCAGACATACAGGCTGTTCACTCCAAAGTGCACTCTCGTAATCGAAAAATTCTTCCGCAGTGAACCGCACAAGTTCATTGTCATTTTCCGATTCAGGATCCTGATGCCACTGATATACAGTCTTTGCCGTGTAAAATTCTCTGTTTACCTGCACGAGGCAGATATCTTCCGCGTTAAAATACCGTCCAAGCTTAGGAAACAATATCGTTATGATGCCGCTTATATCGTTGCTCTTATCAAAGAAGCTGAATGTAAGCGGAACGATGTTTTTGAGCGGAGCGCTTGCATGGTCGATAGGAGTAAGGCTTAAGGACGGTGCATCTGTAAAGGCGTGTACCTCGCCGTCAACAATGGCTGTCTCTCCGCTTGCAAGGGCATGTGCCAACGCGGCTTCCGCTCTGGCGTACGAAGTATTGTAATCGCGCCCATGTGAAACCGCGACACCGCATATGAGACTGACAGGCGGGTTTTCCGCATTGTATAGGTTTTTTGCTCTGCGGCAAAGCTCACGGGCAGCGGCAATTCCCTCGTCAGGTTCATAATCTTCAAGCCATACCATAAACTCGTCGCCGCCGATTCTTATTATGGCTACCTTGGAGGCATCAACCTCCTGTTTCCATTCAAGTATCATATTGGCGAGTTCTTCCAGTACAGTATCTCCGACGACGATGCCGAAATCCTCGTTTATATGCAGAAAACCGCGCACATCTGTCATGAGAATGCAGCCCCTATGACCGCTCTGGATGCTGCTGCGCACAATATCAAGCCCCGAGCTTTTGCGGTACAGTTTTGTAAGCGGGTCTGTATGGAGCAGTTCGTATTCTTCCATTTCCTGCTGCTTTAAGTCGTTTATATTGTGCATTGATCCTATGAAAGTCGAATGTTTGCCGTTGGCGGCAGGAAGCACGCGCCCGCTTAATTCAAACCACTGATAGCTTCCGTCGGAAGTATACCAGTTGCAGCGGAATGTGACCGATACGTCCGACTGCGCATTCTGCACGCGCGCGATAAATACCTTGCGGTCGAGCGGATGGATATATTCGCCTGACATAAGTTTTTCGGGCAGATCGTTTACCACGGTCTCTTCACCTGCTTCGTTGAGGTTATAGAATACCGCGCGTCCGGTTTCCATATCATAACTGACAAGAATGTCGGAATTATTCTGCAGTGCGAGGCGGTATCTTTCCTTTTCTTCAAGAAGTTCATACTCTGCCTGACGCTGGCGCTGCATAAGCTTCGAGATAGTGTCGTAAAGATTGTCAACCTCAACGACCTGTCCCGTGTCAAAATGATTTAACTCGTTGCCGCTGCTTGTATCAATGCACTTGTGCAGACGCCGTATCGGGCGTGTGATATAATTGACAAGAATATATGCAAGAAGTATGGCAATGGCAAGAGAAGAAAGCGTGGCAGCCACAAAAATACCCGAGAGCTGTTTACTCAGTCCAAACAGAGAGCTGTGTGTCTCAACGCCCGCAATATACCAGCCGCGGCTGTAAAACGGCGTATTTGTATTGTAGAGCCGCAGCGGTTTCAGAACCAGATATGATGCCTCATTGATATTGGCATTTTTTATAAGATAAAGCAACGGATATTTTGTGGAATCGATCTCAACACTTTCAATGCCCGAAACCATCTGTGCGACATACGGACCGGAAGAACAGATGACGTCATAGTTGTTGTCCTGCATCTGCTCTAAGATCAGGTAGCCGCCGCTTTGGTCAGAATTTATCTCGCGATACGGGATAGCTTTCGCAAGATAAGGCAGAGATATCTCGATGCCCATTACGCCGAAAATATCTCCGTCCGGTGTAGACAGCGGCACGGAGTATGTGATCATATAATATGAGTCCTTTGCAGAGTTGTCCTCAAGGCAGAAAGGACGGCTCCAATAACAGTAATTTTCCGGTTCATTTATCCGCGCATCCTGTGCGGAGATGTACGGTGCGTAAAAGAAATCATCCGCCTCGCGTTCACCGTATGGCAGTACGTTAAGCTGCGACTTCCATTGAAGCCCGAACGGTATGCGGTATTCCTTTGCTATATCAGATGAACCTATGGCAAGCAGAAAATCCGAGTAATCCGCGGGGTTGGAATCGGGATCGGTGTCACGTATATAGATAGCGTTGAGCGCTCCGCCGTCTTTTTCAATATTTGGGCGGCTGAGTATTAGAAAAGCTCCTGAAGTTGAGTTTTTCCTCATCATATATCCCCATGTAGGCAGCAGAGAATTAAGATATTCCTGCTGAAGACGGTTGTCTGACAGGAACGAATTCAGCGTTGTATCATTCTCGGCAAGTATATTTTTGAGAGTCTGGTTTGCCGTGTCATATTCCTCGGAAATTGCTGACCATTGCTGAACCATATTGTTTTCAAGGATAATCTGGCGCGTTTCAGTGACCTGTTCAAGTCTGTCTATGGAATAATTTTGGAGAGCGGAAAAAGTGCCGCCGAAAATGACTGTTCCAAATGAAAGCACAGCCTGCATGATGACAAGCAGCAAAAGCGGTACAAGAAACAGCCTGAAAATATGCTTTGGCTTTGAGTGTCTGCGTTTCATTCCCATCCCTCCCGGTTTTTGTTATGATATTGCGTCAATAAGCGCAGATTGGAAATCGTTATACCAGTTTTCAAACGCCTGACTGTCTGTAAAGTCAGAGACAGCATCGTCAAGCGAAGTTCCCGAAGCAAGCCTTTCAAGTACGGCTTCACGGTCAGAAGCAGCCTTATCCGACAGGTTATATTCCAAAACCTTCCGCGCTGCCGCGCCGTTTTCGAACGCTTTATCGGTATAAAAAGTTGACACTTGTGTCATATCAAAGCATGATATCATAGTATCATATGTTTTGCCTGAAACATTAAGCTCATTGCCTTCAATGACAGAATCGAGACGCTCTTTTGAAAAAGCTTCTTTTTTTACGGGCATATATCCCGAAGTGCAGCTAAAGAGCAGGTTGTTGTCAGTCTGTGTAAACCACTTTAAAAATACTACGGAAGCATACTCGCGTTCGGGTGTGCTTTTTGTTACGACCATTCCCGCACCCTGCTGTACCATATAGTTTTCGCCGCCTTCAAAAATAGGAGCGGGAAGTATCAGGTAATCAATATCCTTAGTGCCGCTGTCAGTCTCGACCGAGTCGGGGAAATAATTTGCGGAGGAAGTTGAACCCGTGTAAGCTATTATCTCGCCTATTTTTACATCATCGGAGCGGAAACGCCCGTATGACGCAAAATATCCCTTTACGTATGGCACATAGTACGTGTCCCATATTTTTCGCATAACGTTTTTGTCAAGCTGCAGCGAAGCCTTGCCGTTCTCGAGTTTAAAAAGCTGTACGCCAAGCTGCTGTGAACCTATGATGAAAAGATTTGCCATAGCATCCCTTCCGTAAAATGCCTTGCCGTCGTTGGGGATATCGGGAGTTTTGGCATCAGTCCAGTTATAATAAGCCTCGGCAGTCGCCGCTACGCCTTCCATAGTGGCAAGATCGTCGAGTGATGCCCCCGTTTCCTCGGCAAACGGTTCCCAGTCGGTGCGGCTCATTATGAAGACTTCACTCGACTTTGCGGTGGGGAAGATACGCAGCTTTCCGTCTGAGCTGATACGTCCTTCCTCGATAAAAGAATCGACATATGTATCAAGCTCTTCTTTGGACATGTATTCATCAAGGTCAACGAGCATATCCATTTGCTCAATAGTATAAGCAGTATCGGCATATGAAGAAAATATGTCGGGCGGTGCGTCGCTGCCGACTTCGCCGTTAAATGCGGCAAGCACGCTGGTTTCAAGATCGTTGACATTTCCCTGACTTGCGGTTTCCACATATATGCCAAGTTCCTTGCCCTCAGTACGGTTAAATTCTTCAACGAGCTGGTCAAAAGCGATCTGCTGTGTGCCGTTATAGTAATGCCAGATAGTTATGTGAGTAGGATCGTCGGGATCAAGCTTGACCGAACCGGTCTTATCATTAGCGCATCCGCCAATGGAAAGAAGCGTCATAAACAAACATCCGAGTGTCAAAAAACGAAATTTCACAATAATTCCCCCAATTATAAAATAATATAAATAATTATACCAATGTGTTCGGACTTTGGCAAGAGCAGAGGAATTTCTTATAAAAAATATGTAGAAATTTCCGCTTATCCATGATAAACTATATTCATTGAAAGAGCTTACAATAAATGTTGAAAGGGCGTGTTGATAAATGAAAAAAAGAGAATTTGACCTATTGGCGCTTGGCGAGATACTTCTTCGCCTGTCGCCGCCCGTGAATGAACGTCTTACGAGAGGAGACGCATTCCAGAAACAGGCAGGCGGTGCGGAGTTAAACGTTGTGTCGGGTGTTTCGCTTCTTGGTCTGAGAACCGGTATAATATCAAAAGTTCCCGCCAATGATTTAGGAAATTACATACAGAACAGAGTACGATTCTGCGGCGTGAGCGACGATTATCTTGTCTATGACCACTCAAAGGACGCGCGTCTTGGCATCTATTATTATGAGTACGGCGCACATCCGAGAAAGCCGAACGTTATCTATGACAGAAAAAGCACAGCCTTTGCCGATATATCAATAGACGATTTCCCTGAGGAAATGTTCAGCGCGGCGAGATGCTTCCACACGACAGGCATTACTCTCGCACTCTGCCCCGAAACGCGTAAGACGGCAATTGAGATGATAAAACGCTTTAAGGAGCACGGTACGCTGATATCTTTTGACGTCAACTTCCGCGGCAATCTTTGGACAGGCGAGGAAGCAAAAGAGTGCATAGAGCAGATACTTCCGTATGTTGACGTTTTCTTCTGCTCGGAAGAGACAGCACGGCTTACATTCAAAAAAGAAGGCACCGTGCAGGAGATGATGAAGAGCTTTACAAAAGATTACAGGATAAGCGTGGTTGCGTCTACACAGCGTACGGTACATTCACCCAAGATACATTCTTTCGGTTCGTGCGTATATGATGCGATAAATGACTGCTTTGTACAGGAACCCGCATATGAAAACATCGACGTCGTAGACCGTATCGGCAGCGGCGACGCCTATATTTCAGGAGCGCTCTACGGACTGCTCGCCCACAATATGGACTGCCGTAAAGCCATGGAGTACGGCAATGCTACGGCGGCGGTAAAGAATACCATACCGGGGGACCTGCCTTCATCGAATTTACGGGAAATAGATTCGATAATAAAAAACCACCAGTCAACAGGTCCGCAGCTTGAGATGAACAGATAATGATATGCGTCCGCAGACAAAGACGAGGTTTGCGGACGTTATCTTTTATTAACACGGTCCGGTGCGGAGGTTTTATATGATAAAAGTGATTTTATGGGATATCGACAATACGCTTTTGGATTTTAAGAAAGCTGAGAGCTACGCAATCAAAAAGTGCTTTGAGATATTCGGTCTTGGGGAATGTACCGATGAAATGATATCGCGGTACTCGGAAATAAATAAGCGCTACTGGGAACGGCTTGAGCGTGGCGAGATTGCGAAAAAACGCGTACTTGAGGGGCGGTTTGAGGACTTTTTCGCGCTCTTGGGACTGCCTGTTGAAAAGGCGGCGGCGTTCAATGAGGAGTATCAGATGCGGCTTGGCGACAAGGCGTTTTTTTGCGATGGCGCAGACGAGGTCGTAAAGAGGCTTAAAGGGAAAGTCAGGCAGTACGCGGTCACGAACGGGACACTCACAGCGCAGAGCAGGAAACTTGCAAGCTCAGGACTTGACAAGCTGCTTGACGGAGTGTTTATTTCCGATGTTATCGGAGTGGAGAAGCCGAATATCGGATTTTTTGAGTATGTGTTTGAAAATATTGACGACAGCATAAAAAAAGAAGAGATAATGATCGTCGGCGACTCACTTACAAGCGATATGCTCGGGGGGAACAATGCGGGTATAAGGTGCTGTTGGTATAACCCCGAATGTAAGATCAAAGCTTTGCCCGAAGGGATGCGCGGCGAGGTGAGAGTCGATTTTGAGATAAGGGATTTGAGAGAGGTTTTGGCGCATGACGGTCAGCAGCCTTCCTCACTCAACCACCATAGACTGTGAATTTGTCTCACTCACAACATTTCCTGTAGCGGAATCGACATACCGCACGACAGTAAGTGCTTCATCTGCGCTGACACCACTGTATATCTGATATTTATTACCCGCGATATAGAATGACATTGCAAGCATAGATTCATATATATTTATATTTTCACCGACAAGTTCAATCGTAAATTCCGTATGATCTTCGTTTGCCGTGATTGCTTTAATATCAGGATAACGATCGTCATCCGCAAGGATAACATCAATGCTGTCTGCAAGCTCATCGGAAAGTCTGCGCACAATGTCGCCGCGTTCGTCCCCTGAAAGCGCGTAGACGACAAACGAACCGTCATCTTCCGTATATGCTGCCTGTTTGTCGGAAACCTCGTCCCCGACAAGCCCTGCCGGGATAGAAATCTCTGCGTCGGCAAAGCTGCTGCCTGTCTCGGAGGCAGAGTCCGTTGTCGTGCTTTCGTTGTTTTCTGATTTTTTGCAGCCTGTTAAAGACATGCAGAGGCAAAGCAGAGCAAAAAATAAGCAAAAATATCGTTTCTTCCGCATAAAAATTTCCTTTCTTCTTATCATATCCATATAGCTTATAATGTTTCAATATAACCGTTTCTTATTATAAAGTCACCCGATAAAAAATGTCAATTGTATGAAACAAAAAATATACAATAAAATTTCAATTTACCACAAAATCTGATATTGATGCTCAAATAAGTAAAGATATGTATTAAAAAAATAGAAGATAATTCATATTTGATATGCTATGTACAATGAAAGCGTTTTGTTATTCAGGAAACAGAGGTAAATATGGATTATAAAATCAGGATGCGCAATTTGCGTGAGGACAGCGATATGACGCAGCAGGAAATCGCCGATATTCTGGGCACATCACAGACAATGTATGCCAGATATGAGCGCGGAGCGAATGAACTGCCGATCAGGCATCTGATCTGTTTGGCGAACTATTATGATGTGTCAACCGACTATATGCTGGGGCTCACTGAGGAAAAAAAGCCGTTTCCACGCATGAAGAAGCGATAAATAAAGCATAGTGATGCACAAAAATGTAAAAAAAGAAGATATTAGAAGGTATTTTTAATAAAAATATTTACTAAAATTAAAATGTGTGGTATATTACATTTACCTTGGTAAGCCAGTGTAATTCTTAGTATATTGTTGTTTTTTCCATATGTCCTATATTTTTTTGCTATTTTTAGTAAATAAATTTACTAAAAAGAAAACCGGAAAATATGTAATCAGGATTGAGGGGGCGGCTTGAAATGAAAGAAAACATAAAAAAAGCCAAGAGAGCTAAGAACGTAAAAAGAAAAAATACTTTTGGAAAGATAGCCAAGGGAACTTTGGCATTTATGTTCATAATAATACTGACGATCGGGCTTGCGGGAATCGTCGTTTATAAATCCGGCGAAATGTCTCTTAAGGCGTCGGCAAGCACACAGACGCCAAAACTTGTGATAGATGAAGCAGAGGTCGAAAGAATAAAAGAAAGCCTTAATTACAGTAATAGTGTGGCTTGGCAGGAGGATTGGGTCGTATACAATGATAAGGTTTATGAGTATCGTGAGGATGCACTTAATTTCCTGCTTCTTGGAATAGACCGCCGTGGTGAGCTGTCGAGCGAAACAAAGCTTACTGACTGGAAAGCAGGGCAGGCGGATGTGATTTTTCTATTGTCGTTGTGCAAGGAAGATAAGACGCTCAGTGTGATAGGAATACCGCGGAACTCTATGGTGGATGTGGAAGTATTTGACAATAAGAACGAATGTATAGATACGATCTACGATCAGATATGCCTTCAATACGGTTATGCGGGCGGAGGCGAACTGGGACTTGCAAAAATGGCGGAAAGCGTGTCGGAACTTTTTGGAGGGCTGCCGATACACGGCGCATGCGCCGTAAGCTATGACGCGGTATCAGAGCTGACCAAACGCCTTGGCGGCATAGAGGTCGTGGTGCCTGATGATATGACAGCATATAATCGTGATTATGTTCAGGGAAGCACGCAGATTTTGACTGAAAAAAATGTAGTTAATTATCTGCGTTACCGCGATATGTATACTTTGGGAAGCCCCACGGTAAGACTTACGCGGCAGAAAGCGTTTATGAAGACCGCGGCAGCGCGCGTACTGCAGGAAATAAAGGCAGATCCCGCCTTTGTAAAGGAAACGTATGAAGCGGTGAAGCCTTATATGAATACTGATATATCGCTTGACGAAGCCGTTTACATAGCGGCGCAGGCGTTGGAATGCACATTGTCAGACGGTTCATTTTATCAGCTTTCAGGTGAAGATAAGGCAAAATATATAAATGATGAGGGCGATTATTATAATGAATATTATCTTGACGAGGAAGCTTTGAAAGACCTTATGATGAAAGTCTTTTACAAAGCGGTCAAAGTATAAATTATATAGATATATAAAGAAATTTATATATAAAAATTCAATAAAAGAGGAGGAAGGAAGAATTGAAAAAGAGATTTTTAGCTGCGAGCATGGCAGTCGTACTCTCATTGTCAATGTCATTTACGTCTTTGGCGATAAACATGAGTGATTCTACAAGAGAAGACATTATAGACGAAACTGACAGTTCCGGTGATGAGAATACGGACACAGGCAATGTATCAAACAGCAGGACATCAGGTACGCAGGAGATGACAGTAGCTGCCGCGGCACCGGGAGGACGTGTTGCGCCAAGTACGGTAAGCGTGGCAATAGCAAATGCGGATGGCACCGTATCAGTGGTCAGTCTGGCAACAGTTATCAGTGATGTCCGCAATACCTTGAAGACATCAACAACGACATCGGGGGCGGCATCTACATTGCAGGCGCTTATGACGACAGTTCCGACAGGATTTTTTGCAAGGACATTTGAAGCGCTTGTCGAAAGCAAGGGCTCTGCAATGGCAGTGAATGACTGCGGTACAGTAAAGACAGCGGCAATAGTTCCTGACCCGCTCGGCAACAATATAGCTTCCGCGGGCGTCATTCCTCATGTGACAACGGGGGCGTTGGTTATGCTTATGAGCGTTGATGCGGACGGAACGATCGAATATGTCGAGGGAGTTGTAGACCCTGTAACGGGCGCAGTGCTCGGCGCATTTAAGGGAGTGCCTGTTACGCTGACAGTATTGGTATTGGCATAATTTTGACATTGTGGAAAAGGGGAATTGAAATGCAAATGGAGATTTCCCTTTTTCTGATGTCGTCGGATATAAGGACATAGGTAAAATGAGAGGGAAGTTTGATTTAATGAAGCTCATATGCTTCTGTGCCCTGTGCTGCCTTTGCATGTTTGGCACAAGGGTATATGCGGCTGAGAACGACGATATTTTTGCGGATGATGCCACCGTAAAGGTGTATGCGTCAATGTCGGAAGATGGCGGTATAACAGCAAGCCTCATTGACGGCAGCGGATTTGAAATACTGGACACACAGACGGATGAGGACGGGGACATATGGTATAGGATAAAGACTGATTTCGGTGCGCAGGGATATGTGAAATCGGATGAAATGGAAAGGCTGCGCATTTCTGACAGGAATGACGCAGGCAGTGACGCATCGGCAGGACAGCAGGGAGAACTTAATGTACTCGAAACAATAAATTTTAGGGAACAGCCCTCAACAGACTCGGAAGTCATTGCAAGGATAGAGCACAACACAAGGATTCCATACTTTGAAGAATACGTCGATGAGTCGGGGGAAGTATGGTATCAGGTATCGTATGAAAATATGACAGGATACGTTACAGGCAGCGCAGTCGCCATTGTACAGCAAACGCAGCCTGATGAAGATATACAGACACAGCCTGATGAGGCACCACCTGAACGCAGCAATGCGCGGGAAAATGTAAGGGAAAATGTGCAATCCACAGGTCAGATTTTCGGCACAAAGACCGTTTCGGGTATTGCGGCGGCGTCCAAGACTGAAACAGGCATAACTTCAGTGTCCGTATCAGATGAAAAAAAACATCATATTAAGTTTGATATGCTGGCAATTGTCTGCATTATTGGAGATATTTTTTGTGCTGTAATGCTGGCGTTATTACTGAAAAAGATATACAAGACCGTACAAAACGCAAAGAACGGCAGCAAAATAAAGAAACAGGAGAAAATGAACAATGTATATAGATGATAGAGACAGGAGCAGTCGGGAGGATGCACAGACATCGAAGATATATCTTCATATGGAAAACGATGACGACGAGCAGCAGATAGATCTGTTTGGTGTGATAGATCACATGAAAATGAGAAAAAAGCTGTATCTCTATATCCTGCTGGCGGCAGTCTGCATAGGAGTGATAGCGGGACTGACGCTGATAGCAGTGGATCACATAAGAGGAGAGGACGCATATGCGCAAGCCGTCATCAGCTTTCAGTATGAAGGGATAGAGGACGGACTGGATCCCAACGGAGCGGCATTTGACATAAACAAAATTAAATCCCCCGCGGTAATAGAGGCGGCGCTTAATTCTCTTGGCATTACGAAATATGACACAGAGCAGATCAGGGAAAACATCTCAATAGAAGGCGTTGTACCGGAGGACGCAGTAGAGCGCATCACTGTCATAAAAGAGATGGCGCTTGAAGATGTTTCAAATTATGAAAAAATACTTGATGTGTCCTACTTCCCGTCACAGTACATTGTATATCTGCATGACAGACTTGGGATGTCGTCGGAGGAGGCAACACAGATACTGAATGCCGTGCTTGAAAGCTACAGGACATATTTTCTCGGCACATATGCCAATACAGAGGTGCTTACAGTCACAGGCAATCTGATAGATTACACGGGCTATGATTATGCGGAGGCTCTTGATATGCTCGAGGCACAGATAGATATCATGCTTGATTATGTAAACGAGCGCGGTGAGCAGGCACCGGAATTTCGTTCCGCGGCGACGGGGCTTTCTTTCAACGACATATCTACGGCGCTTGATACAGTCAATGGAGTAGATATAGCAAATTTAAGTTCTTATATAGAAAGCCACACTCTTACAAAAGACGCAGGCAGACAGCGGGAATATTACGAGTACAAAATAAAGAAATACAACATGGACATCTCTGAGTGTAAGGTAGAACTTAACAACATACAGTCTGTCATTGACAAATACCAGAAAGATCCTGTCATCATTGTAAGCGCTCAGGAAACAATGCAGCAGTTTACACAGACAAACGACTATTATGACAGCCTGCTGCAGCAGAAACTTGAACTGTCAAATAAGATTGCCGAATTGAATACAGACCTGAATGAGACATATGCACGTTTGGCGGCAATTGATAATTCAAATTCGGTAAACAGTCAGGACGAGTATGATTATGCGGACGGACTGATGGCGGCGGTGGCGCAGACAATATCTGAGTGGGCAGATCTCACTGAGCAGACGACAGAGGAATATTACACTACCACGCTTTTCTCAAACGCATACAAAATCGGCGTACCCGCGCAGTACAAAGCAGCAGGAGGCATCCTGACAGCAGCGAAAAAAATCGGCGTGCCGGTATTTGTAACGGTATTTGCCGCATTTATGCTTTGGTGTATAGACGGGCTTGTGTGTGAACTGAAAACATTAAAGAAATCTAAGGCAGCAAAAGACACCGCCTAAGATTTCCTAAATGTTTAGGAAAAACGCAAGGGAGGCGTTTTTCTTGAGGTTTTTAAGACATGGGGAGTGGAATAATGGAGGCAGTGTGAAAGAGGATTTTCTTTTAAGGCTTATGCGGGCGCTTATTCCGTTTGGAAATATCATGATATTCTGCTACGTGTGGGCGCTGTATTACAATGAAAAGACATTTGAAGGCTTTTGGTATCAGGGGATGCTTATATGCGCCGCGCTTTATATACTGATATATTACGCGTTTGGCAAGCTTTACCGCGCTTTCAAGATAAACATCGCAGGGACAGGCGAGCTGATGCTTTCACAGTTTCTCGCAATAGGAATGTCGGATTTTGTCATGTATATGGTGTGTTATCTGACACATATGCGTTTTGCAAACCCGCTGCCGGGACTTATCGCGGCGGCGATACAGCTTATAGTAACCTGTTTTCTGATAAAAGTAAACAAGGCAAGCATCGCGAAATATATACCGCCGCAGTCGGCAATTTTTATATATGGCGCTAAAATGCAGCTTAGAGCGGAGCATATCGAAACTTCCGCGGAGCAGCTCATAAATAAACTCAAAAAGAAACATTCCGACCTGTTTGAGATACAGGAGGTCTGCAGCGATACTCAGGAAAGTTCGGAACTTGTCGGAAAAATCGCTGATTATGAGGCTGTGATACTCTGCCATGTGTCACAGAAGCTGCGTGCAAGGCTGCTTGCCGTATGCGCGGAAAAAGGCAAAAGCGTGTATGTCACGCCAAAGCTCGAAGATATTATGCTGATGAATTATGAGTACAACAGCATGACCGATACGCCGATGCTTATGCTGCCTGCAAGACGTGACGGTTACAAGGGAAAAAGGTTTCTCGACATAGGAATGTCGGTACTTATGCTGCTCATATTTTCACCGTTTATGCTTCTTGCGGCATTGTGCATAAAACTGGAGGACGGCGGTCCCATACTTTACAGGCAGCGGCGCGTCACGCAAAACGGCAGAGAATTTGATATGCTTAAATTCCGCAGTATGATTGTGGACGCGGAAAAGCAAGGTTATATGCCCGCTGTACAAAAAGACAGCCGCATCACGAAAACAGGGAAGTTTATCAGGGCAACGCGTTTTGACGAAACGCCGCAGCTGTTCAACATATTAAAGGGCGATATGTCTATCGTAGGACCGCGCCCTGAGCGCATAGAGCATGTGCAAAAATACACGGAAAACCTTCCCGAATTTTCCTATCGGCTGCGTGTGCGCGGTGGGCTGACAGGCTACGCGCAGATATACGGCAAATACAACACCAGCGCCGAGGACAAGCTCAAGATGGATTTGATGTATATTGAAAAGCAGTCGCTTCTGCTGGATCTGCAGCTTATTCTGCTGACGGTGAAGGTGATATTTATGAGGGAGAGTACGGAAGGGTTTTGAACGGCTGTATGAAAAAAATACTGATAATGGTAAATCGGGATTTTGTCCTTTATAACTTTCGGATAGAGCTGGTGCGGGAGCTTTTACAAAGCGGCGCTAAGGTATACATATGTCTTCCGTATGGCGGGCGCGTCGATGAGATGGTTGATATGGGTTGTACCTTTATAGATGTCGATATCGACAAGCGCGGCAAAAATCCGTTTAAGGATGCGGTGTTGATAAGCAGATACATAGGAATTTTTTCAAAAATCAAGCCTGATATGGCGCTGCTTTATACCACAAAGGTATGTATATATGGAGGAATAATATCGGGCGCGATGCGTATTCCATATATAGTAAATATTTCAGGGCTGGGGACGGCAGTGGAAAATAAAAGCCTGATACAGCCGTTTGTGCTTTGGCTGTACAGATTAGCAATCAAAAAGGCTAAGTGCGTATTTTTTCAAAATATCCAAAATCAAGTTTTTTTCGAGAAACACAGGCTTTATAACGGCAGACAGCGGCTGACGGCAGGTTCGGGAGTAAATCTCGACAGGTGGCGGCTTATGGAATATCCAAGCGACAGCGGCGGAGTGGAGTTTTTGTTTATGGCGCGTGTCATAAAGGAAAAGGGCATAGAAGAATATTTGGCGGCGGCAGAGCAGATAAAAAAGGAATTTCCGAGCGCAGTGTTTCATGTGCTTGGACCATGTGACGGCGGTTATGGAGAAGCTTTGGCGGACTATGAGGCGCAGGGCATAATCAAATATCACGGCATGGTAAAGGATACGCGTTTATATATTGCAAAAGCGCACTGTACTATACATCCGTCATATTATCCCGAAGGAATGTCAAACGTCTGCCTTGAAAGTGCGGCGTGCGGTCGTCCTGTCATCACGACAGACAGAAGTGGCTGCCGCGAGACGGTAGATGATAATATCACGGGATATATCTTTGAGGCGAAGAATACAGATGCGCTCATATGCAGAATATGGCAGTTTTTAAGTTTGACGAATGACGAGCGCAGGCAAATGGGGCTTTGCGCCCGCGCAAAGATGGAACGTGGGTTTGACAGACGTGAGGTGACGGCTGCTTATTTGGAGGAGATAAATGGATAAGTATTTAAAATCAAAAGTTAAACTTCAAATATTAAAGTTGTTTAACTGGATTCCTGACAAACAAATGATATGCCTGCAATATTGGATGAAAACAGGGCGCAGGCTTAATCTGAAAAATCCTAAACGCTATACGGAAAAGTTGCAGTGGTACAAGCTTTACCACCGTGATCCTTTAATGGCGCAGTGTGCGGATAAATATGAAGTCCGCGCCTACATAGAGAAGAAAGGTTTGGGAAATATTTTAAATGAATGTTACGGGGTGTATCAATCTGAAGACGATATTGACTTTGATGTTTTGCCGGAACAGTTTGTGATAAAAGCTACGAACGGCGCGGGCGGCGTGGGTATTGAGATATGCAAGGACAAGTCACAGCTTGACATTCCAAAGCTTAAAAAGGAGCTTCATAGATGGCTGAAGCCTCAAAAAAACGGCGGGGGACGTGAATGGGTATATTACCAGTATAAGCCAAAGCTGATGATTGAAAAATACCTTGCGCCGGGAAAAGGGGAAAACAGCCTTGTTGACTATAAATTTTTCTGCTTTAATGGAGAGCCGTACTGTCTTTATGTAATGAATGAATGTTTTACAGAGGGCGGTGTGCGTCAGAACATCTATGATTTGGATTTCAATGTTATGCCATATATGCGTGAAAAAATCAAACCGATACATACCAAAATCAATAAACCTGACAATTTTGATGAAATGATAGAGATAGCCCGAAAATTGTCCGAGGATTTTCCGTATGTCAGGGTGGATTTGTACGATATAGACGGAAGGGTACTTTTTGGCGAGCTAACCTTCTTCCCTGAAAGCGGATATTATGACTTTGAACCTGATGAGTTTGATTTTGTGCTAGGGGAGAAGTTTAAGACTGATTTGGCAAAAAGGAGAATATAAAAATATATGCTAAAGGACAAAAACTTAATTGAGCTGATATTTGCCAAAGTATTATGTGAGAATGGCGATATTGTTATACCGAAAACTGTCTGTGGGTGTTCGGCAGGATATTTTTTTGATAGTGACAGACTTTCAATATCATATGAAAAGATGATAGAAAAATTACAAAATCTAAATGGAAAGTACATCTTAAAAGCTACAGTAGGGACAAGCTCAGGGCGGGACGTGATTGTCTTGGATTTGCCAAATGAAAAGCTTGGAACAATACTTTCAGGATTTGGAAATGATTATATAATTCAAGAAAAAATAGAGCAGCACGCAAGCTGCGCCATACTTCACCCACAGTCCGTAAACACGATAAGAGTAATGAGTTATCGGACAGAGGATCAGATAAAAACTACGTCGTGCGTAATGCGCATAGGTATAAGCGGAAAGTATGTGGACAATGGACACGCAGGAGGATTGTATATAAAAGTGATGCAGGACGGAAAACTGTCAAAATTTGCCTGCCGTGGAAATCAGGGAATGCTGAAACAGCATCCGGATAGCGCTATAGTATTTGAAAACCATCAGCTTGCGGAACTACCAAAAATAGTTAATGCGGCTAAGAAGCTTCACGCCTGCCTGCCCAATATAGGCATAGTAAACTGGGATTTTGCTATGAATAATGAAAGCAAACCGGTGCTGATTGAGGCTAATATGCTGTGCGGAAGCATGTGGTTATTCCAAAATACAGGGGGGGGGGTATTTGGACATGACACAGAGTATATGATTAATAGGATAAGAAAATGATGATGAATTTTACTTATGATAAAGAAGCTGCTAAAAAGAACAGCAGAATAGTGTGTTTAGATGTGGCTGTGGAAAAGAACCGCAGTACTTGTACATTGATAATTTCATACTTAAATCGGTGATAAGAAAAAATTCATATAGATATTGACAAACATATGTTTGCATAGTAAAATAAATATAAACATACATTCGAGAGGAAGGCTATATGGATAAAATCAAAGGAAGCATGGAAGCGCTAAATTCATTTCAACTGACGGAGGACATGCGGGGGCTGGATGCCCAAAGCAAGCTGCTGTTTCACAGCAGGGAAGTCCTTGCAGTCATATTGCAAGGCACTATTCGGGAGTACAAGGGTTATTCAAAGAAAGAAATCATGGAGTTCATAGAAGTTGATTCAATCAGTGAGGACACCGAGGTTTCACCGAACAGGACAAACACGACAATAAAGGGTGACAATACAGAGTATATGCTGCTCAATGAGAAGGCAACTTTGTTTGATGTTGATTTTAAGGTACTAAACCCTGCTCTTACGAAAGCTAATATTACAGTGAAGCTGCACATTGATGTAGAGCCGCAGAAAAATTACTCGCTGCCATATCCTATCGAGAAAAGGGGCATATACTATCTCGCAAGGAAACTCTCATCACAGCTTTCACTCATTACGGGGCAGACCGACTACGGTCAGCTTGAAAAATGCTATAGTATATGGATATGCAGGGATAATATCCCAAAAAACGAGCAGTACAGCATGTCAGTCTATGAGATAGTCAATACTCATAACACAAGTATGGAAGAAATACCAAAAGAAAATTATGATTTATTGACTTTGGTGGTTATCAAACTTGGAAATAGGGTGTATAATGGGGAAAAGGGGGAAGCAAATTACGAATTGCTGCATTTCCTAAATACGGTAATGTACCCTCATAAAGCAGACTTTATTAAAACTGTATCGGAATATATTGACTTCTCAAAAACAGAGGAGCTGTGGAAGGAGGCGTCGGGAGTGACAGGACTGGGACAGTGCGTGTATAATGACGGTGTTGAGGAAGGAATAGAGATGGGAATGCGCTATTTTGTGCTTGATGATATTGATGAACATGTGCCAAGAGAGCGCAGCATAATCAAGCTGCAGAAATATTTCAAGCTGACGGAAGAAGAAGCGGAGCAGTATTACGATATGTTTGCCAGTGAGGCATAGGACGGCAAGACACTGGCAGATCCGCGGCAGATGACAACTGAATATCGGAAAATTAAAGAATCCCGTTATAAGTATGAAATGGTTAATTTTATGTTATAACGGGATTTTTTAATTGATGATTTGATGATAATAGAAAACCGTACAATCAGGCAGGAGGTTTTTATGAAAACAGCATTAATCATTCCATATTTTGGTAAGTTTCCAAATTATTTTTATCTGCATTTAATATCAATAAGGCATAATCCTGATTTTACATGGTTTTTCTTTACAGATGATTATACGGAATACGACTATCCGCCCAATGCAAAGGTTTTTTATATGAGCTTTGATGAAATGCGGAGCTTAGTGCAGAGTAAATTCGATTTTCCCATAGCATTGGAAAGACCGTATAAGCTGTGTGATTTCAAACCGGCGTACGGGCATATTTTCGCTGAATATCTGAAGGAATATGACTATTGGGGACACTGTGACTTGGACGTCATATGGGGCGATTTGAATAAATATTTAAAAGATAAATTAGCAGAGGATTATGATTTGCTGTACCGCGAAGGAGCGCTGCGGTTATATAAAAACGACGATAATATAAATCAACTGTATAAAAAAGAAGGTTCGATTTTTAATTATAAGAAAGTGTTTTCTCATAAGGAAAATTATAGTTTTGATGAAGAACTGGGCATTCAGCGCATTGCGGAAAGAAACCGAATTAAATTATATGTAAATGATAATGATGTGGCGGATATTGACGCATTTGTCGGACCGCTGTACATACGCAGAGTCTGCAAAAAAAGGTGGAAAGATGAAGCAGGCATATTCAGAAGCATAAAAAATTATAAAAATCAGATATTTCGTTGGGAAAATGGCAAGGTTTACAGAATTTATATTGATAATGGTTTAGTTGGTAAAGATGAGTTTATGTATCTGCATTTGCTCAAGCGCAAAATGGATATAGGAATGGTCAGCAAAAATGCGGAGAGCTTTACTGTAATACCTAATAAATTTATAGCAGAGAATGTTAAGGAAATACCTGAAATAAATGAGATAGAACAGCTGTCCAATAACTCAAAAATGCCATCACAGGAGAAATTTGCGCATAAATTATGCAGAAAGTTGAGAAGGTATAAGGGAATGAGTAAAAATAGCAGAAGAATTACAATGAAACAAAGATTATATTCTGAGATATTTAATTGTTTTGGAGCTTTTTGGAATGCTAATATAAAAGGAAAAGTTGAGAGCAGCAGTAGAAATATACGAAAAATACAGGGGGGGGGGTATTGCAACACCGTTGACGATACAAAATAAAATGTTAAGGAAATATGACTCTCAAAGTTTGGTGGCGGAATGAAAAATCGGTTTTTAAAAAATACGTCAATAGTAGTTGTGGTAAATGGCATATGTACAGCCATTAATGTGCTGATAAATTTTATTATACCGATTGTTTTTGGCGAAAGCCAGTATGCCTATTATCAGTTGGAAAATCTGTATTGTGGATATTTATGGATAATTTCGTTAGGCTGGCATGAGGGAGTATACCTTTATTACGGCGGACAGACACAAGAGGAAATCAACAAGGATGAAATTGCGACGCAGTTTTGGCTGTTTACGGGATATATGATTATTGCAACAGCAGCCGCGTGCGCATTTAGCAAGATATTTATGCGTGATATAGATAAACAAATCGTTTGGGCATATTCTGCGGCAAGTATCTTTATAGAAGCTCTAAGGTATGTTTATCTGTATTATTTGATATGCATAAACAGCATAAAAAAATACTCTGCATATTTATTTTTGGATAGAGTTTTACATATTTTGCTTTTGACAATATTATCTGTTGTCGGGATTAAAGACTACAGATTTATGCTTGGGGCGGACATATTATCCAAACTGGTAATCTTAGCGATGATTTTAAAAATAAACAGCGCGTTGTTTTTTAGGCATCTGCTTCCGTTGAAGGAAAGCCTTATACGTACAAAGGAGCTGATATTTTCAGGCATTAATATAATATTCGCTGCCTTTGTAAGCAGAATGATTAGAGGCACAGTGCGTTTTGCCATAGAAATGTATTGGGGAATACTTGTGTTTGGAAAAGTGTCGTTGGCTTTGAGCATTTCCAATATGTTTACGCAGTTTATTCAATCAGTAAGCACGGTTCTGTTTCCGGCACTGAGAAGATTTGATTATGGCAAAAGAGAGCGTGTGTATGCGTATCTAAGTGATGTCTTAGATATATTGATGGCGATGATGTTTTTGCTTTATTTGCCTGCAGTGCGAATATTGGGACGCATTCTTCCGCAATATACGGACAGCCTTAAATATATGGCGGTTTTAATGCCATTGAGCCTGTACGATGCAAGAAACGTTGTCTTAAACAGCACATATTTAAAAGCTTTACATAAGGAAAGAGCCATATTGGCATCAAGCGTTGTGGCTACAGGCTTTAGCTTTCTGTTTGCGTTTGTGTCGGTATATATATGTCATAATTTGGATATGGCGGTATTTTCTATGATAGCACTTGCTGTCATTCGCAATATAGTATGTGAATACCGACTGTCAAAATGCTTAAAAATACAAATGATAAAAAATCTTATGAGCGAAATGGTACTTACTATGATTTTTATAATAGCGAACTGGTATATCGGCGGCATATACGGTACACTTATGTATTTGCTGATATTGATAATATACTTATGGTTAAAACGGGAAAGAGTAAAAAAAATATTTAAATATATGAAAGACAGTGTCTTATAATAATTGGCTTTTTATAACAGCAGTTTATGGGTATTAGCAGGAATACAGAGCATTATATTATTGACAATATGGGGCAGGAAGTGCTTGTGAAAAATTGGGCAATGACATCCGGGGGGGGGGTATCTTTGGATAAATTTTTGAGGATGGGAGATTTTGATGAGGCTCTTTTTGTCGGTCATATTGATATAGAATATGGAATCCGTATTCATGAGAAGGGATATGAGATACATCAAATAAAAAAAGCAATGATGTACCAACGGCTTGGAAATGCGGAGGAGAAAAGACTGTTATGGAAAAAGGTGCATCCTTATCATGGAGCGTTATATAGATATTATTATCAAACGAGAAATCAATATTATATACTGCATAAATACGGAATAAAATATAAAAAGTTTACTAATGTGTATCTTTGGCGGAGTCTGATAAAAATTGTGTTATATGAGGACAAAAAACTGCAGCGCATAAAAATGCTTATATTAGGATATGTTGATGGATTCCGCGGAATAATGGGCAAATGCCAGTATCATTATGAATAAGCCGTTAATATTATACTTGGATGATTTTATAGAGAAATGGACATTCACTGCCAATATAAGATGAGGGTGGATCAAGTAAATGTATTTGAAATTCAGGCAGATTTTATATTTGTTTATCGGAGTTGAAATTATATTTGTTTTTGGGCTGGTTTCATTGGGATATTTTAACTATAATAATGCCGTTTATAGTACCGTACTTTTTGCAGTAAGCTTTTGCGAATGCCTTTATGTTATTTATTCATATAATAAAAAGGACGCGCTGCTAATGCTGTTTTTCATATGTGCATATATTGTAAGGTGTCTTTTGATTTATTATGATGTGAATATTCATGAGATTGATCCTGGCGATGCTGTCGATTTCAGGGCAGGAGGAGAGTATTTCTTTTACCACAATATATTAATGTTTCGTGGGGAAATATTGAAGGGATCTTGTACGATTTTGCTGATGGGCATTATAAACAAAATTTTTGGACCGCAGCGGTTTATTGTGGAGTACTGCAGTACTCTTTGTTTTATCAGCAGTGCGCTTATTACTAATCAGATTTTAAAAAGATATAATATTAAAAAGCGTGTCAGATACATATTGATTTTATGGATGCTGTTCACGCCGCAAAATATCAGGCACACTTCGGCATCTAACAGAGAAGGTTTCATTCAGCTTTTTTTGTCTGTTTCATTATATTTTTTCCTTTTGTGGATTGAGCATAAAAAGAAAAGATATATTATTGGCGCATTTGTTCCTCTGATTGTGGCAATGTGTATGCATTCAGGAACAGTAGGAATCTTAGCAGGGTATATAGTATGGCTTGCTTTTTACGACAAGCGTAAAAGAAAGCTGTCTATAAAAGGAAAAACAGTTTTGGTGCTTTTATTGAGTGTTGCATTGTTGATTATAGTATATAGCAGATTTTCTAATGTGCTGTTTGGTAAATTCTCTAGTTTGGAAAACATTACGGATATTGTGCAGCCTTCAATTTCATCAGGAGATGGCGGAAGCGGCTACTCTGTTCCTGGCAGTAATGCGGATTCAATATCGGAGATTATATTATATTCGCCGCTGCGCATGATATACTTTCTGCTGTCACCCATGCCTTGGGATTGGAGAGGATTTAAGGACGCGATAGCGTTTATGATATGTTCAGTGCCGCAGCTTATCATAGCTGTCCAATTTGTGAAAAGGGTAATATTTGGAAGCAGACATAAGTATACATGGGAAAAAAGTATAATAATTGCCCTGATGGCATCAGCCTTTGCATGCGCGTTCATATTTGGCTGGGGCTGCAGAAACGCAGGCACGGCAATAAGACACAGGGATAAGTTTTTGTCGCTGTATGTAATAATGTTGGGCTTTTTAGCAAAACTGGATGGAAAGGCAGAGGAAATCAGAACCAGTGTTCGCAAATAACTGCTCGATATGTAAATATCCCGCTTTTGCAAAAGGTTAAACCTAAAGACATTGAGGATGAAACGGCGCGCTTCGTTCATCTATTCACAGATGAGCGCGACTCAGACGTAGTGAAGAAAATCCATATAAAGACGAAAAAACACTGTTTTATCTCGTTTCCCTTATTCAACATAAATCCTATGTAGATTATAATGTAACTATGCAGACTACACTCTCGAGGAAGCTATGAAATACTATTAGAGAGTACATCATTCATAGCAGGCAGACATACCGAAGATACAACATACAGTTAAACAAAAATAAGGCTTCTGACATAAAGTGCAAAATCGGCTTTATATCAGGAGCTTTGTTTTTGGTGGAATTAATTGAAAAATCAGCAAAGTCGGCACTTCACTGACTATGTGCGCGCACTACGAAAGCGGCTGCAGCAAGCTGCCAATCAAATTTCATTTCTTGCTTTTTCTGCTTTTAACTGTGAGAGAATCAAAAGCTGCATTGTATTCATTTGCTTTTTATGTTAAAATCAAAACAACCGGGTACCCCCTATATAACAGCACGCATCGATTATTTTAACAAGCCAATTTTCAATGGAGGTCACAAGCATGGCAAGGACAGTAGGAATAGGCATACAGAATTTTGAAACGATTATATCAAACAACTATTTTTATGTAGATAAAACAGCTTTTATAAAGGAATG
>CANREB010000009.1 GCA_947629525.1 uncultured Lachnospiraceae bacterium
TAAAGGCAAACGGGCTATTGCAGATTAAAATAGCGCCAATAAAACCGCCTGCCAATGTATTTATTGTCGCTGATATGCGCCGCCAATTTTTATTATATACATACAATCTGAAAAACACAAATTATAATTTTTTATAAAGCTTTTTCCAGTAGCAGATTCGCATAAAGATTTGATATTAATTTTTACATTTCACGCGAATTTTTACATTTCGATTGGCGAAACCGTTCCGTGTCATATATATGCCGTTCTTATGACAACCTGAATAGGGGCGGGAAATATAAAGACGCCAAGCCTGTCATACATATCGGCTTTCTTGATTTTTCATTGGAGGGAGCAGAACCTGAATTTTATGCTACATATAAGCTTGCAAATGTCAAAACAGGGCAGATTTATAGTGACAACGTTACTCTTTGTGTGGTAGACTTAAATAAAATAGAGCTTGCCACAGATGAAGACAAAAAATATGGCATTGACAAATGGGCGAAGCTTTTTAAAGCAAAGACATGGGAGGCGGTAAAAATGTTGGCGGAGGAAGATGTTTATATCAACGAGGCTTCTAAGACAATCTATGAATTGTGTGCAGACTTTGAAGTTAAGAAACGCTGCTGGGAGCGGGAAGAATTTGAGGACTATGCCGAGAGGCTCGCCGAGGCAGAAGCTAAGCTTGCCCAAAAGGATGCGGCGCTTGAACAGGCGGAAAAATACCGCAAATGGGCGTTAGCACACGGTTATAGGGAAGACTAAATAAATTAGGGTATCTCTACACTGAGCGTATGAACAAAAGTCTGCAAATTGGGCTGAAGGCTCTTCTTTGACGAGCTTCCAGCCCTTTGTTTGACTGTTTCATACAATCCATTTTTGCCATTATCTTACTTAAGCGCCACAACCTCCGCCCTCGTTTTGTAAAACACCGCCCTTGAAACCTTGCTTTTTTCCAAATATCCGTTTGCTTCAAGATTTTGAAGCACCTTCCTGCGCAGATAGGTCGAATTGCTGACTCCGAGATACTCTGCAATCTCCAAAACTTTCCGCGCCTTATAATAACAGAAAGACAAAACCCTTCCGTCAAGCTCCGTACCGTTCGGCACAGGCACATAATCAAGCTCCGGAATGCTGCTGTCCTCAACTCCGCGGTCATATGTCAAATCAGGAAGCACTAACGTAAAATGGTCTGATGAAGAATATATATACGGCTTATGTGGCAAGTCAGCCTCCATATATTCCTCCGTTATTTTGTCAAAACCTGTTCCCGCAGCTTCCATTACATTACAGGCAACAAGCACATTGGATATCAATTCATTTCTTCTTTTGGATATGACACCTGACAAATCATAAGTTTTCCCCAGCTTCTCTCCCCTGTAAAATCCCCCTGGCGACGATATCTCCAATCTGTCTTTAAACATATCTATTTGTATTTGCGTGCCGTCCAAAAAATAATCCCTATGCGCAACAGCATTTATAACTCCTTCAAACAGCGCGCGCTTGGGGTAAGCATCAACATTCTTTCTGGCATTATCTAATTTAACCACGGAATGATTCATTCTCTGATTTACAAAATCCATAATGTAATTGATGACCGCCGTAATATTTCCGCTAAACCTGTTTATCGTCACTATTCTCTCGCTTCCTTTATTGAAGCCCGAAAAAACAGAACACTGAACCTGAGTTTTTTTATCACTGTAATCGTCCGAAAACAAGACAGCGCCATTCAGCAGATAGCCCTCGGCATTATAAAATCCCATCGACTGCAGAGCCTTTTCTTTCAGTTCTCTGCCGTCATTATGCTCAGAATAAAAAGCCCTCAGTGCCGAAAATTTTGACGCGTCATATTTTGTGCCTGAAACCAAAACATCATACTGTGTGTTTTTGCTTTTCACGCTCATTTCAATAATTTCCTCATATGTAGCGCCGTTTGTAAATCCATCCCTTCGCATAAAAATAGAGGGAATACCCTTATATTTCAAAATAATCGGCTTAATCGGCGATTCATCAACACTGACCTTGATTATAAAACGCTCACTCTGATTTATCTCATAGCGGACAAACGAAAGCTTCATTTGCGGTCTTGGGACTAAATGCTCATTGACCTGATTATTAAAGTAATTCCGCTCGTTATCGGCAGACTTTCTGTCAAATCCAATCAGTTTATTCGTCTTATCTTCAACTCCGATGTAAAAATCTCCTCCGCCTGCATTGGCAAATCCTGCTATGCTTTTGAGCCAGCCGACAACATCGTCACGGTTCAGCACGCTTTTACATTCAAATTTATCGCTTTCAAGCTGCAAATCGCCTATAATTTCTTCCAAATACATAAAACCACCCTGTCATTTTTAATTAATTCAATAATACTTCAATATCAGTTCAATGTCAACTTCAACATTACTTCAATTATAACTTCAATATATGTTCAAGTAAGTTTCAATTTCTTTGAATTATCAAAAGTATTTCACATACAGCCGCGCTTTATGCAATTTAAATTCCTTCCCGCCTCTTTCATAATCATCTTTTTTCATCATTATCCTGTCCCATCCCTATACTTTTTCAAACTGAAACGTAAATAGAAATAGCGGGCGATAAGAAAAGCGTCCATTGGTTTTCTCCCAACAAGCGCTCTCCTGCCTTAAATACCTATTTTGTTTTACTGTTGTCTTATTCAAATCCTGCTTTGACTTTTATTTTACACCTCAATAGACTTCTGCCCCATACTCAATGTCAATTCCTTTATGTTCGTTCAGGACATAATCCTTCCCGCCTATTGTCACCGTCTGTCCCGGCTGGAATTTATCAAGCTGAAATGTCTTTCCGCTGATAAGCGCATTATACCGTTTGTCATATGTTTCCTTATCGAAAAGCGTCATGGCGTCCTCGTTGGCGGACAAATAATAACTTTGAGAGCGATTTCCCACCGTCACAGTGAAAAAACCGTTCTGAATACCAACATCCGTCAATTTCTGCCTGATTTCTTTCTGACTGTAACGCTGTTCAATGCTCCATACATTCCCATGCGCCACATCCTCCCAAAACTCCGCATACTCCACTGCTTCCTTGTCAATGCGTTCTTTCCCAAAATTGGCAAAGGTGCCTGCGTTTAATGAAGATCCCATCGAAAGCACAGTATGGTTTCTGCCGTCCTTCCCCTTGAACTGATAATACGAATAGCTGTCAAAACGCACCTCGTTATCCTTTACGGACATCTGTTTGGGATTGTGGATTCCCAGCGCATTATTGACATCATCTGGATTAAAATACATCTTTTCACCAACGGGATGGCTTCCGGCGTACTTGCCATTGCTTCTATATACATTCTCGCGCCCCTGAAAATAAGTTGATCTTCCGTCATATCCAAGCGTATAGCTGTCATATTTTTTGATTGCATCCAGTATTTGCTGCCCTGAATAAAACGGTCTTCTTTGGTTCGGTCTTGCGCCCGCCAAAGTTCCCTGCCTTGTATAAAGCTTCGATTCTGTACGGTTTCCTCTGTGGTAAAGGACACCGTCCTTCATATATGTTTTGGAATACTTATTGACGCGGTTTCTGTCCGCATTTTTGTTTCCTACGTGGTAAAGGACGCCGTCCTTCATATATGTTTTGGAATATTTATTGACGTGATTCCAGTCCGGCATATTCGCACTCCCGACATTTCTTCTTCCAAACATTCCTGACACTGTGGAATGTCGGTTAAAAAAGCTGCTGCCCATAAAATTATTAAAGAAATTTCCATTGATTCTCATAGCTTTTCCCTCCTTGCGCTTTACGGCTTGAAATCCATTTCCTAACTTGCATCAAAGCTTACAGCCTTACGTCTACATGTGCATATACAGCGCTCTGCTGCTCTGCGGGGACTTCTGCGTCCGAAAGGGGTTCGGAAACGTCTGTGTCTTTATCGGTTTTATTGCTGTCCGCATGAACGCTGTCTGGCTGCTCATTTTTTGATACATTGTCTTTTGCCTTTTCTTCTTCGGCACCTGTCGCCTTGGTGTCTTTGTCTGTTGCCTGTTCGTCGGCTTTCTTGGCTTCCTCTAATGCCTTATTCGCTTCGCCAAGCGTTTCTGCCTGCGCCTTGGTAACATCCATTGCTTTCTGTTCCACTTCGGCAAGTTCCGCTTTCTTTCCCTCTGTATTAGCTGTCTTCCCGCCTGTCGCGCGGGCTTCATCAAGTTTAATTTCTATTTCAAGAACTCCCGCCCTGCCCTCAAAGGCTGATGCGACATTGCCTTGGATTTTTGCCTGCTTTAAGGATGTATCCGCTGAAATCATCGCTGCCATATTTGCCTGAGAAATTCCTGCGCTCCTGCTATCCGCATTTGCGCTCTTGCCGCCAAGCATATCGTCTACGGAAGAACCTTTTGCCTGCTGCTTTTCTGAGCGTTCCGCCCTGCGTTGTTCTATCTGGTGCTGTCTGAACTGCATATTCAGGTCGCTTATCTGCTGCTGTATTTCCTGACGCTTTTTCATCTTTTCTTCCAGTGTCATTTCTTCGTTGGAAGAAAGCTCCTGCAACTGTTTCTGCGCATTGGCAATTTGGTTTTGAATGTTCCTGCTGTATGAGTCCATTGCCTGATTCATTCCCATCTGCGCCGTCTGCGTGTTTGCTCCGCTGATTCCGTTAATTGTCATTGTCAATCCTCCTCGTTTTCCGAAGGAAAATGCGAGCCCTGCGAGCAGAGGATTTTCCTCCTTGTCCTCCGAAGGAAAATGTGCGCCTTGCGGCAGAGGATTTTCCTCCATGAATTTGATAGCTTGAAATCCGTTTCCTGTTTTCAATTCAAAAGCTTTTATATCTGCACATCAAAATTGTTACCTGCCACAACAGGATTTTTTACCTTATCGGGCTGTTCCTGCGCTTCTTCTTTTGCCGCATTGATGATTGTCTGCATATCGTCATTGTCAAGATATATTTTTCCGTCGTCCGCATTTTGCAACTTTTCCGAAAGCAGATTTTCAGCCTTATCCTGTGCCGTATCAGATTTGACAACAATAATGCTGCCCTGATTTTGACTGTCTTCCGTCTTTTTTGCTTCTTCGGCTTTTTCTTCTAACTGTTCCGTAAGCTGCTCTGCCTTTTTACGGGCATTTTCGCGGTTTTTTTCTATCTGCTTTTTAGCATTTTCCTCTGCTTCCTTGCGAAGTTTTTCATTTGCCAAATCTTTTTTTACAACAACAGCAAAATGCGAAAATTTTCCATTTTCATCTATATAGCTATGGCTACACACAACGGTATGTCCCATTGATTTTGAAAAATTATCTGCAAATTTCAGAGCATTTTCTACATCTTTCAGACGTTGTGTGTATTCCTTAGCTGCGACAGGATCACTCTGCATTTTTTCCAAAAGTTTCGGGTTAATATCTACAGTGTTTACTTTACCATCATTTTGTAGGTTAATCCCCTGTCCAACTTGCAGCTTCATATATGGCACTTGCTTCTGCAAACTTTTAAGATATTCCTCATTGCTGGATTTCTTGACAGTGCTTTCTTTGACTTCTGTGTTTTCATCCGCCTTCTTCTGACTATCAACCGCTTTCTTTTGTGCCGCATAGGTATTCTCATATGCGTTGTAATTGTTTGTAATTTCCATTGCCATAAATTTCGTCCTCCTTGAATTTTATTGATTTGAACTCCGTTTCCATTTTCCCATTGCTGCCACTTGCCATAATGTCACCCTTCTGTAAAATTTATCGGAGGGAATTTACCGAAATTAACAAACTTGTTGTGAACAGCCCTTTTTATGTTGTGAACAATCTTTTTTTATTCAATCTGAAGCATAATGCTCACAATCACTTCGCCTTCCCGCTGTTCAAAAGATACGTCTCCCATATATTTTCTTGCAACCCTGCGTATATTTTTCAATCCTATGCCATGTTCCCCGCTCTTTTTTGTTGTAAATGGCAGTCCGCTTTCCGAATCGATGTACAATTTACCCTGAAAGCTGTTTCGGATAATCAGCGTATATACACTGTTTTGGCGGAAGGAATATATCCTTATATACGGCTTATCTCCATTTGCCGACTCCATACAATTATTGAGCGCATTATATAAAATAATGCTGAAGTCAAACGCATTCAGCTTCGTGTTTTCAGGATAATGGAAATCACAGCCGAACGCGATTCCCGCTTTCTCGGCTTCTTTCTTCTTTTCCAGCAAAATGATATCGGTGACAGGATTGCCTGTTTTTAATTCGGGCGTAAGCTCTTTCCATTCATCACTTAGCCTTTCCAAATATGCGCGGGTTTCCCCGCTGTTCTCAGTGCCGATAAGACGCTCCAATACCTGAATATGGTTTCCCATATCATGGCGTATGGAACGGATGTCGCTATAAAGCCTTTCCACCCCTTCAATGTGGATTTTCATATCATTTATCTGGCTTGCAATAAGCTCCCTGTCCGACTGTTCCTCCTGCGATGTTTTCAGGCTTTGAAAAACAAAAATCATAACAAGGATTGCTGTTATAGATATGAGGTAATACAATATGCACAGTACATCATATATCCCCGCCATTCCGGATTTGACCTGATAAAACCTGAATATCGCGCTGCCAATCACCTCTGACAGCGACGGGACAATCAATAAAAGCAGCTCCCTTATTCCCATGTACCTGTTTTTGCTCTCATATGTCCTATTAACTGTCCTGACTGACAGATATAAAAAGAGCGTGCAGAGAAAGATATTTAAAATCCTTACTGACACATAGACTCCATACCACAGCCATTCCATTGCCGCGATTTTCTCACTCATAATCAACGGCTCAAAAAAAAGACTGTCTATTTTCCCAGACAAGGCAGACGACAGCTCACATAAAGAAAAAAATGTAACCGAAAGGAAAATTTTCTGGTTTATATTTTTCCTGTCCTCTATGCACATTACGATAAAAACTGCCAATATGCCCGCAAAATAAGCAAAAAAGTTATTTACATGTACAGGCAGCCTATATAAGAAGACCATCACAGCCAAATAGACTATTCCGACACTGAAGGCTTTTTTCCGCTCCCACAAATAAGGCAAAACATATATAATCAGGCACGCTGCCACGAAAATAAGCTGGATAATATCCGCGGCATAAGATGTGCCGTTCCACCATAGCTCCAGTCGGCTCATTTGATTTCCATACCTTTCTTTGTAGTGTATTTCAAATATTTTTTCACAAAATCCGAATAATTCGGCTTTGCAATCGGCACTGTTCCAATGCCCATTTCTACAGATGAAGCATCATATTTCTGTACATATTTAAAATGTATCAGGTACGACCTGTGCGGTCTGAAAAAATCTTCTCCCGCCTTTTTCTCCAAATCTGAAATTTTTCCATAATACTCAACCGCGCCGTCCACCATATGTACAACGATTTTTCTATTGAACACTTCAGCGTATATTATCTTTGCCAGCGAAAGCTTTGTATGGATTCCCGACATCTGCACCATAATATATTCTTCCTCATCAGCTTCCGCCAGCTTTCTGCCCTCGACCTTTTTTACTGCCTTTTTCAAAACGTCAAGAAATTTATCATCTGAAAAGGGTTTGACAATATAATTGAGCGCATCGACATCAAATGCCTGAAAAACGTATTCTTCAATCGCCGTGACAAATATAATGAGCGTGCTGTTATGCTGTTCCCGCAAAGCCCTTGCGGTTTCCATTCCATCAATTCCCGACATCTGTATGTCTAAAAACAGGATGTCTATATGAAACGCACTGTTCAGCAGCTCATTTCCTGAAGAAAATTTGCGTACCACTGCATTAGGCAATGCAGCTTTTATTTTTTCCTCAAGCATATCACACATAATCTGCTCGTCGTCGCAAACCGCTATGTAGACGGTATCATTGCTTATCAGTCTGACCGAAGCGCTTTTGGTGAAATTGTGATCCATAAATGCATTGTCCTCCTGCTGTAGTTTCCTTAATATTTGATTATATCATATATTTTCGGATTTCATTGTGCATGTTGTGAATTATACTTTGTTTTGTTGTGAAAATTTTGTTATCGTTTATTGAATATCAACTTTTGTTCGTATATAGGCATAAAATATTTACATTTTATAGAAAATGATTAGGAACTTTTTAAACTAACTAAAAAAGCTGCCAAACATAGCACATCTTGCTATGCTCCGCCGCTTTTTATTTCTTACGATTATTCCGCCTTCTTGCCCCTTTCTTTTTCTGATTTGCCTGAGGCACCTGTCCATGATAATAACATCCAAACGCAAATCATAATTCTGCGCTATATCGCCAAAATCATGTAACTTCTGTGGCTTAAAATTTACCTTACCTATACTTATTTTCTCCTTCAAAAGTAAAAAATTATCTCTTTCTTCCCACGATTACCGCGTGATTGCTCATATCTATTATTGTTTTTTCTGAACATACTGACAGATGATAATTTAACCATGTCGCAAACTGCTCATCATTCCAACTGTCTACTTTATTATGAAACAACGGCGCCAAGCCGTCCTGCGCAAAATGGTCTACTATTTCCATGCCGTTTTCCATATACATTTTCTGCATCTCATCAAATGATGAATAATATGTATCAGTCCAAAAGCATTTTGGATCGTCATGCAGCAGGACACCTGTGTCCCTGATTTGGCATAGCAAGTCTTTGTCTAAATATTTATTGTCCGACACAGCCATCATCTGATTAAGATACAGTCTTGGAATGTATGCGGTAATAAGATACCCGCCTTTCTTTAGGACTCTTAAAGACTCGCTTAAACATTTTTTCCTTGCTTCCTCTTTTGTCAAGTGATAGAACGGTCCCATATTTAAAACCACATCAAACATTTCATCTTGGAAACAACTCATATCAGTTGCGTCCAATACTTTTGTTTCCATTGAGTATGTCTTGCTTTCCAGTTGAGCGTCAATTATTTTGATATGCCGCGGGGTTATGTCTGTCGCGGTTAATTTATGTCCTTTATCAGCCAGATAAAAAGCGTATGCTCCTGTTCCAGCGGCACAGTCTAAAATATTAAGGCTCCCTTTTAACAAATCATCAAATTTTTTTATTGTTGTGAGAAACTCTATTCTTCTTGCGTTATTTGTTGTAATTCTGTCTTCTTCACGGTAGTTTTCATAATAGTTTATTACTTCATTGCTCATATCAATTCCTTACGTTATCCCTCATCTATCAGAACTTCTTTACCTTTAAATGCAAAACCGTACCTGCGTATTTTTTCGACAGGTATGCCCTCCGCTGCCAATCCTGACGCATACCCTTTTTCTTCTATCTGATTTAATGCCGCCTTTAGGGTATCATCAAGCGTCTTGTCTCTGCGCGTGTTAAAGACTTTAAATTCTATTATGATAGCGTCGTCCTGCATATTTTTTGGTTTCAGCATCACGTCATATCTGCCAAAACCGCTTTCTCGGTTTGATGTTATCACATACCTGTCCTTTAGCTCCACTATAAGCCCTAATACAAAGCCATGATAAAAGCGCTCTGGTTCAGTGCGCTCAGAGCTGCGACCGCCCGTGTCAAAGCTGCTGAATATCTCCTCCGATACTCTGTTCATGTATTCGTTCATCGCATCAATATCCCCAAGCAGCAGCGCTTCCACAAACTCTCCGTAGCCTGACGCCTGCCTGAACCACCCTCGTATCATTTTTTCAAACATAATTGTGACTTCATGGTTTGTCAGTACCAGCTCATACTCCTGATTTTCGTCCTCGCCAACGTCGCCATAGCCTTTATAACTTTTGACACGCAGATATCCCGACGCAAGCATAAGACTCCACAATGTTTCGGGACTGCCGTCAAGCTGATTATATACAAGCTGCTCGTCTATATCCGTCAGTATAGAGCCACCGCCAAGCAGGACTTCAAAAAGTTTTTTCGTTCCCGCACCCGACTCGCGTACCTGCTTGTTTATAAGGCTGTTGGAACTGGTGTCCGCCCAGTAAGTTGTGAACTTCTTCTTGTCTAAGTAATTCAATATAGACCATGGATTATAAATATCGCTTATGTTTCCAAATGTAAATCCATCATACCATAATTTCACGCTCTCTTTGTCTGTCAAGCCAAATTCATCCATTGCGCAGAATACTTCCTGCTCAGTAAAACCAAATACATCTGCATATTTGTCAGAAGTGGTCGTTACAACCTCTAAATTGTTCAAATCAGAAAAAATCGACTCCTTACTAACCCGCGTAATCCCTGTCATTATGCCGCGTTCAAGCCATGGGTTTGTCTTAAAGGTAGAGTTAAACAAACTTCGTGTAAACGAAACAAATTCATCCCAATAGCCGTCAACATATGCTTCTTGCATTGGTGTATCATATTCGTCTAAAAGTATTATCACCTTTTTACCATAATAACGCGACAAAAAGCAGGACAGCTGCTTGATTGCCATAGTCGCGACAGATAAGCTCATATCAAGTGATACCATGTCAAAAATCTGCCTGTCTGTTTCCGACATATCATCACTGTTTTTTATAAACGAATACTGCATGTAAAGGTTTATGATAAGCTGATAAATTTTCTCGACTGCCGCTTTGCAGCTTTTCTCTTTTATGTCGGCAAAACTCAGACTTATTACAGGATAAGTCCCCTGCAGCTTGCGATATTTCTCATCACCCCAAATATTCAACCCCTCAAAAATACTACCTTTTCCCGTATAATTCACAGAAAAAAATCTCTCCACCATGCTCATAGTGATTGTTTTCCCGAAACGGCGCGGACGCGTGATAAGCGTCACACTGTCATTGCTCTCCCACCAGTCCTTGATAAAGTCTGTCTTGTCTATATAAAAACAATTTCTTGATATGATTGTCTCAAAATCCTGTATTCCTATACCTACTGTTCTTGCCATATTTGCCTCCTGTATATGCTGCATGACGTTCGATACTTTTACCTATTTTAGCATATACCGCGTATAATTTAAACAAATTTCACATATTTTGATTTCAAAACCGCAATTAAGTCTCAAAACTCCATCATCATCGGGAAGCGCAAATGCCGACTGAATATAATTCAACCTCTAACTGTTTTCTCAGCCGTTTTCCCATTATATCCAAGAGCAAAAAACAGTTTATTTTGTCAATTTGCGGTTCATATACTTTGGGTTAATATAAATAAGATATAGAGCCGCAGCAGCAATGATGACAGCCATACCCGCTAATCCCATTTCAAATCGAATAGTAAGTAAAGCAATTCCTGCCTGTATACAACAATAGATTAGTTCTATCTTTATATTTTTTCGCCTTTGAGCCACATCTGCTTCATACAGATGATTGGCGGACATCCAAATGGATGCCGATAACAATAATACAAGGGTAAAGAAAAATTCACCTCTGTATATCCTTTTGTTTAGATGATCCGCATGTTGAAACAGGTATATTGCCTGTGTAACGGCAATAAGAAAAGCCGCCTGCATCGTAATTGCAATTCTTGTAAGATTTGCACGAAGAATTGGATTTGGTTTTCTTTTTTCAATTGCCTTTTTTGATGTGTATTCCTTCGGATCAACAAGTTCTGACAGTCCGATTTCAAAAACATTCGCCAACTCGACAAGATTACTTGCTGTTGGTTCAGATTTCCCGGTTTCCCATTTTGAAACTGCCTGGCGGCTTACACCCAACCGCTCTGCAACATATTCCTGAGACAGTTTCAGTTCTTCCCGCTTCTTTCTAATATTTTCACCCAAACTCATATCAAAACCTCCTTGTGTAATTGGTATCCTCATTATACCCAAAAACACAGTTGCACTCCACCAACTATATGTCAACCAGCAGTTGCAGATTGGTTTTTTCCATCAGAAAAAATCTGCCCTTTCTCCAATCGGCAATACCGACTTTAGAATATCCACTGTCAGCATACAGTTTCAGTGCATAGGGATTTCCAGAAAATACATCTAACCGAACAGCCTTTATACCGCAGCATTTTAACTGGTTTTCAATATATTGCAGCGTCATCCGCGCAATGCCCTTGTTCTGATAAGTTAGCGCAACGCATAATCTGTGGATTACACAATAGTCTTCGCCAATGTACCGCCACTCTCCGTTTTGATACTGTGCGTCACATTCTTTGTTTAAAGCATATACAACTGCAATTTCATTATGAAACTCACCTATATACAATTCGTTTTTTCTGATATCTGCAATGAAATCCTCTTTAGCAGGATAAATCTCGTCCCATTGCTCGATACCGCATCTCTCCATTTGCCTGACAGCACCTTCGACCAAACGGAAAATTTCATCTATATCAGTCATCTCAGCTTTTTTATATATTATTTTCATTTGCCCGTCCTCATTTAAAATTTCATACAGCCAAAAGCCGCAGCAAAATTTTTTTCTATTCTAGCATAAATCACTCGCTATTTAAAGGAATTTTATTCTATTAACTCTTTTTAGCCAAAATCACAAAAAATCTCCTATACGCTTTCTGTAAATCCTTGACGGTTCTCCCTCCATATCGTTCATCATCTGATAAAACTCACATCCATACTTTTCATACAGCCCGATATGATTTGTAGATATAAAAATATCCTGCACATTTTGGGACTGCGCGATTTTTTCAATTTCACCAAGCAACCTGCCAAAGTAATGATGCCCTCTGTACTGCGGAAATGTATACACAAAACCTATCCATGGCGTCAGCGTCGTCGGCTGTATATCGTCTTTTTCCGCATATGTGCAGAATGAAACAAGCTCATCTCCGTCAACAAGCATCAGTACCTTGGAATTTTCCCCTACTGTTTTCTTAAATGTATTTTCTCTCAACAGTTCATACAGAAACTGCCCCGCGCTCCAGTCGCTTTTACTTATCTGCTCCAGCCAGTGCTGCTGCCTGTCACAGGCATAGTAATCTATCACTTGCATTTTCATTTTCCCCCTTTCCGGCACACAATAATCGCGGCATCCTCATCCAATATTTTTTCAACCGCAAATCCTGCCTCTTCAATCAAATCCTTCTCATGCTCCATATTCAGCGGAATATCAAAATGGACAAAACAGTCATCCGGAATATCAGACTGTTTCCTGCGCTCCAAATAAACAGTGCGCAGAAGCTCTTCTTCCTCATCGCAGCAGGCAATGTAATCCCCTAAAACAAAAACGCCGTCCGTCCTCAAGCTGCTGTAAATTTTTGAATACAATCCCTTTTTCCTCTCCGGCAGAAAATGATGAAAGCTTTCAAATGAAATAACGGCATCCCACTGTTCATTTCCAAAATCGTATTTAAAATAGTCCTGACACACCGGGGTAAATCGCTTGTCAGAGTGTTTCTCCACCAGTTTTTCAAGCATACCTTGGCACAAATCCACGCCTGTCACTTCTATATCCGGATTTTTCTTCCAAATCCTATCCAGTTCCAAGCCTGTGCCGCATCCTAAATCCAAGATTTTTTGACACTCGGACGGTATTAACTGCGCAAACAGCTTATAGGATTTCTCCCAAACAGACATACGCTCCTCATAATCGCTTAAACGATTGTCGAAAAAGGATGCCATTTCCTCCAACGGGACGTCTGCCGTATCGCAAAGCCACTGTCTTAATCCCTGCAAATATTCTTTCTGTGTTTTCATGATAATTTTTCCCCCTATATGATTTTTTCATATAGAGTGTAACATGTCTCAAAAACGCTTTCCACCTCGCACTTTTTTATAAAAAAATATGAGCCGATACCGGTGTAAGCTACGCAAGTATCAGCTCATAACTTTATTTGCTCATTTTTCTCAGAATACGCTGTATGCTCTTTACCGACAGGAAATATTTGCAGGCTAATTCCGAAGTTTTGCTTCCTGCAAGGTACTCCGCGTAGATTTGCCTGTCGCGCTCCCAAAGCTCCTGCCTTATCTGCGTACCCGCGCCCCACTCCTGCCTGTTTGCCTGCTTGCGCGGAATGTAAATATTTTCTCCGTCAACATACTGCTGTACCAATTCCATTACTTCAATGGGCAGAATTTCTTCTGCTCTTATATAGCCCATGTCTGCCTCCCTAAATAAATATTTTTTAGGAATAGCATTGGCTACAGCAACCTTATGAACATAACTTTTATTGCAATAGCCAATGCTATGCAGACATAACATATCGTTTCATATGAAAAATCCCTCCTTCTGTGATTTTCAAAAATGCAGTCTTCCAAATTATGCCATTTTATTTGTCTTCTTTTAATAGGTTTAATATCTCTTCTTTATATACAGTGTTTCATAAGATGTACTATATCATCCACCAAGACAGATGACAAGCGATTTGTCAAAAATAGTGTCTGAAATGTAAAAAATAGTACCTTTCCATAAAATCACCAATTAATACATATTTTTATGTTGCCCGGCAATCCGCGCTAATGGTATAATATTTCCACAAATAAGCAAAAACCGAGGACTATAACAATGATACTAAGCGCAAGCCGCAGAACCGACATTCCAAACTATTATTCGGAATGGTTTTTCAACAGGATAAAAGAGGGATTTGTATATGTCAGAAACCCAATGAACGCGCGTCAGGTAAGCAGGATTGACATATCACCGAAAGCAATCGACTGCATTGTATTTTGGACAAAAAATCCCGAACCGATGCTTTGCCGATTAGACGAGCTTGCCCAATATAATTACTATTTCCAGTTTACACTGACAGGATACGGAAAAGATATCGAACCTAATGTCCCGCATAAAAAAGAGAAAATGCTCCCCCTATTTCAGAAGTTATCGCAAAAGCTTGGAACGAAAAGAGTGATATGGCGGTATGACCCTATCATTTTCACAAAAAGGTATACACCGGAATACCATTTAAAAGCATTCAGCCAAATTGCGACGACGCTTAGCGGTTACACAGAGAAATGCGTTATCAGCTTTGTTGACGTATATGCCAAAAACAGAAAAAATATGGCTCAACTAAACGCATATGAGCTTGACAGAAATGAACTGACAGAGTTTGCAAAGAAGATATCCGAAATTGCAAACGAAAACGGCATATCGGTAGGAAGCTGTGCTGAAAGCATAGATTTAAGTGCATGCAACATCAGTCACAATTGCTGCATTGACAAAGCCCTTATTGAAGATATACTCGGGCACAGGCTTAATGCCGCCAAAGATAAAAACCAACGCCAAGAATGCGGCTGCATCGAAAGCATAGATATCGGGGCATATAACACCTGCAAAAACGGGTGCATATATTGTTATGCAAATTACGGCGAAGAAAACGCCGCCAAAAATTACGCCAAATATGACCCGAACTCGCCGATACTGTGTAGCATACTCACCGAGAATGATAAAATAACGGAAAGAAAGATAAAATCGTCGGATTTCTACGGTCTGTAATTCTCCAAAATATTGCTTATGCTGTCCCGATAAACATTTCCGCCAAGCACATCTGCGTTTGGCGAAAAGCTGATTGTCCTGATATCTTTCGGGTTTTCCTCATAAGGATTAAGGTATTCCTTGTCCTTGTCAAAATACTCGGCAAAATATTTAGCGGCATTTCCTTCCGGAAATATGACATTTCCCTCCCTTACCGGAATATCCATACAATCAAACTGACTTATTATCTCCCTTGTGCGCACATTATACGGATTACCGTCTTTTTCGCCCACAAGCCACGCAGGATTAAGACTTATAAAAACCCCTGCCGCTTTAACACATTCCGCAAAATATTTTACAGTCTCAAGCGGTATCGTTTCCTGATGAAAAGCATCGACAGAGAGCAGAATACCCGTTATTCCGCTCTCTGCCAACATATCGGCTGTTTTTCTGATTTGCACTTTATCCCTGCTGAAAAAACCGTTTGTAATCAGGCTTCTTTTTTCTATGTTCATAGCTGTCGCAGCCTTATGTATCTCACACACAACATCAGGGTACAGCAGTGGTTCCCCGCCGAATGTCATTAAAGACTTTATCTTATAGCTTTTGCATACCTCATATACCGCGTTCACTGCTGCATCCGCGTCAATATGTCCCGTATATGCACTGTGGTCGCCTTCTGAGCAATGCCTGCACTTTCCCGTGCAAGCCATCGTAACGACAAACTCAATCCTGTTCAAATTCTTTACATACTCATTCAAAGATTTCTCTATCCCTCCTTGTGCGTCACGACACTTTTTTTCATCACAGCATCCCTTCGACAATCTCTTTCGGCTTCGCGGTCATTTCCACCCACGCGGGGATAAATCCGCTTTTGACCGCATTCCTCACCGAGCGGATATTTGACCATGCCGAACAGTAAAACGGGACTTTTCCTCTTTTTAATATTTCTATTGCCAAACGGCTTGTCAACGCTGAAGCTATTCCCTTTCGCCTGTACTCGGGAAGCACGTCAATTCCAATCTGCCACATAGTATCGCAGTCCGCCGAACAACCCGACAGTCCTACAAGCTTTCCGTCCAAATATGCCCCCGCGCCCAAAACATCTAATTCCCTCCTGTCCGCGCACAGCGCATTTCCCCATTCAGACGTGTACAATTCGCCAAAATCAGGCGGCTCCAAAATCTTAATCTCAAAGTCACACGACAAAATTTGCAATTTCTCTATATCAGGCAGATAATATTCTGCCATAAAGCACACCTTCTGCCCTCTCTGCGATAGCCGCTCGTCAAGCCAGTGCATATTCGGCGTCTCAAAACAGTGATAAAATTCAAACTTATTTATATATTCTTCGACTATTTCCCTATATTCGTCACGAACAGACGCGACAATATTATTACCATATGAAACAAGATTGCAGGCTATAGGTTCCTTATAATATTTCCGCGCGCCCACACCTACATCCGACTTGACGATAACGTTTTTATCACATAAAAAATCGGACGCTTTGCAGTTTATATCCACCGCGGACTGTTCCATTGCAATTTGAAGTATTTCTTGGTTTGTCATAAATTTATTTCTCCATATTTCGTTCACATAAAATAAAACTCCGCTTTAAAAAAATTTTCGTTTTCCAACAGCAACGGAACATAATCAATGAGTAAGTCCATCAACCCTTTCGAATAATCATGATACTGTTCAAAATTTGCCTCATTTATACCGCCTCTCACCGCAACAAGACTTCGGGCTTGAATTGCCATATTATCAAGTTCCTGCATAAAAGAGGAATAAGTTGCACTATTCTTTTGACTTGAAAACAATATTTCGCAATATGTTTTTATTTCCCAAAAAACATCAGGGTTATCCTCATATGCATGTTCTCTTGCCAATGGAATAGTCAAATCGTTGACTTTATAACTGTCACTTGCAATATGGTCTCCCAAAATATGAACATAATAAATTAAAGCACTAAAACTATTACATTGTCCACAGACTTTTCCAAACAACTCATTCCCTAAGCCAAAATCAAAAACCTTATTAACAGTCGAACATAGTAGTTTCTTTCTTACCTGCCAGTTAGCTTTATCGTGTTTTTCGCCTTTCTGTATCGTATATACATAATTCCATCCTCGATGAGTATAATTTCGATGATTACCAAAGAAAATATCTGTTAAAGCAAATTCTTCAAGTTGGGGAAGATTTTTTACTTTCTGTTTTTTTAAAAATTTTAACTCATCTGCTCCTTTGCTTCCACATTGGTCTACGGCAAGATACGAAGCATATTCTAACATTTGTATTTTTTCCTTAATCGATTCCGTCTGTGAGTCCTTAAAATCACACGTTCCAAACAAAACCTGTTCCAAGTATGAATCATGTTCATCGGCATCGAACGCATACACTCGTATAGACAAAGTCGAAATAACCAAGATAACTACAATCGCAAAAGACACTATCCGCTTTGTCATTTTTCTGCCCTTTCAAATCGAACTCCGGGAATATACTTTCCTTTACCCACAACATCATATGTCAGTTCAATAACATTGTCAGGCAATTCGATTACCGGAATTATTTTGACTATAACCTGCATTCCCTCAGAATACTTAAACTTATCCGCTGTTTTGCTTTCATAAGATGCCATAAAATCAGTATATTCAGCATTTTTCTTTCGCGTGACTTCACTTATAGTCCAATCATCAAGTACAGTTTCGCTTCCTGCGTTATTTACTATCACACTGATTAATGAATTTAATGACATATATGATGCCGGAATATCAAGTTTCTCTCCGTTAAAAGATATATCGGTCTCATCAATTTTCAAATCTTCATTTTTATTGAACCAAAAACGTTCATCAATAAACTGCATTAAAAAAATAGGATTTCCATTTTCATGTAAAATATTGTCAATTTCACTTTTTTCTTTTGACGATATATTTAATTCATCAGCCAGAGAAAACAGCAGGTCACAATTTAAATATAAAGCCTCACTAATAGGTGGAAGCGCCGTTTTCCGCTCTGCCTTTAACATTTTATTATATTGTTTGATTTCCTCTTTCTCGCGTTTTTCAGCATTTTGAGGTACTTCTGTTTTAACTACGTCAGCAAGATACTTTTCATTCAAATCCTTCTGTTCGTCAATAAGATAATTTACATTGTCATACGCAATTTCATATGACTTTTCCGCATATTGTTTATCATTAGTACGCGCATACAAATCTAAATAAACCTGAGCAACATAATATGTAATCGTCCAATCCGTATTATCGCAATTATCTAAAATAATTCCTGCATATCGTTCAGCAGTTTCCATATACTTGTCGTTTTCATAAACTTCGTTGGCAGCAATAATCCCAATGGCAAGCGCCTTTGCATAATCATAATCCTTTCTGAAAATTCGAGATGATATCTCTTCATATTTTTTTATTGCATCTAAGCACTTTTCATATTCATTATACTCATAATAACTCTCTGCCAAAGTAAGCCAATATGTGCCAAATGCCTCATACGTTGACTGATTTGATTCCAAAAATGATATTCTGCGGGCAACATTGGTATTATTTTTCCATGTTACAAATTCCTGAACAGCATCTTCATTTAACGCATAATCACCCGGAATAGCATTGTCTCTAACCATGTTCATCATATAAGCAAACGCCTGTTTTCTACTGCTATGAAGCTCAGCAGCTTCCTCGTCATCCAGTTCCCATCCCTCTTGCAAATACTGCAAGTCAATCTGCTCAATATAATTTGAATAACTTGTGTATGAGTCAACTGCCATATATACTACTGAGGCAGCGGCTTTTAACAAATTTTTCGACTGCACAACATTAAGAACACTCATAGGACTTGGTATAGCCTGTTTAATAGCTTGAGCACGATTTTGCTCATAAATGTACGCCAAACGTTCGCGTTTTACATCCACCATCCGATATCCTTCAAGCGTGTCCAAAATATTTAGAAGCTGAGCCTGTGTCCTTGAATCAACCGCATTGGGAAATGTATTATTCAATAAAGAAGAATAGGCATTTTCGATATATAGTCTGCTTCCCTTAGAAGCGTTTATTTCCTGAGTAAGAACCGTAATGAAATTCATCATATTAAGAGAATTTCTTTGAGTATCAGTCATACTGTCATTGGCATTAGCAGTGACATCTGTCTCTTTTGTCGGCTGTCCTGCAATAATGTTTTCCTTTTCCGGCTCTTTAACGACGACAGATGAAGACGCGACAGTATAATCATCTTCTATTAGCTGTTCCACTGCGGTACTCTCCGCGCTTTGACCGGTTATCGTTTCTGTTTCATATTCTTTGATATCAGAAGATGTCGTGACATCAGGGTCTGTATTTTCCTCAGTTTCTTCATCTAAAACCGTTTCCGTTACGGAAGCAGACTCATCGTAAATATTTTCAGCCATAACCGCACTTGACTCATCAGATGTATCACTTTGTTCTCCGCATCCTGCTAAAGCCATCAGCACTATACCAATAAGGATTGACAAACTCAATAATCTGCGCTTTTTTTTATCCATATATTTTACAGCCCTTTCTTATCCTTCTTAACGTTCCGCCCCAAGCGTAGCCGCAATCACAGCCTTAATAGTGTGCATACGGTTTTCCGCTTCGTCAAAGACAAGCGACTGCTCTGACTCAAATACCTCGTCCGTTACCTCCAAATCCTTAAAGCCGTATTTCTCACCCTGCTCCCTGCCTATAGTCGTCTTTAAATCATGGAAAGCCGGCAGACAATGCAGGAATATCGCCTGTTTCCCCGCATTCTCCATTATCTGTTTTGTTACTTTGTACGGTGAGAGCGCCTTTATACGCTCCGCCCATATATGCTCAGGCTCGCCCATCGACACCCACACATCCGTATAAATGACATCAGCGCCTTTCGTTCCCGCAGCCGCATCCTCCGTAAGCGTGATAGTCGCCCCCGTCTGCTTCGCATACCCTTTGCACTCCTCTACTAAAGCCTTATTGGGGAAATACTCCTTTGCCGTGCAAGCCGTAAAGTGCATGCCAAGCTTAGAGCATGCTATCATGAGCGAGTTGCCCATATTGTAACGCGCATCTCCCATATATGTAAGCTTTATACCTTCAAGCTTCCCAAAATGTTCCCTTATCGTAAGCATATCCGCAAGCATCTGAGTAGGATGATACTCATTAGTAAGACCGTTCCAAACAGGCACGCCCGCATATTTTGCAAGCTCCTCGACAATGCTCTGTTCAAAACCTCTGTACTCAATGCCCTCATACATCCTGCCAAGCACCCTTGCCGTATCGGCTATCGACTCTTTCTTGCCTATCTGCGAACCCATCGGGTCGAGGTAAGTCGTACCCATTCCCAAATCATGTGCCGCCACTTCAAAAGAACAGCGCGTGCGCGTGCTCGTCTTCTCAAATATAAGCGCTATATTCTTTCCGCGCAGGGTATCGTGCGGTATTCCTTTCTTTTTCTTTTCCTTATACTCAGCCGCCAAATCAAGCAGATAAATTATCTCCTCGCTCGAAAAGTCCCGTAATGTTAAAAAATTTCTTCCTCTTAAGTCCATCTTTACCTCTTTTCCGCCCTGCAATATACAGCGCTTTTAAAATCTTTTCATTTATTCTACTACTTTTTTATCCCATAAGCAACAAAAAGCGCTTATGCTCTCACATAAACGCTTTTCATATGATCTTATTCCTACCAGAATACGTGGTTTCCTATTACGATGCCGTTCCTGCCGTCATTTCTTCTAAAGTGAAGCGCATCGCCTACATTAGTAGTCCCGTTTATAACTTCCTGAGCCGCCTGTACGCATGATGCCTTGATATTGCCGCTCAATACAAGCGATTCCATTCTGCCTTTTGCCGCAGGTGCAAACTGACCTGACGCATATATGACATCGGTGATGGTGTTAGGATATGCCCCGCATCTTACACGGTTCATAACTACCGAACCGACTGCAACCTGACCGTCATAAGCCTCTCCGCCTGCTTCACACTGTATAAGCGCCGCAAGTATGCTCAGCTCATCTCCTGAAGCAAGCACAGCCTCTTTCTTCGCGACACGCTCCGCTTCGGCTTTTTCTCTTGCTTTCTCTTTTTCAGCTTCTATTCTTGCATTGATCGCTTCAATCGACTCAGCCGTGTCAAGTTCAAACTTTACATTTACAAACTCGGATGAAACATATCCTGTCTCGCCCTCATAGCTCACGCTTACCCAGTCGCCTTCTTCGGCTATCGCTTCAAGCGCCTCGCCCTTTGAGAGAAGTCCCAATACGGATGCGTCCGTATTTGCCTCTTTCCTTACCCTAAGTGTCTCTGTATTGGCGTATGCAGTAAGTATTCCGACGTCCTTTGCCAGTTCTTCTGCCTCGTTCCCGAAATAAAGATATTCGTTGCTCACCCATCCTGTGACATCGCCCGACTTTATCTTCGTCCAGTCGCCTTTCTGTTCTATCACGTCGCCGCCGCAGTCTTTGTAAAGCACTCCTACCTTTGCCGATTCCTGTGAATCGCTTTCTCTGATGTTCACATATTGGTTGACCTTTGCCATCACAAGCGTGCCTTCAAGCTTTTTCTCTTCCTGCTTCTGCTCTGCTTCCTCAGACGCCGCATTTTCATCCATGAGCTTCTTTATCTCAGATTCTTCAATAAGTATATCTGCATCCAGTATGACCGATGCCCCTGCTGTCGTGTTGTTTGAATTCATCTTGTCTGCAGTGGTTTCTTTCGTCTTGATATCATTATCCGTTATCTTTGTCTTGGTGTCCGCGGCATATACGCTCTGCGGAACAGCGGAAAATGAAACCGCGACTGCTGTAGTAATAAGCAGGTATTTCCACTTTTTACAATTTGTCTCCATAACTACCTCCATGTGAAAAAGATTTGTCATTTCACATTATTTCCGTCATTTTTGGCAAGAAATTAATTAAAAATAACAATTTTTCGTTAATTTCTTACAATTTTGTTTTAAATGTTACGTAATTGTTACGTCCATTGTGACTGTATATTAACAAATAATTAATCACTTGTCAAGTTATGGAAGCAAATATTTTAATTTTTCCTTTTTATACGCCCTTAGCCTTGTCCACGCATGCTGTGACTGCATCTATGACTGCCGCGCGGAAGCCTTTCTCCTCAAGAGTCTTTACCGCCTCTATAGTAGTTCCGGCAGGGGAACATACCATATCTTTAAGCTCTCCCGGGTGCATTTTTGTCTCAAGCATCAGCTTAGCGCTCCCGAGAACTGACTGTGCGGCAAATTCATATGCCTGTTTTCTCGGCATTCCCGCCGCGACTGCTCCGTCAGCCATCGCTTCTATAAACATAAAAACATATGCGGGTGAACTGCCTGCCACGCCTATAAACGCATCCATAAGTCTTTCAGGAAGCACGCTCGCTTTGCCAAAGCTGCCCATAACAGCCATTGCCGTTTCCTTATCCTGTTGTGCCGCATCATCCTTAAAGCATACGCAGGTACATGCTTCCCCCACCATCGCAGGCGTGTTTGGCATGCAGCGGACGAGCCTTATCGGCGCCTTAAACTGCTCTTCTATCCATTTGATCGTTTTGCCCGCGGCTATCGAAATAACAAGCTTGTTTTCCCTTACCACGATATCCCTTATCTCGTCGATAACTTCCGGAAAAAATACAGGTTTTACGGCAAGTATTATTACGTCTGCACCACTTGCTGTCTTAATGTTGTCCGTTCCTGTCCCAATGCCGTATTTTTCGAATATCCGCTGTGCTGTCTGAGCGGTTTTTGAAGACCCTGTTATCTCGTCTTTTGTGCATAGACCTTTTCCCAAAATGCCGCCTATCATGGCTGTTGCCATATTGCCCAAACCTATAAATCCCAATCTCATATCTTATTTCCTCTCTTTCTCACCCGCGCCGCCTCATATACAAGTATCGCGGCTGCTATTGCCGCATTAAGCGATTCAACCTGCCCTGCCATAGGTATGCTTATGCTTTGGTCGGCAAGTTTGACTGTTTCATCCTTCAGCCCGTTTCCCTCATTCCCTATGAGAAACGCCGACGGTTTAGAATAGTCAGCCTCATCATAATCCACGCTTTTTTCGGGCGCCGCCGCATATACGGATATTCCCGCGTCTTTCAGCATCCCAATCGCGCCGCGAAGATCGTCCACTATAAAAAACGGCACTCTGTAGACAGAACCCATCGTTGAGCGTATTACCTTGGGATTAAAAATATCAGCCGTATTATCCGTCATAATGATTCCGTCTGCTCCCGCACCTTCACACACACGCAGTATCGTCCCCAAATTCCCGGGATCCTGAATATCCTCAAGTATAACAAAAAGCGGATTTGAGCCGCCGATTTTCGCAACGGCATCCTCAAGACTGTAATGCGGCTGCTTCAACACGCTCAATATGCCCTGCGGTGTACGCGTATCGGAAATTTTCGCAAAGACTTCGTCGGAAACGACTTCATACTTTACTTGCGAAAGCGCGCTCATAATATCGTCCTTTCCGCCTTTTTTGAGTTTCGCCATAAATGACTCCGATACATATACTTCCCTTAACCAGTTTTTCGGCGCCTCGATAAACAGTTTTATCCCTTCCGCGACAAAAGCATCTTCTTCCCACCGTGCCTTTGCCCTGTTACACAGCGCCGCGACTCTTTTTACCCTGCTGTTTGACAAACTTGTGATCAAATCCGCATCCTCCTAATTTTTCACAAACCGCTTTTTATTACGGTTCACCAAATCTTCCGCAACATCGTTTGAAGCCATTATCATAAGATGATCCTTATTTGTGATCACATAGTCCGCAGACGGCATAACGCTCATCTCAGTATCATGTTTTTTCTTTATACCCAGTATCGATACCTTGTATTTTGCCGCTATGTTTGATTCGCGTATGCTTTTTCCTATCCATTCCTCAAGCGGAAGCATCTCGTATATGCCGAACCCGCCGGGCAGGGCGATATAATCAAATATGTTGTCGAGGCTGTAGCGCTCCGCCCATTTCTGCGCAATATCCTTTTCCGGATATATCACTTCGTCCGCCCCGTTCCTCAGAAGGAATTTTGCCTGTATATCCCTTGTAGCCTTGCTTATGACGCGTCTTGCCCCAAAATCTTTTAAGAGGCTTGTTACTTCGAGACTGCTTTGGAAATTAGTCCCGATACACACAAAGACAACATCAAAGTTCTTAATTCCAAGGCTCTTTAAGACATCCTCCTTTGTACAGTCCCCGATGCTTGTGCTTGTCGCATACGGTACCATATCCGCTACTTTTTCCTCGTCTTCGTCAACGATCATAACGTCGTGCCCATTGTCCAGAAAATTTTTGGCAAGATGATGTCCGAATTCTCCCATTCCGATAACCAAAATAGATTTCATTATGTCTCCAATCCGCCCTGTATTTCAGGGCTGTATTTTTTAACCGACTATTATCTTTTCCTGCGGAAGCCGCAGCGAATTTGCAGAACCTTTTTTTGCAAACACAAGCGCAAAAGACAGGCTTCCAAGCCTTCCGCAGTACATCAGCAGTATGATAATAAGCTTTGATATCACGTTCAGATCTCTTGTTATCCCTGTCGTCATTCCCACTGTGCCGATTGCCGAAAGCACTTCAAACACTACATCAGAAATCGGCAGTAAAGGCTGCATTGCCATTATTACCATTGCAGCGGCTACGGCGAGCGTAAAATTTATCATCACAACGGCATTTGCCTTCTTTATCACATCATCCGTAAGCCTTCTGCCAAACATATTTATATCTTCCCGATTTAATACCATGGCGACCGCGTAGAAAAACAGCGCTATTACCGTGGTGGTTTTTACACCGCCCGCCGTAGAGCCGGGACTTCCCCCGATAAACATATATACCATGGTCAGCAGTTTTCCTGAATTTGAAAGCGCCGCTGTGTCTACAGTGTTAAAACCCGCTGTTCTCGGTGTGACCGATGAAAAAAACGCGCCAATAATCTTCTGCTCAATGCTCATATCCGCGAAGACACCGTCATTTTCAAATATGAGAAAAAGTATCGTACCTGCAGCGGTCAGCGCTATAGTTACAGTAAGCACTATCTTTGTATGAAGAAGATACCGCTTTACATGCCATTTATTCCTTGCCACATCATCCCACACTATAAATCCTATGCCGCCCGTAAGTATAAGCGCGCTTACCACAAGGTTTACAAGTATATCACCCTCAAACATGCTTAACGATGAATATGCCTCATTAATTCCCATAAGGTCAAAGCCCGCATTGCAAAAAGATGATATCGAATGAAATATTGAAAAATATATCCCATTGGCAATGCCGAATTTCGGTATAAAACGTATCGCCAGCAGGACGGCGCCAAAAAACTCTATCAGAAGCGTCCCCTTCACAATGTTTTTGGCAAGCCTTACTACTCCGGCAATCGCCAGAGTATTTACGCTTTCATGCAGTGTTTCTCTTTCCTGAAGACCTATCCGGCGTTTTAAAAGCACGGATATATAGACGCCTATCGTCATAAATCCAAGACCGCCTGTCTGTATCAGGCATAATATGACAAGCTGCCCAAAAAGCGTCCAGTTCTGATAAGTATCTGCCGCCGCAAGTCCGGTAACGCATGTCGCCGATGTCGCCGTAAAAAGTGATGTGAGTATATTTGGTGAACCCGAGCGCGTCGCTATCGGAAGGCTCAGCAGTACGGTACCCGCAAGTATTATCAGTGCAAATCCAAGCGCGATAAGCCTTGTCGTCGAAATTCTGTCTCTTTTTTTTGTTTTTATTACTGACATTCTCTGCTCCCTGTCCGTGCATAATAAATGCGGAAATACAAGGCTGTACTCCCGCATCTGTTATTGTTATTATTGTGACAATTTTCTGCAGACCTCATACTGATAATCGTCAATGCCCTTCTGCATATTAAGTGCCTCCTCAATATCGTAATCAACGAACTCGCCATGCTTGTACGCCACTACACGGTTTGATTTGCCCGCGCACAGTATATCAGCCGCATATGCGCCCATTATAGAAGCATAATACCTGTCCTTGCAGGTCGGATTGCCGCCGCGCTGCAGATATCCCAAAATGGTAGCTCTCGTCTCAATACCTGTCGCTGCCTCTATACGCTTAGCCATCGAAGTTGAATGTCCTATTCCCTCGGCATTGATTATGATGTGATGCGTCTTGCCGCGTTTCCTGCTCTTAACGATATTGTTGATAAGCTCCTGTTCATTATAATCATATTTCTCGGGAAGAAGGATATCCTCCGCGCCTGTCGCAACGCCTGACCAAAGAGCTATATATCCCGCATTTCTTCCCATAACTTCGATTATTGAGCAGCGCTCATGGGAAGACGATGTATCTCTTACTTTATCTATAGCTTCCATAGCAGTATTTATCGCGGTATCAAAACCTATGGTATACTCGGTACATGCTATGTCAAGGTCGATCGTACCCGGAATGCCTATTGTATTGATCCCGTTTCTTGCAAGCGCCTGAGCGCCTCTGTATGAACCGTCGCCGCCGATCACGACAAGACCGTCTATACCATGCTTACGGCATATCTCAGCTCCTTTTGCCTGAACCTCGGGTTCTTTAAACTCCAGACATCTTGCGGTACCGAGTATCGTGCCGCCTGTCTGTATGATATCGGATACGCTCTTTCTGTCCATATCAAAGATTTCTTCGTTGAGAAGTCCGAGATATCCTCTCTTTATACCTTTAACGCTTACACCGTTGGTAATTGCCTTTCTGACAACAGCACGCGTCGCCGCATTCATTCCGGGGGCGTCGCCGCCGCTTGTCATTACGCCGATTGTTTTTATTACGTCAGACATTTTATCATACTCCTCCATTCTGTCATAGATCTTACCGCAAACCCACTCCGGATTTACACTGATACCATTTTAAACCATTTTTTTTATTATTACAATAATAAATTGTCAATATTTTGTCAGGAAAACTGTTTTATGTCACACGCACGTTTTCTTCGCCGAACATCCCTTTGAGCCTTTCGAGCAGTCCGGCGTCTGCATTGATGTTTTTATTCGGCGGAAGCTGTTTCTTCTGATGTGTTTCTTCTATATAAATTATCACGCTGTCGTTTCCCTCAGACTCAAATATCGCGTCAAACAGTTCCTGCTCTTTCTGTGTATACAGATTTATATCCGGGAAACGAAGCCATACCTTTCTCGGCAGTTCGTCAAACGATGTGATCTTTTCACAGATGAGTTTGCCGTCGCGCTCCTCCTCAACCGAAACTCTGCCCTCTATAAATACTTTGTTATCCTCAACAAGCTTTGCGGAATATTTCTCATAGCTTTGCGGAAATACAATGACCTCAATACTGCCGACCAAATCTTCCACGTTGATAAACGCCATTATCTTGTCGTTTTTTGTATATTTGATTTTTTTATCGGTGATCATACCGCCTATTACCGCACGGCTTCCGTCTGCCAGTTTGACGTTGCCCGTCTCATCATCCAAAAAGAAATCCGATGTCTTCGCTGTGATATGCTTTTCCCACAACGCCCTGTACTCCTGCATCGGATGACCGCTGATATAAAAACCAAGCACCTCTTTTTCAAAGCTCAGTATCAGCTCTTTTGTATATTCTCCTACATCGGGAAGTTTTATTTCAAATTCGTTCTTCTGTTCGTCCGAAACTATATCAAGCAGAGACATCTGTCCCGCCGTAATACCGCGTTTACTGTGCGTTATTCCGTCCAAAATCTGCATGTATACGCTCATATGCTGCTTGCGTGTCGCGCCAAAGCTGTCAAACGCGCCTGATTTTATAAAATTTTCTATAGCGCGCTTATTTATATCAAGCGACTGCGTTCTTTCCATAAAATCTTTCAGGTTCTGATAATAACCATGTTTTTTTCGTTCCTCCACAATACCTTCAATGATGGGTCTTCCTATGCTTTTTATCGCCGTAAGCGCATATCTGATAGCGCCGTTTGACACGGAAAATCCCACCTCGCCTTCGTTTATGTCGGGGGGAAGTATTTCTATTTCCATATTTCGGCATACCATAATATACTCCGACACCTTGGCAGGCGCATCTATGACTGATGTAAGCAGCGCCGCCATAAATTCGACAGGATAATAATATTTCAGATACGCAGTCTGATAAGCCACTACTGCATAACATGCGGCATGCGACTTGTTGAAAGCATAATTTGCAAAATCCATCATCGTATCGTATATATGCTCCGCCACTGCCTCCGGAATGCCGTTTGCAACGCACCCCGGCACGCCCTCCTGTGCATTTCCGTGAACAAAATTTTCGCGCTCCTTTTCCATGACATATGCTTTTTTCTTGCTCATCGCGCGGCGCACGAGGTCGCTCCTGCCCATAGTATAACCGCCAAGTTCACGCACTATCTGCATAACCTGCTCCTGATAAACTATGCAGCCATAAGTGGGCGCTAAAATAGGTTCAAGCTGCGGACATTCGTATGTCACTGAGGCGTGGTTGTTTTTTCCCTTTATATAGGTAGGAATAAAATCCATAGGTCCCGGACGGTACAGCGAGATGCCCGCTATCACATCCTCAAGATTTTGCGGCTTAAGCTCCTTCATAAAGTTTTTCATGCCTTGGCTTTCAAGCTGGAACACACCGTCAGTCCTGCCTGTGCCAAGCGAAGCAAGCACTTTTTTATCGTCATAGTCAATGTCGTCCACATTTATACGGCTGCCTGTAGTCTTCTCGATATTGTCAACGGCATTTTTTATGACCGTCAGCGTGCGCAGCCCGAGGAAGTCCATTTTTAAAAGTCCCAGTTCTTCTATAGTCGTCATCGTAAACTGTGTCGTAATCGAACCGTCGCTTCCCCTTGACAGCGGCACAAACTCATCCGCAGGCTTCTGACAGATAACGACACCCGCCGCATGCATTGAAGTATGGCGCGGAAGCCCTTCCAAACGCTTGCTCATATCTATAAGGTTTCTGACCTGTTCGTCATCCTGATAAAGATTTCTGAGTTCCGGATTCATTTCAAGCGCGCGTGAAATGCTTACGGGAAAATTATTCTCGTTCGGTATCATCTTTGCTATGCTGTCAACATAATTGTACGGCAGGTCAAGCGCACGTCCGACATCGCGTATAACGCCTTTTGCCGCCATTGTACCGAATGTCACTATCTGCACTACTTTGTCATGCCCGTATTTTTCACTTACGTATTCTATGACCTCCTGCCTGCGTTCAAAACAGAAGTCAATGTCGATATCGGGCATTGAAACACGCTCGGGATTTAAAAAACGCTCAAACAGCAGATTGTATTTTATCGGATCTATATTCGTAATATGCAGACAATACGATACTATGCTTCCCGCCGCGCTGCCGCGTCCCGGACCTACAGGTATGCCGTTTTTGCGCGCCCAGTTAATAAAGTCCCACACGATAAGGAAATAATCTACGTACCCCATATTTTTTATTACGCCAAGCTCATAGTCCATCTTTTGGGCAAGCTCGCCGTCATCGTCAGGATATCGCTCTTTCAGCCCGTCGCTGCAGAGCTTATTCAGGTACGTCCATGAGTCATAGCCCTCCGGCACGTCAAAATGAGGAAGTTTTGTGACGCCAAACTCAATTTCGACATTGCACCTGTCGGCAATTTTCGCCGTATTGTCAATTGCTTCCTGCGCATAGGTGAAAAGCTCACGCATCTCCATCTCGCTCTTTACATAATACTGACCGCCCTCATAGCGCATCCTGTCCTGATCCGTCACCTTTTTTGCCGTCTGTATGCACAAAAGTATGTCATGCGAGGCTGCGTCCTCCGCATATGTGTAATGGATATCATTCGTCGCTACAAGCGGAATGTCAAGTTCCTTGCTAAGGCGCAGCAGCGCGGCATTCACCGTCTTCTGCTCAGGTATACCGTGGTCTTGAAGTTCAAGAAAATAATTGCCATTTCCGAAACAGTCAAGGTACTTTTGGGCGCACTTTTTCGCCTCCTGATACAGTCCTTTTTCTATAAGGCGCGGCACCTCTCCCGCAAGACACGCCGACAGCGCGATAATTCCCTCGTGGTATTGGTTCAATACTTCCATATCCACACGCGGGCGGTAATAATACCCCTCAGTGAAGCCTTTGCTGACTATTTTCATAAGGTTTGCGTAGCCCTTGTTGTTCTCCGCAAGCAGGACAAGGTGGTGGTATCTCTCCTCGCCTCCGCCTATTTCCTTGTCAAATCGCGAATTTGGCGCGACATAGACCTCGCATCCGAGAATAGGCTTTATCCCGTTTGCCTTTGCTTCCTTATAAAAATCGATCACGCCGTACATAACGCCGTGGTCTGTGATAGCGCCGCTGTCCATGCCAAGCTCTTTAAGGCGCTTGACATATTCCTTTATTTTATTTGAACCGTCCAAAAGACTGTATTCCGTATGCACATGAAGATGTGTAAATGCCATTTTTTATACCCCTTGTCTGCTGTGTGATATTTCCGTCTCGCCGTTTTGCCATTAAATTTATTTTAGCATAATGATGATGTTTTTCAAGGTATGCTGTTTATTTTCCGCAGCAATTCTTCCTCAAGCGCCGCCACATCCTGATGATACACTATCCCGTCCATTCCCATACGCATACCTGCCTCAATGTTCGCGGGCGAATCATCTATAAAAATGCACTCTGCCGGCAAAAGCCCGAATGTGTCAAAAAAGCTTAGATACGCCTCTCTTTCAGGCTTCAAAAATCCGTGTTCACACGATATCCATATGCCGTCCATATACGCGATCGAGGCGATATTTTTTGAAAATCTGCGAAATCTTTGCGACGTATTTGAAAACAAAAACAGCTTATAGCCTTCATTTTTAAGTCGATGTACTAAATCTTCCATAGGCGGATTGGGCTCCTGCTCCATGCGAAACTCTGATACAAAACGCTTTATGTTTTCATGAAGTTCGTACGGCACGCGCTTTTTTATCGAGTTTACGGCATCGTTATCGCTGAGCGTGCCTCTGTCCATTTTTATCCACTCGACTGACGAGCAGACCTCATTTTTAATTATATCAAACTCCCTTTGCGATTTTGCATACTTTCTTATGTAATCCGGCAGGCTGTACCTAGTCAGCACATTTCCCATATCGAAGACTATATTTTTTATCATAATACCCCTCCTACGCTAATTTTCGCAACAACCGCGCGGCCCATACCCGACAAAAATATAAAGCTCCCAAAATATATAATCTATACATTCCGAAGCTTTTACTCCACATTATGTCATTATTCATTTTTATCAGATGCTGTGCTTAATATTTCATTTAGTTGAACCCGTAAAGTCGGGAAATCAGATTTAACCGTATTGTAAACATCTTCCATACGTAATGTCTGGTATTTATGCGCCGCTATATCTCTCATTCCCGCGATTGCTTTCCATGGAACATTTGCATAATCCTTTCTTGTTTCTTCTGTAATATTCTTAATCAATTCACCAATATTTATAACAGTCATTCCAACTGCGCGTTTTAATTTTTCATCCGAAATAAACTCATCTAATGATGACGTTCCCAACATATCCAAACCGATTTTTATTTCCGATAATACCTTTTGAATAACAATCTTATCTCTATGCTGCATATAATTCTACCACCTTGCCTATTTCAAGCAGATCTGTTTCCTGCAATGGTCCATGTACCAAGTCAACATCAACACCTAAAATTTCTTCTAACTGAATACGCATCCGCGAAAGCGTCAGTAAGGTTATAGGCGAAAAAAACTCAACAATTAAATCCACATCACTTTCCGCACCGTTGCTTCCCGTAGCCCGCGAACCAAAAAGCACAATTTTTTTAATCGGGTATTCATTAACTATTGTAATCACTTTTTTTCTTATATCATCTATTGTCAATTATTTCACCACTCTCTTAAAACTTCTTATTTGCATACTTTATCTTTTACCCCATTGTACCATAATCTCTCTCATTTTCCTACCACATTTTCATTTTTCAACTGTACATCGCCAATTACTGCATAAAAAAAGACTATAACATCTCTGTTATAGCCTTTTCGATAGTTAAGCAATTTTATAAATATTTCTTCAATGCGTCAACCTTGTCCAGTTTCTCCCACGGAAGATCAAGATCGTTACGTCCGAAATGTCCGTAAGCTGCCGTCTGCTTGTAAATAGGTCTTCTGAGATCAAGCATCTTGATAATGCCTGCAGGACGCAGGTCAAAGTTCTCGCGCACGATCTCAACAAGCTTCTCGCTCGAAAGCTTTCCCGTGCCGAAAGTATCTACATTTATTGATGTAGGCTGCGCTACGCCGATAGCATATGAAAGCTGTATCTCACACTTGTCAGCAAGTCCTGCCGCTACGATATTCTTCGCAACATATCTTGCCGCATATGCACCGCTCCTGTCAACCTTTGTGCAGTCCTTTCCTGAGAAAGCGCCGCCGCCGTGACGCGCATATCCGCCGTAAGTATCTACTATGATCTTGCGCCCCGTAAGTCCCGCATCACCGTGAGGTCCGCCGATAACGAAACGACCTGTAGGGTTGATAAAGAACTTGGTATCAGCGTCGATAAGCTCCTTTGGAAGAATAACGTCAAACACATGCTTCTTGATGTCCTCGTGAATCTGCTCCTGCGTAACATCAGGATCATGCTGCGTTGAAAGCACTACAGCCTCCAGTCTCTTTGGCTTGCCGTTCTCATCGTACTCTACGGAAACCTGTGTCTTGCCGTCCGGTCTTAAATACTTTAATGTGCCGTTCTTACGAATCTTTGTAAGCTGCAGGGCAAGCTTGTGCGCCAGAGAGATAGGATAAGGCATATACTCCTCTGTCTCATTTGTTGCATATCCGAACATCATACCCTGATCACCCGCGCCGATAGCCTCTATCTCCGCGTCGCTCATTTTATTCTCTGAATTGTCTTTAGACAATTTGGCTTCCAGTGCTTTGTCAACACCCATTGCAATATCGCTTGACTGCTCATCGATTGCCGTAAGCACCGCACAGGTATTGCCGTCAAAACCGTATTCGGACTTGTCATATCCAATTTCCTTGACTGTCTCACGGACAATCTTGGCAATGTCAACATACGCCTTTGTAGTGATCTCGCCCGTGACAAGCACAAAGCCTGTACATGTAGCAGTTTCGCATGCTACGCGGCTCATCGGATCCTGCTCCATAAGCGCGTCCAAAATGGCGTCCGAAATGGCATCGCACACTTTGTCGGGATGTCCTTCCGTGACTGATTCAGAAGTAAACAGTAATTTTTCCATTTGTAAATCCTCCTTGTTTTCCGAACTTTCCTCTTTTAAATGCACTAAAAAATCCGCTTATCTTCAATAAGCGGATTTCATCAGTTTCATTGATAATCAAATCCTCTTATTGTTCGACTTATCATACGACATTAATTCGCTCAGGTTGGCACCTTCCATATCGGGGTTGCCGTGGCTTCTCAGGTCCTCTGTACCTCCACCACTCTGAATAAGAGTAAAGTTCAAATATTAAGTTATCACACTTCTATATAGTATACCTATGCTGCCTGCTTGTCAACTGTTATTGTAAATTTATCCTACTTTTAATTTAAATTTTGTCAATTCCTTATCGGAATCGATTTTTTCTATTATCGCGCCAAGGCTTTGAAGTTTGACTTCAAAATCTTCATATCCGCGTTCGATATATTTTATGTCCTCTACCGTGCTTAGTCCCTCAGCCGCAAGGCACGCCAGCACAAGCGCCGCGCCCGCGCGCAGATCCGGGGCTGAAAGATTAGCGCTTGTAAGACGCTCCACCCCTTCTATTACAGCGGTATTGCCGCCTTCTACCTTTATATTGGCTCCCATCTTCACAAGTTCATCAACATATTTGAAACGATTGTCAAAAATACTCTCCGTAACGATACTTGTTCCCTCCGCTATACCGAGAGCGACCGTTATCTGCGGCTGCATATCCGTCGGAAATCCCGGATATGGCAGTGTCTTTACGTGGGTATTCTCAAGCCTCTTTGAAGCCGTCACACGCACTGCGTCGTCAGACTCCTCTATCTGACATCCCATCTCGATAAGTTTTGCTGTTATCGACTCCAGATGCTTAGGTATTACATTCTTAACAGTCACATCACCCTTGGTTATCGCCGCACCGAACATAAAGGTTCCCGCCTCTATCTGATCGGGAATGATCGAGTAATTCGACGCATGAAGTTTCTTTACCCCGTTTATTCTCACCACATCAGTACCGGCACCCTTGATATTAGCACCCATAGAGTTTAAAAAATTCGCAACATCAACGACATGCGGTTCCTTTGCCGCATTCTCTATAATAGTCTTGCCTTCTGCAAGAACAGCGGCAAGCATAATATTTATGGTCGCTCCCACGGAAACAGTGTCGAGATATATGTGCGCTCCCTTTAACTGTTTGGCATCTGCAATGATAAGACCATGTTCTATCTTGACCTGTGCCCCGAGCGCCTTAAACCCTTTGATATGAAGGTCTATCTTTCTGCTTCCGATATTGCATCCGCCCGGAAGTGCCACTTCGGCATGCTTATACTTACCGAGAAGCGCGCCAAGCAGATAATAAGAAGCCCTTATCTTCTTGATATAGTCATCCTCTATCACAAGTCCCGAAATCATGGAAGCATTTATCCTGACCGTGTGCCTGTCTGTCCTGTATACCATAACTCCGATACTTTCCATAGCTTGAAGCAGGACATTGATATCCCTGACATCAGGCAGGTTCTCAACAATTGTCATCTCATCGGTCATGATAGCCGCAGCCAGCACACCCAGCGCCGCGTTTTTAGCGCCTCCTATTTCTACTTCGCCAACTAATGGGTTTCCGCCTTTAATCGCGTATCGTTCCATCGTCCACCTCATCAAATGTTTAAAATTATCGTTCAAATTTCTTAAACTTTACTGATTATATACCTTTTTTAAGGATTTGTAAACACTTATCCGTTAAGATAATTCAACGGATTTACCGCGCTTCCGTTAATACGTATCTCAAAATGAATATGCGGTCCTGTAGTTATGCCTGTGTTTCCGCTGAGCGCTATACGCTCACCCTGCGAAACTCTCTGTCCCGGCTTTACAAGCACTTTGCTCAGATGTCCGTATCGGGTCTGTTTGCCGTCATCGTGATTGATATAGACTGCATATCCGTATCCGCTTGTCCATCCTGCCGTTACTACCGTACCGGTATTTGATGCCATGACCGTTGTACCGATAGGCGTAGCCCAGTCAATACCCTTATGATATGTCGATGCACCCTTAGTCGGCGCGCTTCTTGCGCCAAAACCTGAGCTTAACCGTCCGCCTGAAATAGGCTTGATATAAGTCGGCGGTATCTTCGTACCGCGCTCAACGACTTTTGCCACTGCCTCCGCATACACTTCTTCTTTTAATATTTCACGATCTGTCTCGCTGTTATTTTTATATTCTATCAATGCCGCAACTTTGCGCCTGCCTGCTGAAGGCGCCTGAAGCGTCACTGTCTGCGTGGTATACCATTCGTCATTTGGAATATATTGCACCTCAGCTTCATAGTCCTCGACATATACCTGTTCCTGAGTCCATATTATCGAAAGATCAGGTTCCGGCACGGTGAGTACAAGCTCCTGCCCGACGCGTATCGTGGTATTCTCATTTTCGAGTGCATCGTTCATAGCGATAAGCTCTTCCATCGGTATATTATTTTCAAGTGATATCTCCGAAAGCGTGTCGCCCGCAGCCACTTCATATATTACCTGTGTTTCCTGTTCTTTCGTCACAAGGTTTACCGCCTCGTCAACTGTTTGAAGTTCGCTTTCCATAAGATACGCTTCCACTACTTCTATAGGATCGGCATACCTAAGTCCCACAAGCCCCTGTTCGTAGTCCTCAAAATCCCTGTCGCCCGCAGGTTCCAAGTCGGTAAACATAAGCCCGATAGCGTTCTCCACACCTGCCGTAGTCTGTACCGCTTCCTCCTCGTCCGCGGCTTCACTGCTTATAATATCCGCCTCAAGCACATTCACTTTTCTTTCGCTGTCAAGCGTAAGTTCAACATCATACTTCCCCTCGGGGTCATATGGCGCGATCGCCTGCCTAAGCAGTTCATGAACCTCTTCATATGACCCGAGGTTCACGGATACGTCATTTATTTTTACCGTGTATGAACGGTGCAGTGTTTCTCTTGTGCTGTCTTTCATCACAGCCGCCATATTGGCTATGATATCATCATCGCTGTCAGCAACGCCCCAGATGACTTCCTTTCCTTCCGTCTCAAGCTGCAAGTCCATAAAGATCAGGTCGTCGCTTCCGATCTCCGCTGCTGCCTGCCGCCTTGCCTTATCTTCAAGTCTCTCAGCCCTGTCCGGTGAGCCGACATATCCCACTTCAACTCCGTTTAAGATTACCTTGAAAAAGTTATCTCCGCTTTTTTTGTACAGTTCCAGTGACGGCAGCAGAAATATGCACACAAACAGAGTGATCAGTGCCGCTTCCATATAGCACAGCTTTAATTTTTTTAAGTATTTATGCTTTTTATCCATTTTATATCAAATACTCCGCATTCAGGTAAAAAATATCGTTCACAACACATCTACCTTACCACACCCCGCCTGTATTGTAAAGTTAAATCAGCAAATACACAAAATACGCGGCATACGCGGCGATAAAGATAATGCCGTCACGCCTTGAAAGTCTGTCGTCGTCTTTTGACAGGATATATAATAGTATAACAGTAGCTATGTTAATTATTCCATCAACGACAAACGATATTGAAAATTCTATAGGCGATATCAGAGCAACCGTTCCAAGCACAAAGAGAATGTTAAATACATTGCTGCCGAGGATATTTCCCACAGCTATATCGGCATTCCCTTTCCTTGCCGCAATGACCGATGTCATAAGCTCGGGAAGCGATGTACCGAAAGCCACTATCGTAAGACCTATAAGCCTGTCGTCCATTCCAAGCATTGACGCTATGATCTTGGCATTATCAACAGCCAGATTACTGCCGATCACCACTGCTGCAAGTCCCCCTATGATATATATTATAAGAAGAAACGCGTTTTTCTGCATGACGGATACTTCTTCTTCGTCACCGCCATCGCCGTTTTTTATCCCTCTCAAAAGATGCACTATAAAAAATATCAGAAGCGCCCAGAATATCACGCCCGCTATCCTGTTAAGCGAATGGAATGCCATGCCCAACACAACAAGTATGACCGTAATGACAAAATTAAAAGGTATATCAAATTTTATGCTTGATTTTTTGATATTGAGTGGTACGATAACAGATGCAATTCCAAGGATGAGCAATATGTTCATCAGATTGCTTCCAAGGATATTTCCGATCGCGATACCTGTTGTCCCTCTCAAAGCCGCCGATATACTTATCGCCGCTTCCGGGGCGCTCGTACCGAACGCTACTATGGTAAGACCTATAACTATCTGCGGGATCTTAAATTTCGCCGCTATACCTGATGCGCCGTCAACAAAAAAATCCGCGCCTTTTATCAGTATAACAAACCCCACTATCATTAAAACAACACTTTTTACAGCCAAAAACATATTTTCTCCTCTTTTCTCTTACTTTTGCGAAACGCCGAACTTCTGCTCAAACTCGGCTTTTATAGTCTCAAGCTTTGCCTGATCCTCGATCCGTTGATGCTTAGCTTCTTCCTGAATCTGCCTCGTCTCATTGATACCGTCCACAATAGTCTTCCATGTACTCTCAAGTGTTTCTATTTTAATCGATGTCCCCGATGCAAGCTGCGCTGTGATTTTGGACTGTTCCATAGTGTTCTGCGCATTCCTGATAAGCATTTCGTTTGTCCTCTCATCAAGCGCCGCTATCGCGTCAGCCTGAATACGCTGTCGTTTGAGCAGTACTGCCTGCGCTATTCCCTGCTTAAACACAGGCAGAGTGATGATGAACGCGGAATTTATCTTGCGGACAAGGTTCATATTGCTGAATTCCATTGTTTTTATCATAGGAACAGACTGCATCGCAACATTTTCCGCCATCCTCAGATCCTGTATCCTCTGCTCAAGCATAACAAGTGTTTGGCGAAGTGATTGTATCTCAAACCTGATGGAACTGTCCCCCGTCCTTTCAAGCTCGCTTTCACGCTGCGCTATGCGCTCCTCAAGTTCCCGGCATACTTTCTCGCCCGCAATTATATATTTGATAAGCTCATGATAATATTTCACATTCGCCTCAAACATATCATCAAGTTTACGGTTTGACTGTTTGATATCGGACTCATACTGCTTTAGCTGCACATATATCTTATCGACCTCTTCGCCCATGGTATGGTACTTGGCAATAAGCTTATCAAGCTGTCTTTTCATATTACCGAAAACCTTGTCAAAAAACCCCTTGTTATCTTTCAGTTCATCAATGTTGAATTTTTCCATTATTTTTGACAGTGCCGTCAGCATGCGGCTTGAATCATCAAGCTGCGTCATATCCATACTGTTTAAAATAACATCTGATGCTTTTGAGATTTCTTCCGCCGCCTCAGCTCCAAAAGACACGACTGACTCCATATCGCCATAATCTATCGTACCTGCAATCGCTTTTACCTCCGGCGAGTTCGCAAGTTTTTCGCTCATACGTGTTCTGTCGGCTATAATGTCATAATTTTCCATAGGTTCCATGTTTAATCCCTCCTCTTAAAAATTATATCGCGCAGGGAACGCCTCCCGTTTACATTTATCTTTTCAAAATCGGGCACTTCAAGATCATACATATATTCGCCGATCTGATGTTCCTCTATAACATTGCCGTTAAAATATTTCTCAACACATCTGTAACCCGTGGGGACAAAAAACACAACGTCAAAACCGACAAGGTTCAAAAAAGCCGCCAAAATACTGTCCTCAAGCGACAAAATCTCTTCAGATGTATTTATATATATAAGCTTAGGATTAAGCTTTGTAAAATCAAAGCGCTGTATAAGCCTCAGAATACTGCGGTCCATATTAAGCACGGTAGCTATAATCGTATACTCCGTTCCGTTTTCGTACGTGCCGTCGATCATATTGACATCCAGCAGCATCTGCAGCTTATCAAGTATATGTTCCTGTACCTCGTCGCGCAAAAAGCCGTAGCCGTAACTCTTATGCGCCTTAACAGCGTTTTTTTGCAGCTTTTTGTTTCTCAGAAACGATGCCGCCTCAGACTTAAACGGGTTTTCGTCATCACCGCGTATAAACGGCGCGCCTTTTATAATAACAGTATCGGGTGTTATTAATTTTTTTATTTCGATCCAGTAATCAGACACTTTGCCGTCCTTAACACCTGATACCTTTGAAAAAATAACCGGCACGGACACTATCGAATCGGTTATGTCAAAGTTTGGTCTGAAACGTATTTCTTCTTTCCACAGTATAGCAATCTCCTCATATATGGAACGCAGCGTCACCGATATCGCCCGCTGATACTGACGGCTGCGGTACATTCCCGTGTCCTGATACATTACATTGTCAAGTTCGCGCTCAGCGTGGTATGCCGCCGTTCCGATCTGCATATTTGAGTTTTCGCGCGGAATGCTGTCAAGCTTTAAATATTCCGTATACCGTAATTCATATAGATTATCTGCTTTTAATATGCACTTGTCATTCTTATCCGGTATAAGTATCAAAACATCCACGGGAAGCAGACTGAGCATCTTAACAAATAACGCTTCGCTCTCCCCCCGGCATCCGCCCAGATATATAAAGCATGAAATATCGGGTGCTTTCCAATTTTTAAACAGCAGGATCTGATAGCGTCTCAGCCAGCACAGTATGTATGCCGCCTTGTCGGCAAGCCGTTCAACGGTATCGCCCGTTATTTTAGCATTCTCAAGCATAACGTCTATAAATGCCTTTTTCATCAGTCTGCAAAGCTCATCATCCGGGTCATATATACTGTTTGCTGACATATTCTCTATCATGCCGTTGAGCGTATCGTAACTGCACCTGTGTATTATCTTAAGCTCCTCATCTGTCGGCTGCGGTATCTTACGTTCGACGATCACAAATTTCCGCCCGCCCGCTTTAAGCTCCATATAGAATTTATGCAGGTCATTTAAATATGTATATTTATCCTCAACGCCTTTCATCCGTATAAAACAATTGTAAAAAAATCTCGCGTCCGTCCCGCGCTGTTTCGGAATCGTCAGTATATCCGCAAGTCCTCTGCCGCTTATCCATGCATTGGTACAGTTTATAAGCGACGGCGGTTCTTTATATAATTTACGTGTATCCCGGCGCTCTTGTGCCTTAGTCCTGAGCCATTTTATGTCAAATCCTCCGGGGAACGCGCTCATCCTCGCTGCTTTAAGTTCATACGAAAGCCCAAGTCCGCCGTCTGCTTCACGGTACGCATCGTCGCCATCGTATTGTAACAGTACTATATCACAGCCTGCGCCTGACAGTATGGTAAACATCTTAAGTTCATAGCTGCTTATATTCCCCTCATATAATATCTTGGGAACAGCGCTGCCGCCGAGCGTGTTTGCAATGCGCTCAAAACGGTAATACAGCCAGCACATAAACTTAATATACGCATTTTTGAGGATATTTTCGCCCTTGCCGTCCTTTTGCATCTGCAAAAGAGTATCATAAACAGCTTCGGCAACATTTTCCCGCCCGCGCTCATCCATCCGGGGAAGCCATTTTTTAAGGTTAAATGATATAAAACCGACACTCAGGCGGAAATCCGATCCCATCATATCAACATAATGAGCCAAATCATTCTCGTCGGGATTTTCAAGTTTTCCCTCGATGACCGCTCCCGACTTCTGTGCCGCCTCATAATATTTCAAAAGAAATTCCATTATTTCATCATTGCAGCCGTTAATTCTGTAAAAATATACATAATCGCCCCTGCGTTCATCATGCTTTAGGAAAAAATCGTCTAAGCTTTTAAGCGCCCTATGCTCAAACATACCGTTATATGTCACCTTTCCAATTCTTTGTCAAATGCCTGCCTTTTGTGATTAAGCATTTTTATCATATCATAAAACAGTAAAACAATCTATCAATATTTGTCAGCGCAACATAAAAACACCGGATTTTCCTTATGGGAAGATCCGATGTTTATTTTCGTATGCTGTAGCCGAACCTGCCTAAGCTGCTGCCCAGCATAAAATATTCTCCATGCGAATAGACGATTGGCTGTGCATTTTCCAAATGAAATCCGCCACGCTCATCCATGTATTTTTCTTCAACCTGCACTGCCACTACTTTAGCCACGAACATGTCATGCGAACCGAGATTTTCCACGCGCTCCACCTGACATTCAATATTGACAGGCGACTCAGCTATCGATGGCGCTTTTACCTTTTGTGATGGTATGGGGGTAAGGTTCATTTTCTTCCATTTGTTTACGTCTCTTCCGCTTTTTACACCGCAGTAATCAGTCGCACGCACCAGTTCTTTCGTAGTGAGATTAATGACAAACTCTCCCGTCTCCATGATCATATGATGCGAATAGCGGCTTGGACGCACCGAAATGCTGACCATGGGCGGATTCGTGCATATGGTGCCCGCCCATGCAACCGTTATTATATCCGTCTCTTTGCTGCCATCGGCGACGCTGACAAGAACCACCGGAAGCGGATAGAGCATATTTCCTGCCTTAAAAGAAATCTTCGACATACCTAAAACAGCCTTATTCCCATTGCAGTAAGCAGCGTCAGCACACATACGGCTACCGTGCCTAAAGACACTATTATGGAAACGATGCTTACAGTAACGACAGCGCTGAGTTTTGACTTAATATTTGCGTTCTCCCGCTCAACCAACTCGCTCTGGCGTTTTATCTCATCAACCACAACTGCCTGTACATTGCGGTAAACCTTTACATTTTCCTTATGTACAAAATCCTCTGACTCCTTAAACTTTTCGTCAAGCATACCGTTCATCGTGTCTGCATCGACCGCTTTTTTTTCCTGTTCACGTTCAAGGCGCTCCTGCTCCATACGCGCAAGCTCCGCTTCACGGTTTCTTGTCTGTTCGTCAGTCAGATCCCTCAGTGTGGTTATAAGCTTTTGTTCATCTTCTTTTAACTCGCCAAACTTCGTGCCATCGTTTATAAGAGCTTCCATCTTTTCTGAAAGTTCCGCGTTTTGGGAATTGACCCTGCGCATCTCCTGAAGAAGCTTATCATACTCTGAAAGCTGGGCACGCATGCGTTTTGAGTCCGCCTCCGAATTTGCTCTTGCTGTCTCCTGCGTACCAAACCTATGGGCAAGCTTGTCTATAAAATTATCCACTGTACTCCTCCTGTCCTTTATACTACTAAATATTATTTTAACGGATAGCCATATTGTAGCATAAGCGGCTTATTTTTTCAATCTTTTTCCATATTGTTGGTTTTGTAGATTTTGTATATATTCATTTTGTTTTCAGTGTCCGCTATATGCACTTTTTACAATATACTTACACTTTGTTCATACTTTGTTCATATTCAAATGGTAGTATTTATTTATAGCAGATAGGTGATTAAAGATAAATTTTTTCATAATAGCCTCGGCACAGAAATGTGTCGGGGCACTCCTCATTTTTAGGGGGAATTTTTTTAACCGCCTTTGGCGTAAGGAGGCAGTATGTTCAGATTATGGGCAAGAATATTTAAAGATAACCGCTTGCTGCGCGATACAGTCATATGCGACGACAGTTCCGACACCAGGACGCACAAAATTTTTCACGCTCTTGAAAAAGTATGTTACGAATTTGACTTGAGCAGCCCTATTTGGCTCGACTCAACGGTTTCGGAATTTAAAAAACACGATAAAGCGCGGTTTCGGGCTGATAATTTTATAGAAACGATAGATTTTGATTATCTCGAAATACAAGTTATTGAAGAAGATTGAATATTTACTCTTGACATATGCAATAATAAGTCGTAGTATTATAGTTGTTGATAAGTAGTTTTTAAAACTATGTGTTGAAATTTTATTAGTGTTTCGACTTGTTATCAAGTCTGTCAAACGCAGAATCGAGGTAAATATGCAGCTTACAATAAGAGAACCCGGCAGTGCTATCACCCATTTTATAGCCTGCCTTATGACCGCCATAGCGGCATCACCTTTACTGATAAAAGCGCAGAGCGGAATAACCACCGTAGCGCTTACCGTATTTGCGGCAAGCATGATACTTTTGTACGGTGCGAGCGCACTTTACCACACCGTAAATGTATCAGGACACCTGCTGCGCATTTTTCAAAAATTAGACCATATGATGATCTTCGTGCTTATAGCAGGTTCATATACTCCCGTATGCCTTATCGTACTCGGCGGAAATATGGGATATTCGCTTTTGGCGCTTGTATGGGGCGTCGCTATTGTCGGGATGTTCATCAATATGGTATGGATAAACTGTCCCAAATGGTTTTCTTCACTCATCTATATCGCTATGGGATGGCTGTGTCTTTTAGTCTTTGGAACACTTTGGAACGTACTTCCTCATGCAGCGTTCGGATGGCTTCTGGCAGGCGGCATAATCTATACTATAGGCGGTATAATCTATGCGCTCAAGCTTCCTGTTTTTAACTCTATGCACAAATATTTCGGCTCACATGAGATTTTCCACCTGTTTGTAATGGGCGGAAGCATCTGTCATTTCATATTCATGTATGTATATGTTGCCTAAAACAATTTTATCGCTTTTAATTTGAGCAAAAGAAGATAGATTTCTTGTCTATCTTCTTTACTTTTTTGTCTGTTATTGTTAAAATGGATATGAGTATCCTATAATGGAATATTCTATTTACGCTGTCAATGTGCAGTATGGAGGGATAATATGATAGAAGCTAATTTTGATATAACATATCCTGCGGGAAGGTTCGATATGACCCTTAACTTAAAAGAGGGTAATCCTTATATGTATCGTTTTTTTGGCTCCAACATTTATTTCTCAATTTTGAAGATCATCAGCGAAGATGAACAGCAGAAGCTTTTGGATGCCATAGAGCTTTGCCGTAAGTCGCCGCAGCTTAAGATCGACCACAGCATACACGTCGCCAACAAAAGCGGCGGACAGGATTGCTATCTGCTCACCATGCAGCTTTCCGATGAGCCTGATTTTCTCGATGTTGAGCTTATCAACGTGACTGACAGTAAGTCCCATATTGATATGCTTAACAAAAGACTTATGCTCGCAAGGAATTTCATAACGCTCAACGGGGCTGCCGTATTTATATATACGCCGTCAACCGGCAACATGGAACTTTCGTATGTAAAGAACGAACAGACTGCCGTATTTTACGATATGAATATCGACGAATGGGCAAAGCGCCTCTATGACGAAAATCGTATAGTACCTGAGGACAGAGATATTTTTGACACTTTCTGCGCCATAGTAAAAAAGGCTGACGAGAGCCGCAGCGTCATCTTCCGCGGAAGCGTTATCGGTGATAAGAACCGCGTTGAAACATACCGCGTCACGTTCGGCATACATAAGTATGGAAATGACGAACCTGTAGTCACCGGCACGTGGGCAATCGTAAACCAGGCTACAAATGATAATAACAGCTCATACTTTGAGGACACATATATAGATTCACTTACCGGGCTTCTCAACAAAGGGGCTATAATGTCATATGCGGAAAATGCCGTAAACAGCGGTAATCACGATAATGTCGCACTCGCCATCATGGATATCGACAACTTCAAGGGTGTAAACGATAATTACGGTCATATGTTTGGCGATAAAGTCATCAAAGCTGTCGCCGACGTAATCAAAAACGCTGTAAATACAGACGCCGTAGCAGGACGTATGGGCGGCGATGAGTTCCTTATAGTATTTGAAAAGTGTCAGGATGAACTTGAATACCGGAACATCTTAAGATGTATAAAGACAAATGTCCAGACCGTGTATCAGGGCGAAATGGGGGACAATACCCTCTCATGCTCCATTGGTCTTGCACGGTACGGATTCGGTCCGGGTTCGACAAACTACCATGACCTGTTCAGGATCGCTGACAGAGCTCTCTATCTTGCAAAGCAGAAAGGCAAAAACCGCTATATAATCTACAAACCCGAGATACATGGCGATTACAGTTCAAAAGGCGATAACGCTGATATGGTCAATATATCAAACAGCTATTATTCCGTGGAAGAAGTTGCCAAACTCCATACGCTGATGTCCAAGGTGATAATAGAGGGTGCAGGCATAATACCGTCGCTGCTTGACCAATTTGCCATTGCTTTTAAGCTTGACCGCGTAAGCCTGTTTTGCAACGATGAGACTTCCCCAAGATACACAAGTAATTACACGGGTGATATATGTCCTGCCAATCCCGCGGTCATAAAGGATACCGGTTATCTTGGACTGTTCAACAAGGATCTGATGACTCTGAGCAACGTACATGCTGTTGAGTATTCTGTTCCTGATGTTTATCAGATATTCCTTGACACGCATATTTCAAGCACGATACAGTTTCTTCTGCGTGACAGCGAACATAACGTGGCGGGCCTTATAACCTCCGACATATTTGGTCTTCCGATAGCTTTTCCGAAGACGATAGGTCAGGTATACCAAAATATGTGCAGTATCATTAACGCTGTTCTCATCCGCGAAAAAATATTAAAATAAAAAGGAGCGTAAGCTCCTTTTTATTGTTCCATTTGTTTGCCCAAAAAACCTGCCGCCGACTGGGCAAGCTTCACTTCAACCTCGTTCATTTCATCTCCCGTCTTAGCTGACAATAGAACTACAGCGCCAATTATATCGCCTTGCGTAATTATAGGAATAATTACTTCATGCTGGTATTCGTCATCTTCATTGTCAACAACGCTGACATAACTCTTTTCACCCTTAGAGGCGCACACGGCTTCTCTCGAATTCATTTTGTCTTCAAGCTCTTTGCTGACACTTTTCCCTAAAATCTGCTTACTGTTGTTTCCCGCTGCCGCTATTATCTGGTCCCTGTCGGCTATCAGCGCCACATGACCCGACACCTGAGAAAGGCTTTCAGCATACTGCTTTGCGAAGTCTCCAAGCTCTCCGATAGGTGAATACTTTTTCAAAATTATCGCGCCCTCATTATTGGTGAATATTTCCAGTGGGTCGGCTTCCCTTATTCTCAGCGTCCTCCGTATTTCCTTTGGGATCACAACTCGTCCGAGGTCGTCAATCCTACGCACTATTCCCGTAGCCTTCACAGATATATCCTCCATTTCAAAACTAGTATTTGCACGGCTTTCATCTCTCAAGCTGTAACTCTAGTATTTGTAAATATTGGCTTTTTATACCGATTAAAGCTTTAAAATATTTATAAGCAAAATCCACGCCAGTCCATAATACGTAACAACACCGACTAAATCGTTCACTGTAGTAATAAGAGGACCTGACGCAACCGCCGGATCAACTTTAATTTTATGGAAAAAGATAGGAACTATCGTACCCACAAGGCTGGATATTGTCATGGCGACTATCAGCGCCGCTCCCGCGCAGCCTGATATGGCAAACGCCTGCATTAATGCCCTGCCCTTGAACACGGACAAATACAAGCCTATCAGCACAAACGACAGCGCGCCAAGTATAATGCCGTTAAAAAAACCGATGCGCATTTCGTTGAGCACTATCATAAATTTCTGCTTTGCGCCAAGGTTTTCATCCATTAAAAGCCTTATCGTCACGGCAAGCGACTGCGTTCCCACGTTTCCCGCCATATCAAGCACCACTGACTGAAAGCTTGCGATAATAACAAGCTGCGAGATAACCCCCTCAAAAAGCCCTGTCACGGAAGATACCGCAATCCCCAGCGCCAGCAGCACCAGAAGCCACGGGAGACGTTTCTTGATACTCTCCGCAAGCGACTCCTCAAGTTCCGCCTCCTCGGTCATACCGGCAAGCTTTGCATAGTCCTCGCCCATTTCATCGTCTACAGCCTCCACAACGTCCTGAGCAGTAATTACGCCGATAAGCCTGTTTTCATCATTTAAGACAGGTATATAATCCTCAGAATATTCCTTCAGCTTGTCAATAGACTCGCCGATATCGTCGGTATCTTTTACATACGGAAACGAATGTGTTATCAGCGTTTCAAGCTCGACATAATTCCTTGCAATAATCAAATCCTTTAAATCGATCGCTCCGTAAAATGTACCGTCATCATCACGCACAAAAATCGTCGTAATATTATCATTGTCCTCCGCCTGCGCAATCAAAGCACGCATTGCCTGCTTTATGGTAAGCCGCCGCTCTATCTCTATGAAATTAGTAGTCATCCGGCTGCCTATCTCGTTATCCTTGTATGAAAGGATTAGGTTTATATCCTCCTTTGACTCATCATCGATCAAATCAATAAGCTGATTTCTGGTTGCCTCGTCCATTTCCTCGAGGACATCGACCGCGTCGTCGGCATCCATCTTTTCGATGATATCAGCCGCCTGCTCAGGCTCAAGCTCACCCAAATACTTCTGCGGATCGTCAAGATATGCAAATATCTCCGACACGCGTTCGATTCCCAGTATATGATAAAGGACTCTGCGCTCTTTCTCGTCAAGCTCATCCAGAATATTCGATATATCATTGTCATGATAATCATTAAGCTTCTCCGCAATGACATTTGAAGCATTGCCGCTGCGTATCAGCTCTACGATCTCATTTCCCACACAAACACCCCGCTTCTTTTCTAACTCTGCTCTTTACTCCTATTATTATATCTGCCAACCCTGTCAAATCATCCGCTACCGCATACAGCATCGGCAAGACCTCATTGTCGGGCTGCGTAAGGTCAGGCACCATTACAGGCTTGCAGCCTGCGGCATATGCCGATCTTATCCCGTTCGGCGAGTCCTCAACGGCAATACAGTCTTTAGGGCGCTCACCTATCTGCTCACAGGCATACAGATATACATCGGGCGCGGGCTTGCCGTTTTTTACCTGCTTTGCGCTCACTATTTTGTCGAATTTATCCCTCACACCTATTTTTTCAAGATGCTTAAGCGTAAGCTCGATGGGCGTCGCCGTCGCTACCGCCGTCTTAATTCCTCTCTCATGCAAAAACGCGAGTATCTCATCGATACCCGTCTTTTTTTCAAGTCCGTATTTTTCTAAGCGCTCGGCGACAAGACTGCGCCTTACCTCACGTATTGCATAGTAGTCAAAATCTTTTCCGAATATCTTTACCATAAGTTCTGATGCAAGCCTTGCGTCAAGGCTTCTGAGCATCAGCGCATGTTCTTTGGTAAAGCTGTCAAATCCCGCGCGCCTTGCGGCTTCACACCAAGCCGCGTTGTAGTGCTTCTCCGTGTCGATCAGCACACCGTCCATATCAAATATCACGGCATTAACCATACAGTATTTCCTCCTTGGGAACGTTTTGGTTTTGCTGCAGCAGGTTCAAGAGCGTAACATAATTTTTTATCATATCCCTCGGCGTGATGCTGTTGTCTGCACCCGCCTTGGCGTACTGTTTTTTGAGGAAATATATATAATCATCATGTTCCAAAGACGGCTTATAGTTATACAGCACACCATGTATCCGTGAAAGCTTCTCAAGAAGCACATACATCTCCCCGGGATTTAACGTGTCAAGCTCGATTATGGGCGATGCCATATCGCGAAGTTTTTTGTCGCCGCCCTGCTCATATCCCGGCATGCCAAGTCTTGACTTTAACGGTTCAAAACTGAATACGCCGCGCACCGGGTCTTCCATTGCCTCCTTGGTGACGCTCACGATTATGCCAAGATTTGACGCCTTACCCTGAAGCGCGTCATTATAAATAGAAAGAAGCCTGTTATAATTATACTCACGCCCCACACGGCTTGGAATGTCATATAGGGTGGCAAGCTCGTCCATACACACATAAAGCCCCGCATATCCCGCCTTAACTACAAAATCCGCAAACAGTTTAATAAAATCATACCAGTTGTCGTCGGTGATTATAAGATTGACGCCAAGTTCGCTCTTTGCCTCAGTCCGCGTCCTGTACTCACCGCACAGCCAGCGCAGCGCGGATTTTTGAAGTTCCGTGTCGCCTGTTCTGTGACCTTTGTAATAGGCGGCAAGCACCTTGCCAAAATCAAATCCGTTGACGCGCTCTTCCATTGACGATGTTATCTTATATATTTTCTGGCTGACCCTCACGTCAAATACTTCATGTCCCGGAACCAGCCCTTCAAACTGGACTACTTCATTTTCAAGAGAGCCTATCCACTTGTCGAGAATAAGCTGCAGCGCTCCGCTGTCAGGGCATGCATGCGTAGACATATTCCGGATAAGCTCTTTATATGTCGCAAGCCCCTGTCCTTTGTTGCCCACAAGACGCCGCTCGACCGAAAGCTCAACATCCGTGACGACAAAGTCCTTTTCCATTACATGGTTTCTGAGAGCATGCATAAGAAACGTCTTACCGCTTCCGTACTTACCCTCGATAAAGCGGAAAGCTGCTCCTCCCTGCTCAATAATGGAAACATCCTGAAGAAGAGCCTGAATTTCACTGCGTCTGCCGACTGTGATATATTCAAGCCCTACTCTGGGCACAACACCGCTTTTTAATGAATTTAAAACCGTGGCAGCTACTGCCGAAGATATCTCATTCTCCATTGATACGCTCCCTTTATGATATCTTTATATTATCCTTTGTCACGCGGGGTCTTTTTTGACTACGCTGAGCTGCGACTGCACAAAATCCGCGTCCTCTCTTATTTTGTCGAGATTTTCAAGGCTGAACTCAAACGAAAGTATCTCGTTGTCCGTATCAGTCCTAGGGTCAAGCTGCTCATAAGCTTTCTCGATCATTATTATGTGCTTTTGGCTGCGTATAGTCGCAAAGATCCGCCTGTGTATCTGATCCACATTCCTGTTGCTGTCCTTTTCAAAATCCATAAGCTCGATCATGCGGTTCATGTCATACGGGTAAAAATCAGTAGAGCACATCCTGCCCGTAGTCCCTCTGCCCATCGGGATAAAAGTACCCATTGAAAGTTCTCCGTCGCACAAATATACCATTACTATGGGACGCTGCAGAAGCCCTGAAAAAACCTCTGTCAAAAGATCAGGGTCTATCTTCTGCTTAAGAGATACTTCAAATACCGACAGCCCCGGTTCTTTCACAAGTTCGGGTATGCCCGATATGCCCTCTTTGTCAACCAAATGATATTTCCATGTAACGCTTTCGATCTCTACTGTAAATATACGATGGCATTTAGGATCGTCGATTCTTTGGAACAGTGCCTCCAATGGCATGCCTTTATCGACCTTGTACTGCTTTGGAATGTTATATCTTCCTTCGTTCATGTCAAACCCCCGTAAACAAAAACAAACCAGTTTTAATCGGTCTTAATTATAATATATTATAAAAAAAATATCTACATATTTAGCTAATTTATTTCTAATTTGTATAATTTTCCGGTGCGCCCGTGTCAGACGAATAGAGCATTTCCATGTCCGCAAGCACGCTGCCTGTATGCTGTATCAGAAGCTGCGCCTCCTTTTCAAGAAGCCCGTATTTTTTATATTTCAGCACAAAACGCGGTGTCCCTTTCGCCGAAAAGTCAAGTGCGCCGTTATACTTCTCGATGAGCTTTGGAAGTTTCTCCACCTGTACGGGGGCATACGGCTCCATATGAAATGTTATCTCCCCAACTTTACCCTTAATCTCAGTGACATATCTTTGATGCGCCGTCACGCGTATCAGTGAGATCTGCATCAGATTTTCGACAGACTTTGGTATGCTGCCAAAGCGATCCTTGAGTTCCACACGCATGTCTTCACACTCGTCCTCGTTTTCAATACCGGCTATCCTCTTGTAAATGTCAAGCTTCTGCACTTCATTCACAATATATTCCGCCGGAATGAACGCGTCAACATCCATATCAACATAAGTGTTAAAGTCATCATCGATACGTTTTGTGCCTTTCAGCGTTTTCACGGCTTCGTTTAGCATTTTGCAGTACAGGTCATATCCTACCGCTTCCATATGCCCATGCTGGCGCTCGCCGAGCAGATTGCCCGCTCCTCTTATTTCCAAATCGCGCATTGAAATCTTATATCCGCTGCCAAGATCCGTAAACTCCTTAATAGCCTGAAGTCTCTTTTCCGCTACCTCTTTTAACATTTTATCTTTCCTGTACATCAAAAATGCGTATGAGGTGCGGTTGGAACGTCCCACACGACCGCGAAGCTGATAAAGCTGTGACAGTCCCATATTATCGGAATCGTGTATGATCATAGTGTTTACGTTTGATATGTCAAGCCCTGTCTCTATTATCGTGGTGGAAACAAGCACATCTATTTCGCCGTTGATAAATTCATACATTATTTTTTCAAGCTCATTTTCTTTCATCCGTCCGTGCGCAAATGCCACTGTCGCTTCCGGCACAAGCGCGGCTATTCTGTTTGTGATATCGACAATGCTGTTTATACGGTTATACACATAGTATACCTGTCCATGGCGCGATATTTCCCTTACTATTGCTTCCCTGACCATCTCTTCATTGTATTCCATGACATATGTCTGTATCGGGCGGCGCTCGTCGGGTGCTTCCTCAAGCACGCTCATGTCGCGTATTCCGACAAGGCTCATATGAAGCGTCCTCGGTATCGGCGTCGCCGTGAGCGTAAGCACATCGACATTATCCTTTATCTGCTTTATCTTTTCCTTGTGGCGCACGCCGAAACGCTGCTCCTCATCAATTATCAGAAGTCCCAAATCCTTATACTTTACATCTTCCGATAAAAGCCTGTGCGTGCCTATCACAATATCGACCATGCCTTTTCTTAAATCCTTGAGCGTCTGCCTTTGTTCCGCCGGGGTTCTGAAACGCGAAAGCATATCTATCCTGACCGGGAAGTCTTTCATACGCTGTATGAACGTATTGTAATGCTGCTGCGCAAGTATCGTGGTCGGTACAAGGTATGCCACCTGCTTGTTGTCCTGAACTGCTTTAAACGCCGCGCGTATCGCTATCTCCGTCTTGCCAAAACCCACATCGCCGCAGATGAGCCTATCCATTATACGCGGACTTTCCATATCGTTTTTTGTGGCCTCTATGGCAAGAAGCTGGTCAGTTGTCTCCTCAAACGGGAACATCTCCTCAAACTCTCTCTGCCACACAGTGTCTTTGCCAAACATAAAACCTTGTTTTTCCCGGCGTATGGCGTACAGCTCCACAAGGTCTTTAGCCACTTCATTGACCGCGGTCTTTACGCGCGACTTTGTCTTTGTCCATTCCTGTGTGCCAAGTTTATTAAGCTTCGGCTTCTTATCGGCATCAGCCGAAGCGTACTTTTGAACAGCGTTAAAGCCTGTGGCAAGTATATAAAGGTTGCCCCCGTCCCGGTACTCTATCTTCATATAGTCCCTTACTACCTTGTCAACCTCCACTTTTTCGATACCGCGGTAAATGCCAAGCCCATGGTCTTCATGCACTACATAGTCGCCAACTTTAAGATCATTGAAATCATGTATCTTCTGACCTTCAAAATGTTTCTTCTTTTTCTTTTTGTTAGTCTGTCTGCCAAAAATATCCGTTTCGGAAATGACTATGAACTTTATCAGAGGATATTCAAAACCTTTCAGCACACTGCCATGGTATGTCATTATCTCTCCCGGCTGCAGTTCTCTATCCGAGTCTTCCGAATAAAAAGCATTAAGCCCTTTGTCCATCAGATCGGCGGCAAGGCGCCCTGCCCTTGTCGCCGATGCCGACAAAAGCAGCACACGATAACCGCGTTTCTTAAAGTCTTTAAGATCCTTGACAAGCTCGGCAAAACTTTTGTTATATGAAGCTACATTGCGCGTGTTTACCGCGAAACGATTGGCAAATTTAATCGAAAATCCTTTATATTCCATGGTCGAAAGCGCCATAAGGCGTCTGCCCTCAAGCTTCGCCATGATCTCTGTCACGCCAAAAAGCACTTCCATCTGCTTGGGAAGTATGTACCCTTTTTCCGCACGGCTTGCCATACTCTCCCTGAATTCAAGCTCCACAGCCCTTGCATGCTCTTCTATACGCATAGGCTCATCAAGATAAAAGCAGCACCTCCTGCCGTCAAAAAAATCTATAAGCGAAATCGTATCTTCATAAAAATATCCGATATAGCTTTCCAAATTAACATAACTTTGGAACTGCATTACCTGTTCTCCAAGTTCTTTAACACATTCTTCAATGCGGTGAGCCTCCTCAGGCATCGCATTGCCGCGAAAATATTTCGCGCGTTCTCTCCCGTCCTTTTGTATCGCACTGATGCCATCCTTAAGCTTTGACCGGGAAAGTATAAGTTCAGTCGCAGGGTATATCGACACGCTAGTCATATTCTCTTCGATCGAACGCTGGCTGAGTATATCAAATGAACGTATCGACTCTATCTCGTCGCCCCACAATTCAATACGTACAGGATTTTCGGCAGTCAGATCAAATATGTCGATTATCCCTCCGCGTATTGAAAACTGCCCCGGGGCTTCAACCTGATAATTTTTCTCATACCCCATAGCGACAAGTTTCCCCGCAAGCGCCTGCTCCTCAATAACGTTCTCAAGACTTATGCTGATAACATTTTCCCTAAGCACATCAAGCGGAAGCTGATGTGCCATAAGCGCGGCAAATGTGGTCACTATCGTGACCGGACCTCCTTCAAGGATGTGCCTTTGCACCTCGATGCGCTCTTTGGTAAGCTGATTGCCGTGGACATCCGCCTGATAAAAGATAAGATCTTTTGCCGGATAAAAATATGAGTCACGACAATAAAGCCTACAGTCATCTAAAAGCTCTCTCGCTTTTATATCGCTGTAGGTCACGATAACTTTTACATCAAAATCAACATCAGTCCCATATATCATATGGATTTTCTGAGAATCCACACAGCCGCTTATTCCCGCTTTGCCCGCTTCCTTGCCCAAAGCACTTATAATGCTGTCATAATCGCCAAGTTCCGCAAGCGGCTTCAACAATGTATTCACTTTTGCTGTACCTCCGCATACAAATTACATTATTTTTTTGTTATATTCATTCATCGCAGCGTCAACCTTGTCCTGAATCATAAGGTTTACAGCCGCGTCTACCCGTTCAAGGCTCTCTGACATTACTTTAAGTTCTTCATCGCTAAAGCGTCCGAGAACGTAGTCTGCAAGGTCATATCCTTTTGGCTTTGCGCCGACTCCTATCTTTATACGGTTAAAGTTGTCATGTCCCAAATTGGTAATTATGTTTTTTATGCCGTTATGACCACCCGCGCTTCCTTTCTTTCTTATACGAAGCTGACCCACATCAAGATTTATATCGTCATAGATAACGATAAGCTCACTCTCCTCGTCCGCTTTGTAATAATCGACTACAGCGCGTATCGCCTCACCGCTCAGGTTCATATATGTCAACGGCTTGACCAGTATCACTTTCGTACCGTTTATAATGCCCTTTCCCAAAAGTGCCTTATGCTTACAGTCGTTGACAGCAATACCGTATTTGTCCGCAAGTGCGTCTATTGCCATAAAGCCTATATTGTGCCTTGTGTTTTCATATTCCCGTGTCGGATTTCCCAAACCTGCTATTATATACATTAATTTCTTCACACCTCATTTTACAGTATATGCACCTTCCCTTAAAAAGAGGCACCATTTCTGATGCCTCTCTAACCCACATTTTGTAAATATTTCTATTCTATACTTCCTCGTCAGGCTCTAAGAGTGCTTTCTCATAGCTTTCGAGAATGGTTTTCTGAATAGTTTCTCTCGTATTTGAGTTGATAGGATGTGCAATATCCCTGTACTCACCATCAGCAGATTTCTTGCTGGGCATAGCTATAAAAAGCCCTTTCTCGCCCTCAATAACCTTAATGTCGTGTACTACGAACTCATCATCAAGAGTTATTGATACTACTGCTTTCATCTTACCTTCTTTGGTAATTTTACGAACTCGAACATCAGTTATCCTCATTCTTTTGTTCCCCCTTTGCAAGTCATATAATTTTTCTTAAAACACAAACATCACTTATAAAACATACCTTTCATTCTTTTCCACTACGACTTTTATACCTGTTTCGCCTACGTGGTGAGAATTAGCACGGATGGTATCACGGCTTTCTACTATACAGTTTTCAATGTGGGTATTGTCGCCCAGATACACATCATTTAAAATGATTGAGTTTTTGATGGTACAATTGTTTCCCACGAATACTTCCTTAAACAAAACAGAATTTTCAACTGTTCCGTTTATGATACATCCGCTGGAAATAAGGCTGTTTTTAACACGTGCCCCGGGATTGTATTTCGCCGGAGGCAGATCGTCAACCTTAGAGTATATATCAGGATACTGCTTAAAGAAATAATCCCGGATATCTTTCTTAAGAAAATCCATATTGGTACCATAGTAATCGTCAACAGACGCTATGTTTCTCCAATACGAATCAATCTTATATCCGTATATCCTTTTTATGTCTTTATAGCGTATAAGAATATCCTGTACTAAATCGTACCGTCCTTCCTCCGCGCTTTTTTCAAGCAGCTCTATAAGCTGTCTGCGCCTAATAACATAAATACCGCACGACACGGTTCTCGACTTAGCCACCATGGGCTTTTCTTCAAATTCTTCGATACGGCTGTCCTCGTTCATTTTAACGACTCCGTATCTGTCTATATTGACATTTTCCGGCATATCCTTAACAACAACTGTGATATCCGCTTTCTTAGCTATATGATACTCAAGTACCTTGTTATAATCCATTTTATATATGCAGTCGCCCGTAGCAATAACAATATACGGCTCGTGGCTGCGCTTTAAGAACGTAATGTTCTGATAGATGCTGTCCGCAGTACCCCTGTACCAGTTGCTGTTGTCGGGAGTCACTGTCGGGGTGAAAGTATACAGACCACCCTGCTTACGTCCAAAATCCCACCACTTTGAAGAGCTTAAATGCTCATGAAGGCTTCGCGAATTATATTGCGTAATGACAGCTACTCTCTGAATATGCGAATTTGACATATTACTCAGGACAAAATCTATGCTTCTGTAGCTTCCCGCTATAGGCATAGCCGAAATCGCCCTCTTATGGGAAAGCTCGCCCATCCTTCTGCTGTTTCCGCCCGCCAGAACAATTCCTAATGCTCTCATTGCGCTTCACCCGCCTTTATCAAAGTTTTGCCGCTGTCCAGCATGCCGTCCTGATAGTCGCCTGCAGCCGTATTGCCCATGATCACGGTATTTTTACCTATCTTAACATTATCGGGTATTACCGTGTGATCGCCTATCGTAACAAGCCCGCTGTTATAAATATCAGGTCTTGTGTCATTATCCTTCTCATCCATAAGCCCCAGCTCCACATTATCGCCTATCTGAGAATACTCGTCAATAATGGCTTTCTCGATAGTACACTTGCTGCCGATCTGAGCCTGATTCATTATGATCGAATTGCGTACAACAGTCCCCTCGCCTATCACAACGCCGCAGCCTATGACTGAATTATAAGCCTGTCCGTATATTTCCGAACCTTCGCCTATTATACAGCGCTCGATAACGCTGTCCGATGAGACGAACTGCGGCGGAAGTATATCGCTCTTAGTATAAATCTTCCAATATTCCTCGTAAAGATTAAATTCCGGTACGATATCTATAAGCTCCATATTGGCTTCCCAATATGAACTTAACGTCCCTACATCCTTCCAGTAGCCTGTAAATTCATATGAATACATCAGTACGCCGTTCTCATGGCAATAGGGAATGACATGTTTTCCAAAGTCAAGATTTGGCTGGTCTGCTTTTGCTATCAGCGCCTCCTTAAGGGTCTTCCAGTTAAATATGTAAATACCCATAGACGCAAGATTGCTTCTTGGATTTTCGGGTTTCTCCTCAAAGTCGACTATTTTCTTGTTTTCATCCGTGATAACAATACCGAAACGCTTCGCTTCATCAAGCGGAACCGGCATAGCCGCTATCGTGACCTCGGAGCCGCTCTCCTTGTGGAAATCAAGCATCACTTCATAATCCATCTTATATATATGGTCGCCTGAGAGTATCAAAACATAATCGGGATTATATGTCTCCATATATTCGATATTCTGGAAAATGGCATTCGCCGTACCTGTATACCATTCACTCTCACCACTCTTCTCATATGGCGGAAGCACGGTAACTCCACCGATGTTCCTGTCAAGATCCCAAGGAATACCGATGCCGATATGCGTATTAAGCTTTAACGGCTGATACTGCGTAAGAACGCCGACTGTGTCAATGCCCGAATTGATACAATTGCTTAAAGGGAAGTCTATTATCCTGTACTTGCCGCCAAAAGCAACCGCGGGCTTTGCCATTCTCGATGTCAGGACGCCCAGCCTCGAGCCCTGTCCACCTGCCAAAAGCATGGCAATCATCTCTTTTTTAATCATGTTGTCACTCCTATATTACATAATGCGATCATTGTATTTACAAACCCAAAATCATTATAACATAAACTTTTTATAAATGGAACAATAAAATTTGGTTATTTTTAAATTTTATGGCAATTTTTAGAGGGTTTTTTTGGCTATTTTAACCATTGTTTTTTTTATACTATTTCAGTGGAAAATTTAACTGCTTAGGTGTATTATGGTATTATCTATGTATAAAATTATAAGAAAGGATCGTATTTTAGCCATGTATCAGATAAATTTCAGCGAACCCGTCTATGTCCACTTTATAGGAATAGGAGGAATAAGCATGTCGGGACTTGCGCAGATATTGATCAGTGCAGGTTTCACCGTAAGCGGTTCAGATGCAAAACGCTCGCCGCTGACGATCCGTCTTGAAGAAATGGGAGCAAAGATAGGCTATCCCCAAAGTGAGGAGAACATCACGGACGATATCGACCTTGTAGTCTATACCGCCGCCATCAGTGAAGATAATCCCGAATATGCGGCGGCAGTGCATAAGAATATGCCTATGATGACACGCGCAGCTCTTTGGGGGCAGATCATGAAAAATTATAAGATCCCTATCGCCGTAAGCGGCACACATGGCAAGACTACCACCACATCGATGATATCGGAAGTGCTTCTTGCGGCAGACACCGATCCCACCTTATCGATAGGCGGTATATTAAAATCGATAAGCGGCAATATACGCATCGGCAAATCCGAATACTTCGTAACTGAAGCGTGCGAATATACTAACTCATTTTTGAGTTTTTTCCCACGCATAAGCATCATACTTAATATAGAAGAAGACCATCTTGATTTCTTTAAGGATATCAACGATATACGCAATTCATTCAGAAAATTTGCCGAGCTTCTTCCCGAGGACGGCACACTTATCATAAACGGCAATATCGACTCTCTTTCCGAGATCACAGAGGGACTTAAATGCCAAGTGATAAGCTTCGGCAATGATAAATCCAAATACAGTTATACAGATGCCTCATACGATGAAATGGGACGCGCGTCATACACGCTCCTGGAAAACGGCACTGCGACTATGAGAGTTTCGCTGGGAGTAGTCGGTGAGCACAATATCCTGAACTCACTCGCCGTCATCGCACTGGGTGATATCCTCGGACTGGATCGCGGCACCGTGTTAAATACTCTTGCAGGTTTTCATGGCACTGACAGGCGTTTTGAGCTCAAAGGAACGCTTGGGGGCATAACGATATTTGACGACTATGCCCACCATCCGACGGAAATCACAGCTACTTTAAAGGCTGCCGCAAAATACCCTCACAAACGTATTTGGTGTGTGTTCCAGCCGCATACGTATACAAGGACAAAAGCGTTTTTAAAAGACTTTGCCAAAGCGCTCTCACTCGCAGATCATGTAATACTCACGGATATATACGCTGCGCGTGAAAAGAACACTATCGGCATATCGTCTCTCGACCTTAAGGCGGAACTTGACAGCCTTGGAACAGAATGTGAATATTTCAAAAGTTTTGATGCAGTTGAAAATTTTTTACTGGAAAATTGTATCGACGGCGATTTGTTGATAACCATGGGCGCAGGAGATGTCGTAAAAATAGGTGAAAATCTTCTCGGAGCATAATTATCCACAATATCCACATTTTTTTGAAGTCATTTTGACGAAAAAAAGTGTGGATATTTTTTTATTTCTTCCACATTGGCGATAATTAAACTCCACTTGTTATTAATGTTGACCTTCAAGGGATTGAGTTTTTTATTTAACCCCTGTCCACAATATCCACACTATCCACAGGCGCTTCCTCACCTGTTTCCACAAGGCTTTCAAGGCTGCGGGGGACTTGCTTTTTTGGTCAGGTATGATAAAATACATATACCACATATAAATTGTCCTAAGGCTTCACAGGCTGAGGGCACATTTACATGAAATATTAACAGGACAGGTGAAAAACTATGAATCGCGTCAACATTTATCGTTCAGCTTCCAAAAATCAGACTTCCGTGCCGAACTTATTTATTGACGAATATATGAAAGATGCAAACGATGCACAGGTCAAAATCTATCTTTTCCTTATCCGCATGATGAACGCAGACCTTCCCACAAGTGTCACGGATATCGCGGACAAGTTTAATTATACGGAAAAAGATGTACTGCGCGCGCTTATGTACTGGGAGTCAAAACAGCTTCTTAGCCTTGACTATGATGCTTCAAACAATTTAACAGGCATCCAGATACTGCCTGTCGAATGCCTTGGCGAGCAGCAGCGCGCATCGGAACGTATAACTCCTGTCCTGCCTTTTGCCGCTCAGGAGCCTGAAAAGCCTGTAAAAGCGCCTATCTCTGCATCGGACAAGCCTGCGTATTCTCTTGACGAGCTGAAAGCTTTCAGAAACAATGAAGAGATCGAGCAGCTCCTTATGGTGACAGAGCAGTATATAGGCAAACCGCTTACGCGCAACGATATTGAAACTATATTTTTCATGTATGACCGCCTCGGCTTTTCGACTGACCTTATAGACTATCTCGTACAGCACTGCGTGGAACACGGCAAAAAAAGTTTACGTTATATGGAAAAAGTCGCGCTCTCATGGCATGAGCAGGGAATAATATCCCCGGAAGACGCGAAAAACTCATCGCGTAAACACGATAAGATCGTCTACAGCATTATGAAATCGCTCGGCAAAACGTCAGATCCCGCTCCAAAGGAGCTTGAATACATAAATAAATGGACTGAGGAGTACGGCTTTTTGCTCGATGTAATACAGGAAGCGTGTGACAAGACAGTTATGACTACGGACTCCCACCGTTTCGCATATGCCGACGGCATACTGAGCAAGTGGTACAAAGCCGGGGTGCATTCAAAGGCTGACATTCCGCTCGCCGACTCTTCATACAGGCGCAGCGCACAGCCACAGGTAAAAAATACAAAAAACAAATTTAACAATTTTTCGCAGAATAATTACGATTTTGAAAAATTGGAAAAAAATATACTCAGCAACTAAAAGTGAGGTAAAAAATGCGGCTTACGAACAGCCAGTATGATAGTATAATGCGCTCCTACGAAGAAAGGCGGCGCATATCAAGACAGACATTGGAAGACAGGACGCGCCTGATATATGAGAAAATCCCGGAATACGAGGAACTCGACAGGCGCATAGCTTCCTTTTCCATAGAAAATGTGCGCCTTCTGCTAAGCGGCACAGGCGCTTCACCCGACGAATTAAAAAAAGAAATAAGAAAATTATCCGCGCGAAAATCCGCTCTTCTCACCCAAAACGGTTATCCCGCGGATTTTCTGGCGCCCGTATATAAATGCAGCAGGTGCCGCGACACAGGATATATCGGCGAAGACAAGTGTTCATGCTTTAAAGCTGCCGAAATCGACCTTATATATGAACAGTCGCACATAAAAAATCTGCTCCTTACCGAAAATTTTTCACAGCTTTCATATGACTATTATGACGGAGATGACCTTGAAAAATTTACAAAAGCTGTGCAAATATGCCAAAATTTTATAGAAAATTTTGACAAAGACTACCATAATCTGTTTTTTTATGGTACAGTAGGTACTGGTAAGTCGTTTTTGTCATGCTGTGTCGCCAAGGAGCTTATAGACAGGGGGCATCTTGTTATATATTTAAGTTCCACACAGCTTTTTGAGGCATTTTCAAAAGATATGCGCGGCAAAGACAATCCCGACGCGGCATCCGGCATATCGGAAGATATATACGGCTGCGACCTTTTGATAATAGACGACTTGGGAACCGAAATTCCCAGTTCATTTGTTTCATCCCAGCTTTTTTCCTGTCTTAACAACAGGATTTTGAGGGAGAAATCGACGATCATAAACACTAACATTTCACTGGAGGAACTACGCAGCAGATATTCCGACAGAATATTTTCCCGCATAATGGGCTACTATGATGTGTGTAAACTTACAGGGAACGATATTCGCATGAAAAAGAAAACGAACAGAAAGTGAGGATTTTTCCATGTCAAGACGTGAGGAAAAAAGGAACCTTAATTCAATACCCGTAGGATCACTTGGCATCATTCCGATGCAAAGCTGTACGGAACTTGGAGACCGCGTTGACGAATATCTTGTAAAATGGAGAACCGAGCGCGAAAACGAGCACAAAGACTCGCTTGCCTTTTCGGGCTATCAGCGCGATTCATATATCTTAAAAACAAAAGTACCGCGTTTCGGCACGGGAGAGGCTAAGGGTATCATCCTTGAGTCTGTCCGCGGATATGATCTGTATATACTTGTCGATGTGACTAACTACAGTCTTTCATATTCACTGTGCGGTCACGAAAACCATATGTCGCCCGACGACCACTATCAGGATTTGAAACGCATCATTGCCGCGGTGGGAGGCAAAGCACGCCGTATAACGGTCATTATGCCGTTTCTGTATGAGAGCCGCCAGCATAAAAGAACAGCGCGTGAGTCGCTTGACTGTGCACTCGCATTACAGGAAATGGTCAGGATGGGCGTTGATAATTTTATTACATTTGACGCGCATGACCCAAGAGTGCAGAACGCTATCCCTCTCAACGGTTTTGAAACGATACAGCCTACGTACCAGTTTATCAAGGGACTTTTAAATCATGTACCCGACCTTACCATCGACGCGGAGCATATGATGGTTGTAAGCCCGGATGAGGGTGGTATGAGCCGTGCCATATATATGGCTAACGTCATGGGTCTTGACATGGGTATGTTCTACAAAAGACGCGACTACACACGTATAGTAGACGGACGAAATCCAATAGTGGCGCATGAATTTCTTGGCAGCAATATAGCAGGCAAGGACATCATCATCGTTGACGATATGATCTCATCAGGGGACAGCGTGCTTGAAGTAGCCGCCGACTTAAAAAAGCGCAAAGCTAAACGCATTTTCATCGCGTCTACATTCGGTCTTTTCACCGGCGGATTAAAGAAATTTGACGAAGCGTTCAGAGATGGCACGATATACAGAATACTTACCACCAATCTTATATACCAGATGCCCGAACTGCTTAAGAAGGATTGGTATATAAGCTGCGATATGAGCAAATACATCGCATATATAATAGACACTCTCAACCACGATTCATCCATAAGCGATCTGCTCAATCCAAATGACAGGATACACAATATCATCCAAAGATATAAAGACGGAAAACTATAAATCCGTGCACATACAAAGAGGCGCTCAGGGCGCCTCTTTTGTTTTCTTTTTTTCTGTTTCAGCCGTCATAACCGTTGGGGTTATTTGACTGCCATCTCCAGCTGTCCGCACACATATCCTTGATATCGTACTGCGCTGTCCATCCAAGCTCTTTTCTTGCCTTTGACGCGTCAGCATAGCAGGTTGCTATATCGCCCGCACGTCTCGGCTTGATCTCATAAGGTATCTTTACCCCTGTAGCTTCCTCAAAGTTTTTCACTATATCAAGCACGCTGTAGCCCTTACCCGTACCAAGGTTATAGATGCACAGCCCTGCTTTCTCTTCGATCTTCTTGAGCGCCTTGACATGACCTATCGCAAGGTCAACAACATGGATATAGTCTCTCACGCCTGTTCCGTCAGGTGTGTCATAATCATTACCGAATACCCCCAGCTTCTCAAGCTTGCCGACTGCTACCTGCGTTATATACGGCATAAGATTGTTGGGAATGCCGTTAGGGTTCTCACCCATCGTACCGCTCTTATGCGCCCCTATCGGATTAAAGTAGCGCAGCAGGATAACATTCCACTCGGGATCAGCCTTCTGCATATCGGATAATATCTGCTCAAGCATGGATTTCGTCCAGCCATACGGGTTGGTGCACTGTCCTTTGGGGCACTCCTCCGTTATAGGTATGAATGCCGGATCTCCGTAAACCGTCGCGGACGATGAAAAGATAATATTCTTGCAGTTATGCTTTCTCATAACATCTACAAGTGTAAGTGTCCCCGCGATATTATTGTTATAATACTCCCACGGCTTGACAACAGATTCGCCTACAGCCTTAAGTCCCGCAAAATGTATGCAGGAATCTATCTTCTCTTTTGAAAAAATTTTCTCAAGCGCTTCTCTGTCAAGTATATCCGCCTTGTAAAAAGTGACCGGTTTCCCCGTTATCTTCTCTACGCGCTGAAGCGACTTAGCGCTCGCGTTTGACAGGTTATCGATCACAACCACGTCATATCCCGCATTCTGAAGTTCAACCACAGTATGGCTTCCTATAAAACCCGCGCCGCCTGTTACCAAAATTGCCATAGACCTTACCTCCGTTAAATCGTTATCATTTACATATCTATATCATATATCTTTTGGAAAAATAAAACAATAGTCAAATTCAAAAATCTGTGGATATTGTGAATAAAAGTGTGGATATTGTCTGACAATTTAAAGTTAGCGACATGTTATCCACACAGTGATTTCTGCCTTTAAAGTCCCTTGAAACAGGACTTTTTTTATTATGACACCGCTGTCATTATCCACAATCGGTCTGCGCTCTGCCACGAGGTTTTCCACAATTTTTGCCGTGTTTTTTGAGGCGACAGATGTGTCACATGTAAAAAAGGAACCGGCAATTTAATGCCGGTTCCTCTTTTATGGTCATACTTATCAATCGTGCAATGATTAGCCAAGTAATGAG
>CANREB010000010.1 GCA_947629525.1 uncultured Lachnospiraceae bacterium
TCCGCCGTACATAATCATCAGCAGCACCGTCCTGAAATACCCCATGTTCCTGTCAAGCTGCCTTACTGCTTTTTTCATATATTCCCTGCGGTATGCTTTCTCTATCCTTGACAGCCCGTAGCCATGCGTCTGCAGCTTTACTATCTGCAGCAGGTCTTTCAGGCTGCTGTCCTTAAATTTGTCGGTGTACCTGTCAAGGTGCTCAAATATATCAAAATGCACAAACAGCCTCCTGTCCGTGCAGGAAGTGTCCTGGCCGTCCCTGCCGAGCCTGTAATAATACAGGTATTCCGGCACGCATGCGGCGCTTCCCGCTGCAAATATGCACTCCACCCTGAACGGAAGGTCGTCAAACCTTTTTAAGTCCTCATGAAAACTTATCCCCGTCCTGTCAAGCAGCTCTTTCTTATATATGCACCGCCATATGGCAACCCGCGTTTTTACTGCGAGCAGCCTTACCTTATCGGCGCGGCAGGTGCCTGAAAGATACGGTTCTCCGAGGCAGTCGTTCAGCACGGGCACGGCGTTCCCCGTCTCCGCGCCGTATTCCATATATCCGCAGTATGCAAGGTCATGGTTTCCCATAAGGGCACGCCTAAACAGCTTTCTTAACATGTCCGCGTCAACAAAATCATCTGAATCTATAAAACTTAAATATCTTCCCCGGGCAGCCTTTATTCCGGCATTCCTCGCGGACGCGCAGCCGCCGTTTTCTTTGTTTATCAGTTTTATGCGGCTGTCCTTTCCGGCATAGGATGATATGATATCTTCCGAGCCGTCAGTGCTTCCGTCATTGACAAATATATATTCCACGTAGGGCGCTTTCCATTCTGTGAGTGTTTCTATACATTTCGGAAGATACACGGACACGTTGTAAACGGGCACTACCACCGACAGTTCTATGCCCTGACCGTTCTTTTCCCATTCGATTATTTCCCTTCCGCCGCTTTCACGGCAGTATTCTATGTAAACGGATCCGGCTTCCTGCCTGCAGTATTCCCACAGGGGAAACCAGTCCTCGGTGCACTCCATCCTGCCTGCCACTATTCCGGGCGTGCCGTCCCGCCGTGCCGTTTCCAGAAAATCTTCCGCACATCCGAAGTCAAATACGGCTGCTTCTGCGGCGCCTGTCCTGATTTCCGTATCTTTTCCGCCGGATATCCGTCCCGCCGTGCCTGTAGAGACCATCCAGTCTGCAAGTTCTCTGAATTCGTCAGAAGATGAGAACAGAAGCGCATCATTTATCCTGTTTATCCGTGACAGATAATTCCTGATCTGCTGCATATTAAGCAACCCTTTCCCCGGCGCCTGTAAGTTTTTTTACGAGTTTCTCGCCCGCCTCCTGGTACAGCCCGTCATTAAATATCCGGCAGAGCATCCTGTGCCGTATCGCTGCCGCAAAAAGCCTGTACTGAAGGGCGTCGGCTTTCGAGTATTCTTTCCTGCTTTCTTTTTTCAGGACGCGGCACCATCTTCGGGGCAGTGCCCTGAAAAATCTGTGTATCCTGTAAACAAGTTCTTTTCTTGTGTCAGTATCCGAAGTCCTTATGCACCATACCGCAAAGCGCACGATTATCCTCATGGCGGGGAATATAAGGTAATCCCTGCCGCTGTCTGTGATATAATTCCTGATGTCATCATAAACATCAAGGATATCAAGCCTTTCTTTTCCCCTGAGCCCTGTTATCTGACCGCTTCCGCCCGTCCTGTAGTAAAATCCCGTACTGCCTATGCCCATGCACCGGCTGCATTGTGAGAGCAGGAAAAAATGCGGGTAAACATCTTCCCATTTTATGCGTTCCCTGAACCTGAAGCCTGTCCTACTGACAAAATCCATGGCAAGCACTTTTCTGCACTGGTTGACTTCAAACTGATATATTTCCATATGTTCATCCGGGTTTACGGTTACTCCGTCTGAGGGGAATATTTCCATAAACAGGCGGCTGTCATACCATGGCAGTACCATATGGCTCATTTCATGGTATATAACCGGCAGCGTCATTATCATTTCGGGCATTTCACTGTCTGTCATGCCTTCAAGCTGCCCGAGTATCTTTTCAACGTATCCGGGCATAAGCCAGTCGTCGCTGTCGAGGAATGACACATATTCCCCCGACGCAAGTTCCATTCCCCGGTTTCTGGCACCGCCGAGCCCTCTGTTTTCCTGATAAATGTATGTCATGCGGTCTTTGTTTTCCGCAAGGTATTTTCTGCATATGTTCTCTGTATTGTCAGACGATCCGTCATTCACAACAATGATTTCATACCGCCCGTCTGTCTGCCTCAGGATGCTGTCCAGCGTCCTGCCTATCGTGCACTCCGCGTTGAAAGCGGGCACTATGAAACTTATCTTCATCCATCTCATACTCCATCCGTCTCATCCGGTACTGCGTGTCCGCCAGTATCTTCCTGTTTGCCGATATCAGATCCGCCACAAGCCCGATCGTGAACGTCAGCACGCTTATCACTATCAGCGTGCACCCGAGCACTAAGGACTGCACGTGCCCGTATCCGTACCCCATGGCAATGAGGCACAGGAACCTTATTCCTATCGCGAGCCCGCCGAGCATTGAGGGTATCGACAAATATGTAAAGCATTTCAAAGGCTGGTACATCATGTACGCCCTTAAGATTATCACCATGGACTTCTTGACGTAGGACCATACCCCGTTGAAAAGCCTCGAGGGGCGCAGGTCCGGGTTTGTCCGCACGGGCACACTTGTAATCCCGAGCTTCTCACGTCCTGCCGTAGCAAATTGTTTGTAAATTTTCCTGATTTCCATAAAAACATCAAATAAAGTGCTACAATAAATATGTAAAAAACATCATAAGTTATTCAAATAACAACAAAAGGAGAGAAAAACACATGGGAAAATCATTAAAAGGCAAAGAACTGGGAAAGGGCATAACACAACGGAAAGATAAGCTGTATCAGGCACGTTTCACAGACCGATATGGTAAGACAAAGACCATTTATGCGAAAACTTATAAGGAAATATTACAAAATCTAAAAGCGCAGACCCAGCCGCAGACAATTTCACCGACAATTTCGTCAATAATACCTGTCACGCGCGTTGACGAAGTTTCACGGCGGATCTTTACTCTGAACGAATGGTATGAAATATGGATAAATACCTGCAAAAAAAACTGCCGCAACACTACGCTGCGTACATATTCTCTGCAATACAATCGTCTGCGCGGTACAATAGGGGATTTGAGCCTGTCGGAATTAAATCCGATATTACTGCAATCCGTGTTTAATGATTTAAAAAGCGATGCTTCACGGAACGCCTGTAAAAAGATACTTGTAGATATTTTAAACTGCGCGATGGAAGCCGACCTGATCGTCAAAAACCCCGCGCTTCATATAAAAACTAAAATTGATAATATTGAAAAGGCAGAAAAAAGAGTTTTAACAGAAAATGAGATACAGCTTTTGTACGAAGTTTCAAGAAACCAAAGGCTGTATCCCTTTTTTGTGACGGCATTAAACACGGGAATGCGTATAGGTGAAATAATAGGTCTGACATGGGATTGTGTTGACTTTGAAAATCACATAATTAAAGTTGAAAAAACGTTGTGTTATCTTCCTAACAACGGAAATGGAATATATGAGTTTCATCCGCCTAAGACTAGGGCGGGCAGGAGAAACATTCCGATGACAAAACAGTTAAAAGAAGTGCTGATAGAGCAGAGAAATTGGCAGCACAGTCTTCCAATAGGCAGTACACCCTTAAAAGGTTTTGAAGATCTGGTCTTTACAAGCAAAAATAACCGTCCTCTGCATACGGCAAATATACAAGATTCTATTGAAGCTTTGATCAAGAAAATCAATAAGCAAAATCCTGAGATCAATTTTAAACCATTCACACCGCACTGCCTGCGGCACACTTTCGCTACAAACTGTATAGCCAAAGGCATGCGCCCCAAAACTCTGCAAAAGCTGTTGGGGCATAATTCACTTCAAATGACAATGGATTTATATTGTCATGTACTTGAAGACACACTGAAAGAAGAGATGGCAATGATAGCGGAAATGGATTAAGTAACAACGAAAAGCATATGCGGGCTATTGTAAACATCGCCAAAAAATCATATAATAAAAACTGGAGAAAAAAGCACATAGGTCAACACGAACTGTTAAAAAGGACGAAAGTTATGAAAAAACAGCATCAAAAACTATTATCGATCATCATTCCGATATACAATGTCGAAAATTATCTCGAAGAATGCCTGAACAGTATACATATGCAATTAACGGGCAGACATAGTAATGTTGAAGTCATTTTGATCGACGACGGTTCCTGCGACAATTCAGGCAGGATAGCAGATACATTTGCAGAGACAGATCCGTCTTTTGGCGTTATCCACAAAGCGAATGAAGGAGTAGCAGCCGCGCGAAATACAGGTATTGATAAGGCATCCGGTGAATGGCTGTACTTTGTCGATTCTGACGACTGGCTTGCAGAGGATGCGGTTGAAAGTATATGCAGCGGCATAAAAGAGAACGCGAATGCTGATATAATTATTTTTGACGCATATAAATATTATTCGGACAAGACAGTTTCCGGTAAAAAGATTTCATGGGAACATTTTAAAAATGAAAAAATCATATCAGAAATTTCAGAGATCAGGTCATTGCAAAGAGAAGTGCTATACTTTCACAAGACACCGTTAGCAGCGCCATGGGATAAGGTCTACAGGCGCAGTTTTTTAATGAGTAATAATATTGTGTATCGGGAAGAACTTAAGGTTTTGGACGATATGGTCTTTAATGTTGAAGCTTTCGGGGCTGCGAAACTGGCAGTATACCGCAAGGACAAAATATATTATTATCGATATGTTGCAGATTCTATCACAAACAGCTATAAACCTGACCGGATAGAGCAGGATATGAAAGTATGGAATTATCTAAAAGAGTATATGGACAGGCTGTTTTTACGGCAGGACTGGGATCAAAATGATAGAGAGAAGCTGATACAGGCTTATTTCTGCCGTGTTGTAAAATCGTTTACTATCAGCCGTATGCGCTGTTGGACTGACAAAGGCAGCGAAAGTACCGTTAAGAATAAAGTGGCGGAATTAAAAAGGATTTTGTCGATTGGGCTGTACAAAGAAGCATTTTCAAATGTGAAATTAAAAGAACTTGATTGGAAACTAAAAGTGATAGTCATTATGGCAAGGTTGAATATGGGGTATGGGATTTATCTTATATACCGGCTGTACTGCCGCACCGGACTTAGGTATAAACAATAAGGAAAGAATAAGATGCCGCTTGAACATTACATAAACAACAAAAATGTTTTGTATATAACAACAAAAAATACGGATTATATCAGAGTTTCACAGGAATTGAAGCTGTTGGGGGAAAAAACGTCAAAGTACCGTGTCATCGGTTCACGAAGCAGATTTTATCCTATGCGTATTCTTTCAGTCTTTTTGAAGATACTGTTTGAAAATATAAAATATTACGACACTGTTTTTATTGGTTTTGCGCCTCAGCTTGTAATCCCGCTTTGGTGGTTCAAGCTAAAAAAAGCAGATATCGTAACGGATTTTTTTATTTCATTTTATGACACGCTTTGTTTTGACAGGAAAAAAATAAAGCCTGACAGTATACTTGGAAGATTTGTACATTATATTGATAAAGATGTACTTAAAAAGTCGGCGCTTGTTGTTTGCGATACTGTTGCGCATGGAAAGTATTTTGCAGATGAATTTCATATACCGTTTGATAAATTTTATACATTATATCTCGAAGCGGATACATCGATTTATCATCCTTTAAATCTTACCCGTCCGGGATATCTGAAAAATAAATTCGTTGTGATTTATTTTGGAAGCGGTCTGCCCTTGCAGGGTATAGATACTGTGCTTAAAGCTATGGCGCTTTTAAAGGATGATAAAGAACTGCACTTCTTTTTTATCGGGCATATCAGGAATAAGGAAGCGGCTGTGCAAAAACCGGTTTCCGACAATATTGAATATCTGGAATGGGTGCCACAGGATAAACTTGCAGAGTATATAGATATATCTGATCTGTGCCTTGCAGGTCATTTTAACGCCGAGATAAAAAAAGCAGGCAGAGTTATCGCAGGAAAAACATTTATTTATCAGGCAATGGGTAAAATGATGATTTTGGGCGATAACGCGGCAAATCGAGAACTGTTTAGGGAAAGTGATATGATTTCGTTTGTCGAAATGGGAAATGAATTTGCACTTGTTCAAAAAATCAAAAAAATTAAGGAAGAAAGACTTGCCAGCATACACAGTTGATGCTATAGTACATTCAAATAAACCAAATTAAAATCTATGGGGTATAAAAATGATAGAACTGATAGTAATGGATATAGATGGGACGCTCACTGACGGAGGTATTTACTACAGCGAGTATGAACATCATGGTATTGAAACAAAAAAATTTTCGGTAAAGGATGCCGCAGGCATTCTTGCGGCGCAGGCAATGGGGAAAGAATGTATGTTTTTGACAGGGCGCGAGTCCTATGCCGTGGCAAAACGTGCCGCAGACTTAAAAATAAAATATGTATATCAGGGCGTTAAGGACAAAGACCGGTTTTTGACTGATTTTATAAAAGAACACAATATAAAAGCGGAAAATATGATGTACATCGGCGACGATCTGAACGACATAAAAGCCATGCGTATCACCGGGACAGTGTGTTGTCCCGCAGATGCCGCGGATGAAGTAATTAGTCTGGCAGACTACGTATCGCGTTATAATGGCGGCAATGGGGCAGTGCGCGATATTTTGTTTACAATGTTAAAAAAAGAGGGACTTTATGAGGAAGCTGTATCAAAAGCTTATGGCGGGATTTGACATTGTGTGCTATAATAAGATAGCTGTATAAAAAGCAAAATCGGAGCGGATCATAGATGGAAACGCAGATTGTTACCATAACAAGTTCAGAACCTAAAGAATCAGTGGACAGAAAACTTATGCGCGCGGGAGAGATCATAAAACGCGGGGGTCTTGTTGCGTTCCCAACGGAGACGGTGTACGGACTTGGCGGCGATGCGCTTAATCCCGAAGCGTCAGGCAGAATATATGCCGCGAAAGGCAGACCGAGCGATAATCCGCTTATCGTACACATCGCCGAAATGGAAATGCTTGACAGGATTACGCGGAATATATCCGATAAGGCGCGCAGACTCGCCGATGCCTTTTGGCCGGGACCGCTCACGATGATATTTGACAAGTCAGATATAGTCCCAAGACAGACTACCGGAGGTTTGGACACAATCGCTGTGAGGATGCCGTCGCACAGTATCGCCTTGGAGTTTATCAGGCAGTCGGGAGGTTTTGTGGCGGCGCCGAGTGCGAATATTTCGGGCAGACCCAGTCCCACTGCGGCAAAATACGTTATTCAGGACATGAATGGCAGGATAGATATGATCATATCTGCCGATGATATCAGGACTGATGCAATAGGCTTGGAATCGACGATAGTTGATATGACGGCGGACATTCCGACGATACTGCGTCCGGGGTACATCACACAGGAAATGATATCGCGCCGTATAGGAGAAACTGACATGGATGTCACAATACTGAGCGCGGATTCGCAGCAGGCGCCAAAAGCCCCCGGGATGAAGTATCGCCATTATGCACCAAAAGGCGAGCTTGTCATAGTTGAGGGCGAACCTGACAAAGTTGTTGAATATATAAATGAACAAACGCGGATTCACCGCCAAAACGGCGAGAGGACAGGCATAATAGGCACAGACAGGCTTATTTCAAAATACGAAGCCGATGTCGTAAAAAACGCGGGCGACAAAAACGACACGTCTGTAATAGCGCGCAGACTTTACACTTTCCTGCGCGAGTTTGATGATGAAAAAGTTGAATATATGTACTCTGAAGCATTTAACGGAGACGGTTTCGGGCAGGCAGTTATGAACAGGCTGTTAAAGGCGGCAGGGCATAAGATCATAAAGGTATAAGGAGGTAACGAAAATGCTGGCAATAGGAAGCGACCACGGAGGATATGCGCTTAAAGAGCGCATAATGGAGTATCTTAAGCAAAACAACATAGAATACAAGGATTTTGGCTGTTATTCAAAGCAGTCCTGCGATTATCCGGTATTCGGCAAGGCAGTCGCAAAAGCAGTCGCGGATGGCGAGTGCGAGAAAGGAATAGTAATATGCACAACAGGAATAGGCATATCGATTGCAGCCAACAAGGTCAAAGGCATAAGATGCGCGCTTTGCAGCGACCCGTATTCGGCTAAGATGACGAGGCTTCACAATGATGCCAATGTGCTTGCCCTTGGCGGTGAGATAGTAGGAGGCAACCTTGCCATAGAAATAGTGTCAACATTTCTGAATACCGAATTTTCAGCCGAGGAGAAACATCAGCGGCGCGTAAATTTATTGAATGAGGAGTAACTGCATATGTCTAAAGTAGTGATAATGGATCATCCTCTGATTCAGCACAAGATTGGTTATATAAGGCGCATTGAAACCGGAACAAAAGATTTCAGGCAGACTATAAGTGAGATAGCAAGTCTCATATGTTATGAGGCGACGCGTGACTTGAAACTTGCGGATGTGGAAATAGAAACACCGATATGCAGGACGACTGTCAAGGAACTTGCAGGCAAAAAGCTTGCCGTGGTTCCTATTCTCAGGGCAGGACTTGGCATGGTGGACGGTATGCTTCAGCTCATACCTGCGGCAAAGGTAGGTCACATCGGGCTTTATCGTGACCCGCAGACACTTGAGCCTGTAGAATATTACTGCAAGCTTCCCGAAGACTGCGATCAACGTGAAGTGTTTGTAGTCGATCCGATGCTTGCGACGGGAGGTTCCTCATCGGCGGCGATAAGGATGCTCAAAGACAAAGGATGCAAGAGCATTCATTTTATGTGTATCATTGCAGCACCCGAGGGGATCGCGCGTATGCAGAGAGAACATTCCGATGTTGATATATTTGCGGGAGCACTGGACGAGAAGCTTAATGAGCATGGATATATTGTTCCGGGGCTTGGAGATGCGGGAGACAGGATATTCGGAACCAAATAAACAGGGGGACTAATGATATGAAAGCGGCTTGTAAGCGGCTTACAGCGCTGCTTGTGACGACAGCGGTGCTTGCCGTTGCGATTGCAGACGCGTTTCCTCTTTGCGCACGCGCGGAGACTACTCTTGAACGTTTGCAGCGGGCAAAGGAGGAAAAAGAAAAAACCGAAGAAGCCCGGGAAAACACACAGGGACACAGAGATTCACTCAAGATCGCGCAGGATTCACTGTTGGGAAAACTGAGCGGACTGAATGATGACCTTGCCGAGGTGAGTACCAATCTCGAACTCATAGAGTCGGATATTGCGGATAAGGAAAGCGAGATAACAGCGACACAGGCAGAACTTGAACAGGCAGTCGCCACTGAAAAAGCGCAGTATGAGAATATGAAGCTGCGCATAAAATCTATGTACGAACGTAATATAGACGGCGGTTATCTCAGTATTCTTTTGTCTTCAAAAAGCTTTTCGGATTTTCTCAACAAGAGTGAATACATAGAACAGATAAACGCATACGACAGGAAGATGCTTTCACAATACGAAGAGAGCCGTAAGAAGGTTGAAGAGACACAGGCGCGTCTTGAAACGGAACTTTCAGACCTGAACGTGTTAAGGGAACAGGCGGAACAGGAACAGAACCGCGTGTCAGAACTTGTAAGGCAGACTTCGGACAGCGTATCGGCATACAAGGATCAGATAGCGGATGCGGAGGCTACCATCAACGCTCTTGAAACTATGATAGATGAGCAGGAAGCAGACATAGCGGCGCTTCAAAAGCAATACGAACAGGAGCTTGCCATGTCGCGCCTTGCGGCACAGTCACAATGGAGGAACATTTCAAATGTTACCTTTGAGGAGGGCGACAGGAAGCTTCTTGCCAATCTTATATACTGTGAGGCAGGAGCCGAGCCGTATGTCGGACAGGTTGCAGTCGGAGCGGTAGTGATAAACCGTGTGCTAAGCTCACGCTATCCCGATACAGTTGTGGGAGTCATCTATCAGAACCGACAGTTTTCACCTGTAGCGAGCGGACGTCTTGCACTTGCCTTAGCGAATGATTCGGCTACAGCCAATTGTTATAAAGCGGCGGATGAAGCCATGCAGGGAGTTACAAATGTGGGACAGTGCGTATACTTCAGGACGCCGATACCGGGGCTTGAAGGAATAAGGATAGGCGGTCATATTTTCTACTAATATCGTATTTGCATGCAGAAGGGATTGAAGAAAGAGATGGGTTACAGAATAGGAGTTTTAGGTAATGATTTTACATACATCAAGCGGCTTACTGATTTTATAGACAGCCACTATGGTGACGATATTGAGATAAGCTGGGGAATGGCGGGGATCGAAAGCCTTAATATTGATGTGGTCGGGTACGATGCGCTGCTTATCGGCGATGACCTTGAAGTTGATGAGAGAAAGATTCCTTCGGGTGTAAAAGTGATAGAACTTACCTCAAAACCCGCAGATCCGACAAAGCTTCAGATCCTTAAATTTCAAAAACTTGAATCCATATATGAGCAGCTTATGGAAATATGCGGTTCGGATGCGGTGCAGATGCCGGCGCAGGATGACGGAACGGACGAACCTGAATATAATGCCTACGATCGTTTTGCGGATTTTGTGCTTACAGCAAGGCGGAGTAATGAAGGGGCATACAGAGTCTTTCAATATTCCGATAAAGATATCGGAGAACCGGACAGTTTGGAGACAGGTATGCTTGAAAACAATAATATACAGGGTATTGCGCGGCTTGTGTGCAGAGACGGCGAGCTTTTATATAATGTGACAGGCAAACAGCCTTTAGTGGACTTTGTGTCAAAGCATGACAGGGATAAAGGCGCAAGGGCGAAGCTGCAGAAAGTATTTGCGAATATAATGACCGCGGTAAGCAGTCTTGACGAATATATGCTCAATGCAGACAAGCTGCTTCTCGACCCGGCGGAAATATACGTTGACAGGAATACGCTTGATATTGCGCTTATATACTGCCCGTTTGATTTAGACGACGTTGAGGACGATATGTATGGTCTTATTTCTGAGATAATGACCGTATGCGGACAGCTTTTGGATGAGATAGAGAGCAATTCGGGGGAAACTACTGATGTATTTTCAAACCTTCAAAAACAGGCGGATGAGAGCACACGCACCAAAGATAAGACAGTCAGGCTTGATGAGTCAAAAAAGACAGCTTATCTTGTCAGAAAAAGAACCGGCGAGAAGATAATGATAGATAAGAACATATTTAAAATAGGTAAAGACGCCAACTATGTGGACTACTGTATAAAAGGAAATCCCACGGTCAGCAGAAATCATGCGGACATAGTAAAAAAATCTGACGGATACTATGCGGTAGATAAGGGCTCGCTTAACCATACTTTCCTGAATGGCAGACGGCTTGAAGAACAGGAGTATGAAAAACTTGAGCCGGGCGATCTTCTTCAGGTTGCGGATGAGGTATTTGAGTTTAACATCAAATAAAGAATACATGTAAAAGGGGTCTGAATATGGAATTGCATTACACGGTTGCGGCTCAGACGGATATAGGAACGACAAAGAATGTTAATCAGGACAGTCTTACCGTTAAGGTTGCCAATACGCCGTATGGTGAAGCGGCTATTGCCGTATTGTGCGACGGCATGGGCGGGCTTGAACAGGGGGAAGTTGCAAGCTCAGTTGTCGTGCGCGCGTATGAACAATGGTTTTTGAAAGAATTTCCCAAACTTGTCACATCGGGATATGATGCGGCACTCATTGAACGGATTTGGAATGACATCATGCAGGACTGCAATATAAGAATATATGACTATGGTATGGAGCGGGGCGCTTCAATGGGGACGACACTTACTGCGCTGCTCCTTTTTGACGGCGAATATTATATATCGCATGTAGGTGACTGCCGCGCATATAAACTTGACAGCGATATAACACAGCTTACAAGCGATCATACATACACGGCGAGGGAAGTTGCCTTGGGGCATATGACGCCCGAGCAGGCAAAGAATGATTCGCGCAGAAATGTACTTCTCCAGTGTATCGGTTTGGGAAAACCGGTGACTCCTGAATTTATAAGTGGGAACGTCGGAATAGGTGACAGTTTTCTTCTGTGTTCCGATGGATTTCGCCATATGCTTTCTGACGATGAGATATATGAATACTGCCATAACGAGCCATACGATATGGAGTGGTGTGTGGACAGGCGTCAGGAAAATTCGCATATTATGAATGAAAGGCTTCGCGAGCTTATCAGCATTAATAAGCAGCGCTGCGAAAGAGACAATATATCAGCCGTGCTGGTAAAAGTAATGGACATATAAAGAGGTAAACATGCTGAAGACAGGCACTGTAATCGACGGAAAGTATAAAATTCTAAATGAGATAGGTCATGGCGGGATGAGCACTGTTTACCTCGCGATAAATGAAAAGGCAAATAAACCATGGGCAATTAAGGAAATAAGAAAACGCCGTGGCAAAAATTTTGAAATTCTGCGCCAAAGCCTTACAGCGGAAATAAACACACTGAAAAAACTGGAACATCCTAATCTTCCGCGCATTGTAGATGTTATTGACAATGATGATGATCTGCTCATAGTTATGGATTATATAGAGGGCAATACGCTTGACAAGCTTATTGCCGCTGAAGGACCTTTGCCGCAGGATAAGGTCGTTTCGTGGGGTATGCAGCTTTGCGGCGTGCTTCAATATCTGCATTCGCAGCAGCCTCCGATCATATATCGTGACATGAAACCTGCAAATATAATGCTCAGATCAGACGGAACAGTAGTGCTTATAGACTTTGGCACGGCACGTGAGTATAAGCAAAACAGCGGCTCAGACACCACCTGTCTTGGCACAAAGGGGTATGCCGCCCCCGAACAGTTTGGGGGAATGGGGCAGACCGATGCGCGTACCGACATCTATTGTCTCGGAACAGCGATGTATCATCTCCTGACGGGGCACAACCCCTCTGAACCACCTTATGAAATATATCCCATTACCAAATGGCGTTATGAACTTTCGAGCGGACTGGAAAAAATAATATTAAAATGCACTGAAAAAAATCCCGATAACAGATATCAAAATGCCGACGAACTTATGTATGCGCTTATGAATTATCATGATATGGATACGCAGATGTTTGACAAATACAAAAAACGTCTTAAGATTTTTGCCTGTGCGCTTATTGCCTCAGGTGTCTGTGCTTTAGGCTCGGCGGTATTTGGCATATTGTCGGATTATAAGCTTGATAAAACATACAGGGAGCTTTTGCAGACGGCAGAAGCTGAAGCAGACAAAGCGGATAAGGCTGCATTGTATATAGAAGCGATAGATTTCGCACCTCAGAATATGCAGGCATATATTGGGTATTGTAATGCGATGACGGAAGATGAAATGCTTGACTCGGAAGAAGAAGCATCGCTTGTCATGCTGAACGCAAGCCATAAAAAATACCTAAAGTGTTTTGCCGATAAGCATCCAAAAGAATATGCCGATTTCTGCTATGATATAGGAAATGCTTACTGGTATTTTTGCGATGACACGAAAATACGAAAAAACAGCGCGCTTCCATGGTTTGAAACAGCAGCAGCATATTATGGGAAAAATAAACAATATGATATTGAATATCAGAAATGCCTGATGTATATGGAAATGGGCAATTTCGCACAGAAAGTTACGGCAGCGCAGATAGAGGGAAACGATATTGGGATTTATTATGACTATTGGAACACGCTTATGTCGCTTAAGGCGTTAAACGACATAAAACCTGAAAGCGATATTCCACTCCATCATATGTGCAGGGAGCTGATATCATGTGTTGCGGAATATGCAGGCGATTTTAAAAGTGATAATGTTCCGAAAGAAGAGTTGCTGACGGTGCTCGACAATGCGGAAAAAGACGCGGCAGGACGCTATGGCAGTGAGCTTGATGCGGCACGCCGGAAAATAGACAGATATTATGATGAATAGAGAAATAAACAGGATATGCGCCAAAACGGCGCGGAAATGGGGAGAAGATGAGTGTACGGGAATTGACAGCAATATCGTATTGCTTTGGCGCTATGGCAGTATTTTTCATTGCGGCGTCAACAGTAATGTTTTTTAAATTTGACATACGCAAGGCATGGAAGCTTACAAGGGAGAGAAAGGAACCCAATAAATATAAACAAAATAAAGCCGTCGGCAAAGCTCTGCCGGCAGCTTTAGAAACAGCATCGATAGGAACGGAGACGACCACGCAGAAAATCGATACGCACATATTTATGCCGCAAGGAGACCGGACAGTGCCTCTTGACGCGGGAGAATTTATACTTGTTCAGGATATAACCTATACCCACGATTGAAAATACAGCTAAATGATAAAAGCATCTATCCGCTTGGACAAAGCTTCAAATTTATCGTCATATATCATATTGAGCAGTGAATCGAGACGTCTGAGTGCCTGCGTGACGGTCTGCGGCTCACACAGTTTTTTCTCGAGGGCGATTGCAAGTTCGTCTATATCAAGCACCTTTATATATCCGTCGGGATAGATGACCACATCCGCAAGCAGATCGGTGACGATGAGCGAATTGTTTTTTTCGTCATAACTGTAATCAACTATGTCGCAGTACCAGTACAAAAGCGAGTTGTCTTCACGGTAAAATTTGCTTATCTTATAACCGAGATTAAGATAATAGCATGAATATCCATGATGGAAATCACGTCGCGGTTTCAGTGTATTCCAGCTTGTAATGATCACATCGTCAGTTACTTCAAGGATCTTGTCGTCTTTTAACAAAATACATTCTTCAGGAATGATCCTCCTGCGATAGAGCTGTACATCAGCGGTCAGCGGCTTCATAAGCGTTCCTCCTGATCTGTCGTTATTTGTATTATTGTACAACTTATTGCGATGCGCTTCAATAACTTCATAAACAAAAAATTAAAATACGTTGAATTATGTGAAAACTTAGGTTATAATCTACATAATGGATATTATAAGAACCATATTATCAGGTAGGAGGTTTGTACATATGACAGTGCAGGAGTGCTACGATGCTATAGGCGGAGATTACGACGAAATAATGTCAAGGCTGCGTTCGGAAGAGCGCGTAAAAAAATTTGCGGGAATGTTTTTGAAAGAGGAATGTTACAACACGCTGGTCGAAAAATTAAAAGAACAAAATCAGGAGGAGGCATTCCGCGCCGCGCACACTTTGAAGGGTGTCTGCCAGAATATGTCGTTTACCACGCTTTTCAGATCAAGCTATGAGATCACAGAGGCGCTGCGTGAAAAAGATATGGACAAGGCTAATTCGCTGCTGGGTCAGGTTACGGAAGATTATGAGAAGACTATAAAAGGTGTTAAAATGCTTTTAGAGTAAAGAGGAGAGAAAAACATGGCAAAAAATACAATATTGATTGTTGATGATGCGGAACTTAACCGTGAGATGATTAAATTTATATTTGAAGAGCAGTATAATGTCCTCGAAGCGGAAGACGGTCAGCAGGCAATAGACCTTATAAGCGAGCGCGGCGAGGAACTATGCCTTATTTTCCTCGATCTGCTTATGCCTGTTAAGTCAGGTCTTGATGTGCTGCATTTTATGAATTTGAACAATTATATTAAATATATACCTGTTATAATGATCACCGGCGAGTCTACTGACGAGAGCGATGAAAAGGCATATGAATACGGTGCGTCGGATATCATATACAAGCCGTTTGCACCTAATGTAGTAATGCGCCGTGCAAAGAACATTATGGAACTGTTTGAGCACAGGATAGACATTGAGCAGGAACTTGACGAGAGAACGAGGGAACTTAGGGACAGCCGCAGAAAACTTGAGCAGAGTAATGATTTCCTTGTAAATGCCCTAAGTTCTGTTGTAGAGTTTAGAAGTCTTGAGTCAGGTGAGCATATTCACAGGGTAAAATATTTTACAAAACTGTTTTTGAAGTATTTGCGCGAGTTTTATCCTAAATACAATATAACAAAAGAGTCAGCGGCGCTCATAGTCAATGCTTCGGCTCTGCACGATCTTGGCAAGATTGCTATTCCCGACAGCATACTGCTTAAACCTGCAAGACTTACTGACGAGGAGTTTGAAGAGATGAAAAAACATACAGTCTACGGCTGTGAGCTCCTTGAGAAATTTAAGCAGGATGACAATGAATTTTACCATTACTGTTATGACATATGCAGATATCATCATGAGAGATATGATGGAAGAGGTTATCCTGATGGATTAAAAGGCGATGAGATACCTATATGGGCGCAGGTAGTGTCGATAGTGGATGTATATGACGCGCTTGTGAGCGAAAGAGTATATAAAAGTCCGTATGACGTGAACGAAGCGGCACGTATGATAAGAGACGGGGAGTGCGGTATCTTCTCTCCTGAGATGCTTGACTGCTTTGAACTTGCTAAAGTGGAGCTTTTTGCCGCTGCTGAAAATAAGTTTTCATATGCCGACAGTATAGAGGCGTGACAAATATGAAAAATCGCTGTCTTATAGGGACAGCGGTTTTTTTAACAAAAAATTGCAGAAATATTACACAATAACTGGACAAAATTGCCAAATTTTTGTATAATTATATTCGGGTATTATAAAGATTGAACATATGGCATACGGAGGCGCGGATGGGTAAAAAGAAGAAATATGACAGAAAGGTTTATCAGGCGATGGCAGTTATTACCCAGTTCAGCATAAATATGCTTGTGCCAATTTTTTTATGTGCCTTCGCAGGGTGGTTCATTGACAAAAAATTCAACACTTCGTTTTGGTTTGTTTTGCTTTTTTTTGTCGGTGCGTTAGCGGGTTTCAGGAATATTTTCATAATGGCGAAAAGTATTTATGAAGATAGAGATGAGGACAAAGACTGATATGGGCAGGATTATTTCTAAACTCAAAGCGATCAATACCGCTCTGCCGGGACTGCTCGGGGGTATCGCGGCTTATGGTGTACTGCTTCAGGCAGCAGGTATATTTATTGTCAGTGATAAGCCGGGATACAGTATAGGCTTATGGGTAGGCATCATTACGGCATCATTTATGGCAATCCATATGGCGGTGACCTTAAATTCGGCAGTCGAAAGAGATGTAAAAGGGGCGCAGGTATTCGCAACAAAACAAAATATAATAAGATACTTTATCGTAATTATTATATTAAGCGTACTTATGCTTACAAGGATCGGCAATCCGATTGCCGCGTTTGCAGGCATTATGGGACTAAAGATATCTGCTTACCTGCAGCCGATGATGAGAAAGCTGCTTGGCAGGGGGAAAAAAGAAAATTAATACTATAACTGAATAAGGAGGTGAAGTTTATGGGAGCAGGACTTTTGTTATCCGGAGCAGACGACATTGACTTTATGATACATGGAGTGTTCCAGTATGAGCTTTTTGGCCAGAAGGTCTGGATAACAACGACCCATGTATGCTTGTTCATAGTTATGCTCATAATTATGATATTCTGCCTGTGTGCCAACAGGGCGGTCAAGCATGCTACAGAGGTCCCCGGGGCTTTCCAAAATGTGGTTGAGCTCGTGGTAGAGATGCTTGACAAGATGATAATAGGCGTTATGGGCAAAAGAGCTACGCCGTTTGCCAATTATATAGGCATACTGTTTATCTTTATTTTGTTGAGCAACATATCGGGATTGTTCGGCTTGCGCCCGCCGACAGCGGATTACGGAACGACATTTGCGTTAGGTATCATTACCTTTACGCTCATTCATGTGACACAGTTCAAAAATAATTCACTCAAGAATATCTGGGTGGATATGTGTTCGCCGTTACCGCCATGGCTGCCGATATGGTTCCCGATCAACGTGATCAGTGAGATCGCCGTGCCGATATCATTGTCGCTGCGTTTGTTCGCAAACGTTCTGTCGGGTACGATCATGATGGCGCTTATTTACGGCTTGCTTGGTGTTATAGCTACAGCATGGCCGGCGGCATTGCACGTGTACTTTGACTTGTTCTCAGGTGCAATCCAAACCTATGTATTCTGTATGCTTACCATGACGTATATAACGAATGCGTATCCATCTGATTAACAGGAAAACTAAATAATTATCAATTCTATATCAAAACTAGGAGGAAAAAAATTATGGAATTTAATTCAAACTTTATCTTAGGTTGTTCAGCAATCGGTGCAGGTCTTGCGGTTATTGCAGGTATCGGACCCGGTGTAGGTCAGGGTATCGCGGCAGGACATGCGGCAGCGGCAGTCGGAAGAAACCCGGGTGCACAGTCTAATGTAACTTCTACGATGTTACTTGGTCAGGCGGTTGCCGAGACAACAGGTCTTTACGGCTTGCTTGTTGCAATGCTGTTATTATTCGTAAAACCTTTAGTACCCTAATTAAAACAAATAATAGTTAAGAAAGGAGGCTAAAGGTATGATACTTGCTACGGAAACATCAGAGGGTTTGAGCAGATTGTTTGACCTTGATCTGCAGCTTCTGTCGGATGCCGTGCTCATGATCATTGCTATGTTCTTCCTGTTCCTGTTTGCGTCGCATTTCTTATTTAATCCTGTAAGAAAGATGCTCAGCGACAGACAGGAAAAGATAAAGAACGAACTGGAGCAGGCGGCGACTGACCAAAAGACGGCTGCCGAGACACGAGCCCTCTATGAAGATAAGCTTAAGCAGGTAGACAAAGAGGCAGAAGCGATCCTTGCCGATGCACGTAAGCGCGGTATGGAAAACGAAGCGAAAATTGTTGAACAGGCAAAGCAGGATGCTGCCAAGATCATAGAGAGAGCGCATACTGAGGCAGAACTTGAGAAGCAGAAGATAACCGATGAGGTTAAACGCGAGATGATCGCGGTCGCTTCCGTGATGGCTGCCAAAATTGTTCAGGCTAACATTGACACTAACGCTCAGCATGAACTCATTGAGCAAACTTTGAAAGAAATAGGTGATAGCACATGGCTAAGCTAATTTCCAAAACATATGCTCAGGCGTTGTTTGAACTTGCTGTTGAAGAAAACGCGGCTTCCCGGATTTTGGAAGAAGTCACGGCGCTGCTTGAAACGATTCGCGGAAATGATGATTTCGGTAAGTTTATGGCTCATCCGAAAATTCCCAAAGAAGATAAGCTTCAGGTAGTAAAAAACATATTTGAAGGCAGATTAAGCAAAGAACTGATAGGATTTCTCGTGACGATCATTGAAAAGGACAGATACGGCGAGATAGAGAATATACTTCTTGAAGTCATTGCAGACATTAAGGAATATAACAATATCGGTACTGCCTGTGTTACAACAGCGATAGAGCTTGAGGATAAGGAAAAGGATGATATCGAAAAGCGTCTGCTTGCTACCACCAGGTATGAAACGATAGAATGCAGTTATGAGGTAGACAAAAGCCTGATCGGAGGTATGGTTATCCAGATGGGCGATAAAGTGGTTGACAGCAGCATACGCACAAAGCTAGGCAAGCTGGAGCGCGAATTGTTAGCGATTCAGTTGTAACAACAAATAAAGAACGAATAGTAACAAGAAAGGTGCATATCAATATGAATTTAAGACCAGAAGAAATAAGTTCTGTGATTAAGGACCAAATTAAAAGATATGCCGCTGATTTAGAGGTATCAGAGGTTGGTACCGTTATTCAGGTGGCAGATGGTATTGCACGTGTACATGGACTTGAAAAGGCAATGCAGGGCGAACTGCTTGAATTCCCCGGAGAGGTTTACGGAATGGTCATGAACCTTGAGGAAGACAATGTAGGTGCTGTTCTGCTTGGCAATTCAAAGAATATTAACGAGGGCGATACCGTAAAAACTACAGGTCGTGTTGTTGAAGTTCCCGTGGGCGATACAATGCTTGGACGTGTAGTAAACTCTCTTGGACAGCCTATTGACGGAAAAGGACCTATAGCAACGACAAAGTACCGTCAGATAGAGAGAGTTGCATCAGGCGTTATCACGCGTAAATCCGTAGATACGCCGTTGCAGACCGGTATTAAGGCTATTGACGCGATGGTTCCTATCGGAAGAGGGCAGCGTGAACTTATTATCGGCGACAGGCAGACAGGTAAGACAGCCATTGCCATTGACACCATTATCAATCAAAAAGGACAGAACGTTAAATGTATATATGTAGCGATCGGACAGAAGGCTTCTACAGTTGCAAGTATAGTTAAGACGCTTGAGGAATCAGGCGCTATGGCGTATACCACTGTAGTGGCTTCAACGGCAAGTGAGCTTGCCCCGCTGCAGTATATAGCACCGTATGCGGGATGTGCTATCGGTGAGGAGTGGATGGAGAACGGAGAGGACGTACTCATCATTTATGATGATCTGAGTAAGCATGCTACGGCATACCGTACACTCTCATTGCTTCTGAGACGTCCGCCCGGCCGTGAAGCTTATCCCGGTGACGTATTCTATCTTCACTCAAGGCTTCTCGAGAGAGCGGCGCGTATGAGTGATGAATACGGCGGAGGCTCATTGACAGCGCTTCCTATCATCGAGACACAGGCAGGCGATGTTTCAGCGTATATTCCGACGAATGTTATTTCAATTACGGACGGACAGATCTATCTTGAGACAGAGATGTTTAATTCAGGCTTCAGACCTGCCGTTAATGCAGGTTTGTCAGTTTCCCGAGTTGGCGGTTCTGCTCAGATAAAGGCTATGAAGAAGATTGCCGCACCTATCCGTGTCGAACTGGCGCAGTATAGAGAGCTTGCAAGCTTCGCACAGTTTGGTTCGGAACTTGATCCCGATACAAAGGAAAAGCTTGAACAGGGCGTAAGGATTAAAGAGATACTTAAGCAGCCGCAGTATAAGCCGATGCCGGTAGAATATCAGGTCATCATCTTATATGTAGCTACGAATAAATATCTGTTGGATATACCTGTAGATAAGATTGTAAGATTTGAAACGGAATTATTTGATTTCATTGATACAAAGTATCCTCAGGTACCGCGCGCGATAAAGGAAACACAGGTTATCTCTGATGAAACTGAAAAAGAGCTTATCGCAGCTATCAAAGAATTTAAAGGACGCTTTAAATAACGGGTGGTTCTTTGATTAAGAAAGGAGTTTTCATATGGCCTCAATGAGAGATATAAAAAGGCGTAGAGGCTCTGTGCAGAGTACGCAGCAGATTACAAAGGCCATGAAGCTTGTTTCCACCGTTAAGCTGCAGAGAGCTAAAGGACGTGCAGAGAGGTCTAAGACATACTTTAAATGTATGTATGACACGGTGGTTTCTATGCTTTCCAAAGCAGGAGAGATTAATCATCCTTATCTTAAAGCAAGCGAATCGCCGAAGAAGGCTGTAATAGTCGTTACTGCCAACAGAGGTCTTGCGGGAGGTTATAATTCCAACATTGTGAAGCTCGTGCGCAACAATGAGGATTGGAAAAAAGAGGACTTGATAATCTATCCTATAGGAAGCAAAGGACGGGATGCACTCGCCAGAGCGGGATATGAGATGGGTGAGGATTATTCCGATACCATTGAAGAGCCCATCTATGCGGATGCTATGAAGATCAGTAAGCGGGTTTTGGATGATTTTGCAGAGGGCAAAGTCGGAGAAATATACATAGCCTACACAGGCTTTAAGAATACTGTGACTCATATACCTACTTTGTTAAAGCTGCTTCCTATTAAATTAGAGGATGAGCGCGCGTCGGAAGACAAAGCTGTACTTGATTTTGAGCCTGAAACGGAAGAAGCAGTTGAACTTATCATACCGAAGTATATCACAAGTCTGATATACGGGGCAATGATAGAGTCTGTTGCAAGTGAGAACGGCGCACGTATGCAGGCGATGGATTCAGCTACAAGCAATGCAGAGGAAATGATCGATAAACTGTCATTACTCTACAACAGAGCGCGTCAAAGCTCTATTACTCAGGAATTAACAGAAATTATTGCGGGCGCGGAAGCTATATCATAGCATGCCTGCTGTAAAAAGTATTTTAAAGAGAGGAAACAAAGAGATGGCAGATAAGACAGTGATTGGTAAAGTTACTCAGATTGTCGGTGCGGTACTCGATGTTAAGTTTAAAGAGGGTGAGCTCCCTGAGATTAATGAAGCTATTAAGATCAAAAGAGCTGATAACTCTGAGCTTACGGTAGAGGTTGCGCAGCATTTGGGTGATGATACGGTAAGATGTATCGCCATGGGTCCTACGGACGGACTTGTCAGGGGTATGGAAGCGGTTGCTACAGGCGCTCCCATCACTGTTCCCGTAGGCGAGAGCACGCTTGGACGTATGTTCAACGTACTTGGCGAGCCTATAGACAATAAGCCTGCGCCTGAGGCGCAGGGCTATGAGCCTATTCACAGACCTGCACCTGAGTTTAAGGAGCAGTCAACAGAGACAGAGCTTCTTGAGACAGGTATCAAGGTCGTAGATTTGCTTTGCCCATACCAAAAAGGTGGTAAGATCGGACTTTTCGGCGGTGCAGGTGTTGGCAAGACAGTACTTATTCAGGAACTTATTAGAAACATTGCTACAGAGCATGGCGGATATTCAGTATTTACGGGTGTTGGCGAGCGTACCAGAGAGGGTAATGACCTCTATCATGAGATGACGGAATCAGGTGTTATCAACAAGACGACAATGGTATTCGGTCAGATGAACGAGCCGCCCGGAGCAAGAATGAGAGTAGGACTTGCAGGACTTACGATGGCTGAGTATTTCCGTGATAAAGGCGGAAAAGACGTACTTCTTTTCATAGACAACATTTTCAGATTTACACAGGCAGGTTCAGAAGTTTCGGCACTTCTTGGACGTATGCCTTCAGCTGTTGGTTATCAGCCGACGCTGCAGACTGAGATGGGTGCGCTTCAGGAACGTATCACTTCTACTAAGAATGGTTCTATCACATCGGTACAGGCAGTATATGTGCCTGCCGATGACCTGACAGACCCGGCTCCTGCTACAACGTTTGCCCATTTGGATGCAACCACCGTACTTTCGCGTTCTATCGTTGAGCTTGGTATTTATCCCGCTGTAGATCCTCTTGAGTCTACATCGAGAATACTTGACCCGAGAGTCGTAGGACAGGAGCATTATGAAGTGGCGCGTGGAGTGCAGCAGGTTCTTCAGAAGTATAAAGAACTGCAGGATATTATTGCTATTCTTGGTATGGATGAGCTTTCAGAAGATGACAAACTTGTCGTAAACCGTGCAAGAAAAATTCAGAGATTTTTGTCGCAGCCTTTCCATGTAGCTGAGCAGTTTACAGGTACAGATGGTAAGTATGTTCCCATATCTGAGACGATCAGAGGATTTAAGGAGATACTTGAAGGTAAGCATGACAATATCCCCGAGGGTTATTTCTTAAATGCAGGTACTATTGACGATGTGGTAAACAGAGCAAAATAATCGTCTGTTATGAAAGGGCATGGTTATTAAAATGGCAGAGAGATTTAAACTTACGATTGTGACGCCCGACCGTGAATTTTACAGTGATGATGTAGATATGGTTGAGTTCAATACGACCGAGGGTGAAATCGGTATCTATCAGGGTCATGCACCATTGACGGTTATCGTTAAACCGGGCATTTTGACTATAACTCAGGGTGAAACAATTAAAAACGCAGCGCTTCATGCGGGATTTGTGCAGATATTGCCGCAGGAGGTAACAATTCTTGCGGAGATAATAGAATGGCCCGATGAGATAGATGAGAAGCGTGCTTTGGCTGCAAAAGAGAGAGCAGAGAACAGGCTGCATGGCGGCGGAAGTATAGATGTGGCAAGAGCAGAAGCTGCTCTGATGCGCTCAATCGCACGTATCAATGCTGCAAAAATGAAATAAACAGATATTCACGGATATAAAAGGAAACGCATATTATAATCATAAAAAGAGAGGAACTCAAAAAATGGATTATTATAGGGCGTTTCCTTTTTATTCGGGATATCAGGGTTACGAACAGTGGAACAGATCGCCGGAGGTGCTTGAAGACAGGATAGTTGAGGATTTGGATTACCTGCGGCAGATGTACCCGTCTTACGCAAAAAAATATCAAAGTGCCATTAGCAGTGTTGTTGACAAAATGGATTATGACGGCAGCTTTATATATGATCAGTATCCCGATAAATTTACTCTGCAGCGGATGGTGTCGAGTATTATAACTATTATTAAGACAAATGAGGAGAAGGAAGATAATTCTGATCCCCAAAACGATGCTGCCTCATGTGAGCGCATGCCTTGGAATGAAAAAGAGCCATGGATACGCGAACTTGTGACACTTGTTATGTACTATGAGATATTGGGAAGAAGAAGGAAAAAGAGAAAATATTTTTTTACATAGAATTCAGAGTGCCCTCGAGAGATATCCCGAGGGCATCATTAATGCACTATTTGACAAAATTGAAACTATTTTTTACATTTCGCAGATTTTTTTTCTTAATTGTTTGACAATTGAAAAGACACATGGTAACATTTGGAATGTGTCTTTTGGCAAATTATCCGTTCGGAAAATTTTTCCATTTTATTTGCACAATTATTCATATGAGAGGTAAAACAAATAGATGCTGCGGATCGGAACAGTTATTGACGGCAAATATAAGATACTGAACATTATAGGACGCGGCGGTATGAGTACGGTATATCTTGCGATAAACGAAAAAGCAAACAAACCATGGGCGATAAAAGAAGTGCGCAAAGATGCGGATGCCGGATTTGAAGTAGTATACCAAAGTCTCATATCGGAGAAAGAAATACTGAAAAAACTATCGCACAAGGGACTTCCAAGCATAATAGATGTAATTGACGACAGCGACAATTTTCTTATAGTTATGGATTATATAGAAGGCATAACCCTTAAGACAGTGCTTAAAGAGCAGGGACCACAGCCACAGACCCTTGTCACCGACTGGGCGCTGCAGTTGTGTGAAACGCTTAAGTACCTGCACGATATGACGCCGCCGATCATTTATCGGGATCTGAAACCATCAAATATCATGCTGCGTCCCGACGGAAGTCTGGTAATAATTGATTTTGGCACAGCGCGGGAATATAAGGATAAAAATGAAGCTGATACAACATATCTTGGGACAAAGGGATATGCTGCGCCCGAACAGTTCGGAGGGCTTGGACAGACTGATGCACGCACGGATATTTATAATCTGGGAGCAGTTATGTATCACTTGGTGACAGGACATGACCCGTCCGAGCCGCCTTATGAAATATATCCTATCACAAAGTGGGATACGGCTCTGTCTGACGGACTGGAACATATCATCTGCAAGTGCACTCAGCCTGATCCGCAAAAACGTTTTCAATCTGCAAGGGAACTGATATATGCTTTGGAGCACTATAAAGATTTAGAGCATAAGGCAATAACGGGATATAGGAAAAAGCTGAATAAATTTGCGATAAACGCGCTGTTTGCCATGATGGCTGCGGTATTGTCACTCGCCACAGGATTTAAAGCATACAGCAAACAAAGAAACGAGTATGAATATCTTGTTGAAGTGGCTGACAGATCGACTGATTTTGACATTAAAACAGAGTATTACTTAAAGGCTGTAAACACCGATCCTGTAAGGTATGAAGCATATCAAAAGCTTGTTGAAAGCTTTGAAAATGACGGAATATTCAGCGACGAAGAGGAAAAAATACTGATAAAAACTGACATTAGTGTCAATAGATTTTTGGATAAATTTGAAGAAGGCGATCCTGAAAAATATGCGGATTTTTGCTACGAGATCGGTAATTTGTACTGGTTCTATTATGAACATGAAGAAAGCAGGCAGCTTAACTCAGTAAAATGGTTCAAGACGGCATCGGATTATTATGAAGACAACGAAACAAAATACATAGAATGGAAACGAAGCAGGTTATATGCGGAAATGGGGGGATTTTACAAAGATATCGTATTAAGGCAGAAAGGGGCAAAAGACAAAAGGATATACCTGAATTATTGGTCTGATCTGCTTGAACTGAAAAAAATGAATGACACTGACCCCGATAAGGATATGATAACACTGAGACTGTACAACGAGATCATAGGAAGGACTATGGAGTATGCAGGTGTTTTATTTGAACAGGGAGTGACTAAGAAGGAGGTGAACAGGCTATACGAAGATATTAGAACGGACATAAATGAAATGGAGCTTCAGGAAGAGAGTGTAATATATAAGGAACGGGAAAAGACGCAAAAACTGCTTGAAATGGCAAAAGAGATGACAAATGCAACAGCATACGGCATAAAGAAGGAGTATTAGATGAAGAAAAGATTGAGCTGCATATTGATTTTAATGGTACTTACTGTGATTATATCAATTCCATACCGACAGGTATCGGCGGCAGAAGACATTGCTGATAAAGAAACCGTACAGTCGGAGGAAAGCGCGGATAATGAAGCTGTGCAGGAGGAAACAAAACAGGAAGAACCTCAACAGGAAGAGAGCAAACAGGAGGAAACTTTACAGGAGGAAACAAAACAGGAAGAGCCGCAACAGGGAGAGAGCAAACAAGAGGAACCTCAACAGGAAGAACCTCAACAGGAAGAAACCGAACAGAAAGAAACAAAACAGGAAGAACCAGTGGAAGAAGAGAAAGAAGATTTGAAAGCACCCTCGCTCACAGTGCAGAATTTGGCAAGCCCCATAGCATGTAATAACGAGGCTGTTATATACAATAATGCGGAATTTAGCTTTAAGGTGTCTGATAACTGTGATTTAAAAGACCTGAAATTTAATATAAAAGGATTACCTTCCGGTGCTAAGGCAGAAGAAGAGATGAACATTTTAGACGAGGACAACGCTGTACAGTACATAGTAAAACTTCCTGACGGAATATACAGTAATGAAACATATATAGAAGTGACAGATGCGTCAGAAAATACAGCCGAATATCGGGTGTTTGAAGCAGCAAGAAACATTATAGATACGAAAGAACCGGTTTTTGAGATATCCGCCGTTAAGGGGAGAAACAAAATAAAATATGAAGGCGGGATAACGAACCAACAGATTGAGATAAACATAAAGGCAGAGGCATTGTCGGGAATAAAAAAATTCGAGATGGCGTTTCTGCAGACAGGAGCCGATGCCGATGACCTTATATGGGAGGCAGTGGAACTTGACGGCGATCGTTATAACATTAAAATCGGGGCGGATTTGGATGAAACGGACAGCTTTGACAAGGATGCAAAAACAATGGAACTTACCATGAAAAGAGCAGATGAAGATACGACATGGGAAAATAATAATAAAAATGCGCAGGAGCTTGTGATAAAAAAAGGAACATATTATTTCAGAGCGCTGTCATACGCGCAGCTTCAAGGCGAAAGCAAAACCGATATAAACCTGCAGCAGAGAAATATCGTGATAGGAAAGACATATACGGACAGAGACACGGGTGAAAACGGATGGTATAACATGGAAACGCAGATCCCGAATATATGGGTTGACATGCCTGAAAACATCGTGTTGTCAGACAAGGATGAGGGATATACGCTTAACGTCCATGCACGGGTGTACAGGGATGCGCAGGAAGAGGAAGAACCGCTCTACAGCGCCGATAAAACTTTTGAAATAAACCGTCAGAGTATTGAAAGTATGAAAGGACAGGACGGTATAAAGGCGATGGAAAATATATATGCCGACGAAGACGGATGTTATATCCTGTATGTGTGGGGAAATGATGAGGCAGGAAATTACAGCGCGACCCGGAAATACCTGATAAAGGCAGATTATACCGCGCCTGAAAACGTGAATATTTCGGTTGACGGCTCTGATATGACCATAGACATAAATGACAAAAGTGTCACATATAAAAAATATTTCAATGAAGCGGTAACTGCGCAGGTAAGCGGCGACGACGCATTGAGCGGTATAGATAATAGCAAAACGGTTCTGAGAATAATGCGGGCAGATGGCGAAGGACACAGCCTGACAGGCGAGAACATTATCAGCGTAAATGCATGCCAACGGTGTTATATAAACGCTGAAATATATGATATGGCAGGTAACTGTACGAAGGCGCGCACAGACGGATTTGTAGTGGATAATGAAATACCATGGCTTGAGATTGGCGCAGTGGGAGCAAACGAGAACGGATTTTTTAACAGTGATTTTGAAATAAAGCTTTCCGCAAAGGATGATCCACAGCAAAGCAATAATTCCGCTTTTCAAAACATACACTATTTTATCAGTGATTGTATGGATAATTCATACGATGATAATATCTTTACTTTTAACGCGGCAGGAGTTGACGACGATGCGCTGAACGCTGCGGGAGCCTTTGATAAAACGATGAACATAAAAGCATCGGATTATGAAGGCAACGATACTTTCGTGGAGCTGACGGCGGTTGACAACTCGGGGAATACGGCAAGCGTAAAAGAAAAATTCAAGATAGACGTTACGGCGCCTTTCATAAAAACGGAATTTGACAACAACAGCGCTAAAGGCGGAAGTTACTACAATGCTTCGCGGACTGCAATGGTGACGATAACGGAAAAGAATTTTTCACCGCATAGAGTTGAATTTGAGATAACAAAAAACGGAAATATCATAACAGAACTTACGCCAACGCCTGAAAGCTGGCAGTCAGACGAAGATATACACACAACAGTTATCAGGTTTAGTGAAGATGGGGATTACACTGTCAAAATAAAGTGCAGCGATCTTGCGGGAAACGAGAGTATATGCGATGATATCAGTGCGTTTACGATAGACACGACGCTGCCTCAGGTAGTAGTTTTATACGATGCGTCCCCCAAAAACGGTGATTATTACAACTCGCATATCCAAGCGGATATCATGGTCGTCGAACATAATTTTAACGAGGAGGATTTTGTGTTTTTATCCGATTTTGATACAGCCGCGGAGGAATGGCGCCATATGGGTGATATACACAGGACAAGGGTGTTTTTTGACAATGACGGAGAATATGCTTATTTTATTGATTATACCGATATGGCGGGAAACAGTATCGAAGCGCCCAAACAGGGTCACTTTATCATCGACACAAAACTGCCGCATATAGCGATAAACGGCATTAAGAATAATTCGGCGAACTCAGGTGAGATATCCCCGATAATAAACATTACGGACGAAAATTATGATGCGGAAACTTTCTCTATAACAATGACAGACGGCAGCGGAAAGACTATAGAACTTGAGAATAGCATCTCGCAGATAGAAAACGGTTTCAGTTATCATATTTTAAACGCTTCCAAACAGGAAGATTCCGTATATCATCTGAATGTGTCGGCATCGGATCTGGCAGGGAACACAGACACGCTGGATTACAGGTTTTCGCTGAACCGCAACGGTTCGTCATATGATATAAGCAGCGCAAGCCCTGTCACAGAGCAGATGTATAACAAATACAGTAATATCCGCGATATAAAGATAATTGAAACTAATATTGACGAAATAGAAAAGTTCAGCATTTATATGAACAGAAACGGTGAAATGATAGACGGCACCCAAACATCGGTAAAGCCGGCGCGCTTTAAAAAGAACAGGCTGTATTATACAGTGGATAAGCAGGGCAGCCGGGAGCTTGGATATACATATGAATATACGTTGTTTAAAGAAAACTTTCAGGAGGAAGGAAGTTATAAGATTACTTTCGGTTCTGTGGACAAAGCGGGAAACAGGGTAAACAATACTTTTGACGACAAACAGGCGCAGCTTGAGTTTATCGTTGATGACACAGCGCCGTCTGTATATATCGACGGAGTGGAATCGGACGGACTTTACGATGTGGAAAATATATCGGTAAATGTATACGTTACCGATAACTTCAAACTTAAAGATGCGGAATTTTATCTTGAAAATAAAAACGGAGTGCGCAGCGCGTCATGGAATTATATGAAGCTTGCCGGCGATGACGAAGAAGGAATAACACTGACGATACCCGCGGATGAAGAAAAACAGTCGCTGCTGTTTTACGCAAAAGACTATGCGGGCAATGAAGTCATAGTGCTTCCCGACAATGAGGAAGTACCGAAAGACTTTATGGTCGGCACATACCATGAAAAGACGCGGATATACACCGCCGTGTGGGTAATTATGGTTGTTTCCGCAGCGCTTATGGCATTATACCTCATATACCGCATAAAAGTGAAAAAGGCGGAAAAACTCTAAAAAAACAATTAATTTATTATTTTCATTGACTTATACCTGTGAAAAAGGTTATAATATTATAGCCGTGCAGCCGGGGAGTCAGCGGTGCCTTGTACCTACAATCCGCTATAGTAGGGGTGATGGACGGCAGAGGGTTTGCGCTTATGCAGCTGCCCTTTATAAGTGGCGTTGAAGTTTGGGTCTTGCGCAATATGTGCCATTGAACCGTGTCAGGGCAGGAATGCAGCAGCACTAAGGTGGATTTCGTATGTGCCGCAAGGGTGCCTGGGCGGAGCAAACTGTAAAGGTAACGTGCATGGGTATAAGATTCAAAGCCGCCCGCACGGTAAAACGTATAATATTGTGTGTTTCATATTAAAAGGGAGAAGGATATGAAAAGAAAAAATTTAAAAAATAAGATGATTGTTTTTGCTGCCGCGGCAGCGCTTGCCACAGCCTCACTTGGCGGCTGCGGTTCAAAAAAAGATGATGCACAGCAGGAGCCTGCTACAGAGATCAACTTTGATGATATTGCAAATACGGGAAATACAGGCAATACCGAAGAACCACAGACACAGGAGACCGCTGTTGAGCAGCAGACACAGGAAGAGGCGCCGGAAGGCATGTACAGGAGCGAACTTACTAATGAGTGGATAGACGAGAGCCTGAAAGACCAGCGTCCCATAGCAGTAATGGTCGATAATGAGAAGCTTGCGCTTCCGCATTACGGTCTGACAGAGGCAGATGTTGTATACGAACTTATGAACAGTACGAAGAACGGACGAATTACCCGTCTGATGGCGGTTGTCAAAGACTGGGGCAGCATAACGCGTTTTGGAAGCGTAAGAAGCACAAGACCTACAAACATTATGCTTGCCGCAGAGTGGAATGCAGTGCTTATACATGACGGCGGTCCTTTCTATATCAATGACTGGCTTGCAAAGCCTTATTCGGCTAATTTCAGCGGCGGATTTACACGTATAAAAAACGGTAAGGCGACAGAGTATACAGAGTACGTATGTGAAGGTGATTTGGACTCAAAGTTCAGCAATTCAAAATATAGTACGGAGTATAATGAATATTATCCGGGAGAGCATTTTTCATTTGCCTCTTCGGAAGTAGAGCTTACGGCTGACAGAGGTGCGGTTGACTGCACTACGGTAAAACTTCCCTTCCCTCACAATGAGTCAACGCTTACTTATAACGAGTCAACAGGTACGTATGATTATTCTGAGTATGGACAGGCACATACAGACCCTCAGCATGATAACGCGCCGCTTACTTTCAAGAACCTGCTTATTCAGAACTGTACATTTTCACAGCTTGATGAAAACGGTTATCTGATATATAACGTTATTGTCAGTGAAGGACGTGACGGTTATTACATCACTAACGGTAAAGCTATACCGGTAACATGGATCAAGGCGGGCGAGAATGAACCGACAGTCTTTTTGGACAAGCAGACGGGCGAGCCTGTAGAAATGAATACAGGTAAGACTTATATAGCAATTGTTCCTTCCGATTCTTGGAACGATCTTGCTATCCAATAAGAGAGTATTTGAAGACCGCCGTGCATTGACTGTACGGCGGTCTTTTTCGGGTAATGGAGGTATAGGATTTGTTTGAAGCGTATGAAGGTAATGATTTGGGAGCGGTATACAGTAAGGATAAAACATTATTCAAACTGTGGGCGCCTACGGCAACTGATGTAAAGCTTAATCTTTATGAGAACGGAGACGGCGGCATACCGATAAATACCGTGCCGATGGCAGCGGGTGAAAAAGGAACATGGTACTGCGAAAGAAAAGGCGACTTGAATGGAGTTTATTATACATATTCGGTTACGACAGGAGGGAGAACGAACGAGGTCGTTGACCTTTATGCACGTGCCGCAGGCGTAAACGGTGACAGGGGTATGGTGATCGACTTGGATGCAACAGATCCTTACGGCTTTGAAAACGATGTAAGACCTGCTTTGAAAAATACCACGGATGCCGTGATCTATGAAATCCATGTCAGGGATCTGTCATCGGATGCCTCGTCGGGAATAGTCTATGCCGGAAAATTTTTAGGCTTTACCGAAACAGGTACAAAAAACAGTGATGGGCTTTCAACGGGTATTGATCATATTAAGGATTTGGGGGTCACGCATGTTCAGCTTCTGCCAAGCTTTGACTATGCGACTGTAGACGAGACAAAAACTGACACAGCGCAGTTTAACTGGGGATATGACCCGAAAAATTATAACATCCCGGAAGGTTCATACAGCACGGATCCGTATAATGGAGCGGTACGTGTCAATGAGATGAAACGGATGGTTCAGGCGCTGCATTCAAACGGCATACGCGTAAATATGGATGTGGTTTTTAATCATACATATGACATTGAGAACTCATGGTTTCAGAAGACAGTTCCCGATTATTATTATCGGAAAAACAAAGACAAATATTCAAACGCGTCGGGCTGCGGCAACGAAACGGCATCCGAGCGTGCTATGATGCGAAAATATATTGTGGACTCGGTCGTCTATTGGGCGACAGAATATCATATTGACGGATTTCGCTTTGATCTTATGGCTGTGCATGATATTGAGACCATGAACGCCGTAAGGTCGGCGCTTGACGAAGTTGACCCGACGATAATGGTCTACGGTGAAGGGTGGACTGCGGAAAAAGCAGCCATTCCCAAATCCAAACAGGCGTTAAAGAGTAATATGGCAAAGATGAAAGGTATCGGCGCTTTCAACGATGACATCAGGGACGCAATAAAAGGCAACGTCTTTGACGCGTTGGATAAAGGGTTTGTAAACGGCGGACGCAATATGGAAGAGAGCATTAAGTTCGGCGTAGTGGGGGCTGTTTACCATCCTCAGGCTGCGGCAGGCTGGGCTGTGTCGCCGTCACAGAGCATAAATTACATTTCATGCCATGACAATTTCACATTTTGGGATAAACTTGCAATTTCAAATGCGGATGACAGCAAGGAAACAAGAATCAGAATGAACAAACTGGGAAGCGCTGTTTTACTCACTTCACAGGGGGTTGCGTTTTTTCAGGCAGGCGAGGAGATGCTGCGTTCCAAGCCATCTGACATATCGGACACGGGATTTGACGAGAACAGCTATAATTCACCCGATTCGACAAACAGCATAAAGTGGGACAATAAAGCGGATGTACGGGATATCTGTGAATATTACAAAGGGCTTATAGCGTTCCGCAAAGCGCATGGTGCGCTGCGTATGACTACAGCGGCTGATATACGGAACGATATTGTATTTGCCGACGGGCTTGAGGCGAATGTAGTGGCATATACCATATCAAACAAACCTAATAACGAGACGGCAGATAAGATAATGGTGATCTTTAACGCCAACAGGTCCGCGGTAAATGTGACACTTCCGTCAGGTGTCTGGGATATATGCGTAAATGCTGTTAAGGCAGGTACGGCGTCACTCGGTACTGTCAGGGGCAGTGTATCTGTTGACGCTGTCTCGGCAATGGTACTTGTACAGGGAGATATTGATTTGAAAAGGGAAAATGTTACAATTGTTTGAAAAATATATGGAAAATAAAAAATATACACAAATCCCCTTGAATATAATATCATTATATGCTATAACTATAGTACAAAAGCACAGAAAATTTGCAGATAAATGTAAAAAAATAGTACATTTTGCGCAAAAATATCAAGACCGGAAGGGGAGCGTGTTATGGAGTATATTGAAGGAAGGGGCGCGTCTCATGTTATCAACGAATACATAGAAAGGGAGATGTCAGAACTTAAAAGGACAGTGGAAAAAGAGCCTGCGGACGGCATAGCGCCCGAAGCGAGAGCTGCTTTTGCAAGAAAACCATGTTACAATGTGACAGGTATGAACTTTAAATGCCGTCCCGTATTAAGATAAAAAAGCAAAACTGAATTACTGAAATGGAAAAGAGGTGTATTCCGCCTCTTTTTTTGTGCAACTTGCGCAATAAATCGCCATAAAATAGCAATATTTGAAATGAAATGACTACTATGGATAAATTATATTTAAATTATAATTAAAATAGGACTTAAAAGCGTTTATGAAAGGAGCAGTGTTATGTGTAATCTGGCGGCACCAAAGGATCCTGAGAAAAAAAGACCGTTTTTTTACATAATCAGGGGAAAGAGTATTTTCGGTTCACCACAGGAGGATGGCAGCGGCATTCAGTTTCTCTATCAAAATGACGGGCGTATGATAAACAGCGCGAAGCTTGTCGGCAATCTTGAGAATGAAGAAGAACTGAATCTTCTGCGCACAGTCGATGGTTTCAGAAAGCTTGTGCACAGCATCGGGGTATCTGCGGAGACAGACGATCCCAAGGAGAAGATAAAATTCGTCTTTCAGATGTACGGTAAAACAGACATTTACGGCGGCGGCAGCAATATTGAGGCGGTCCTTTGCGGCGACGGAATGGAGACAAAAATAGACCTTTCCGGATATCAATGGACAGAAGACGACAATGAACCGGGACAGATCAGGGTCATTTTTGAAAAGCCTGAGCATATGGCAAAGCTCGATGTGCGCTTTTATTTAAATGACGGCTTTGAAGCACCCGAAGCACCGGAAGAGGAAAAAACGATAGACTATTCTTCCGCGGACTACCGCAATATGATATCGCGTTCGCTTATGAGCGCGGGCAATACGGCAAGGCTTGAGAGCAAGATAAAAAAAGCCATGTCGGGAGAAGACGTTACACTTGCCTATATAGGCGGTTCGATAACACAGGGAGCGGGTGCGACGCCGATAAATACTGAATGTTACGCCTACAAGTCATACAAAAGATTTGCCGAAAGGTTCGGAGTATCGGATAACGTGCATTTTGTCAAGGCAGGCGTGGGCGGCACGCCGTCGGAACTTGGTATGATACGTTTTGAACGCGATATACTGCGCGGGAAAGAGGAGTTCCCTGACATAATCGTCATTGAATTTGCCGTAAACGATGAAGGCGACGAGACAAAAGGCGTGTGCTATGAAAGTTTAGTGCGCAAGGCGCTGCGGCTTCCAAATGAGCCGGCGGTAATACTGCTGTTTGCCGTATTTTCAAATGACTGGAACCTTCAGGAGAGGCTTTCACCGGTAGGATATAAGTACGAACTGCCTATGGTGAGCGTACTGGATGCGGTATCGCCGCAGTTTCCTCTTAAAAACAGCGAAGGCAGAGTGCTTTCCAAGAACCAGTTCTTCTATGATACTTTCCACCCTGCGAACGCGGGGCACACGATCATGGCGGATTGCATCGACTACCTGTTTGCAAAGGCGCAGGATAATCTTCAAACGAGGGAAAAGGAAACGCAGGAGCGCACGAAGCTTCTCTTGGAAGAAGCGCCGGCGATTGGAAATACATTTGAGTATGTGCGGCTTTTGGATAAAAAAGACACATACGAAAAGGCAGAGATAAAATGCGGCGGTTTCACAGGGAGCGATAAGGTGCTGCAGGGCGTTGAGATGGATATGGACATAAAACAGACGCAGGAATTTCCCTACAACTGGTTTTATGACGGAAATAATCCTGCTGAAGCGTTTTTTGAACTTAAGATAAATTGTAAAGCGCTGCTGCTTGTGTTCAAGGATTCAGCCGACAATAACGTCGGACGTGCGGATGTTTACCTTGACGGAAAACTCAAATGTACTGCCGACCCGCACATAAACGGATGGGTGCACTGCAATCCCGTTATCATCTTTTCGGAAAAAGAGAGTGCCGATCATCTGGTGAGGATAGAGCTTGCCGACGGCGATAAAAACAAGCAGTTTACAATACTTGGATTTGGATATGTTGCTTAATTGTAAAAAGTAAAATAAACGGAGGTCTGATACATGAGTGAATGGACAAAAAATTACGCAAAAGAATTGACGGCGCAGATGACTTTGGAGGAAAAGATGAGCCAGCTTGTCTACAAGTCCCCGGCAATCGAACGCCTTGGAATACCTGCATATAACTGGTGGAATGAGGCGCTTCATGGCGTAGCGCGCGCGGGTGTGGCGACAGTGTTTCCACAGGCTATAGGTATGGCTGCGGCTTTTGACAGCGAACTTGTAAACAAGGTAGGCGATGTCGTATCGACGGAAGGACGTGCAAAGTTTAACCAGTTCCAAAAACATGGCGACAGAGATATCTATAAGGGACTGACATATTGGGCGCCCAATGTAAATATCTTCCGCGACCCGCGATGGGGAAGAGGGCATGAGACTTATGGCGAGGATCCGTTTCTGACATCCGAACTTGGAGTAGCATACATAAAAGGTCTTCAGGGAGATGACAAGGATCATCTTAAGTCAGCGGCATGTGCTAAGCATTTTGCCGTACACAGCGGTCCCGAAGCGCAGCGTCATGAATTTGACGCGAAAGCTTCAAAGCACGATATGTATGACACATATTTATATGCGTTTAAGCGCTGTGTAAAGGAAGCGGGCGTTGAAGCTGTCATGGGCGCTTACAACCGTGTAAACGGCGAACCCGCATGCGGCAGCAAGACGCTTCTTACGGATATCCTGCGCGGAGAATGGGGATTTGAAGGACATGTCGTTTCAGACTGCTGGGCGATAAAAGATTTTAATGAAAACCATCATGTGACATCGAGCATTGAGGAGTCCGCTGCTATGGCGCTCAATAACGGCTGCGATTTAAACTGCGGCGTTGCGTATATGTATATGAACAGGGCTTATGAGCAGGGACTGGTGACTGAGGAAGCTATCACAAAGGCGGTTGAACGTCTTATGGAGGTGCGGATACGCCTTGGCATGATGAAGGATTATCCTTCCCCTTATGACGATATACCATATGAAAAAGTCGAGTGTAAAGAACATATAGAAATTGCTCTTGAGGCTGCAAGACGAAGCATGGTGCTTCTGCACAATAAAGACAATATGCTTCCGCTTGACAAAAACAGGATAAAGACGCTTGCTGTCATAGGACCGAATGCAAATTCAAGGGATGCGCTTATCGGAAATTATGTCGGTACATCTTCAAGATACATAACTATTCTTGAAGGCATTTCCGATTATGTGGGAGATGACGTACGCATCATATATTCCGAGGGGTGCCACCTTTATAAAGATAAAACGGAGGGACTTGCCGATGCACGCGACCGTTTTGCGGAAGCTGTGACGGCGGCTGAACAGGCGGATGTCGTGATCATGTGTCTGGGACTTGACGCTATGCTTGAAGGTGAGGAAGGCGATGCGGGAAATGAATACGCCAGTGGAGATAAGCTTGGACTTAAGCTTCCGGGTCTGCAGCAGGAGCTTCTTGAAACCGTGACGGCGGTAGGAAAGCCTGTAGTCGTAGTTTTAGCGGCAGGCAGCGCGATCGACCTGTCATGGGCGCATGAGCACACAAATGCGGTGATCGATGTATGGTATCCCGGGGCACGCGGCGGAAAAGCCGTAGCGGAAGTGCTTTTTGGAGATTATTCTCCGTGCGGAAAGCTGCCTGTAACATTCTATAAAGATACGGATAAACTTCCCGATTTCTGTGATTACAGTATGGCAAACCGCACATACAGATACGCAAAGGATAATATTTTCTATCCGTTTGGATATGGTCTTTCGTATTCAAATGTAAACTTTAAAAATGCTGCGGCGGGCACATATAACTGCGGCATAAAAGATGACGTTGCTGTCAGCATCGAAGTTACAAATGAGGGCGCATATGCCGTGCATGAGGCTGTACAGGCGTATGTGCGCTATACAAAGCCTGAAGATACTGAACCGGGTTATCAGCTTAAGGGACTTGTAAACATAGCGCTTGAACCGAGCGAGACAAAGAGAGTCGAGCTGACATTGAGCGCGCGTGATTTTGCGCTTGTAACTGATGAAGGAAAATGTATCGTAAGACCGGGAGAATATGAAATAGCGATCGGCGGACAGCAGCCCGATGATGTGAGCAGAAAGCTTACGGGTAAAAGCGTCGATGTGCTGCGTGTCACGAGAAACGGCGAGGCACAAGAGGTTGAGTATTGATCGGAGGTTACGGTTTTGAAAGAATTTATTCTTGCAGGAAAAAACGAAATGGCAGATATTCTCGTTGAGCCGCAGGCTTGGACGGGAGTAAAAAAAATAGCTGAAAAATCCGCAGACGATATAAAACGCGTTGTGGGAAAAAGACCGAATATATCGGACAGTATTTCCGATAAAAACATAATACTGTATGCCACTGTCGGCAAAAGCGCACTGCTTGATGAACTTGAAAAAACGGGAAAGATATCGTTGGACGATGTGCGCGGTAAAAACGAGGTTTATGGGATCTTTATTGTGGAAAAACCGTTTGGCGGGGTTGAAAATGCACTGATCGTGGCAGGAAGCGATAAAAGAGGGACTATATACGGTATCTTCAATATATCAGAGGCAATCGGCGTAAGTCCCATGGTTTATTGGGGCGATGCAGTCTGTGAGAGCAAAGAAGAAATCGTATTTGATGAAAAGATCGAGGTGGTTTCAAAAGAACCGTCGGTTCAGTACAGAGGATTTTTCATAAACGATGAATGGCCCTGTTTTGGAAACTGGACGATGGAACATTTTGGCGGTTTTAATGCGAAAATGTATGACCATGTATTTGAACTTCTCTTGAGATTAAAGGGAAATTATCTTTGGCCTGCAATGTGGACTTCATCATTTGCACTTGACGGTCCGGGGGAAGAGAGCGCCATACTTGCCGATGAGTACGGTGTCATTATTGGCAATTCGCACCATGAGCCATGTCTTCGGGCAAGTGAAGAGTGGGATCTTGTAAAAGGTGGAGACAGCGGCTACGGTACGGAATGGAATTACGTTACAAATAAAGAAGGATTGTTAAATTACTGGCGTGACGGGCTTAAGCGGAGCGCAAAATACGACAGCATTATTACGGTAGGTATGCGCGGAGAGCGTGACAGCGTGATGCAGGGTGCCGATTCGCTTGAGAAACACATTGAGGTATTAAAGGATATTATCACACAGCAGCGCCGCCTGATAGAGAAGTATGCCGATACCGAAGAGAAAAAAAATCCTATGCTTTTGGCGGTATATAAAGAAGTAGAGGAATTTTTCCATGGTTCGGACAAAGTAAAGGGACTTCGCTACTGGGAAGGGCTTGAGGATATTATACTCATGCTGTGCGATGACAATTTTGGCAATATGCGTATGCTGCCGGACGAAAAGATGCGTTCACATAAGGCAGGGTACGGAATGTATTATCATCTTGATTATCATGGTGGTCCGATCTCGTATGAGTGGATAAATTCGACGCCTTTATCCAAGGTCTGGGAGCAGATGACCACAGCATATGAATATGGCGTACGCAAGGTATGGATAGTAAATGTCGGTGATTTAAAGGGGAATGAATTTCCGTTGTCATTTTTCATGAACCTTGCGTACGACTATGACAAGTGGGGCATAACGGCAAAAGACGCGGCGTGTGCTTACACGAAAGAATGGGTAAGGCGTCAGCTGGGCAGTTCGGTATCCGATGCGGATGTTGACGAGACGGCGGACATATTGACAGAGGGCGTGCAGCTTCTTTATATGCGCCGTCCCGAGGCGATGAACAGCCGCGTTTACAGTCCTTCATCCTACTGCGAGGCGGATCGCATGATAAAAATTATCAACGGACTTTGCAAACGTTTGGAGAATATGAGAAAGAAACTTTCCGATATTTCAAAAGAATGCGCAAATGCCTATGACAGTACTGTATATTATCCGCTTGCAAGAGGTATGAATCTGCTTCTGATGCACATATATGCAGGTAAAAACGAACATTATGCAAAGCAGGGGAAAATAGTCGCAAACGCTTACAGTGATATGGTTTGGCATGCCATAAAACGCGACAGGGAACTGACTGCGGAGTTTGGAAATTTCTTGGACGGAAAATGGCATGGAATGGAACTTGCACCGCATATGGGCTTTGTAAAATGGAACGAGGACGGAAGCAGATATCCGATACGTATGATGGTAGAACCGTTTGACAAAGCACGTCTTATCGTGTCGCGCGCGGACGAAGAGCGGGTAGCGGTAAAGAATTACGGAAGTCCCGATAAAATAGTAGTGCGTGATTTCCTTTACGCAGGGTGTGACAGCGTAGATATCGAGGCGGCTGTGGACGGTAAAGGCGGAGTGCTGTGTAAGGTGGAAAGCAAACCATGTGAATGGCTTTCGTATAATTGGAGCGAAAAACAGATAGATAGTCAGGAAATACTGACTATCATAGCAGACTATGAAAAGTGCCCCTCAAATGAGGCTGTGCACAGTATATACCTGACGGACGGCGACGCAACGGTTGAAATAGAGATCCATGCAAAGAAAGTCAACACAGATGATGCACAGAATATGACATTCTTTGAAGATGACACATGCGTTTCGATAAATGCAGAACATTTTGCGTATAACAAGGCGTCGTCGAACGGCTGCTGGAAATACCTTCCTCACCATGGAAGAACTGACAGCGCAATGAAGCCGTTCCCAATAACAGTCAGCTTTGACGCATCTGATGCGCCTGTACTTGGTTATCGCGTAAATCTTGAAAACGAGGGCGAATACACCCTGTCAATACTCTCTTCACCGACAAATCCGTTATCACGCGGTGACAGGCTGAATTTCGGATTGCGCATAAACGGCGGAGATATGATGACAGTATCATCCGTATCAGAAAGCTACAGAGCAGGCGAGACTTCGGATGCGGAGTGGTGTAAAGGTGTGCTTGATGAAATACATAAAAGCGATATGCGCGTAACCTTAAAAAAAGGTATTAATGAGATTGAGGTATACGCATTGAGCGCGGGCTTCGTTTTGGAAAAAATTATAATATATAAAGATGGGATAAGACGCGGCACAGATGCATATATGGGCGCGCCCGAGAGTTTTTATGTTAAATGTTAAACGGATCAATCAGGATTAGAGATTAAGGAAAGAGGCAGATATGAGAGCGTTTTATACGGACAAATACAGGAATATCTTTGCGGAGACGGGCAAAAGCGAGGCAGAGATCAATAAAAAGCTGAAAAGTGCGGTTGATACATTTTTTTATGGCAGCGAGGAAGAGCGGATATACCACGAAGCCGGAGATGATATGGGTTATCTTGAGGATACGGGAAATCATGACGTTCGCACGGAAGGTATGTCATATGGCATGATGATGTGCGTACAGCTCGACATGAAAAAGGAGTTTGACCGCATTTGGAAATGGGTAAAGACCTATATGTATATGACAGAAGGTTATGGCGAAGGATATTTTGCATGGTCATGTCAGTTGAACGGTGAGAAAAATGCTGACGGACCTGCTCCCGACGGCGAAGAATTTTTTGCGATGGCATTATTTTTTGCCTCGCACAGATGGGGAGACGGCGAGGGTATCTTTAACTATTCAAATGAGGCGCGCATGATACTCAGGGCATGTCTTCATAAAGGTGAGAACGGCAGACAGGGTACTCCTATGTGGAATTTGGAAAATAAACAAATACTGTTCGTGCCGGGTATAGGATTTACGGATCCGTCTTATCATCTGCCGCATTTTTATGAACTGTTTGCATTGTGGGCTGATGAAGAGGACAGGGAGTTTTGGAAAAAGGCTGCCGAGGCAAGCCGTCAATATCTTGCGGCGGCATGCCACAACGTCACCGGAATGAACCCGGAATATGGCGAATTTGACGGCAGCCCGCTAAAACAGAAAATCCCATGGACGGATGAGGTTCATAACAGGTTTTACAGCGACGCATACAGAACGGCGGCGAATATCGGGCTTGATTATGAATGGTTCGGTGATGAGACAAAGCACTGCGGTGCGCCGTTAAAGCTTATGAAATACCTTGATACTGATCTTGAGGCGGCAAAGTGCGTATATGAGGTGGACGGTACGCCCGTGGAACAGACGGTGCTTCACCCGCTGGGACTTCTTGCGGCTACGGCACAGGGAGCGCTGAGTGTTGAAAATGACGGAAGTGATAACTGGCAGACAGCCGCGCATTGGGTAGAATGGTTTTGGAGCAAACCTATGCGTAAAGGCGACAGGCGTTACTATGACAATTGCCTTTATATGTTTGCGCTTTTGGCGTTGAGCGGGAATTACAGAATATGGAAATGATAAATTCACAGTGCGGATATCCGTGCATAAATCCTGTTACGCGGCTTGATTATCCGGATCCTGATGTGATCAGGGTTGACGATACATATTATATGGTAAGCACCACTATGCATTTTATGCCGGGGTGTGAGATACTGCGTTCATATGACCTGAAAAATTGGGAGCATACCGCTTATGTATATGACACTTTGGACGGCACTTGCGCCCAAAGGCTGCAGAACGGCGAAAATATATACGGAAAAGGTATGTGGGCGGCATCCCTGCGCTACAGGAAAAGCGCGGACGGCAGCGGCAGGTTTTATGTGTGTTTTGCGGCAAATGACACGCACAGGACATATTTGTACACGGCGGAAAATATTGAAGGACCATGGGACAGGAAAAATATTGAAGGTTTTTATCATGACTGTTCTCTGTTGTTTGACGACGACGGGAGCGTGTACATTGCCTATGGCAATACGGATATCTATATCACACAGCTAAAAGATGATCTGAGCGCTCCGCTTAAAGGCGGAGTCCACAGGCTTGCAGTCAGCGATGCGGGCAATACGCGCCTTGGCTGTGAGGGAACGCATTTTTATAAGATAAACGGAAAATATTACCTGTTTTGTATTCATTCAAGGCGCGATATATGGCGCAGGACGCAGTGCTGTTTTGCCGCAGACTCAATTTTGGGTGAATTTAAAGGCGGCGATGTCCTTGACGACGACAGAGGCTATTTTGGTCAGGGAGTGGCTCAGGGCGGCATTGTTGATACACCTGACGGCAGATGGTACGCAATGCTGTTTCAGGACAGCGGTGCGGTAGGGCGTATTCCGGTTCTTGTGCCGGTGGTATGGCAGGATGACTTCCCGGTATTCGGGGATGATGGTCACATTCCTGAAAAATTTTTCCTGAAAAGCACAAGACCTGACTATAAGTACCGTTCCCTTGTGGAAAGCGATGATTTCAGAGGCGAATTAAAACCCTGCTGGCAGTTTAACCATGAGCCTGAACTGCCGTTGATATGTCATGATATGGAGCATGGTGAATGGAGAGTGACGACGAAAGCTGTGTGCAGCGAGCTTACGCAGGCGGTAAATACAATTACGCAGCGCATGCTTTATCCTGCCTGTGCCGCTGAAGTGACGGTTGACGGCAGCAATATCAGAGAAGGCGACTATGCGGGACTTTGCGCTCTTCAGGGAGATTACTGTATGATCGCGCTGACCCGTCATGGCGGCATCCTCTGCATATCGGTGATTGAAAAGCAGACATATGAAAATCCGGTATATATTCCTGTGGAAAGTAAGCGTGTGCGGTTCAGGCTTGAAGCGGATTTTGCAGGTATGAAAGACATAGCGTCTCTTTATTATTGGAAACAGAAAGACTCTGTTGGGAATTGGGAAAAAGAGGGACCGGAGCATAAGCTGCATTTCGGACTTGACCATTTTACGGGATGCCGCTTCGGGTTGGTATATTATTCCACTTTGAATGCGGGAGGTACGGCGGCTTTCCTTGATTTCAAGTATCATGGGCGCTAGATGGTAATTTTGTTGGAAAAAATTACGTATAAAACAATGTGAGTGTACAATATTCACAAAAAACGCAACGCATAAACAAAAGTTAGCAATAATTGAGAAGCGGCATCAGACTATATAAGTGTATAATGGCTTCATAGATATTTATATCCATTACGATACTGAGATTTTACCTGTTCCCTAATAATGTGAGTTTGTGGAGGAGAGTATGAAGAGCCTAGGAAAGTCAGGAAAAAAGATTATTATTGTGATAGCAGTCATTGCGGTGATAGCATTGATTGCTTTTCTGATGTCTTTACGAGGTGTTGAAGACTTCCATGAGAAGTATGCGGGCGCAGACCTGAGCACCGATGTGGAAGGCATGCAGAGAGAAGGTACCTATACAGGTTATCTTAATGACCACGCGGGCGCAGCACATCCTGCGCAGGGCGTAGAGGTTGATTTATACGACTACGAAGCTGAAGGCGGCGTGGAAGTGTACAACGATTATGAAGGAGAGGCGAAAGCTCTGTTTACAGACACAAATTCCAAGGTCACTTGGAAAGTGAACGTGCCTGAGGCAGGTTTCTATAATATTTCCATGCAGTATCTGCTCCCCGAATCAAGAGGCGTGGCGGCAGAACGCGTGGTATATCTGAACGACGAAGTTCCCTTTGAGGACGCGAGAAACATTTCATTTGCCAGAATTTGGACTGATGCGGGCGAGCCGACGGTTGACAATCAGGGCAATGAGATAAGACCCAGCCAGATAGAAGTGTTCGACTGGCAGGAAGCTTATTTCAGGGATGATATGGGTTACATAACCGAACCGTATATGTTCTATATGGAAAAAGGCGAGAATACCATCGGTCTTGAGGCTGAAAATGAGCCTATGGTTCTGCGCAGGCTTGAGTTTACTCCGGTACAGGAACTTGAAACTTATCAGGAATACATATCGGAAAATCCTGCTGATACATCATCAGATACAGTTAAAAATTATATGACGCTTATCGAGGGCGAAGATTCTACCTATCGTTCGGAATCATCACTTTACGCAAAATATGACAGATCTTCACCGACGACACAGCCAAACAGCGTGACTACCACCGTGCTGAACTATGTGGGCGGCGAAGCATGGAGAAGTTCGGGACAGTGGATAGAATGGCAGTTTGAAGTACCGGAAGACGGATATTATAACATAATGGTCAAAGGACGTCAGAACTATTCGCGCGGTGTCGTGTCGAGCAGAAGCGTTTATATAGACGGCAAAATACCGTTTGAAGAGATGAAATCCATCTCGTTTGAGTACAGCAATGACTGGGATTATATGGATTTGGCAGATGAAAGCGGTACACCGTATAATTTCTATCTGACAAAAGGTGTACATACGATAAGACTTGAGGCTACTTTGGGTGGGATCGGAACCATTTTGGAAGAACTTGAGGACTCTACTTTCAGACTCAATCAGATTTACAGGAAAGTATTGGTATACACGGGCGCTACCCCTGACCAGTACAGAGACTACTATATTGAGAGAAGCTATCCTGAGATCATAGAAGCGATGGATCTCGAGTCCAAGAGGCTTTATAAGATAGTAGACGATATGGTGGCATACAGCGGACAGAAGGCTGACGGTATAGCTTCCGCACAGACAGTGGCACAGCAGCTTGAACGTTTCTGCAAAAAGCCGCAGAAGATCACATTGGAGTTTACAACATTTAAGGATAATATAACCGCTTTGGGAACATCTTCACTGAACCTCAGTGAGACAAAGCTTGATATCGATTATCTGGTAGTAAGCGGTACTAACGTACAGCCGGAGAAGAAGAAAGCAAATGCACCAATGAAATTATGGCATGAGGCAAAATCATTCGTGGCATCGTTTGTTGTAGATTATAATTCCGTAGGCGATGTTTACGATGAAGACGGCAGCGAAGATATCGTGAAAGTCTGGGTTCTTACGGGACGTGATCAGGGTACTATACTTAAGTCAATGGTCGATGATACTTTCACACCTGACAGCGGAGTAAAAGTAAATGTTGAGGTCGTTGACCCGAGTGCCCTTATGAACGCGGTTATGGCGGGAAGAGGTCCTAACGTAGTGCTTTCCGTAGGCGCTGACCAGCCTGTAAACTATGCACTTAGAAACGCGGTAGAGGATCTTACGCAGTTTGACGACTGGGAAGACGTATTCTCTCATTATACAAAGAGCTCTTATGAGCAGTACGGACTTGACGGACATATTTATGCGATACCCGAGACACAGACTTTTAACGTAATGTTCTATAGAACAGATGTATTGGAAGAACTGGGACTTGAGACGCCCGATACATGGCAGGAGCTGATAGAGATGATGCCTACGATACAGGGAAATAACCTTTCGGTAGGTATTCCGACGGCGGCAGGCAGCAGCACCACTGCTACTGCGACGACGGCAGTCGCTTCCAATGCCCCGGATCTGTCCCTGTACTTTACGCTTCTGTATCAGTATGGCGGCGATATGTACAATGATGAAGGAACAAAGACGGAAGTTGATGATGAAGCGGGGGTAAAGGCGTTTAAAGATTACATCAGATACTTTAACGATTATGGGCTTCCGACGTTGTATGATTTTGTAAGCCGTTTCCGTTCAGGAGAGATGCCTATAGGCATTGCGGCATATTCGACATACAATACTTTGATGGTGTCGGCTCCCGAGATCAGGGGACTTTGGGATTTCACTCTGATACCCGGTACTGAGCGCACGGCAGATGACGGAAGCACATACATAGACCGTTCCGACTTTATTACAGGAAACGCAACGATGATGATTTCCACGGCAGATGAAGGGCTGCGCCAAAATTCATGGGAATTTATGAAATGGTGGGCAGAGCCTGAGACGCAAGTGAGATTCGGACGTGAGATAGAGGCACTGCTCGGTTCTTCGGCACGTTATGCGACAGCCAATAAAGACGCGTTTGTACAGCTTTCATGGAGCAACGACGACATTGAAGTCCTTGATGCCCAGTGGGATCAGACAGTAGGAATACGGGAGGTTCCCGGCGGCTACTTTACAGGACGTCATATTACGAACGCTATCAGAAAGGTAATCAATGAAAAGACCGACTCAAGAGAGACTATCATAGATTACGCTGTTACGATAAATGACGAGCTCAAGAAGAAGAGGATAGAGTTCGGTTTGCCGATAGATGAATAGTAGAGGAGTGAGGTGCAAAAATGAAAGAGTATTTGAATAAGTTTTTTGTCCTGCGAAAGCACAACATGCAGGTCGCATGGAAAAAAGCAAAGAGGAGCAAGATGTGTTACCTGTTCCTTCTGCCTTACGCGCTGCTGTTTGCACTGTTCTATGTGGCGCCCGTGGTAATATCCATATTTTACGGATTTACCTACTATAACATATTGGAGAGCCCGAGATTTATCGGATTGCAGAACTATATCAGCCTGATACTTGATGATGACATATTCCTTATCGGTATAAAGAATACGCTGATGATAGCTGTTATAACAGGACCATTGGGCTACATAATGTCGTTCCTGTTCGCATGGCTTATAAATGAGCTTCCTAGATGGGTGCGAAGCGTAGCGGTAGTTGTATTCTATGCTCCGTCGATAGCGGGTAACTGTTATGTTATCTTCTCCGTGTTCTTCAGAGGAGACGCATATGGATATGTCAATGCTTTCCTGATGAACCTTGGTATTATAGATACGCCGATATTGTGGTTTATAAATCCGGATTATATGCTGCCGATATGTATGCTTGTTATTTTGTGGATGAGTCTCGGTACGGGCTTCCTTTCGTTCGTGGCAGGTCTTCAGGGTGTAGACAGGTCGCAGTTTGAGGCAGGATATATGGATGGTGTGAAAAACCGTTGGCAGGAGTTGTGGTACATAACTCTTCCCAACATGCGTCCTATGTTGATGTTCGGCGCGGTAATGTCGATCACTCAGGCTTTTGGTGTCTGTGATGTCACGATGGCGCTCTGCGGATATCCGAGTACGGATTATGCTGCGCGAACTATAGTAACGCACCTGTTCGATTATGGCTTCACTAGGTTTGAGATGGGTTATGCGTGTGCGATCGCAACCATCCTGTTCCTGATGATGATACTTTGTAACAAAGCAATTCAAAGTCTGTTGAGGAGAGTAGGAACCTGATATGAGCAAGAAGAACAAGAAAAAAGAGCAAGAAAACTTAGAAACGGTATACCGCAAAAAGCTGATCAAGAGAAGAAAGCCAAACCGCTCTATCGTAGGAGATTTCTTCCTGTATCTGTTCCTGTTAATGGTTGCAGTGATAATGGCGTTCCCTCTTATTTATGCAGTCAGCAGTGCGTTGAAACCTTTGGATGAGCTGTTTAAGTTCCCGCCTAAGATTTTAGCGCAGAACCCCACGTTTGATAACTTTTCAGACTTGTTTGTTACTATGGGTAAATCGTGGGTAACATTTTCAAGATATCTGTTTAACACAGTGTTCATTACGTTTGTCGGTACTTTCGGACATTTGATAGTGGCATCTATGGGTGCGTTTGTACTGGCGAAATATGATTTCCCGGGCAATCAGACTTTCTTTAAACTGGTTACTGTGGCGATGATGTTTACAGGCTATGTAACACAGATACCTAACTACCTGATTTTGAACAAACTCGGCTGGATAGATACATACTGGTCTATCATCATTCCGGGATTTGCATCGCCGATGGGTCTTTTCCTTATGAAACAGTTTATGGAAGGACTTCCGACATCACTGATAGAGGCGGCAAAGATTGACGGCGCAAGTGAATGGCGTGTATTCAGCGGAATAGTGATGCCGAACGTAAAACCTGCATGGATGACGCTTATAATCTTTTCCGTTCAGGGACTTTGGAACAATAAAGCGGCTACATTTATTTATTCCGAAGAGAAGAAGACTCTTGTATATGCAATGCAGCAGATTCAGAGCGGCGGTATTGCAAGAACAGGACAGGGCGCGGCAGTATTGGTTGTTCTTATGATTGTTCCGATAGCGATATTTGTATTCTCTGAGAGCCAGATCCTGGAAACAATGGCAAGTTCAGGTTTGAAAGATTAACGGGGAATGAGGTGGCGTATGAAAAAGATAATCAAATCGATCGGTGCTTTGGCACTGGGTGCAACAGTCTTTATGACATCCTCATTGAGTGTTATGGCATCGGATACGGACAACAGCTATACATATAATTATGATTATTGGGGCGATGTACAGGATTCGCCTGATGCCTATACGGTAACGAATGTTTATACGGCATCATCATTTGGACTGGATCTTAATTTCCGCAGCCCGCAGGGTATGTTTGTCAAAGATAATATGATCTATATCTGTGATACGGGAAACAACCGTATTGTGCAGATTGAACGTACAGGTACGGAACAGTTCGAGGTGGTTCGTATCTTTGATACCATCAAAGGGGACACGGATGTAAAAAATCTGTCAAATCCTACGGACATAGCGGTATCGGACGAGGGCGACATTTTTATCAGCGATAATGGAAACGCAAGGATCATTAAGATCGACAGCGACTTAAATTATCTGCTTCAGTTTGATCTTCCGGTAGACTCTACCGTAAGCGCGGAAAGTACCTTCCAGCCGTCAAAGATAGTTATAGATACGGCGGGGCGTGTGTACTGTATAGCCACGAGTATTAATCAGGGTTTGTGTAAATATGAGCCTGACGGAACATTTTCCGGATTTGTGGGAGCTACGCCTGTTACCTTTGACTGGATGGATTATATTTGGAAAAAATTTGCTACGCAGGAACAGCGAGTACGTATGACATCATTTGTTCCTACGGCATATGACAATATTTATATGGATCATGAGGGTTTTATCTATGCCTGTGCCGGCGGTATGGATGAGGATGATTTGGATTCAGGGGCGGCGGATGCTATCCGTAAGCTTAACCTGATGGGAAATGACATTTTGGTTCAGAACGGCGAATATCCCGCGTATGGAGACCTGTACTGGGGTAAAGGCGGCGGATATGAAGGACCTTCATACTTTACTGATGTAACGGTTTTTGATAATGACATATATGTATGCCTTGATAAGAACCGCGGACGTCTTTTCGGATATGACGATCAGGGAAAGACGGTGTTCTGCTTTGGCGGCAACGGTAATATGGACGGATATTTCAGACAGCCTGCGGCACTTGAGCATATGGGGCATGACCTGTTTGTGCTTGATTCTTTGGACTGCAGCATCACACTGTTTACCCCGACTGAGTTTGGCGAACTGATATACAGCGCCATTGAAGATTTTGATGAAGGTAATTATGAGGCATCGGGCGATAGCTGGAGAAAGGTTATGCAGCTTGACGGCAACTATGATTTGGCATATATCGGCATCGGACGTTCACTTCTTCGTCAGAAAGAATACAGAGAAGCTATGGATTACTTTGAACTCAAATATGATGACGAGAACTATTCCAAGGCTTATAAACAGTACCGTAAGGAGTGGGTTGAAGAGCATATCGTTGTGATAGTTATTGTGATTTTGGCGGCGTTCCTTATTCCGCTGTCCATCGGCAGGATAAAGAAGATCAAGTATGAAATTGATACTGCGGATATCTTTGAAACCTAGATAATATGGAGGTCGTTATGATTGCTGCACTGAAAAACAAAAAAACCTATCAGGAATATTTAAAGAGCCTGAAATTTGCGTTGTACTGTACTACCCATCCGTTAGACGGCTTTTGGGATCTTACCCACGAGAAGCGGGGAACTTATGCGGCGGCTAATACTATCCTGTTTTTGACTCTGCTGATCAGGGTTTTGAAACTGCGTTATACCAGTTTTATCTTCATAACAGTGTACTGGGAAGGTATAAATATTTTTATGTATATTGCCAGTGTGGCGTTCCCGCTTGCGATGTTTGTGGTTGGAAACTGGGGACTTACTACATTGTTCGACGGTAAGGGACGGCTTGGGCAGGTGTATATGGCAAGCTGTTATGCGTTGACGCCGTATCCGCTCATTCAGTTTCCGCTTATGATATTTAGTAACTTTGTTACTGTGGATGAGGCAGAGTTCTATTCGGTACTCAGCGCGATCTCACTTGTATGGGCGGCATTGCTTATGATCGCGGCTATGGGGCAGATACATGAATTTAACATGGGGAAGAACCTGCTGTTTATGGTAGCGAGTCTGTTTGCAATGCTTGTTATCGTATTTATTCTGCTGCTGTTTTTCAGCATGATTTCGCAGGGTGTTGCGTACTTTATTTCCCTGGCGAAGGAAATAATGTTCCGACTATAGCAAGGCTGTGAGTTAAAAAGGACATTTGCCGGGAGGAAGGATGGAAGTGACCATGAAGAAAGAAAAATCAGAAAAAGCAGTCGCACAATGGAAGAGCAAGCTTAAAAGTTTGGCTGTCCCGATAATCATAACGGCTGTTATAGTGGTGGCAATACTTGTGATCGTCAATATGAAAGGTACGCCCGAGCAGGCGGAAGCAATAAGGGCGTATGCTTATGACGGTTCGGAACAGTCGATCGTGATCGAGAACGATAAACTCAAGCTTACAATGGATCCCACTACTACTCAGTTTGCTTTGGAGGTAAAAGAGACAGGAAAGGTGTGGTATTCTAACCCTCCCGAGGCAGAATCGGATCCTGTAGCGGTAGCGTCATACAAGGGCAGGCTGCAGTCCACTCTGCTAATGACATACTGTATTGCTTCGGGACTTCAGACTACATACGACAGTTTCAGCTACGGCGTTCAAAACGGACTATATAATATCGAAACCGGAGATGATTATGTCCGTGTTGATTATTCACTGGGAAATGTGGAGAAAGAATATCTGATCCCTCCCGTATCTACCGTGGCGAATATGGATAAATGGTTTGGTAATCTTGAAGCGAATGACTCAGGCTTTATCAAACGTTATTACAAAAAATATGATATAAATGATCTTGGAAAAGATGATGATAAGGATGCGCTTCTTGCTGCTTATCCTTCTTTGGAGACCGAGCCTCTTTATGTGCTCAGAGATACTGCCAAAGGTGCCGTGACTCAGAAGCTTGAACAGATTTTTGAGAAGGCAGGCTATACGGCGGACGATTTGGCGGCTGATAAGCAGCTTAGCACGCAGTTGAGCGGTAAGGACACGTTCGTGTTCAACGCGAGCATAATCTATAGGCTTGATGGCGGCGATTTGGTTGTTGAGATGCCGATGGATTCTTTGGAATATGCGGATGCGACTCCTATTTACACACTCGTTCCGCTTCCGTATTTCGGAGCGGGCGGCGCAGAGGACACAGGCTATTCGCTTGTACCCGAAGGCGGCGGCGCGATTATCAATTTTAACAATAATAAACAGTCTCAAGCGTCATATTACGCGAACTTATACGGTTGGGACATGGCATTGTCAAGAGACGCCGTAGTTCATGATACAAGAGCTTACTTCAACGTGTTCGGTATTGCCAATGGAGACGATTCCTTTATATGTATAATGGAGGAAGGCGCTCCGTATGTATCGGTTCAGGCGGACATCGCGGGACACGGAAGCAGCTATAATTATGTTAATTCAAGTTATACCATAAGCCCTTCCGAGCTTTATCAGGTAGGTGACTTGAACAGCCAGAACGTATATAAATTTTTGGAAACTCTTCCACATGAAACTTTGACGCAGAGATACCGTTTTATCGACAGCAACAACTATGTGGATATGGCGAAGTGCTATCAGGGATATCTGAAAGATAAATACGGAGAGTATTTTGCAAAGAACGACAATGCGACGGCACCCGTAGCTTTGGAAATCGTCGGAGCCGTGGATAAAGTAAGACAGATTTTAGGTGTTCCTGTTTCACGACCTTTGAAGCTTACGAAATACAGCGAGGCGGAGGATATGGTACGCCAGCTCACATCGGAAGGTATGAGCAATGTCTCTGTCAAATATACAGGCTGGTGCAATGGCGGTGTAAATCAGAAGATCCTTCGCAAAGCAAAGACCATAGGAGCTTTAGGCAGCAAGAGTGATCTCAAATCATTTGGCAATGCAGCAAAAGAACTTGGCGTAGACCTTTATCTTGAAGGCGTGACGCATTACGAATTTGACAGCGGGCTTTTTGACGGTTTCTTCTCATTTACGGATGCGGCAAGATTTCTGTCAAAGGAGAGAGCAGAGCAGTTTGTATATAATCCTGTAACTTATAACGCAAGGGAAAGTGTTGACAGCTATTATCTGCTTCATCCCGATATAATAGAAGAAAATACGCAGACACTTGCAAAAGCGGCGGATAAGTATAATGCAAATGTTGCTTTCCGCGATACAGGTAAAGAGCTTTCTTCCGACTACTATCTGAAAGATACAGTGAGCAGACAGCAGGCGATGGTTACACAGGCTGAAATGCTCAAGGAGATAGAAGACAGCGGCAAAAAAGTTATGATAAATATGGGTAACGATTACGCTATTCCATATGTGGATATGGTAACGGATATGGATCTGTCGGGAAGCGGTTACACCATTATAGACGAAGAAGTTCCATTTTATCAGCTTGCGATACATGGATTTGTAGATTATGTCGGAGCACCCCTTAATGTGTGCGGCAATGAGGAAGAAGAGCTCCTTGAGTCCGCGGAGTACGGCGCGGGACTGTCATTCTCGCTTATGCGCGAGACCGCATTCGCACTGCAGAAGACTCTTTATACGGAATATTATGCTTCTGATTTTGCGGCGGTACACGACAGAATGATGGAGATCTATAACAGATACAACAGCGAGATGGGGCATGTATTCAATCAGGAGATGACAGGACATGAGAAGCTTGACGATAATCTTTCATGCACCGTTTATGAGGACGGCACAAAAGTATATGTAAATTATGGCTTCACGGATGCGACGACCCCTGACGGCGTAAAGGTTCCTGCAAGAGATTATTTGGTAGTCCGTTAGCGGACTGTGGCAGAATAAGTTTTTAGAAAGGATTATGGTTATGAAAAGACAAAAAACGAAGTTAGCGGGTCTTCAAAAACGGAAAGCCATATCGGGTTACCTGTTCATATCGCCGTTTATCATTGGGTTTTTGGCTTTTATGGTGAAGCCGCTGTTCCAATCCCTGTATATGAGCTTTTGCGACGTGAGGCTGGGAACGGGAGGATTTGATCTGGTATGGAAAAGCATTGAAAATTATAATTATGCTTTTCGTGTAGATGCTGATTTTGTAAGGCTGCTCACGGAAGAACTTGCAAGGATGGCGATTTATTCCGTTGCAATTATGGTATTCAGCTTTTTCGTAGCACTTGTGCTCAATCAGAAATTTAAGGGCAGGGCGTTGGTCCGTTCGATATTCTTTCTCCCTGTTATACTGGCATCGGGCGTAATGCTGAAGCTTGACTCCGACAATGCGCTGATGGCAGCGCTGGCACAGACAGTAGAAGTCAATGCACAGGGGGCAGCGAGCATTACTGATGCGCTTCAAAATATATTGAGGACTACCGGCGTAGGTGTCAGGGCGTTTGAAAAGCTGTTTGAAGTCATTGATAATATTTACGATGTAGCAATTTCATCGGGTATTCAGATCATAATTTTCCTTTCAGGACTGCAGACTATTTCTCCAAGTATGTACGAGGCTGCCGATATAGAGGGCTGTACAAAGTGGGAAAGCCTTTGGAAGATTACATTCCCGATGGTAAGTTCCCTCTTCCTCGTAAACTGGATCTATACGGTAGTTGATTTCTGTATGAGATCGGACAATGAAGTTATTGATAAGATTACTACATATATGAATGTAAACCTGAATTACGGGCTGGCTTCCGCTATGGCGTGGACCTACTTTGTATTGGTTATGGCTATCATCGGAGTAAGTTCACTCATTATCTCGAAGGGGGTTTATTACTATGAGTAATACTGCAAGTAAGGCAAAAACAGGAAAATATACTAATTTTTGGGAGAGAAACAGAAAATCAGGCGGATATCTCCTGCGCAGGACCCTTATGGGATATGGAGTCAGCATATGCAGAGCTGTACTGCTCTTCGGATTGTGCTTTCTGATCTTACAGCCGCTGCTTAACAAGATATCGGTGAGTTTTATGACGGAAGGCGATCTGTATGACCCTATAGTTATTTCAATACCTCTGCATTTCACTACTGAGAATTACCGCCTTGCTGCGGGACTTATGCAATACGGGAAGAGCCTTGTCAATTCACTGCTTATCGCGCTCAGCATAGCTGTGCTTCAGGTATCTGTGTGTACACTGGTAGGATACGGGTTTGCGCGTTTCCAGTTCCCATTAAAAAATTTTTGGTTCGCGTGCGTTATGCTGATGATCCTTATCCCGCCGCAGGTAATTTCGACTTCACTGCACCTGCATTTCAGGTTCTTTGATATACTTGGGATTTCTCAGATGCTGACGGGAAACACGATAAACCTCAGAGGTTCGGTGCTTCCGTATTATCTGATGTCGGCAGGGTGTATGGGATTGAAGAACGGACTGTATATTTATATGATACGTCAGTTTTTCCGCAACATCCCGAAAGAGATGGAGGAAGCGGCATATGTTGACGGCTGCGGCACACTTAAGACATTTGTGAGTATTATGCTTCCTGATGCTAAGCCTATTCTTACATCATGCTTTCTGTTCGCATTCGTATGGCAGTGGACGGACGGTTTTTACTCAAGCATGTTTTTGGGCAATGTAAGCCTGTTAAGCATTAAGCTTAAACAGCTTCCCGATACATTCGGCGGATATATGGCAAGGATCACGGGTGCGTCAAGCTCGGCGGGTGTTTCCGTTCCGTATACGAACTGTATGCTGGCGACTGGTACGCTGATGGTCATTGTACCGCTGATAATCCTTTATCTCTATGCACAGAAAGGTTTCGTGGAGAGCCTGAGCAGTACCGGTATCAAGATGTGATATGAGTTTCCGCTGCGGCGTGCGTCTGCGTGCCGCAGATGGGAATTTATATATAAAGTAACAAGACAACAAAGCAAACGCGCAGAGAAAAGGCTCTGCGTACAGACGCGCCATGCGTAAGCGCTGGCGTATTCAGAACAAGGAGGAAAATATGAAAAGAAAAATGTTAAGTAGACTGATGGCTGCTTCAATGGCTGCAGTTATGACTGTCGGGATGACAGGATGCGGCGGCAGCGGCAGCAACAGCAGCGACGCTCCTGCAGATCAGCAGGGCGGCGGTTCAGAGCAGACAGGCGCTACAGAGCAGGCAGGCAGCACGGAGACTGCTGCTGCAGAGCAGACAACTGCTGCTGCAGAGGAGACAGGAACACCTGAGGTAAGGATCGATCCCAACACAGGCGAGCCGTTTGACTTAGGCGGAATGGAGATCATTATCGCTGACTGGTGGTCACCGGATGAACCGGCAGATCCCACAACTGATTTCCAGCAGGCTCAAAGAGATTATCAGGATTGGCTTCAGGAGACATATAATTTCACCATGGTTCAGAAGAACTATGCAGGCTGGGGCTGGGAAGAAGGCTCTATAGGTGAAGCATTCGTACAGGCAGCTACTTCCGGCAGCGATGAGAATATCATCTTTACACTGACTAACTCGGCAGCTACAGCGGCAGACGTAAGCCAGGGTCTTATGTATGACATAAGCAAGCTTGACGGCGATGTGATCGACCTCTCAGAGGAGAAGTGGACAAAGAATGGTGAGATCTATTCATGGGGTGTAGGCGATTCAATCTACTGTTTCTATACAGGTCCTTCAGAGCCCAGAGGAGGCTTGTACTTTAATAAAGATGTACTCAGAGATGCAGGTATCGATCCCGAGAGCATTTATGATATGCAGGCAGACGGTACATGGACATGGGATGCATGGGTAGATATAATGGATAAGGTACAGCGCGATACCGATAACGACGGTCAGGACGATATTTACGGCTGTGTACAGAACAACGGCGGTATGGTATACCAGTGTGTACGTTCAAACGGCGGCGCTCTTGTAAGCAAGAATAAAGACGGTCTGTATGAGCTTACTGCCGACAGCGATGCGGTAAAAGAAGGTCTTCACTTCGCAATCGATACTGTTACAAACAAATATTATCTTGATTACAGCAACGAAGACGGTTCTAACTGGGAAGATTACAAGAACCTCTTTATGAGCGGCAAGGCAGCTTTCATGTATGATGACGCATACTGCGCATATGAAGGCGGCTGGCTTACGGGTCAGAACCCTGTAGAGGTAAACGGTGTTACTCTTGACCAGAAGCTTGACTTCGGTTTTGTAATGTTCCCTAAGGGACCCAAGGCAAGCGATTATGTAACAAACAAGTCAAACAATCCTCTGTGCCTTCCTGCTTCATACAGCGATGAGAAAGCAAGATTGCTTATGTTCGCATATGACGTATGGACGGACGATGTTCCGGGTTATGAAGGATACTACTCATTACTTGACAACCTCTATGGCGGTATGGCTGATACACGTTCCGTAGATGAGACTATCGACATGATGACAACAAGAGGTGTTGACGATCTGCATGCAATCGTTCCTAACTTTGACCCGAATACAAACTTCCTGTATTCAATGGGCGTAGGCGCTGACGTTGATGCGCTTATCGAGCAGAACCTTCCTGCATGGCAGACAGCGGTTGATGAGTTTAATGCTTCGCTTGAATAATCACGCTGCGATATACTCTGTATAAATAATTATTCATAAAAAGGATGGCGTTTTCATACGCCATCCTTTTTGATTAGTTTTTTGATTATATAGAATTGCTTTGTCATTAAATTCCTATGGCTTTTTCAAATTCTTTGATTGACCCGGCTTTTGCCGCAGCCTTGAGCCATTTTTTTAAAATATTCAAATCAGTCTGCCCCATGACTATTTTTCTAAGCTCTTCAGGAATTTCGCCATAATCCTCCAAAAGCTCTAATGTAGCTTCAGCCTTTCCTTCTGTTATTCCCTTTACTCTACCTTCGGTTCTACCCTCTGTTATTCCTTCAGCCCTGCTGTCTCTTGCAATTTCTTCAAATAATGTACACACTTTCGATCCCTCCCTTTTTGACGTTTTCAACTGGATGCGATTTGTTGCTGCCAGAACATGTATCACTTCTTCATTAATTTTGTGATTGCTTTCATAATCCTGTGCTTTTTGAATCCGCGTTTTCTTGTCTAATGTCGTATTGTAAATAAGATTCAGCAATTGGAACAAATCTCTATTATCTGCGTTTTTAAACTGTAATTGATTGTTTATTACTTCTACGAGGTGCATAGGGTAATTTCCTACAAACGGTCTTATTTCTTCCGGAATGTTCAGAACTCCATGTAAATCTCTTGCCCCGTCCCATGGTTTTTCGCCGTAATAAATCACTACCGTTATTACCGGGAGTAATCTGTCCTCCTTGCACATATGTGACAGGTATTCGTCCTCTGTAAGTCCCGGATAGTTCCGGTATTTTTCGCGCAGATTTTTCCACTGCTTATTGTATGCATAGGCGTCAAGATTCATAACTCGAATAGGCATTGCATAATGAATTTTATACTGATTCTCAATGCCTACAAGTGCAAATTCTACTCCCATTGCCGTCTTTATCACTCTAAATAAATCGCGAGCCGCTGTAATGGATTCAGATTCACTGCCAAGTTCAAGGACATTGGATTCCTCTGTGTCACGCTCCTCAAGCTGTGATGCCTTGATTACTTCTTTTCCATCAAATAATACTGCGTTAAAGAAGTCGGCGTACCTCTCATTGTTTGCCCAATACTCTTTCAGTACAACATCAGGTTTAAAGCTTTTGTTCATATATCAAATGCTCCGATATTTATATTTTTGTAATTTTTTGATTTTATAATTAAAATTTATTGATATTCAAAAAACGGAATAAATTTATGTTGTATATAGTATATCACAAAATTATTACTATGAAAAGATTTTAGTCATGGCATGTTGTAACATTGGCGGATTGCTAAAGAGCGTATCAGTAAAAGTGTATTTACCATAAAAGAGAGGCTGGGGCAAACAGAAAAAGGTTGCTTTATTGTCAGACCGCCTGTTTACAGACGGCAGCGACTCTTCTAATCATTGCTGTTCCATAGAAAATTTTACTTGAATTTCCTTTAGAAATTTCTCCGCGGCTTTGGAGAAAACCTGATATCGTTTCCAAACGATACATAATCCTGCCTCTAAAACCGGGGAAAGCGGTCTGAAACAAAGACCGCTCTCGCCTGCTGTATTTATCAGATTATCGAGGGCAATTGCATAACCGAAACCTGATTTTACAAATCTCGAAGCATTATACAAAAGTTCATAAAATGCCACAATATTTAATTGGGACAGATCCCTGCGCAGCCATGCGGTCATCTCGCCGCCGGAAGCTGTCTGATGAGATATAATCAAAGGCTTATCCCATAAATCTTCGGCGCAGACACTCTCTTTTTGAGCGAGCGGACTGTCCGCAGGCATGAGCACGCCCCATTTATCTTTTGACGGCAAACGTATATAGTCATATTTCGCAGCGTCAAAAGGTTTTACCAATAATCCGAAATCAATAAGTCCTTTGTCCAATTGCTCCGCAACGTGTTCTGCATCGCCGCTGTATATATGATAACGGATAAGAGGATATCTGCCCTGTAAATCTTTTGCTGCGCCTGCAATCGTAGAAACAGCATCCGTTTCGCCGCTGCCGATGTAGACATCACCGCTTATGCTTTCGTCGGAAGCTGATAATTCTATTTTTGTTTTTTCCACTAAGGCGACAATTTCTTCCGCCCTTTTGCGCAGAAGTACTCCGTCCTCAGTAAGAGTTACTTTTTTACTCCCTCGGATGAGAAGCTGCTTTCCGATTTCATTTTCCAGATCTTTTAGCTGTCTTGACAGAGGGGGCTGTGTCATGTGCAGATTTTTTGCCGCGCGTGTAATGCTTTCTTCTCTTGCTACCGCGAGAAAGTATTGCAATACTCTGATATCCATCTAATCGCCTCCCGATAAAATTATATCAGAGGTTTTGATACCTTTCAAGTATGCGATATAATTTAATATATGTATTTGATATTTTATGGCGGTGGGCTATAATTATTTCAGGAGACAATCTTACCGGGTGTCACGGTCGGTGAATGGGCATCAGTGGCTGCCGGAACCGTTGTCGGCGGCGTTCCGGCAAAGGTTATCAAAAGGATAGAAATGGAGGCAGAATTAAAATGAAACGATTCACATTACTTATGCTTGTATCGATAATGCTTTTTTGCTGTATAGCCTGCTCTGATAAATCAAACGCGGCACCATTATCAAAAGAGGCGGAAGAAGAGGAAAAAGAGGGTAACAATATGGATTTGGAAAAGAAAACGGTTCTCTTGAACAGCGGATATGAGATGCCGATCATGGGACTTGGAACATATGCGTTGGATTATGACACATGCGTCAATTCTGTAATGTCTCTGTTGAAAAACGGAGGGCGGCTCATAGACACGGCATATATGTACGGGAACGAAGATGCAGTTGGAGAAGGGGTTCGCAGAGCAATGGAAGAATATGGAATCGCCAGAGACGATATTTTTGTGATCACAAAAATTTATCCGGGTGAGCAGTACCAAAACCCTGAAAAAGCGATCCAAGATGCACTTGACAAGTTGGATATCGGTTATATTGATGCCCGTGTTATAATAGGGCTAAGTTAGAAGAAACCCAGTAAAATCAAGGGGTTAAGCCTAATTTAGT
>CANREB010000011.1 GCA_947629525.1 uncultured Lachnospiraceae bacterium
CTTATGAAGGGATATAATAACTATGATAAAAATACTTTTCATCTGCCACGGCAACATCTGCCGCAGCCCCATGGCTCAATTCGTCCTACAGGACATGGTAAATAAACTGGGTATAGCCGAACATTTTACCATCGATTCCAAAGCCACCAGCACGGAAGAAATCGGCAATCCCCCTCACAGGGGCACCGTAAATAAAATGCGTGAAGTCGGCATCCCTGTATTACCACACAGAGCAGCCCAAATCACATGGAGCGATTATCTGAACTTTGACTACATCATCGGCATGGACACATGGAATATGCGTAATCTCAACAAAATGCTAAAGAATGATCCCGACAAAAAACTATATAAACTCTTGACATTTTCAAATTCAGACAGAGACATAGCAGACCCATGGTATACAGGCAATTTTGATGAAACTTATGATGATGTAGTCGAAGGCTGCGAAGGACTTATCAAGTACCTTAAAAGAAATGGGAAAATATGATACATCCGCTTAATTAAGCAGATAGATCATAAGATTTAAATACCCTGCGAATGTTACCCATATCAGATAAGGTATCTGCAAATATGCCGCAGCAGGTTTTATACGGTAGAACTTTATTATCATTTTGACGATTACGAGCCATAAAAATACAAGCCATATAAATGATAGAAGATACGCTTGCATATTAAAAAATATAAGCGGCCAAAAGAAATTCAGTATAAGCTGTACAGCATATGAAAGAAGAGCGTCAGTTACCTCTTCGGGCTGATCTTTTTTGCGCATAAAGATCATCGCACCGCTTATCCCCATAAAGATATACAGAAGCGTCCACACTATTGAAAAAACGATTGGCGGGGGCGACAAAGGCGGTTTGACAATTCGATCATAAATATCCATACCGCCGCGCGTGAAAAAAGCTGACGCAATACCGCCGCCGAGCGATATCACGATTGAGATGATATACGGTTTTAATTTTGAAATCATAAAAACCTCGCTGCCGTTAAATATATTTACAATATTTTATGCGGCGCGAGGTTCTTTAATTCATTTATTCTCTTTGACAGACAATATAGTTGAGTCCCTGAAACAGCGTTACTGCTTCATCAAGAGCTTCCTGCTCATAAAATGTGACCTGCAGTACGCCCTGCTCAAATTCGCGGTTATGTACGATTCCGATATTTTTTATGGAAATCCCTGCTTTGGCGAGTAATGTTGCGATATTGGCAATAGCGCCCGCTTCATCGGGAATATCTAGATAGCAGCCGTAGAGTTTTTCAATAGGACCTCTTGGCGCATTGGAGAATGAATCACGGTATTCCTTTGAAGCAGTGAAAAGATCAAACGTATATCCTGCCTGCTTATTGCGAATAGCGCGGCTTATATCAGTCAGGGATGCAATATAATCATCAAGCAGGTCGGCAATGTTTTCCGTATTAGCCATACAGATGGATTCCCACATATCAGGCGAAGAGGAAGCTATGCGGGTAATATCTTTAAAACCGCCGGCAGCAATAAGCTTCATAGTCCCTTCTTTGCTGTCATGGTCATGAACAAGATTGGCGAGAGCCGCTGCGACAAGATGAGGGACATGGCTTATTGCCGCTGTCACATAGTCGTGCTCGTCACAGCTTAAGATCAGTGGGATAGCCCCCATTTCTTCAACCAGAGTGCGGTATTTGCGGACAGCTTCAGAAGAAACTTCATCTGCAGGAGTTAAAATATAGTAAGCATTTTCAAGAATGGAAGCGCTTGAATTGGCAAAACCTGTCTTTTCGCTTCCTGCCATAGGATGACCGCCTATAAACTGCCTGCTAAGTCCGAGTCTTTTGACCTCGTTGTGGATGGTGCCCTTAACACTTCCGACATCGGTAATTACAGTATGGTCTGATATATGTCCTTTTAACTGTTCCAAAAATTTGTTATTGACAGCAACAGGGGCACATAGAAAGATCAGATCGCAATCGTAGAAGCTGCTGCCGATCTGTGTAACCCCCTCATCTATCACACCTGATGAAAGCGCCTCGTCGATTGTTGACTGTTTTCTCGCATATGCGATAATATGGGCATTCGGACGTGACGCTCTGATAGCTTTGGCAATCGAACCGCCGATCAGTCCCAAACTTAAAAAACCAAACTTATCCATAATAAATCCCACCCCACAATAATTTTACTATTTTAAGCAACATAGCGCAACCCCAAAATATTTTCTTTTTATTGCTCAAAATAATACAATCTGCACAAAAAGCATTGTATTAATTAAAAAAATATAGTAAAATTCACTTATAGGCTGTTTAAAGCTTACGATTTACTTCCCGCGCTGCATGAAGTAAATTGTCCATAAGAATAAAGCGGCGCAGAAATGAGGATTGCGATGAATATTTACACGACCGACAAAATCAGAAACATAGTATTGCTGGGACATGGCGGGGCAGGCAAGACCAGTCTTGTTGAGTCAATGGCTTACCTTGCAGGGATCACATCACGTATGGGCAGAGTAGAGGATGCCAATACCCTCAGTGATTTCGGCAAAGAGGAGCAGAAGAGAAAAATCTCTATAAGCACATCAGTAATACCTGTCGAATGGGAGGGTATTAAGATCAATGTGCTTGACACGCCCGGCTATTTTGACTTTATTGGAGAAGTCGAGGAGGCTATAAGCGCCGCCGATGCCGCCGTTATCGTTGTTTCAGGCAAGTCCGGTGTTGAAGCGGGTACGGAGAAGGCATGGGAGCTTTGTGAAAAGTATAAGCTGCCGCGAATGATATACGTTACAGGCATGGATGCCGACAACGCTTCATTTAAAAATGTAGTCGAGACCCTCACGGATATGTACGGTAAAAAGATTGCACCGTTCCATTTTCCGATAAGGGAAGATGAGAAATTTGTCGGCTATGTGAATGTTGTAAGCGAAACGGGCAACCGTTGGAAGGGTAAAGATGTTGTAGAGTGCGAAATTCCCGAATACAGTAAAGATAACCTGTCGCTTTACAAGGAGACGCTTATGGAAGCCGTCGCTGAGACAAGCGAAGAGTTTATGGACAGATATTTTGGCGGGGAGACTTTTACGGAGAATGAGATACGTGCTGCACTGCGCAGCAATGTGATCGACGGTACAATAGTACCGATAAGCATGGGTTCCAATACATTGTGTCAGGGAACTTACGCGCTTCTTGACGATATTATTAAATATCTGCCAAGCCCTGAAAACAAAAAGATAGCGGGATTCAATATGAAGACAAACGAAGTGTTTGAAGCGAACTATGATTTTGCAAAGCCAAAATCAGCGTATGTATTCAAAACAATAGTGGATCCGTTTATCGGCAAGTACTCACTGATCAAGGTATGTTCAGGAGTATTTAAACCTGACGATGTGATTTACAATAAAGATAAAGATATAGAAGAAAAAGTCAGCAAGCTTTATGTGCTTCAGGGAAGCAAGCCTATCGAGATAAGCGAACTTCATGCGGGCGACATAGGTGCGATAGCTAAACTGACTGCGGCAAGAACAGGTAATACGCTGTCCACTAAAGCGACAGTTATTGAATATGGCAAATTCGAGATTTCAAAACCTTATACATCTATGCGTTACAAAGTGCCTAATAAGAACGATATCGACAAAGTCTCACAGGCACTGCAGAAGCTCTCTCATGAAGATCAGACGCTGAAAGTCGTAAATGACATAGAAAACAGGCAGACGCTTCTTTACGGCATAGGTGAGCAGCAGCTTGAGATAATACAGAGCCGTCTTGTGAATGAGTATAAATGCGAGATAGAACTCAGTAAACCGAAGGTTGCGTTCAGGGAAACGATAAAGAAAAAGTCGGATGTAGAATACAAATATAAGAAGCAGTCGGGTGGACACGGACAATACGGTCACGTTAAGATGCGTTTTGAATTTTCAGGCGACCTTGAGAAGCCGTATGTATTTGAACAGGAAGTAGTCGGAGGAGCTGTTCCTAAAAATTATTTCCCCGCGGTTGAAAAGGGGCTTCAGGAGTCGGTTCAGAGAGGACCGCTTGCGGCGTACCCTGTAGTCGGCGTGAAAGCTGTGCTTTACGACGGTTCATATCATCCTGTGGATTCGTCGGAAATGGCTTTTAAGATGGCAACTATTCAGGCGTTTAAGAAAGGAATAATGGAGGCATCCCCGATACTGCTTGAGCCGATCGCAAACCTCAAGGTGACTGTACCCGACAGATATACGGGCGATATTATGGGAGATCTGAACAAGCGGCGCGGCAGAGTGCTTGGAATGAATCCGATAGGAAACGGCAAGCAGACAATAGAAGCTGATATACCGGTGATGGAGCTTAACGGATATTGTACGGTGCTTCGCTCGATGACGGCAGGGCGCGGAAGCTATGAGTACGAGTTTGTAAGATATGAGCAGACGCCAAGCGATATTCAGGAAGCGGAAGTTAAAGCAAGGGCAGGCAAAGTTGCCGAAAATTCAGAAGATGCATGACCATAAAGTTACAATGGCAGGATTACCGTGAATACGGAGCCGCCATCAGGCGCGTCACTTACATTTATGATACCGCAGTGTGCCTGAATGATTTCATATGCGATAGACAGACCCAGCCCGAAGTGTCCTTTGACACTTCGGGATTTTTCGCATCTGTAAAAACGTTCAAAAATATGCTCTTTTTCCTCATCGGGAATACCAATGCCTGTGTCAGAGACTGTGATAATGAAGTTAAAGGTATTTACAGAAAGGTTGAGTCTGATTGTTCCGTTTTCAGGTGTATAGCTTATAGCGTTATGGATAAGTATTGTTATCACTTGGGCTATACGGTTGGGATCGCATACGCATTTTGGAATGGCATTTTCAGGAAGGGACACATTAATTCGTATATTTTTTTCCTTTGCCATGGCTTCAAATTTTTCGCTTGTATTGAGAAGAATAGTGTCAAGTTCGGCAGGGATCTTTTCTATATCAAAGCGGTCAGCATCGCTTTGTGAAAGTATGAGCATATCATCTATCAGCGATGCCATGCGCAGGGCTTCATTTTTTATTATTGCGGTGCTGCTGTCTGTCCTGTCAAGAGTTTCCGCGTATGACAGGATCACTGCAAGCGGGGTGCACAGCTCATGCGAGGCGGCTGCTGTGAAACGGTTTTGCCTGATGCGGCTTTCTTCGATAGGGCGCAGGAGCCTGCCTGTAAAGAAATATGAAAAAAGCCATATAGCAAGCAGGGCAGCGGATATTATCACAAGGAACAAAAATCGCTGCACTATTATACTGCTGTGTATCTGCGAATGCGGCATTATTATGAGAATTTCCAAGTGCGACTTGTCTTTTTTATAGTCGATGACAAAACATTGATTTTTGCTGTATGTGAATTTCTTGTATGAACTCAGATATGAGAGTGTACTCTCTGACATTGCTGATGAATTTGTATGATAATATTCCCAACAGTTACTGACAAACGTGTCATATTTAAGACTGGATCTGTCCTTATTATTATATAAAAACGGAGAACCGTTATCCAATATGAAAATATGGTAACTGCCGCTGCTTTCAAGCTGTGACAGCCATGTATATGAAAGCATTCCGTATTGCTCAAGGTTAGAGGCGATAGTGTATATATCATTGTACACTGATAAGATACGTGTTTGTATCAGGTTTTTTTCGGAAATGAATAAATAGCCAAGAGTCATTATTATAAGTATGACTGTAGTAATGCCTCCGCTCAACAACGTGAGGCGCAGACGGATTTTTTTAAACATATTTTACCTCTTATTTGTGCCGGCATCTGCGGTTTCAAGATAATATCCGATGCCGCGCACGGTTCTCAGTTCCAGTCGGCTGTCAACGCTTTTTAGACGCCGCCTCAGAAAATGTATATAGTTGTCGAGATTTCCATTTTCCACATCGCTGTCAGGACCCCAGACTTTTAACAGCAGTGTATCTCTTGGGATAGTCCTGCAGGGATTTCTTAAGAATATTTCAAGCAATGTGCCTTCGCGGTTCGAGAGCGAGCAGCTTTTGGAAGCGCCGCTTAAAACATTGCTGTCCGTATTATAGCTTATATCGGAAAGTTCCAGTACATTTGTCATATTTATTGTAGGTGAGCGTCTTGTCACGCACTGTATTCGCGCGATAAGCTCCTCAAACTCAAATGGTTTTACGAGATAATCGTCAGCTCCGAGATTAAGCCCTGTCAGCTTGTCATTGAGAGTGCCAAGAGCTGTGATGATAATTACAGGTATCGTTATATTGTCCGCGCGCAGCTTTTTTAAAACCTCTATGCCGTCCATATACGGCAGCATACGGTCAAGCAGTATCACATCATGAATGTTCTGTTCCGCATAATAAAGCGCTTCGTCGCCGTCAAAGCATGAGTCTACTTCAAAACCGCGTGCCGTTAGACGCCCGGTGAGCGATTGGTTCAGATTTTCATCATCTTCCGCAAGTAAAATGCGCATAATAAAAGCCTCCATATGTAAAAAATGTAAAAATATATTCTTATAATTCCCCCTGAATAAATCTAATATAGTATAACACAAAAAACTCTAAGAAATCTCTAATATTGATTAATATTTATATAAATTCAATCATATCCAATTACCTTCACCCGTTCCGTCACGTCCTGTCACGTCAGACAATAAATTGTATATTAATTGATTGACAAAGCATATAATAATGATATAAAATACAACCAGAGAGGAGATGATACCATGGCACATACAACGCAGATAAATTTGCGCATAGACGAGGACGTTAAACGCAGCGCGGAAAAGGTTCTCGACGATATAGGACTTTCAATGTCGGCGGCTATCACGGTATTTTTGAAAAAAGTAAGCAGAGAGCACCGAATACCGTTTGAAGTTTCCGCAGACCCGTTTTATTCTGAAAGTAATATGCGTTATTTGGAGCAGAGAATGGAAGATTACAAAGCGGGCAGACTTCACTTTGCGGAACATGAGCTGATAGAGGAGTGACTATGCAGATAAAAACAATACAGTGGGATTTTGACGCATGGGAAGATTATCTATATTGGCAGTCGCATGACAAGAAGATGTTAAAAAAGATAAACCAGCTTGTAAAGGATATAAGCCGCAATCCGTTTGAGGGCATAGGGAAACCGGAGCCATTGAAAGAAAATCTTGCCGGATATTGGAGCAGGCGGATTGATGAAGAGCATAGACTTGTATATATAGTTGAGGAAGATAGAGTCTTGATTTTTTCATGCAAAGGTCACTACGACAACTAAAAAATCAAACTGCCCAAGTGCAGACGTTAGAAAACAAATACCTCTAACGTCCTGCACTTATTTTTTTGTTCAAAATTCATATTAGAGAATTATTAGAGAAAACTATGCTAATATAAAACCGCAAAATCCAAAAAACTGTACGGAAAACGGATTTAAGACTTAAGCCGCAGAACAGCGGTATGGAGGAGGAAGACTGAAAATGAAAATAAAATCAACGAAAAAAATTATGACGCGCCTGTCACATATAATAATGACAGCGGCTATATGCGCAGTAATGACAGGCTGCGGCGCGAAGGGTTTGGACGGACTGACAGATGCAGACACAGCGCAGACACAGGAAAGCGGCATAAGTGATATCCCCGTCGATAGCGATAAAAGCGCAGACGAGGACAAAGACGCACAGAACACGGCAATGGGGCGTTATGTAGGCATGTCAGTGCTTGAAGACGAGCAGACCTACGACGAAACATTCGTCACCAAAATGAACGATGGCACACTCACACTGTACCGCTCAGGCAGCCTTATCTACGCGCTGTTAGACGAACACGATATTAACGGAATGTACACGTCTGCCGACAACGGCAGCACATGGACCCCGGTGGACATGAAGGAAAAATACAAGGCGATTGCTGTGGAGGAAGGCATTTCATATATAATAGGCAGCAAGATTTCAAGTGACGGAACTATAGTGGTTGGATATGCATTAGACGGTGATGATGGACTGGAAAATGTACAGTATATGCTTGTATATCCCGACGGCAGCACAAAAAAAATCGAGTCTAAGCTTACCGCAGACGACAAGCGGATAAAATACTTCTGCTTTAACGAAAGCGGCAGGCTGTTTGCGTCAACGCTTGGGGCAAGGGTTTATGAGATAAACACGCAGGATGGCAGCATGACGCAGGTTCTTGCGTCAGATGATTTTATAAACCAGCTATCCTGTCACGGCGACATTCTTATGATTACCACAGGTGACAAAATCGCGCTGTACGACACGAAAAGCAAAAGCTACATAGAAGATACGGTATGGGACGATTTTATCAAGGAAAATGTCGGCGATCTTTTTGACAGCTGGGACAGAGGACATGTGGCGGTATCTTTTATGGACGACGATAACGCGGTATACGTCGCCTGCGCAAAAGGCTTGTATCGCCACATAATCGGCGGCAGTGCGATGGAGCAGATAATTGAAGGAAACGCCACGCCGCTTGCAGACCCGTCGCATCTTCTCACGGATGCGATAATGGTTGATGATCAGGAATTTATTATGAATTTCACCGACAATAAGACAGTAAAATTTGCATATGATTCAAGCGTTCCAACGGTGCCGAGCGACAGCCTTAAAATATACAGCCTAAAGGCAAACGATACGATACAACAGGCGATTGCCGCATATCAGACCGAAAATCCCGATGTATACGTGGAATATCAGATCGGTATGGACGGCGACGCAGTCACAAGGGACGATGCACTCAAAAATTTAAGCACAGAACTTTTAAGCGGCGAAGGACCTGACGTGCTCGTGCTTGACGATATGTCTGCCGACACATATATCGATCAAGGAGTTTTGAGCGATATAAGCGGACTGGTAAACGAGATAGATGAAGCGGACGGACTTTTCACGAACATAATCGAGCCGCTCTATATAGGAGAAAGCCTTTATATGGTCCCCGCTGAATTTTCGCTTCCTGCGGTTGCGGGAGATAAAGACGTGCTTAAAAGCGCGGCGGGCATTAATGATATAGCTGACTTTATCGGGGAGATAAGGAAGCTGCAGCCGGAAGGGAACCTGCTTTCCATAGCAAGGGCAAGCGGTATATTAAAGAAATTTGTACACATCTGCGAGCCGGACTGGACAGATGAAAAAGGAAACATAGACGAGGACAGCATAAAAAATTATCTTGAGCAGTCAAAACGCATATACGAGACTCAGATGAGCGGCATGTCGCAGGAGGATATAGACAGATACAATAAATGGAACGACAGCGAGAGAGAAGACGGCGAGAAACAGGAGGACAGCAAATATTTCCATACAATAGGTTTATTAGCCATCGATAACGGAAAGGCGAGCTATGCTTTTGGCGAGATGGAATCGATGCAAAGCTACGCCAACCTTATAACTCTGCCAAAAAACAGCGGAATGGAAAATATGACGCTGATGCCTGTAAGCGGCAGCGACGGCAGTATCTATGTACCCAAGACGATGCTTGGCATAAACGCGTCTGCAAAAAACAGCCAAAATGCACAGGATTTTGTAAAGATGATGTTCAGCCAAAGCGTACAGGATTCACTGCACAACGGATATCCTCTGAATAAAAAGTCGTTCGACGATATTTTCGTAGTTGACTCGTCGCTTGTAGCGGAAGACGGCGGATTTATATATTACAGTTCTACAGATGAGGACGGTAATGAAAAAAGCCGTGTCACTTATGTACCGACAGACGAGCAGAAGCAGCTTCTCAAGGACTGGATAGAGCAGGCGGATACACCGTATATCAGCGACAAAGTGCTTGAAGATGCGGTGATCGCAGAGGGCGAGAAATACCTTGACGGCGAGCAGAGCGTTGACGATGCGGTCAAAGCGATAATGGATAAAGTAATGATTTATGTTGCTGAATAAAAAACGCAAGGACAGCGTTTTTCCTGTGCTTTTGCAAAAAAGACCTTGATAAAGGGCGGCAGGTATGACGTCTGAAAAATGAGAAGGGGAATGTAAAAATGAAAAGAAATATGATTGTGGTCGGTTTGGGTGTGTGTATTCTTTTGGCGGCTTGCGGGCGAGAGGGTGAAAGCGGTGTTGATGAGATAGATTTTCAGACTGTACAGCAGCGGATGGAAGATGTTGAAAGTACGGATTTTGTTGGAGAGCGGGATGAAGCTGCTAGTCAGGTTGGTATGGATGAAAACAGTGCGGAAAGTATGGAAATGAAGGAGGATGCTTCTGACAGTGAAATTCAAACGGGCGTGCAAGAGGGTGAACAATCTGTAAATGCCGAGCTTGAAGGAAATATTGAGTCGATAGAAGACGGCGGATTTACGATAGCAAAGATAGATATCGAAGAAAAAGATAACGGAGCACAGATAGCAGTTGCAAATCTTGGGGATAAGACATTTGTGCGCGTGACATACAATGCCGCTACAAAGTTTGTCATATGTACCGTTTTAGACGGAATTAACGGACAGTATACGGATGCTGCGGCGTCAGATTTGGAAGAGGGACGTAATGTAGTTTTAGAGGGAACATACAATGACGCAGGATTTGCGGCGCAAAAGGTCACGATTTATGATTTTCGTTAATTAGTAAAGGTAAGTGTACAGCTTTGAAGATTAGGATAAGATGGATAAGGATTAAAGAATTTGTTGCATTTTTGAGCTTTACAGGGGTAAGCATGGCAGGAGTGGCAGTGTTCGTGCTGCTTCCGTTTGGAGATGTGGTGCGGCGTTCTTTTATGACGACAATGTCAGAAAAATACGTCGGATTTGAAAATTACAAGACAGTAGTGACAAATCAGGCGTTCGTGCTCGCTGTAAAAAATACGTTAAAGTTTGTCGGAACGGCATTGCCGATACTAGTAATCCTAGGGCTTATGGCGGCTCTCGTGCTAAGCAAATTAAATGACATAAGTGTCATAAAAAGCCTGTACCTGTTTCCCCTTGCCATGCCTACCGCGACAGTTGTGATCGTGTGGAGAATGTTTTTTTACAAGCAGGATTTTGACAGTCTTGTTATAAGCTATGTGTGGAAAAATTTAGGATATACTATAGTCTTGTGGCTTGCCGGGATAGCGTCTGTCCCAAACGAACTGATAGAGGCGGCAAAGGTGGACGGCGCAGGCAGTATCAGGTGTTTTTGGTACGTCAAACTTCCGTGTCTGAAAGGCAGTCTGTATACCATAGTAGTGCTGTCTTTCCTGAACTCATTTAAAATATACCGTGAGGTATACTTAGTTGCGGGAGCGTATCCAAATTCGGAGATTTATCTGCTGCAGCATATTTTCAACAACTGGTACGTCAATCTTTCAATGGACAAGCTCACGGCGGCGACAGTGATAGTCAGTATTTTCCTTTTCATATTCATAATAGTGCTGAACCGCTTATGGCAAAATGAAAATTAATGTTAGAAGTGATGATATATGATAAAACGCGTTATATACAGCCTCATAGGTCTTACCGTCAAGCTTATATTCATAGCGGCGGGAATTATAATATGTCTGCCTGTCCTGATGGTAGTGACAGGCTCGGTAATGGGCGAGAGTGACCTGCTTAAGTTTTTGGCGCCCGTATTCCGCGATGGAAAAGGCTTTGCAGGCTGGGCGATCATACCCCAAAGTCCTACGATAGACAATTACATAAAACTGCTTATACGCACGCCTCAGTTTTTTATCCTGTTCTGGAACTCGGTAAAAACAGTCACTCTTATCCTGCTTGGACAGTTAATAGTAGGCGTACCTGCGGCGTGGGGCTTTTCAGTGTATTCGGTGCGTGGAAAAAATATGATATTTACGCTTTATGTCGTGCTCATGCTGCTGCCGTTTCAGGTCACAATGCTTTCAAGCTACCTTGTGCTGAAACAGTTGGAGCTTTTTGACACGCATTCGGCAGTGATTTTGCCCGCCATATTCAATACATTTCCGATATTTGTCACATACGGGGGATTTAATTCCATTCCAAAGCCGTTAATTGAGGCGGCGCGCATAGACGGCGCAGGCGAGATGTACATTTTTTTCAAGATCGGGCTTCCTCTTGGCAAAGGCGGCATAATGTCGGCGCTTGTACTCGGTTTCCTCGAATACTGGAACATGATAGAGCAGCCGCTTGCGTTTATCAAGACAAAAGCGCTATGGCCGTTGTCACTTTATCTGCCTGAAATCGACTGGACACAGGCGGGCTTTGCTTTTTGCGCTTCGGTGATAATGCTTATTCCTGCGATATTTGTATTTGTAATGGGACAGGATTACTTGGAACAGGGAATAATATATTCGGGATTGAAACAATAAAATGCCGACGGTGATATTGATATGGAGGAATGATATGGAAATGCTGACAGATGAAAAAATTGTAGGGCTTGGAAAGCAGCGCGTGAGAAAATGGGGAAAAGCCTTTATAGTTTTTCTTGTGGTAATGTGGGTGTTTACGATTGTGTCAAGGGCGGTCTATATTTCAAAGCTTCCAAGTGTTGCGGCGCAGACGCCGGAAAAGCGCTATATCGAGCATATCGTAGAGGCTGACGGCATAGTAGTCACGGGCGGCGAACGCGCGGTCAATACTCTTTCCGGACTCAGAGTGTCAGGACTGAATGTCCAAGAGGGCGATTATGTTGAAAAAGGTACGCTTTTATTTACAATAGATTTAACTGATTTGGCGGACATCATAAGCAGCAGGGAAACGGAGCTTAAAAAGCTTCAATATCAGCTTGCGTCTACGCAGTTTAATCAGGTTATAGACTCGCAGAAAAAAGAAATTTCAATACTGTGGGCGCAGGAGGATTATGATACCGCCGATAACGAAACGCAGACTGTGATAGACCGCGCGAAAAAAGATTTGACTGACGCTCAGATGGAGCTTGCAAAGCATCTTGCGACAACCGTGCCATACACATCTGACAGCGCAAGGGAAGAGGCATGGGCTGATTATAACAACTGGCGCGATCAGGGCTATTACATAAGCGACCAAATAACCGCCAAGACGCGTGAGCTGGAAGACTTAAATGGAGAATTGCAGGATGTGGAAGCCGAGATCAGCAAAAAATCATCCGAAGAGACAGAAGAGACAAAAGAAAGCCGTGAAGAAAGCGGCGAAGAAAGCAGTGATGAGAGTGAGAGCAAAGATAAAGAAGGCGAAAAAACTGAAAAAAACGGTGGAATACCGGCAGAATTGTCAGAGAAAAGATTAAAGCTTGAGGAAGCGGTAAAAAAAGCAAATGACGAGCTAAATTCATTAAATGACGAGCTTACGGCACACGAGCGCGACATAGTTTTGGAACCCGACTATTCGGCTGAGGACATTGAATATGATACATGGCAAAAGACAAAAGCTTCTTTGGAGGATGCGGTATACACTGCCCAAAAAGCTTTGGACGATGCTTACCATATGCGCAGCGTGACCCTGCAGCAAAAAGCGCGTGCGATTGCAGGAGCGGAAGTGACGACGCCTGCCGACTCGACAGAAGCGGTATATGAGTTGCAGATTTCCCGGTTGAATACAGAACTGTCGCGCCTGTATGACATGAGAACCGGGAAAGGCGAAATAAAAGCCGAAAACGACGGCTTTGTCTCAAAGATACAGCTTGCGGTAGGCGGGCGAACGACGGACACAGCGGCAATTCTGCTTACGGATACTTCAGTTCCTACGCAGTTTAAATTCAGCATTACAAAGGAACAGGGCAAATACCTTCATCTGAACGATACCTTTGAATTAAAGCTGAACGGCGCGATAGCACCTATAGAAGCCTCAGCCGACTATTACACACAAAATGATGCAGGCGGATATGACATAATATGCAAGCTTCCGGAGAATACGGCGCAGGTAGGCACGAGCGGCACCGTCACGCACAAAGTTCAAGGTGATCTGCAAAATCTTACTATCCCTGCCGATGCGGTACACACGGATCAGAACAATATAAATTTTGTTTATGTTCTGAACGAAAGGTCAGGCATACTTGGAAACGAATACTATGTCACAAGCCTGCGGGTAGATATAAAAGATAAAAATAACAGCTACGCGGCATTGTCCGCAGGCACAGTGTCGGACGACACCCGAATCATCACGTCCTATACAGGTGAAATAAAAGCGGGTGCGACTGTGCGCGCAGACTAGGGTCATTTGAAATGCTATTCCAAAAACAAATAAAACACTGTTCAAAATAGGATTTATATATTATAATTATACTGTCTTTGCACTGATTTAATATATTTTTTGGAGATAGCTGTTATGCGAAAAAATGTGAATATTTATATTATCATTACGTTTCTGTCGGTTGTGGTGTTTTGCTCGATTTATGGTGTTAAAGTTTTAAACCCGACATATACAGATTGGCTGCTTGTGAGTGGTGGGGATTTAACCCAGCATTATTTGGGATGGACTGCCTACAGAACCTGTTCATGGCAGTTCCCGTTGGGAATGACCAATACACTTGCTTATCCGAACAAAACTTCTGTTATCTTTACTGATTCAATACCTCTGTTTGCAGTTCTGTTTAAGCTGTTTTCGCCGGTATTGCCTGAAAAATTTCAATATTTTGGTCTTTGGGGGATAGTGTGCTTCATTTACAGGGTGTTTTAACAGCAAGAATGATCAGAAATTTTACTGAAAATAAGGCAGTCATTATAATAGTTAGTGTAATCTTTGAAATTATTCCGACTGTGATCTGGAGAATGTTTGTACATACATCGCTTGCAGGACAATGGATCTTGTTACTTGGATTGGAAATACTTTTTGTTCATAAAAAGTATCAGCATAACAAAAAAATATATATGATAGTAGGTTTAATGGGAATATTGTCAGCATGTGTTCATATGTATTTTGTGCTTATGAGCGGAATTATTCTTTTGGGCATATGCCTTACGGATATATTGGTGTATAGAAGAATAAAGAGAAGCGGATTATTGTTGGCAGAATATCTTGTTATAGTTGCAGTTATAACGTGGTTGCTGGGCGGATTTGATTCAGGTATGCCTACTCAGGCTGAAGGTTTAGGAATACATAGCAGCAACATAAATACTTTTTTTAATCCTCAGGGTTATTCTAGGATTTATAAGGATTTACCGCTTTATGGGAACGGACAGTATGAAGGATTTGGATATTTAGGGGGAGGGGGTATACTTCTGCTCTTACTTTCTGTTATTTGTCTGGCAGACGAAACAATACAAAAGTGTTTGTGGAGGCATAGAAAAACAGGCGCAATAATTATTTTAGTTGTAGGTATGTCTATGATAGTCGCTTTATCGCCGACGGTCACTATGGGAAGCAGTGTTATCCTGCAGATGCAGCTTCCGCAAAGGATTGAAAACGCATGGTCAGTTTTTCGGGCTTCCGGAAGGATCATATGGGTTGCTGTATATATAATAATGTTTGCAAGCAGCATTGTGATCATAAAAACTTTTAATAAAAGGTTATTGGTTGCAGTATTTTCTATTGTGCTGTTAATTCAAGTATATGATAGTTTGGACGCGTTAAAGATAAGATACGCAACGTATGGAGGAACGCAAAAGTATGTTTCGATACTTACAGAAAATGATTTATGGGATTATATAGCCCAACGTGACGATATTCAGCATATTGTGTATTATTCCATAGTTGATAAACCTATAATGTATTCTATAACAGACTGGGCAATTCGGAATGGAAAAACGGTAAATAATTTTTACTTTGCGCGCCTCATTAACGATAAGGTTTCGGAAAACAGAGAAGAAGTTTTGAAAACTCTGCCGGAAGACACTATTTTTATATTTAATGAATATGAAAATGAAGGAATGTATGAATTACAGAATGTTATGCACTATTATCCAATAGACGGTCTGGTCATTGGATATAGAGATAAAATCCCGGGTTATAGAGAACTATCGAAAATAGAGTTGTATTAAAGAACGATGATGTCGTCCAATATTGGCAGGTTGAAAATAATAAAAACCGGTTGCATTTTTCCTTTCACTGTACTAAAATAATTCAAAAAGAGCCGATGCAGACGGCAGAATGAGAGGAAAAAATGAGCAAAGAATATTCCCCTAAGGAAATCGAAAAAAAATGGCAGGATATATGGGACAATGAAAACGCGTTCAAAGCAGTCGCCGATAAATCAAAACCAAAATATTACGCACTCGTGGAATTCCCTTACCCGTCGGGACAGGGACTGCATGTAGGACATCCGCGTCCGTATACGGCAATGGACATAGTGGCAAGAAAGAAGAGAATGCAGGGATACAATGTACTCTTCCCAATGGGTTGGGACGCGTTCGGACTTCCAACGGAAAATTACGCCATCAAAAATAAGATCCATCCGAAAATCGTTACTAAAAACAATGTAGCGCACTTCAAGAACCAATTGAAAGCACTCGGTTATTCTTTCGACTGGTCAAGGGAGATCAACACTACTGATGAAAAGTACTACAAGTGGACACAGTGGATCTTTTTACAGCTTTTCAAGAAAGGACTTGCCTACAAGAGCGAGATGCCTATAAACTTCTGTACATCCTGCAAGGTAGGACTTGCAAACGAAGAAGTAGTAAACGGTGTGTGCGAGCGGTGCGGCTCAGAAGTTATACGTAAAATGCAGTCGCAGTGGATGCTCAAGATTACGGATTACGCGGATAAGCTTATAGAAGGGCTTGACCACGTTGACTATATCGAAAAGGTAAAAGTATCGCAGAAAAACTGGATAGGACGTTCGGAAGGCGCGGAAGTAAATTTTAAATTAAAAGATAAGGAAGAAATCCTTACTATCTATACCACAAGACCCGATACACTTTTTGGCGCGACATATATGGTAATTTCCCCCGAACATCCGTTGATTGATAAGTATAAGGATGAGATAAGCAATTATGATGAGATAGTCGCATACCGCGAGCAGGCGGCAAAAAAATCCGACTTTGAGCGCACGGAGCTTGCAAAGGATAAAACAGGCGTCTGCATAAACGGTATTTCGGCAGTAAATCCTGTAAACAACAAGGAAATACCGGTGTGGGTGTCAGACTACGTACTTATGTCATACGGCACAGGCGCGATCATGGCGGTGCCGGCTCATGATACAAGAGACTGGGATTTCGCAAAGAAATTTAATCTTCCTATTATAGAAGTAGTTGCAGGCGGCGATGTTCAGAACGAAGCTTTTACGGATGTAGCGACAGGCACGTTATGCAATTCCGACTTTTTAAACGGTATGGAGGTCAGGGACGCAAAGGCTGCGATCATCAAATGGCTTGAGGAAAAAGGCATAGGTCATAAGAAGGTAAACTACAAGCTGCGTGACTGGGTATTTTCCCGCCAGCGTTACTGGGGAGAGCCTATCCCTATAGTAAAATGTCCATGCTGTGGGTATGTGCCGCTTGACGAGAGCGAACTGCCGCTCAGGCTTCCGGAGGTAGAAAGCTATATGCCTACAGATACAGGCGAATCGCCTCTTGCCGCGATGCGCGACTGGGTAGAGACTACATGTCCCAAGTGCGGTGGGAAAGCAGAGCGCGAGACGGACACGATGCCTCAGTGGGCAGGATCGTCTTGGTATTTCCTGCGTTATATCGACCCTGATAATGACAATGAATTTGCCGGTAAAGAGGCACTTGATTACTGGATGCCGGTAGATTGGTATAACGGTGGTATGGAGCATACCACGCTTCACCTGTTATACTCAAGATTTTGGCACAAATTTCTCTATGACCAAGGCTTGGTGCCGTGCAGCGAGCCGTATATGAAGAGAACATCGCACGGCATGATTTTAGGCGAAAACGGCGAGAAGATGTCAAAATCAAGAGGCAACGTAGTAAATCCTGATGATGTTGTAAACGAGTACGGGGCGGACACGCTCAGGACATACGAAATGTTTATCGGTGCCTTTGATTTAAGTGCCGCGTGGAGTGCGGAGGGCGTAAGAGGCTGCCGCCGTTTCCTTGAAAGAGTATGGAAATTACAGGATATGCTTATAGACGCAAAAGGATATCGCTCTGAATTGGAGACAAAAATCCATCAGACTATCAAAAAAGTCACAAATGATTTTGAAAGCCTCAAATTCAACACGGCAATCGCGGCGATGATGTCGCTTGTAAATGATTTTTACAAGGCAAACGGCATTACAAAAGATGAGTATTCAACACTCATTATACTGCTTAATCCTGTAGCGCCGCATATCACGGAACAGCTTTGGGAAAATATCGGCAATGAAGGCAGGGTGTACCGCCAAAAGTGGGCAGAGTATGATGAAGCAAAGACGGTAGAAGCAAATGTTGAGATTGCGGTACAGATAAACGGCAAAGTAAAGGCGGCGCTTTTAGTCGGAATTGACGAAGAAGAAGCTTCCGTAACAGAAAAGGCGCACGCGCTGCCTGCAATCGCAGATCTTATAAAGGGTAAAAATATCGTTAAGGAAATATATGTCAAGGGCAGAATACTTAACATAGTGGCAAAATAATAATAAAGCTATGAATAAAGATATAATCTTAGATGAAATCTTAACACCAATGAATCATCGTGAAACTGATTATATAGCGCAAAGGCTGTCGGGGTGCGATATCCCCGGCGTTTTTGCGTGCAGTGAAATGCTTGAATGGATAGATAAAACGGCAGAAAGGGTATTTGACGACGACCTTATAATGGATTATGGCATAGACTGTCTGCGGCTTTATCTGATGTTTGAGGCAGCGCCGAGGGAAAATGACGCCCCTTTTTACGAAAGCTGGCATGAGAGCGCTCTTGAGGGAATATACAAGTTCCTTTCACGTTACAGAAGGCTTGTGCTTGTTGCGGTATATCGTAATGAGCGTATCAGTGCCGATGCGGTTAAAAATGCGAAATCAGCCATAGATGAAACAAAAAACAAAATTGAAAAATACATAAGCCGCGGCAATGAATTTTCAAACCGCCACAATATAGTTTCCGCGCTTATGGAATTGCAGAAAACGCTGCAGAATGAACTGAAAATAAATGAGACGGCTGCCGCACTGCATAAGCAAAATCCCGAGACATCGAAGACCTGCATTGCAACAAAAAATATGGAAAAAAATGAAGAAATTGTCGGAATATGCAGACAATTAATAATGATAACGGCACAATTTGCACCTAATATTTCCAAGATATTGTGGAAAAAATTAAATAACTTATAAAATAATCTAGCCAAGTGTCATTTTTTGTATTATAATAAAGTCTGATTGCAGAATAAATGATCTACCGATAGAAAACAGGTAATAAAATGGCAGATAATACAAACAGAAATGCCGTTGAGCATGATCTCAGGATGATCAGGCAGCTTATGAAAGGCAAAAAGCGGCTCACGCCAAAACTTGCCGGAGAGATATATTATAAGCTCGAACTTTATCATATTCGTTTTGAGAGCTTCAAAGGCGATGAGTTCCTTGAAGAACTTGAGAGCAATCTTACAGAGCGTCAGAAAAATGAAGTAAAAAAACAGCTTCTTGAAAGAAAACGCCGCAATTATCAAAAAAAACGTTTTATCAGACTTAACAAATACGTTTTGACGGCTATCTTTGCCCTGCAATTGATTTTATGTCTGGTGATTTTGAACTGGAACATCATTCTCGATATAAGGACAAATTATAATGCGGAGCATCTTCAGGCAAAAATCGGGCAGACGACGGCGATAGCGGAGGAGCTTGGCAGTGAGATATCAGTTCCAAAAGCGGAGGATATCAAGCCGGTCATACTGAGCAAATTCAAAGCGCTTCATGATGAAAATCCTGATTTTGCAGGTTGGCTTACAATAGAGGGCACACGTATTGATTATCCCGTAATGGCGCGGGAAGGCGATAATAATTACTATCTTGATAAAAATTTTTTCGGACGCGAAGATAAAAATGGTCTTTTAATACTTGACTATAGGAGCGATGTGCTCGCCAAGGGTCAGAATATAATCATTTACGGTCACAATATGCGTACAGGCGTAATGTTTGGCACGCTCAGCAGATATAAGGATAAAAGTTTTTGTGAGGAACATCCAACGATAAACTTTGACAGTCTGTACGAAGAATGTGAATACAAAGTGATAGCGGCAGTCTTATCTTCTGTGGCATATGAGGATGAAGATGTTTTCCGGTATTATGATGCCATAGACATAAGCACCAAGGAGAGCTTTGACGAATTTAAACAGAACATAATCGGAAATGCCCTGTACACTACGGATGAAAGTTTGGAATACGGAGATTCCTGTCTGGTTTTGTCCACATGTGACTATTACACAGAGGATGGAAGATTTGTGGTAGTTGCCAAAAAGGTAACTGAATAACAGCGGAGGTATTGTCATGTACAAAAAATTAAAAAACATACTGGGAGCCAGTCTTATAATACTGGCGATAGTGATCGCTCAGATACCTATGTCTGATGCACAGGCTGATTCGCCTATCACAGTCACTTTCAATATGAATGGTGGGAAATATAACGGCGAGTACAATGATTATACTTTTAAAAATCAAATGCCTGTACTCGTTTTGGACAAAAATCAGACCATAAGCAGTTTCCCATCGGAGAATGCCGTTTCATATACGGGATATCAAACGGAAAAAGATACATGGTATATGGATAAGGAATGCCTTTCCAAGTTTGATAAAAATACTAAAATGACACAAAGTACCACATTGTATAAGAAGTGGTACAGCATTGACGACGGATTTTATTTAAATCCGGACAAGACGGTTCTCTATAAATATATCGGAAGCGACGTATATGTTGAAATACCGGAGACAGTTAAAATCATAGCGGATGACGCTTTCGACAAAATAAACGGTGTGAGAGGGATATCGCTTCCCACAGATATTGAGAAAATAGAAGAAAATGCTTTTAGCGGAGTAAAAAATCAGACTGACATTATATACATATATGATGCGGGAACAGAGCAGTCGAAAGAACTTGGAGAACAGATTTGCGACAAATATGAACAGCTTGTATACAGCGAGCATCTTGACGCTGAGGAAATCGAGAAGATAACAGGCATTAATTATAATCTTCCAAACGATCAGGAAAATGAGACGAAAGCACAGGTCAGCAGCATTGCCGCAACAAATACAGTGATGCCGATCGCTGCTTTAGAAACAGCAGAAGAGTCGGAAACCGAGAAATACACTGTGGTATTTGATATGAACGGCGGCAGTTTCTCAGGGCAGTATGAAGGCAAAGACTATGACGATGCAAAGAGCCTTACGACTGAAGTTGTTGAAGGAGGAAGTATAGCAAGCAATGAGTATCCCGAGAATGTAAGCTCATCGGAAATAACCTACAAAAATTATAATACCGATACAAGCTGGTATACAGACGAGGATGCCCTGACAGCATACAGCAGATCTTCAGAGGTTGAGGAAGATATTACACTGTATAAAAAATGGTATGATACGCAGTCGGGATTTACGATGAACCCACAGGACACTGTTTTGTACAAATACAACGGAAGCGCTGCAAAGGTAGTAATCCCGGATACGGTAACTGCGATAGGGACGGGAGCGTTTTCGACAGTTTACGGTATTTCAAGCATTCAGCTTCCTGAAAATCTGAAAAAGGTGGAAGATAATGCATTCAGCGGTGTTGAGAAACTCAGCAGCAAGATTACCATAATTGCGCCGGAGGATAATGAAACGGCACAGGATACAGCGAAGGCGCTTGCGGACAAATATTCAAATGTGGTATACGAAAACGGACAGGCACAGGAGAATGAGGATGATGACGGGGAATCAAGCGTGAGCATTGTAAGTCAGGGAACTCTCAAAGTGGGAACTGATTTATCCGAGCAGGAAAGCACTGCAACTGAGGAAACAGAAAAAAAGACAGTAACGGTCGATAACAGTACTGCTGCGTCGGCAAATTCAACCGCTTCACAGACGCAGCAAGTCACACGGATAGGAGATGCCGCACAGACACAGAATAATACTACCCGGACAGCAGCGCAGACGCAGGACAATACTGCCCGGACAGCAACGCAGACACAGAATAATGCTGCACAGACAGCAACGCAGACACAGAACACTACTGAGAGAACTAACGTAACTGCGGCAAGCGGACCACGAAGCAGTGAGCATGTACTGGACCAGACACCTAAGACGGGAGATCCGACGCAGTATCGGACGCTGCTCGTGATAGGTCTGTTTTCGATGGGAGTACTTCTCATTCTTACCGGTAATGGAAATAGGAAGAAATCTGCTGCATTTTAGAAACGTCATCAGGATTTGAATGTTTCTTTAAGACATCGAATATCAAATCAATATCATTTTTACTAAAAGAAATGTTGTTTTCCCTGCTGAGCTTAGACAGCGACATAAGGAATGACAACATTTCTTTTTGACTGCCGGCGTTTATGGAACTGCCTTTCACCAATAACTGTTCAAGAAAAGCAAGTTTGGTCCTGCCTATTGATTCAAGTGCAGGGTCATCGAGCCAGTCGCGGTTTGTCGCCATAAAAAATCCCCCCTAAAGCTGTTTCATTGAGTTGAAGAGCTGCATCATTTCGTTTATATCAAGTCCGTCCATACCTGAGCCTGAATTTATGTCCATATCAGGGTTCATACTTTGTATGAGTTCAACCATCTGCTGCATTTCCTGTACGTTTTTTAAAGCGCGGAAAACGGATATTATCCGGTCAAAATGTTTTTCTTCTGACGGAGTAAGATAACGCCGTACGGCATTGCAGATTTGTTCAATATTGTCGCTAAAATCAGAAAAACCGCTGTTATTGGTGATGCTGCTTGCGCATATGCCCTGTGGGAAATGAGGTTTGCCTGAATTTATCACTGAGAGAGTATATTTTAATTCCATATATTTGATCATTGCGGGCAGCATACTGTTGCCGCTGTTATCCATAAAGGGAAGCAGGGTTTTTAAGATACGGATATGATTGGTGGTATAAAAATGGTCAAATGCCATGACGTAATCATTGTCGTCCATTAAATATTCCCCCGATCCCGTGCTTTATTATTTATTATGAAGAAAAACAGTAAATAATTACTAAAAAACCCAAAGGGTTCGCCGGTCAGTCCCCAAACGAACCCTTTGGAAGCTGCAATGATCAGTTATTGCAGCCGTTGTTGCCGCAGCATGAAAGGAGAACTAAAAGCCAAATGATGGTGTTGCAGCAGCTTCCGTTGCCATCGCCGAATGTGTTTGCGGGACTTAAACCATTACCGTTGCCGCAGCAAGAAAGAAGGATTATAAGCCATATTAGGTTTCCGCATCCCCCGTTTTCGTTAATGGGTGATACCCCGTTGTTGCAGCCGCAGTGGCTAGCTGATAAATCGCTCATAGGTGTTGTTCCTCCGTTTTAAAAGCTTTTTCTATACTATATGTCAGGTTTGCGGATTTGTTACAAAATCTTTATATTCTTGACAAGGGAAATGCTGTATACTATAATAAAAAAGCGATTTTAAGGAAAGCTGCCTGATTTATGGAGGCAACGCGTAAGGTAATTTATTTAAAAAGAAAAGGGGTAAGGAAATGATGGAAAAGGTTACAAATGACATTAGTAACATTGGCGTGAATGACAGAGAGATAACCTTGTTTGAGGGACAGTATAATGTTGAAAAGGGTATGGCATATAATTCATATGTGATACTTGATGAAAAAACAGTTGTTATGGATACTGTGGACAAAAGAGCTACAGCGGAATGGCTTGAAAATTTGAGCGAGGCTTTAAGCGGCAGGACAGTCGATTATCTTGTCATACAGCATATGGAGCCCGACCACGGCGGCAGTATTATGGAGCTTATGGAACGTTTCCCCAAGATGACGCTTGTAGGCAATGATAAGACCTTCGCTATGTTAAAGCAGTTTTATGATATCGATATCGAAGGAAAAACACTTATCGTAAAAGAAGGCGACACGCTCTCAACGGGTGCGCATATATTACAGTTTTTTATGGCACCTATGGTTCACTGGCCTGAGGTAATGGTGACTTATGACCAAAAAGACAAAGTACTTTTCAGCGCAGACGGTTTTGGCAAGTTTGGCACACGTGATGCCGATGAGGACTGGACTTGTGAGGCAAGGCGGTATTATATGAATATTTGCGGCAAATACGGTATGCAGGTACAAATGCTGTTAAAAAAGGCGGCAAGTCTTTCAATAGATATCATTTGCCCGCTTCATGGTCCCGTGCTCAGTGAAAACCTTGGCTATTACATAGGTAAATATCAGATTTGGAGCAGTTATGAACCCGAGGATGAGGGTGTGCTTGTGGCATATGCCTCTATTCATGGCAATACGGCACAGGCAGCTAAAAAGATGAAAGAGATACTTGAGGCAAAGGGCGCGAAGAAAGTAGCGATTACTGATCTTTGCCGCGACGATATTCATGAAGCTGTGGAAGATGCTTTCCGCTACAGCCATTTAGTGCTTGCGGCATCGTCATATGATGCGGGAGTATTCCCCGCTATGGAGAATTTTTTGAATAAGCTTAAGGCAAAGAACTATCAAAAGCGAAAAATAGGTATTATTGAAAACGGTACATGGGCTCCGTCGGCGGGAAGAACGATGAAAGCTATGCTTGAAGGTCTGAAAGACATAGATATAGCAGAACCCATGGTTACTATAAAGTCAGCAATGAAAGCTGAAAACATTACACAGCTTGAAACACTCGCAGACAGTATGCTTGGAAAATAATATCAATATCTTATAAAAATGTCAGGAACATTCACTTCCTGACATTTTTATTTTTGCTTTTTTTATTTTTCAATCCATACAGTGTAGTAAATTTTAATATGTCGCAAAATAAATAACAAAAAATTCAATATATGTGTTGACATATACCTGCAAGGGGTATATACTTAATACGCATGCAAATACTAAATGTTAATAAAGGAGGAAACAATATGCGTAATAAGGATGACATTAAAGGCAAAAATATGGACGACATGGCAGCGGACAACATAGTCACATTTGAGGACGCGGTTATGGAAGAATGCTGCACGGGCAAGACTAAAGAGTGGGATGACGGCGAATACAGGGAACTCGTAAACAGACTGAGCCGCATTGAAGGACAAGTGCGGGGGGTAAAGAGGATGGTTGAGAACGATGCCTACTGCATAGATATTCTTATACAGGTGTCGGCAATAAGCGCGGCTTTAAACAGTTTCAACCGTGTCCTTTTGTCTGATCATATAAAAACATGCGTTAAGAAAGACATAATCGAAGGCAAAGATGAGACAATCGATGAGCTTCTTATGGCTTTGCAGCGGCTTATGAAGTAAACGGGATAGTGCATGGGAGGAAGTGTAAGTTATGGAACAGTATAATGTGAGCGGTATGAGTTGTGTGGCTTGCAGCGCGCGCGTCGAAAAAGCTGTTTCAAGAGTGAAAGGCGTGAGCTCATGCGCGGTGAGCCTGCTTACCAATTCAATGGGCGTCGAGGGAACGGCAAGTCCGGCAGATATCATCAGGGCAGTCGAGGAGGCAGGCTATGGGGCAAGTCTCAAATCGGACAAAAAGCCAAAGGATGATATGCTTGTTGATAAAGATACGCCTCTATTGAAGAAGCGTCTCTGCTGTTCAGTAGTTTTTCTGCTGATATTGCTGTATTTCTCAATGGGTCATATGATGTGGAGCTTTCCGCTTCCGGATATTATCGGGAATAATTATATCGCGATAGGACTGATACAGCTCTTGCTGACCATAGTGATAATGGTTATCAACCAAAAATTTTTCATAAGCGGATTTAAGAGTCTGTGGCATAAGGCGCCAAATATGGATACGCTTGTTGCGCTCGGTTCATCGGCGGCATTTGTATATAGTCTGTATGCACTGTTTGCGATGACCGATGCGCAGTTAAAAGGCGACGATATGGCTGTAATGGGATATATGCATGAATTTTACTTTGAGTCGGCGGCAATGATACTTACGCTTATAACAGTAGGAAAAATGCTTGAAGCGCGTTCAAAAGGAAAAACTACCGATGCGCTCAAAGGACTTATGGATATGGCGCCCAAGACCGCAAATATCATACGTGACGGTAAGGAAATCAATGTTGCAATCGAAGAAGTAGCAAAAGGCGACATCTTTGCGGTAAGACCGGGGGAAAGCATCCCTGTTGACGGCACAGTCATCGAAGGTTCAAGCGCGGTAAACGAGTCGGCGCTTACGGGAGAAAGTATTCCCGTGGATAAAGGCGTTGGTGATAAAGTGTCGGCGGCGACGCTAAATCAGGCAGGATTTATAAAATGTGAGGCGACAAGGGTAGGAGAGGACACTACGCTTTCACAGATAATCAGGATGGTGAGCGATGCGGCGGCGACAAAAGCGCCTATAGCCAAAATTGCCGATAAGGTATCGGGAATATTTGTACCGACAGTTATGACTGTCGCGTTGATCACAGCGCTTATCTGGCTGCTATCGGGACACAGTGCAGGATACGCGCTTGCAAGAGGGATATCGGTACTTGTGATAAGCTGTCCGTGTGCGCTGGGGCTTGCAACACCCGTTGCTATAATGGTAGGCAGCGGGATAGGGGCAAAAAACGGCATAATGTTTAAAACGGCAGTATCGCTTGAACAGACAGGGAAGATAAACATAGCCGCGCTGGATAAGACAGGTACTATAACAAGCGGCGAACCGCGTGTAACGGATGTCATACCATCAGACGGTTTTGACGACGTAAAACTTGTCAGGCTTGCGGCGGCGCTTGAACGCAAGAGCGAACATCCGCTCGCGAAAGCAGTCATTGAATATGCAGAGGAAAACAACATTGAGGCAGAGACGGCTGATGACTTTCAGGCGGCAATAGGCAACGGGCTTTCGGGCACGCTTTCAGGTATCGGCGTATACGGCGGGAACGCGTCGTTTATTGAAAAATACGTGAAACTTACGGACGATGTGCTTAAAAAATCACAGGTGCTTTCAAATCAGGGAAAAACCCCGCTCTTCTTTGCCTGCGGCGATGAACTTGCAGGAATTATCGCTGTAGCTGACGTTATCAAGGATGACAGTGTGAGCGCGATAAAGCAGCTGCAGAACATGGGTATACATGTAGTTATGCTGACAGGAGATAACGAAAGGACAGCGCGCGCGATCGGAGCGCAGGCGGGCGTAGATGAAGTTATCGCGGGAGTACTTCCGGACGGCAAGGAACGCGTAATACGCGAATTAAAGAAAAAAGGCGCTGTTGCTATGGTAGGCGATGGGATAAACGATGCCCCGGCACTTACCCGTGCGGATATCGGCATAGCAATAGGGGCAGGTACGGATATAGCTATAGATGCTGCGGACGTAGTGCTTATGAAGAGCAGGCTGACTGATGTGCCGGCAGCGTTAAGACTGAGCCGCGCCGCTATCAGAAATATCCATGAAAATTTGTTTTGGGCATTCTGCTATAATACCATAGGCATCCCGCTTGCGGCGTTGGGAGTTCTTAATCCGATGTTTGCGGCAGCGGCGATGAGCCTGTCAAGTTTCTGTGTGGTTACAAATGCGCTCAGGCTTAACCTGATCGATATACACGATCCGTCAAAGGATAAAAAGGCAAAACAAAAAAATAAAAAAATCAATAAAACAAAAATGGAGGAAAAAACAATGACAAAGACAATGAAAATCGAAGGAATGATGTGCGGACACTGCGAGGCAAGAGTAAAGAAAGCGCTTGAGGCGCTCGAGCAGGTATCGGAGGCTGTGGTAAGCCATGAAAGCGGTACAGCCGTAGTGACACTCGGAGGGGAACTGTCAGACGAAGCGCTTACCAAAGCAGTCGAGGAACAGGACTATAAAGTAATTTCAATAGAATAATTTACACACCTCTCTTTGTGCAATATGACGATATTACCAAATAAATAGTTAAAAGAATATAGATAATATTGACAAGTCTATATAAAAAAATGTAAAATCATGTTATGATTATGGTAAATAATACCTTGCACAAAGAGAGGGGATAAACCCATGGATAGAAAAAACACTATTATGCTGGTTGACGATGAGGAAGTTGCAAAAGCAAGGCTTAAGGATGTTTTGTCCGAAGAATTTGACGTTGTATGCGCTGCAAACGGAAAAGAAGCGCTTGACCTGCTTGCAGAGCATAAAAAAGATATAGCGGTTATCGTACTTGACCTGATAATGCCTGTAATGGACGGATTTTCATTTATGGAAGAGTTCAGGACGCACCAGGAATATGCCAATATTCCTGTTATTGTAGCTACGTCTAACGAGGATGAGTATTCGGAGCAGAGATGCCTTGAGGCAGGAGTATGGGATTTCGTGATGAAACCGTACAATCCTGTGCTCTTACAGTTCAGAATAAAGAATGCTATCGAAAAGAGCAGGATGATAATCGCCGAGCGCGATATCGTTACAGGACTCTACACTAAATTTAAACTTTACAATGAAGTGCGGCTTATGCTGAATGAAGCGGGTGAGGATGAAAAATTTGCGTTTGTGAGGTTTGACATCGACCGTTTTAAGATGATAAATAATTTTTACGGCATCAAGGAAGGCGATAAAGTTCTGCAGAGCATAGCAAGAGAGCTTGAGCGCGTGTCAAAAGCATTTGAAAAATTCCTTTACGGAAGGATAGAAAACGATATCTTTGCCGTGTGCATGCCATATAAGGAAGAAAATATCGAACTTCTTTCCAAGGCGCTTCAGATCAATGTGAGGAAGCTTAACAAAGATTACAACATAAAAGTATCGTGCGGTGTGTATGTCATCAGTGATTACAGTATGGATGTTTCCGAGATGTATGACAGGGCGTTCCTCGCTGCAAAAAACTGCAAGGGCAATTTCGCGGACAATATATCATACTACGATGAGAGTATGATCGAAAATATGCGTCAGGAGCAGTATATTATCAACGAAGTCAACAAGGCTTTGGAGGAAGAACAGTTCAAAGTATATCTGCAGCCGAAGATAAATCTTGTCACAGACCGTTCATATGGAGCTGAGGCACTGGTAAGGTGGAAACATCCCGAAAGAGGGATGATCTCGCCCGGTGAATTTATACCTATTTATGAGCGCAACGGCATTATAGGAAGGCTTGACCAGTATATGTGGCGTCATGTCTGTATGCTGCTCAGAAAATGGATAGACGAGGGTAAAAATCCAAATCCGATTTCGGTGAATGTATCGCGCGTGAACATTTATAATCCGCATCTTGTGGACATTTTCAAAAATCTTGTCACTGAGTTTAAGATACCGACACACCTGCTTAATCTGGAACTGACCGAGAGTGCTTTTATGGAAGATCAGGACATGGTAATGCAGACTATGAGCAAGCTTCATAAACTCGGTTTTAAGATAATGATGGATGATTTCGGCAGCGGATATTCTTCTCTCAATGTGCTTAAGGATATGGAGATCGATTATCTTAAGGTCGATATGAAATTCTTACAGCAGGACAATGAGTTTAACGGCAAGGGTGAAAAAGTGCTTACGTCAGTGATACGTATGGCAAAATGGCTGCATCTGCCTTCGATAGTAGAGGGCGTTGAGACTTTGGAACAAGTCGATTTCCTGAAATGTATCGGATGTGAATATGCGCAGGGTTATTATTACGCAAAGCCTATGCCTGTTGAGGAATATGAAGAGTTTATAGCCCGTGAAGAGGAGATGGAGGCTAAGAACAGCAGTGACGAAAATTCTGTCATCGTCGGTGAGCTGTGGAATACGCGTTCAAATGTAAGCCTCTTTTACGATATGCTTGAAGTACCGATCGCCATATATGAATACAGGAAAGACAGGCTTGAACTTCTAAGAGCCAACAATAAGTATGATAATGAGATATCCTTTGACAAGGATACGGACGCGGATGAATATGACCGTCGTGTCGATGCGGAGCGCAGTATGCTTAAAGAAGCGTTTGCGAAGATAGCGGCGGGAGATTTCTGCGAACCTATGGAATACGAGGTGACGGAGGATGTATGGTACCGCGTAACGGTCAAGCTTATAGGCAGACGCTCGGATGTTATGATAATGATGGCGACATTTAATGACATAAGCGATTACAAATAACTACAGCTATTTAAATACAGCCGAAAAAGTTTAACGGACTTTTTCGGCTGTGTTATTGCCATAATGTGACGGCGTCATCAGGAACTGTTGACAAAACATCAAAAAGCGTTAATATAGAAGAGACAGGAATAGTAGCATATTATGCGGGAGGCATACAAATGGGGAAAATCGATACGATAATATTTGATTTGGACGGTACGCTGCTTGATACGCTTGAAGATCTGACTTCTTCGGTAAACTATGCTCTTCAAAAGTGCGGCATGCCGCTTCACACAATAGAAGAGATTAAAAATTTTGTCGGTAACGGAGTAAGGGTACTTATGGTAAAATCAGTGCCTTGTGGTGAGCAAAACCCTCGGTTTGAGGAAGCGTTTTCAATATTTAAGGAACATTATGCCATTCACTGCAATGACAAAACGAAAGCTTATGACGGCGTTACCGGACTTTTGGAGGAACTTAAAAGCAAAGGCTATGCGCTTGCTATAGTGTCGAATAAGATCGACTCTGCGGTACAGGAATTAAAAGAGAAGTATTTTAGCGCTGTCACTGTGGCAATCGGTGACAGGGAGGGTATAAAAAGAAAACCTGAGCCTGACAGTGTGCTTCTTGCGCTTAAAGAACTGGGAAAAACGCGCAGCAGTGCAATATACGTGGGAGACTCAGAAGTTGATTTAAAGACAGCCGAAAACTCGCAACTTGCCTGTATAAGCGTTTTGTGGGGATTTAGGGATAAAGAGTTCCTGTTGCAGCACAATGCCAAGCTTTTTGCCGAAAAGCCGTATGACATTATAAACATAGTTGACAATTATACGGCTCAGGAGTGCGGAAAATCATGAAACTTTATGACAAAAAACAGATAGACTGGGACAACGTCCTTTTTGATAACAGGGCGTTGTTTATTTTACTCGCACCTATAATAGTGGAGCAGCTCTTAAATTCTTTTATGGGAATGGCAGATACAATGATGGTATCTACTGTCGGCAGCGAGGCAATATCTGCCGTATCGCTTGTAGACTCTTTTAATAATCTTGTCATTCAGATATTTTCGGCGATGGCTGCGGGGGCATCGATAATATGCTCTCAGTATCTCGGGAGCGGAGACCAAAAGAGGAGCAATCAGGCGGCAAGGCAGGTAGTGCTTACGGTTTTTACAATATCAGCTGTTCTTATGATCGTGTGCCTTATAGGCAGAGAACACTTGTTGAGCTTTATTTTCGGCAAAGTTGAGCAGGCGGTAATGCAAAATTCTCTTGTGTATTTTCTTGTGACGGTAATTTCTTATCCGTTTCTGGCGTTATTTAATGCGGGAGCAGCATTTTACCGTGCGGGAGGTAATTCCAAATTCCCGATGAAAATATCAGTAGTATCAAATGTGCTTAATATTGCAGGGAACGCTGTATTCATTTATATGTTCAAGTGGGGAGTGGCAGGAGCGGCAATTGCCACGCTTATATCAAGAATATTCTGTACGGTTGTTATTTTTTACTGCCTGAGAAAGCCGCGTCAGGTCATAGTTGTGCGTGATTATCTTAAGATCAGACCCGACATGCCGCTTATATTAAAGATTATGGCAATAGGCATTCCCTCGGGTGTTGAGAACGGTATGTTCCAGTTTGGAAAGCTTGCGATACAGTCAACTGTTTCAACTATGGGAACAACGGCTATCGCCGCGCAGGCTATGACAAATATCTTTGAAAATGTGAACGGTATATTCGGTATCGGTGTCGGTATCGGGCTTATGACAGTGGTGGGACAGTGCGTAGGTGCAGGACGCAAGGAAGAAGCAAAGTATTATATAGTAAAACTCACGAAAGTGGCATGGGCAGGCATATTTGTCTCATGTCTGTTTGTGCTTGCGATAAGCAGACCCGTCACATACCTTGCAGGAATGGAGAGCGCTTCAGCATCATTGTGCATAGAGATGCTTAAAGCTATAACGATAGTTAAGCCTCTTGTGTGGGTAGGTTCATTTATAATAGCATATGGTATGAGAGCGGCAGGGGATGTGCGCTTTTCAATGATCGTATCTACGCTTACGATGTGGCTGTGCAGGGTAGCGCTGTGTATCTTTCTGGTGCGGGTGTACCATTTTGGACCTATGGCGGTATGGATTGGAATGTTTGCCGACTGGACCATCAGGGCAGTTATCTTCTCATGCCGCTTCATAAGCGGAAGATGGCTTAAAAAACAGGTGATATAACAACGGTTGTTTTGAGAACGACTGTTATAAATATAATGATTAAGAAAGGATGGATAATAATGAAGGTATTAATGATCAATGGAAGCCCGCGCGTAGGAGGCAACACTGCGATTGCGCTGAGCGAGATGGAAAAAGTCTTTGAGGCGGAAGGCATCGAAACGGAAATTATTCAAATAGGGAACAGAGATATCCGAGGCTGTATTGCCTGTAACACCTGTTATAAAAAAGGGAGCTGTGTGTTTGACGATATAGTAAATGAAACCGCGCCTAAATTTGAAGCATGTGACGGATTGGTGGTTGCAAGCCCTGTCTATTATGCGTCCGCGAACGCTACTCTTATAGCGTTTCTTGACAGGCTTTTTTACAGCACCGGTTTCGACAAGACGATGAAAGTAGGTGCAAGCGTAGTAGTTGCAAGGCGCGGCGGCTTGTCTGCGACATTCGATGAGCTTAATAAATACTTTACGATAAGCGGTATGCCTGTAGCATCAAGCCAGTATTGGAACAGCGTGCATGGCAGGGAAGCAGGCGAAGCATCGCAGGATGCCGAGGGCTTGCAGACAATGCGGGTGCTTGCAAGGAACATGTCATTTTTGATAAAGAGCATAACGCTTGGCAGGGAAAAGTATGGACTGCCCGAAAAAGAGCCGTTTGAGCGCACTGATTTTGTGCGATAACATGGGAGGCAGAAATATTATGCTTTTAACCACGTTATGTTATATAGAAAAAGATGATAAATACTTAATGCTTCACCGCGTAAAAAAGAAAAACGATATAAGCCATGACAAATGGATAGGCGTGGGCGGTAAGTTCGAAGCGGACGAGAGCCCTGAAGAGTGTCTGCTTCGTGAAGTGAAAGAAGAAACAGGACTTACGCTTACCGATTACCGTATGCGCGGTATAGTGACGTTCATATCAGACCGATGTGAGACAGAGTACATGTTTCTCTATACCGCATCACAGTATGAAGGCGAACTTACGGAATGTAACGAAGGCGAGCTTGTCTGGATAAAAAAGAAAGATGTATATGATCTTCCGATATGGGAAGGCGACAGGATATTTTTCCGCCTGTTGGAAGAGGACTGTCCGTATTTTTCACTTAAGCACAGATATGAGGGCGATAAGCTTGTTGAGACAAGTTTTTATCGGACAGATTAAAAAATTTGTAAAAAAATACTTCCACAATCGAAAATATTGTGTTATACTACACAGAGTATTAGATAAAGGAGGCACTTTATATGAAGCACATTAAGACATTGACGACAAGAGATTATAAGGAATCTGTGAAGAAGGGCGGTTGCGGCGAATGCCAGACATCATGTCAGTCAGCATGCAAGACATCTTGCACAGTCGGCAACCAGAGCTGTGAGCAGACAAAATAATTTATCTGATTTCAGCATATTGATATCTGAAATAGAATGCTTTTAGATAGGCAGCGAATAATCGCTGCTTATCTTTTGTGCGTATGCGAACATGGAAAGGAATATGCAGGAAGGAACGAAACACATTGATACACCAGTACAAAAATAACGGCTATAACATAGTGCTTGACGTAAACAGCGGTTCTGTGCATGTAGTTGACGATACAGTTTATGATGTTATAGCGTTTATTACAGATAACCATTTGGAAAACAGCAGTAAGGAAGATATGCTGTCTGCTGTGGAAACTAAATTCACTACACCCGATATCAAAGAAATTATAGATGAGATATATGAACTGAAAGACTCAGGACAGCTTTTTGCCGACGATGTATACGAGAACAGCATAGACGCATTCAAAAACAGACCGACAGTAGTAAAGGCGCTCTGCCTGCACATAGCCCACGACTGCAACCTGAAATGTAAGTACTGTTTTGCAGGGGAGGGCGAGTATCACGGCAGACGTGCGCTTATGAGTTTTGAAGTGGGAAAAAAGGCGCTCGATTTTCTTGTGGCAAATTCGGGAAGCCGTGTCAACCTTGAAGTTGACTTCTTTGGCGGTGAGCCGCTGATGAACTGGCAGGTCGTGAAAGACTTGGTCGCGTATGGAAGAAGTCTTGAGGCGCCGAACAATAAAAAATTCCGATTTACACTCACTACCAACGGTGTGCTGCTTAATGATGAGGTGCTTGATTTTGTCAACAAAGAGATGGCTAACCTTGTGCTCAGCATAGACGGCAGAAAAGAAGTCCATGACAGGATGCGCCCTATGGCGGGAGGTCAGGGAAGCTACGATTTGATACTTCCCAAGCTGAAAAAAGCCGCGGAGAGCAGAAAACAGACCAATTACTATGTAAGAGGTACGTTTACGCGTTATAATAAAGATTTTGCCGCCGATATACTGCATTTGGCGGATTTGGGATTTGAGCAGATATCCGTCGAGCCTGTCGTAGCGCCGCCTGAAGAGCCCTATGCGCTCAGGGAAGAAGATATTCCGGAGCTTCTTGCGGAATATGACAAGCTTGCGGCTGAAATACTCAGACGCAGAAAAGCGGGAAAAGGATTTAACTTTTTCCACTTTATGATAGACTTGGAGGGCGGTCCATGCGTGTACAAGCGTCTTTCGGGATGCGGGTCGGGCACGGAGTACTTGGCGGTTACGCCGTGGGGTGATTTTTACCCATGCCATCAGTTTGTCGGACAGGAAAAGTTCCTCATGGGAAACGTTGACGACGGAATAACAAATACAGATATACGTGATGAGTTTAAGTCGTGCAATGTATATTCAAAAGAAAAGTGCAGGGACTGCTTTGCCAGATTTTACTGCAGCGGTGGCTGTGCGGCTAATTCATACAATTTCCACGGAAATATTCACGATGCGTATGATATCGGCTGTGAACTTCAAAAAAAGCGCGTCGAGTGCGCGATTATGATAAAGGCTGCGATGGCTGATTAAAATGGAGGTAGATTATGAAAAAAAATAAAGCTATACTGACTTTAGTGATAACTTTGATCGTCACGATCGCATTAGGTTACACGGCTGTTTTCGGAATAGGCACCGAAAAGGCAGGAGCGGCTTCGGAAATAAAGCTTGGACTTGACCTTGCGGGCGGCGTCAGCATAACGTATAAGGTCGTTGGCGACGAGGAGCCCTCAAGCGAGGATATGAGTGATACGATCTACAAGCTGCAGAAGCGTGTGGAGGTATACAGTACCGAGGCTCAGGTATATCAGGAGGGCTCGGACAGAATAAACATTGAGATACCGGGCGTATCTGACGCCAATACGATATTGGAAGATTTGGGAAGACCGGGTGCGCTCTACTTTATATCTCAGACGGACAGTGAAGGCAACCAGAATTACTCATACACAGGCGCGGGGCAGACAGGCTATTCGCTTACAAAGACGATAGACGAGCTCATTGCCGACGGAAGCGTTGTTATAGAAGGAACGGACGTAGAATCGGCTCAGGGCGGCTCGGCGAACGACTCGCTTGGAAACAGCCAGTTTGTGGTGGAACTGGTGTTTACACAGGATGGCGCGAAAAAATTCGCCGATGCCACGACAAAGGCATATAATGGTGGTGTGAACAGTGAAACAATAGGTATATATTATGACAATGACTTTATAAGCGTTCCGAGAGTGCAGGCGGCTCTGCTCGACGGTAAAGCTGAGATAACAGGTATGGCAAGCTATGAGGAAGCGGAGCGCATCGCAAGCCAGATACGTATCGGCGGTCTCAAACTGGAACTTGAAGAACTGCGCTCAAATGTCGTAGGTGCACAGCTTGGCGAGGAAGCGATAAATACCAGTCTTATTGCGGCGGCGATCGGACTTTGTATTATAGCTGTATTTATGATCGCGGTATACCGTATTCCCGGTGTGTCGTCGGTGTTTGCGCTTATCATCTATACCATATTGGTGGTGCTGTGCCTGAATATGTTTGAAATAACGCTTACTCTTCCGGGTATCGCGGGTATCATACTTTCGATAGGTATGGCGGTAGACGCTAACGTTATCATATTTGCACGTATCAGGGAAGAGATCGCGGCGGGCAAATCAGTCAGAGGAGCTATCGACGAAGGCTTCAAAAAGGCTATGTCGGCTATCGTTGACGGTAACGTGACTACGCTTATCGCGGCTGTAGTGCTTGCGCTCAGAGGTTCGGGTACAGTAAAAGGATTTGCTTATACACTTGCCCTTGGTATTGTGCTTTCAATGTTCACGGCGCTTGTTATTACAAAACTCATATTGAAATCACTTTTTGCAGTCGGGTTAAAGAATGAAAAGTTCTACGGTGCGGCTAAAGAAATCAAAGTTATCAATTTCCTTGGCAAAAAGGCAGTGTTCTTTAGCGTTTCGATTGCCGTTATCGTGCTCGGATTTGTATTTATGGGCGTGAACAAGGCGTCAACAGGCAATGTGCTTAATTACAGCCTTGATTTTGTCGGCGGTACATCCACTAACGTGACATTTAACGAGGATATGTCAATTGCCGATATTGACAGCACAGTTGTTCCGGTATTCAGCTCTGTCACGGGCGATGGTGCTGTTCAGGTACAGAAAGTGGCAGGCTCAAATGAAGTCATCTTTAAGACAAGGGAGCTTAATGTCGATGAAAGACAGGAACTTGACAGCGCACTTGTAAGTAAGTTTGAAGTAAATCCCGATTTAATAACGGCTGAAACGATAAGCTCAACAATAAGTTCCGAGATGAAGACGGATGCGGTCGTGGCTGTAATCATTGCCACTATCTGTATGCTCATTTATATATGGTTCAGATTTAAGGATATCAGATTTGCGGCAAGTTCGGTTACGGCGCTTGTCCATGACGTGCTCGTAGTACTTGCGTTTTATGCGATAGCCAAGGTTTCTGTAGGCAGCACGTTTATCGCGTGTATGCTTACGATAGTCGGTTATTCAATTAACGCAACAATCGTTATCTTTGACCGTATCAGGGAGAATTTAAAGAGCATGGGCAGGAAAGACGCCCTTGATGAGCTTGTCAACAGAAGTATCTGCCAGACGCTTTCGAGAAGTATCTTTACGTCACTGACCACGTTTATAATGGTTGCGGCGCTGTTTGTGCTTGGCGTCACCTCGATACGTGAATTTGCACTGCCTCTTATGGTAGGCATTGTGTGCGGTACGTATTCGTCAGTATGTATAACGGGCGCGCTTTGGTATGTGCTTAGGACAAAGATAAAAACAGAAAAGAAATGATTGAAAAAACGGCTGCAGAAACAACCCCGCAGCCGTTTTTGGATTATGGATCTTATGGAGGGTACTTGCGGATGACGGCAGACAGTAAACGCGGCATCGACGCCGCGGTGCTTAAATGGATAGCGGTAGTCACTATGATAATAGACCACTTTGGAGTGGCAGTTTATGCACAGCTTGACAATTCTGTATATGAGACGTACAGGCTTCTGAGATATATCGGTCGTATAGCGTTCCCAATCTATTGCTTTTTACTGGTCGAGGGCTTCTTTTACACAAGAAGTCAGGGTAAATATATACTTAGATGCCTTATATTTGCGATTTTGTCTGAGATACCGTTTGATATGGCGATATTCGGAAGCGTATTTTACCCGAAAGGGCAGAATGTTTACTTTACGCTGGTGCTTGGTCTGTGCGCGCTTTGGTGTTTGGAAAAGGTCAGGAAGACAAAAACATTATGGCTGTCTTATATTATGCAGGTAATCATTGTCGCTGCGTTTGCCGCTTTGGGACAGTATTTTGAGGTTGACTACCACTGGAAGGGCGTACTGTTTATAATAATGTTTTACTATTGCAGAGGACTTCAGAACTGGGTGCGTAATGTCGTCGGAGTGATAGCTTTCTCATATGAAGTCACGGCGCCGCTTGCGTTTATCCCTATTCAGCTTTATAACGGTAAGCGTGGAAAACAGATAAAATATCTCTTCTACGCTATATACCCGATACATCTTCTTATTTTCGGCATTATCAGGTTTTACCTGAATACATAACAATTATTATGGAAAGGCAGGGTAAAAAATGTACGACTACAATATCAAGGTCGGCTACAGTTCTACGGGTGCCGATTTGAATATGACCATTACCGCGCTGCTCGACTGTTTTCAGGACGCGGCGACTTTTGAGGCGCAGACAGGAAAAATCACAATGGATTACCTTGGCGGGAGGCATCTTGCGTGGCTTTTAAGCTCGTGGCAGATAGTGCCCGTGCGCTTCCCTCGGATAGACGAAGAGATAAAAATAACGACTTCCCCGTATGATTTCAGAGGATTTTTAGGTTACAGGAATTTTACGGCAAAGACACTTGACGGCGATGTACTTGTAAAAGCGGCTTCAATATGGACGCTCGTCGATATGGAAAAAAAGCGTCCGGCAAAACCGACACAGGAGATTTTGGACGGATATCCGCTTATGGAAAAACTGGATATGGAATATGCACCGAGAAAGATAGCGCTGATTGGCGACGGGGAAGAAAAGGAAAGCTTAAAGATACGCAGATATCAGATTGATTCCAACCGACATGTCAATAATGTTGAGTATGTCAAAATGGCTATGGAATTTCTGCCCTATAAGGACGATAAATGCGCACGGATAAAGGAACTTAGGGCAGAATACAAAAAAGCGGCTCATTATGGAGATGTGCTGACACCCGTGCTTCACCGATTTGACGACAAGCTTCAGGTAGCGCTTAACGATGAGCAGGCGGCGCCGTATGCGATAGTGGAGTTTACATTATGAGCAAGTGGATGGTCGCGGCAAAACGCGCCGATTTTGACGCTATAGCCCAAAAATATAATATAAGTCCCGTACTTGCGCGAATAATAAGAAACCGCGACGTAATACGTGACGAAGATATAAATAAATTTTTAAACGGTTCACGCGGCGATCTGTATTCGCCGTTTTTATTAAAAGATATGGATAAAGCGGTCGATATCCTATTGAAAAAGATATCGGATAAAAAGAAGATCCGCATCATAGGCGACTACGATATCGACGGTATATGCTCAACATATATCTTATACAAAGGACTGACCGCATGCGGCGCTTATGCCGATACAGTCATACCGCACAGGATAAAGGACGGCTACGGGCTTAACGACAGCCTGATAAGCGAGGCAAAGGACGCAGGTGCGGACACGATACTTACATGCGACAACGGCATAGCGGCAAATGCGCAGATCGAACTTGCCAATTCGCTGGGGCTGACAGTAGTAGTCACGGATCATCACGAAGTCCCTTATGAGGAAACAGACAGCGGACGGCGGTATCTTGTGCCTGAAGCGGCGGCAGTAGTAGATCCCAAACAGTCAGACTGTACATATCCGTTTTCCGGAATATGCGGTGCGGTCGTGGCATACAAGCTTGTCCTTGCGCTTATATCGAAAAAAGAAAACATTGACTGGAAAGAGGCAATGGAGAGCAGCTTAGGACTTGAATTTTTTGAATTTGCCGCGTTTGCCACAATAGGCGATGTGATGGAGCTTAGGGACGAAAACCGCATAATAGTAAAAAGCGGGCTTGAGCTTATGAAGAACACACGTAATATCGGTCTCAAAGCGCTTATGGATGTGACAGGCACGGATGCCGCCCACATAAAGCCATATACCATAGGATTTGTGCTGGGACCCTGCCTTAACGCGACAGGCAGACTTGATACTGCCGCAAACGCTCTCGAACTGTTTATGGCGGAGGATGTCGGGACGGCAGTAAAAATAGCAGGTGATCTTAAAAGCATGAACGACAGCAGAAAAGAGATGACGCAGAAAGGCGTCGATATGGCGACAGCGCTTATAGAAAGCGGAAATTATGCGGATGATAAAGTGCTTGTCATATTTCTGCCCGAAGTCCATGAGAGTCTTGCGGGAATAATTGCGGGCAGAATACGGGAAAAATATAATAAACCCGTCTTTGTCCTGACACGGGCGGAAGACGGCGTAAAAGGTTCGGGGCGTTCAATAGAAGCGTTTCACATGTATGATGAAATGACGAAATGTAAAGAGCTTTTCACCAAGTATGGCGGACATAAGCTTGCGGCGGGGCTTTCACTGGAGGAGGGAAATGTGGAGGCGTTCAGGCGTGCGTTAAATGAAAACTGTACGCTTACAGACGAAGATTTTGAAGAGAAAGTGCTTATCGATGTACCTATGCCGATGAGTTATGTTACATATCAGTTCATAAACGAACTTGAGCTGCTTGAGCCGTTTGGCAACGGCAATCCCAAACCGCAGTTTGCGCAGAAAAATGTCAGGTTTTTATCGGGAAGAATACTTGGGGCAAATAAGAACGTGGCAAAATATGTCGTAAGCTGTGGTGAAAATACCAGGTTTGAGATGGTTTATTTTGGCGATATAGAAGCGTTTGACCTTTATGTCAGTGAACGTTTCGGGCGCGGTGCGCTTGAACATCTTTACAGTGCGGTTGAAAACCCGATAGAGATGTCCGTGGTGTACTATCCTGAAATAAATGAGTTCCGTGGAAACGTGTCCATACAGATGATAATGAAATATTATCAATGATTTTATTTTTAATTTATTTTTTGAACACAAAATCGACACATTTTTGCTATATAGTTATTTCAAGATAGTTGAACACTCACTATCTCCCCCCTCATAAGGAATATATAACAGGAACCCGTTTATCGGGTTCCTGTTATGTTATGGGCTTTGGAGCAGACCTGCCGATACTTGATAAAAAAAAATAAATATGTTATTCTTAAGAGTAAAGTGCAGTTCATAGACTACAATATAGATAATTTAAAACTTCATTAAAATGGAGGAGCGATTGAGTATGATAAAGTGTCAGGATTTGCTCAGAGGGATAAAATACGAATGTATCAAAGGCAGTGCGGACGTTATGGTGTCCGAGGTGGTAAACGACTCAAGGAAGATTACTAAAGACTGTCTTTTTATATGTATTTCCGGCGCTAATTTCGATGGTCATTCGGCGGCGGCGGAAGCAGTAAAAAAAGGTGCGCGGGTCCTCGTGATAAGCCATGACATAGAACTTGGAGAAAGCGATGGCATAACGGTGATAAAGGTGGATGACACGCGGTATGCAATGGCGTTTATATCGGCGAATTATTACGGTAATCCTGCCGACAGCATGAAGATAATAGGAGTGACAGGCACAAAGGGAAAGACCACTACCGTATATCTTGTCAAATACATATTGGAAAAGGCAGGTTATAAAGTGGGACTTGTCGGCACGATAGAGATAATCATAGGCGATAAAGTCATACCCGCTTTAAATACAACGCCCGAGTCGCTGATGCTTCAGCAGTATTTTAAGGAAATGAAAGACGCAGGATGCGACGTAGTCGTTATGGAGGCATCGTCACAGGGCCTTATGCTGCACAGAACACAGGGTTTTGTGTTTGATTACGGCATTTTTACAAATATAGAACCTGACCACATAGGACCGAATGAACACGCCTCGTTTGAGGATTACATAAATTGTAAGGCAATGCTTTTCAAACAATGCAGGGTAGGTATAGTAAACTGCGACGACAAGCATTGGAAACAGGTGACGGAGGGTCACACATGCCGTCTTGAGACATACGGATTTAATGAAAACGCGGATCTTCGCGCAAGCGATCTTAAACTTGTGACAGGCGCGGGCTTCCTTGGAATAGATTTTAAAGTATCGGGACTTCTTGACATGGAGATAGAGACTGATATCCCGGGAAAATTCAGCGCATATAATGCCCTTGTGGCAATCGCTATATGCCGCCATTTCGGAGTTAAAGAGAGTGACATTAAAAATGCACTTTCGGGAGCAAAAGTAAAGGGCAGGATAGAAATGGTAAAGGTGTCCGACGAATTTACGCTTATGATAGATTATGCGCATAACGCTATGGCGCTTGAAAGTCTTCTTACGACCTTAAGAGAGTATCATCCCGCGCGCCTTGTATGCCTTTTCGGATGCGGAGGCAACCGCTCAAAGCTGAGACGTTATGAGATGGGCGAGGTAAGCGGAAAGCTTGCCGACCTGACTATAATAACTTCGGATAATCCCAGATTTGAAGAACCGCAGGATATTATAGAGGATATAAAGACAGGAATAGGAAAGACCGACGGTAAATATGTTGAGATATGCGACCGCAAGGAAGCTATAAGATATGCCATCCTTAACGGACAAAAAGGTGACATCATAGTGCTTGCGGGCAAAGGACACGAGTATTATCAGGAGATAAAAGGCAAAAAATATCCTATGGACGAAAGAGTACTTATAAGCGAGATACTCAAAGAGGAGCATTTGGTATAGAGAATATGGCGTGCAGATATGCTAATATTATAGTAGATATATCACATGAGAAAGTTGACAGACCGTTTCAATATATAGTTCCCGACAGCTTAAAAGAGCGGATAGACGTAGGCATGGCTGTCATGATACCTTTTGGAAAAGGCAATAAGCTTATAAAAGGTTATGTTATGGAACTGACCGATAAAGCTGACTATGATGTGTCAAAACTCAAACAGATAGACAGCATAGTCGAGGGCGCTGTCAGCGTGCAGTCCGATGCGCTAGTGCTTGCGGACTGGATAAGGACGAATTACGGTTCGACTATGATCGCGGCGTTAAAGACTGTACTTCCTGTCAGACAGAAGATGAAACAGGCTGTTAAAAAGACGGTATGCTGTAAGGTGAGTTCTGACAGGGCGCTTGAACTTAGCGGCGAATTTGAAAATAAACATCAAAAGGCAAAAGCGCGGCTTATGCAGGCGTTGGCTTTGCAGCCTGAGATATTGCAGAATATGGTCACAGGCAAATTAAATATTTCGCTTAAGACGATACGTCTGCTTGAGCAGGCAGGATATGTTGAGATAAAACAGGAGAATACATACAGAATGCCGTTTCCGAAAAACATGAGCGAAGCGTGGGGAAACGGCAAAGATAAAAAGCTTTCAGACAGTCAGGCGGCAGTCGTAAACGATATAATAAGCGATTTTAAGTTGGGAAAACGCGGCGAGTATCTTATTCACGGAGTTACAGGCAGCGGTAAGACAGAAGTATATATGGAACTTATAGCGCGCATTATAGATGAGGGAAAACAGGCGATAGTGCTTATACCCGAAATCGCGCTGACATATCAGACACTGGTCAGGTTTTTTGCACGTTTTGGCGACAGGGTATCGGTTATGAACTCACGCCTTTCACAGGGCGAACGTTCTGACCAGTTTGAGCGCGCGGCAAGAGGAGAGACGGATATAATAATCGGTCCGCGCTCGGCGCTTTTTACGCCGTTTGAGCGGCTTGGCATCGTCATTATAGATGAAGAGCATGAGCCAAGTTATAAAAGTGACAGCATGCCTAAATACCATGCGCGTGCGGTTGCACGGCAGCTCTGCCGCATAAAGGGTGCAAGCCTTGTATTAGGTTCGGCGACGCCGTCGCTGGAAGCATATTATGCCGCTCAAAAAGGAGATATCAGGCTGTTTGAACTGGGCGAGCGCATTGCAGGCGGTCATCTTCCGAAAGTATATATAGAAGATTTACGGGAGGAACTAAAAAAGGGCAACCGTTCGATTTTCAGCAGGCGGCTTTATTCACTTATAAATGACAGGCTGCAAAAAGGTGAGCAGAGCATGCTTTTTTTGAACAGACGCGGATATGCGGGGTTCGTATCATGCAGAGCGTGCGGATATGTGGTAAAATGTCCTCACTGCGACGTATCGCTTTCGGAGCACACGGACGCGCGCAGCAGGGTGAGCAGCCTGAAATGTCATTATTGCGGATATGAGATACCGCGGATGAACATCTGCCCTCAATGCGGTTCAAAATATATCTTAGGCTTCAGGGCAGGAACACAGCAGATAGAAGAACTGCTTCACAAAGATTTTCCACAGGCGAGGGTGCTTCGTATGGATGCCGACACGACAAGGACAAGAGACAGTTACGAGGAAATCCTTTCGCAGTTTGCCAATGAGGAGGCTGATATCCTTGTAGGCACACAGATGATAGTAAAGGGACACGATTTTGCGAAAGTAACGCTTGTAGGTATACTGGCGGCTGATATGTCGCTGTACGCGAGCGATTACAGGGCGGGCGAAAGAACGTTCCAGCTGTTGACGCAGGCGGCGGGCAGGGCAGGCAGGAGCGGGCTTGAAGGCGAAGTCGTCATACAGACATATCAGCCTGAGCATTACGCCATAGTCCATGCGGCGGCTCAGGACTATAAAGGCTTTTATGAAGAGGAAATCGCATACAGGGACATGATGCTGTATCCGCCCGCGGCGCATATGATGGCGGTGCTTGTGCTATCGGACAATGAACCTGATGGCAGAGGCTGTGCGGCGGAGCTTGCCGATATGATAAAGCGATGTTTTGACAGTGACAGACCGATAGTGATAGGTCCGTCGCAGGCAGCAGTCGGGCGCATAAACGACATATACAGAACAGTCTTATATGTAAAACATAAAAATTACGATGTGCTTGTGAGGATAAAAGATGCTGTCGAAAATGTTATAGCGGAAAAAGGGTGGAACAGGGACAGCGTACAGATTGATTTTGACCCTGTGAACGCATATTAATAGCATATTAATAATAGAAAAGAGGTTAATATTAACATGGCAATCAGAACAATAAGGGAAATAGGAGACCCTGTATTAAATAAGGTTTCCAAGGAAGTAAAGGAGATAACGCCGAGAGTTAAGGAACTTATAGGCGATATGTTTGAGACTATGTATGAAGCAAACGGAGTGGGTCTTGCCGCACCGCAGGTAGGTATATTAAAACGGATAGTGGTAATAGATACTACAGGAGAAGATCCGCTTTTGTTAATAAATCCCAAACTTATTGAGGCAGACGGGGAACAGAAAGGCAATGAAGGATGCTTAAGCGTGCCCGGCAAAGTGGGCATAGTCACGCGTCCAAATCATGTAAAAGTATCGGCACAGAATGAAAATTTTGAAACTGTGGAGATCGAAGGCGATGAACTGCTTGCGAGAGCGATCTGCCATGAACTGGAGCATCTTGACGGACATCTGTATGTTGAGAAAGTAGAAGGAGAGCTTATGGATGTCGAGGCTGAGGAGGAAGAAGATTGAAAATTGTTTTTATGGGAACACCTGACTTTGCCGTTGGCGCGTTGGAAGCTGTTATCAATGCGGGACATACTGTCACCGCGGTAGTCACGCAGCCTGACAAGGCAAAAGGCAGGAGCGGACAGATGCAGTTTACGCCTGTGAAAGAATGTGCGGTGAAATATGCGATACCTGTATTACAGCCTGTTAAGATAAAAGCGCCTGAAGCCGTTGAAGAACTTAAGAAATATGAGGCGGATATTTTTGTCGTGGCGGCATTCGGACAGATTTTGTCAAAGGAAATACTTGATATGCCGCGTTTCGGATGCGTCAATATACATGCCTCGCTGCTGCCAAAATACAGAGGGGCGGCGCCTATCAACTGGTGTATCATCAACGGGGAAAAAGAAACGGGCGTAACTATCCAGCAGATGAACGAGGGCGTTGATACAGGCGATATACTTGCCGCAAAAAGTATTCCGATAGCTGTTGACGAGACGGCTGAAAGCCTTTTTGAAAAACTTTCGGTTCTTGGAGCGCAGCTTATAGTTGAGACGCTTACAAAGATTGAGCAAGGAAGTATAGTGCCTGTTAAGCAGGATGAGAGTCTTTCAAGCCATACGAAAATGATGAGTAAGTCGCTTGGGAACATCGACTGGAATATGGATGCCGCGGCGATAGAGCGGCTTGTGAGAGGACTCAATCCATGGCCGAGCGCATATACATTCTTAAACAAAAAAAGCCTTAAGCTCTGGAAATGCGCTGTGGTGGACGAGCATTGCGATAACAGCGCACAGGCAGGCAGTATCATAGCAGTGGCAAGGGACAGCTTTGATGTAGCCTGCGCAAGGGGCGTTCTGAGAGTTTTGGAAGTGCAGCTTGAGGGCAAGAAACGTATGGATGCCAAGACTTTTCTTCTCGGTAATAAGATATCGGAGGGGATGCGCCTTGGAGAAGATTTATAACAAGTATTAAGGAGGAGATTTATCATGCCGTACGGATATTATGGATATTATTATGATTGGACATATATTTTAGTGCTTATCGGCGCACTTTTGTCCATGTGGGCTTCATTTAAGGTCAATTCAACATACAGCAGATACTCGAATGTAAGGAGCAGCGCGGGAATGACCGGTGCGCAGACAGCGGAACAGATACTTAGAAACCAAGGTATAACGGATGTCAGGATCGAGCATATCAGAGGAAATCTTACAGACCACTATGACCCGACTAAAAAGATAGTATGCCTGTCCGACAGCGTGTACAATTCAACGTCGGTTGCGGCAATCGGCGTTGCGGCGCATGAGTGCGGTCATGTCATACAGCACCATACGGATTATGCACCGCTTAAACTCAGGACGTCACTTGTGCCTGCGGCAAATATCGGTTCAAAGCTTGGCATACCTATTATTTTATTAGGACTGATACTTGGAAGCAATCCTACTCTTATTCAAATAGGAATATGGGTGTTCGCGCTTGCGGTGCTGTTTCAGGTGGTTACTCTGCCCGTTGAATTTGACGCTTCGCGCAGGGCGCTTGTCTGTATCGAACAGTACGGCATAGTGAGCAGCGACGAGAGAAAAAAGAGTGCGAAAGTGCTTCGCGCGGCGGCGTTTACTTACGTGGCGGCGGCAGCATCGGCAATCCTTCAGCTTTTGAGGCTTATACTGCTGTTTGGCGGCAACAGAAGAGACGACTGATTTTTTGAAAGGGAATAATCGGATGGACGAACGCGCACTTGTGCTTGAAATGCTTATAGAGGTCACTCAAAAAGGCGCATACTCACATATTGTCATAAGGGATGCGCTTAACAAATATGATTATCTGACGCATCAGGAGAAAGCGTTTATAAAGCGGCTCTTTGAGGGGACGCTTGAAAGGATGATACAGCTTGACTACTGTATAGACTGTTTTTCAAATACAAAGACTTCCAAAATGAAACCTGTTATTCTGAATATCCTGCGTATGGGAACATATCAGATTTTGTATATGGACAGCGTACCCGAATCTGCGGCATGCAACGAGGCGGTCAAACTTGCGCGGAAAAAAGGTTTTGCAACCCTCAAAGGCTTTGTGAACGGCGTACTCAGAAACATAGCGCGCAATAAAGAAAAAATAGAATATCCAAGCCTTTCTGTCAGATATTCAATGCCGGAGTGGATAGTTGATATGTGGCTTGAACAGCTTGGAGAGGACAAAACAAAACGCGTACTTGAAGGACTTTTGGAAGAAAAACCGATAACGATACGGATTAGAAACGGCGCCGATATAAAAAATATTGCAAAAGATGCCGTGCGGCATCCGTATCTTTCGTATGCGTATAAAATATCAAAGACAGATGATATCATGAAGCTTGGCGGATATGCAGACGGCGGTTTCACGGTTCAGGATGTAAGCTCAATGCTTGCCGTGGAGGCTCTTTTGTCGGGTGATTTTGTCAAAGAACATAAAGCGGGTATCAATGTGACAGATATGTGCGCGGCACCCGGCGGAAAGTCGATGCTTATCGCGGACATACTTAAGCGAAAAGGCGCGGATGAGTACGAGATAAAGGCGTTTGATATTTCTGAGAACAAGGCTGCCGTGATGAGGGAAAATTTTGACAGGTGCGGGCTTGAGGAACATATCAGCGCGATTGTCCGTAATTCTTTGGAGTTTGACTCGTCGCTTGAGGAAACGGCTGATATAGTTGTCGCCGACCTGCCCTGTTCGGGGCTTGGAGTTATCGGCAGAAAACGCGATATTAAATATAAGCAAAGTCCCGAAAGCATAAAAGAGATATTAAAGCTGCAGAAAGACCTGCTGCGGATAGCGGCAAGATATCTGAAAAAAGGCGGCAGGATGCTTTTTTCGACATGTACTGTTAATAAGGATGAGAATGAAAAGCATTTTGAATTTATAAGGGACGAATTAAAAATGACGCCTGTGTCATTTTATGATGCTGTTCCGGAAATATTATGCGCAGACACCGCAAAAGAAGGGTATATGCAGTTATTACCGGGCATACACGACTGCGACGGATTTTTTATAAGCGTGTTTACTAAGTAACCATAGAAAGGTGATAAGATTGAAAAAAGATATTAAGTCGATGTACCCCGATGAGCTTAAGAAAGAAATGGAAGCCTTGGGGGAAAAGCCTTTCCGCGCAAAACAGCTTTACGAATGGATGCATGTAAAGCTTGCGCAGAGTTATGATGAGATGACGAATATTCCCAACAGCCTTAAGCAGAAGCTGGAAGAAAATTTTACATATGTGACAGCGGATACAGTGACAGTGCAGACCTCAAAAATCGACGGTACTAAGAAATTTCTTTTCAGGCTTGGCGACGGAAATATGGTTGAAAGCGTGTTCATGCGGTATCATCATGGCAACAGCGTATGTATCTCATCACAGGCGGGATGCAGGATGGGGTGCAGGTTTTGCGCTTCAACGATAGACGGATTGGCGAGAAACCTTTTGCCGTCGGAAATGCTTGAACAGATATATGCGATTTCGCGTGAAACGAAAGAAAGAGTATCAAACGTAGTGGTGATGGGAACAGGAGAGCCGCTTGACAATTATGATAATCTTATCAGATTTATAAAACTCATTACAGACGAGAGTGGTCTGAACATCAGCAAGCGCAATATCACTGTTTCAACATGCGGCATTGTGGAAAACATGAAACGCCTTGCGGACGAAAAGATGCAGATAACGCTTGCGCTGTCGCTTCACGGCGCTACGCAGGAGAAAAGGCGCAGCCTTATGCCCATCGCCGACAGATATCCGATAGATGAGGTGGTTGATGCCTGCCGGTACTATTTTGAAAAAACGGGACGCAGAGTAACGTTTGAATACAGCCTTATCAGCGGCGTAAATGACACGGCGGATGACGCGCGGAATCTGTGCAGCCTTGTCGGCGGGCTGAACTGTCATATAAATCTGATACCTGTCAATCCTGTGGCGGAGAGAGATTTCAGACAGTCGTGCCGACGCAGTGTTATGAGATTTAAGGAACTGCTTGAACAGAAAAATATAAATGTGACTGTAAGACGCGAGATGGGAAGGGATATTGACGGCGCCTGCGGACAGCTCAGGCGGCGGTTTGGATAGGTTTGGACAGGAACAACAAAATCCCTTGCCCTTTTTTGATTTATATGCTAATATTGTTAAATGTGAAAATAGTTATTATCAGGGAAAGCACTATAAATATACAAAAGGATTGGAGGAAGACCGATGAAGGTATTTTCTATTACTGATGTCGGAAAAAAACGTGAAATAAACGAAGATTACATCTTTACGTCAGGCACGCCGGTTGGCAATCTGCCCAATCTTTTTATCGTTGCGGACGGCATGGGAGGACACAGGGCAGGCGATTATGCGTCACAGCACACCGTGGATAAGGTTGTTGAGGTCATAAAGCGCATAAACATGGAAAAAGACCCTGAGAATATCATGCAGAGGGCAATAGATGAGGCGAACGCGTATATTTATAAGCTTTCACGGGAGGATGGAGCACTTTTTGGCATGGGGACGACGCTGGTAATGGCGACGTGCCGTGACAATATAGTTACGATAGCCAATGTGGGCGACAGCAGACTTTATATAGTCAATGATTTTATCACGCAGATAACGACAGACCATTCGCTTGTGGAAGAGATGGTCAATATGGGAGGAATAGACAGGGAGGCGGCGCGGACGCATCCCGATAAAAATATTATCACAAGAGCGGTAGGAGTCAAGGAATATGTTCTCGTTGACTTTTTTGAGGTACATATCGGGGAGCGCGAGAAGCTTCTGCTGTGCACGGATGGTCTCACGAATATGCTGAGCGATGATGAGATACATCATATCATTGCAGGCAGCAGCGACATAGACGAAGCGGGCAGAAAACTTATAGATGCCGCTAACGAAAACGGCGGGCGTGATAATATAGCTGTGGTTCTAGTAGAACCGTATGGAGGTCATAATGATTAAGTTAGGAATGCTTGTAGGGGACCGCTACGAGATACTTGAAAAGATAGGTACGGGCGGAATGTCCGATGTATATAAAGCAAAAGACCAAAAGCTTAACCGCCTTGTCGCAGTTAAGGTTTTGAAACAGGAATTTTCCGAGAATAAAAATTTTGTGTCAAAATTCAGAGTCGAGGCACAGGCGGCGGCGGGGCTGATGCACCCGAATATAGTCAATGTCTATGACGTCGGCGAAGAAGACGGCATACATTACATAGTAATGGAGCTTGTGGAGGGTATTACCCTTAAGAAATATATCGAAAAGAAAGTCAGGCTCACTACCAAGGAAGCGATAAGTATCGCGATACAGGTAGCTATGGGCATAGAGGCGGCGCACAACAATCACATCATACACAGAGACATAAAGCCGCAGAACATCATTATTTCCAAAGAGGGAAAAGTAAAGGTAACGGATTTCGGCATAGCAAAGGCGGCTTCAAGCAATACGATAACTTCAAATGTTATGGGTTCGGTGCATTACACCTCGCCCGAACAGGCAAGAGGCGGATTTTCCGATGAGAAGAGCGATATCTATTCACTGGGTATCACTCTGTTTGAGATGCTTACCGGACGCGTGCCGTTTAACGGCGATACGACTGTAGCAATAGCGATAAAGCATATACAGGATCCAATGCCGGCGCCGAGGGAGTTCGTGCCTGAAATACCCGTAAGCGTCGAGAATATCGTGCTGAAGTGTACTCAGAAAAGCCCTGACAGAAGATATCAGAACATGGGCGATATGATAAAGGATCTGAAACATTCTCTGATAAGACCGGACGATGTGATAGCGCAGGTCGATGAGATCGATGAGGTGGGACAGACAAAAACAGTGCCATCCGCACAGGCAGGCGCGCAGGAGGCAGAACCGATGCCCGCGGTACTTGAGACGGTATGGGATGATAAAGTCCCGAGAAAGGAGACTTATGCCGATGAGCAGGATCTTGAGGCTATACCCAATCAGGTAAAGCCTGCGCATAAGCCGGCAAACAGCTACAGCGCCAATGACGGATACGGGTATGACAATACATATGATGCTCAGGAATATTCTTCAAATACGTATGGCAGACATGGATATGACCCTCGCAATTACAGCAGCGACAAATATGATGAGCAGGATTATGATGCCTATAAAAACAGAAAAAACGGCAGCAGTAAGAATAAAAAAAGCTCTAATAAAAATAATCAGTCTTCAAATAAGAAAGCCAAGAAAAAAAAGGAGTACGAATATCTTGGAGACGACAGATATCCAAAGGAGACGGTCAACCGTCAGAACATGGGATATCAGGAAAACAAAAAGCGTTCCCGCGATGATTATGACTACAATCCAAAAGCGGAGGGCGTAGCTACGGCGCTTACTGTAATAGCGGCGGTAGTTATCGGGTGCATACTGCTTTATTTTGCCGGAAAGGCTACAGGACTTTTTGAACAGATAGAGTCTGATATAGGCAGCAGGAACAGCACTGCTGCCGATAGTTCGGAGCGTGCCGTTATGCCCGAATTTGAGGGACATAATCTGAGCGATGTAAAGAGCGAGCTTAATTCGGTAGGACTTGGCTGTCTGACGAAATACGTCGAGTCTTCCGAATACGGAAAAGAGCAGGTTATTTCGGCAGCGCTTGAGGACGGCACACAAGTCCTTCCAAATGATAAGATAATCAAGAATACGACTATTGTGCTTACCGTCAGTGCGGGCGCAGACGGTATAAATGTTCCTGAAGTTGTGGGCTATACGGAGGCGGAAGCCACGGCAAGCCTTACGCAGCAGGGATTTAAAGTCGTGAAAACAGACGAATATTCCGCAGACTACAGCAAAGGGACAGTTATATCGCAGTCGCCTGAGGGCAATACGATAGCGGCTATCGAATCGGAAGTCACTATTGTGATATGCAGGGGCAGCGAGAACGTGGATGTACGTATGCCGGACGTAATGGGATATACCCGGGACGCCGCGGTAAGCGTAATTGAAGCCGCAGGACTCTCAGTGGGAAATGTTGAGGAGGCATACAGTGAATATCCGTCAGGTCAGATATGTTACCAAAGCTATGAGGCAGGAACAGATGTGAGCGAGGGTACGGTCGTCGATTTGAAGATAAGTGCGGGAAGCCAAGTGTCTACATATAGCTGCAACCTTCTCGTGCAGGCGCCGAATGACTATGTCGGAGGCGACGCGGAGGTGATACTTTTTACGGCGGATCAGAGCAAACAGCTCTGGTATTCAAAAAATGTGACCTCATTTCCCGTGAATATCAATCTTTCGGGATTTGAAAGCCCGTCGGAGTATGGCATTGTAGTAATAACATATCTTATAAACACAGAACAGGTCGTTACCGATGCGGACGGCAGACAGACGACGCAGATGGTGCAGACACCGACTCAAACGAGGCAGAATGTAGAATTTTCAAAGGATTAGTGAAGTCAATGCAGGGTAAGATAATCAAGGGCATCGCGGGATTTTACTACGTTCACGCGGCAGACGGTGAAATATATCAGTGCAGGGCAAAGGGAATATTCCGTAAAGAAAATATCAAGCCGCTTGTCGGTGACGATGTTGAGATGGAAGTTACTGACCCGAAAGATATGGAAGGCAGCATAATGAGCATACTTCATCGACGGAGCGTCCTTGTGCGTCCTGCCGTGGCAAATATCGATCAGGCTCTTCTGATATTTGCCATTACGAAACCCGAGCCTAATTTTAACCTAATAGACAGATTTCTTATTATGATGCAAAGGCAGGGACTTCCCTGCATCATATGTTTTAACAAATGCGATTTAGCGCAGGAAGATGAGCGCGGCAGAATAGCGTCAATATATGCAGACAGCGGATGCAGCGTTAAATTTGTGAGCGCGCTCAAAAAAGAAGGGATAGAAGCACTGGCGGATGAGCTTAAGGGCAAGACCACAGCGCTTGCGGGACCAAGCGGAGTGGGGAAATCATCACTTGTCAACTGTATTCAGGATAATAAGATGATGGAAACAGGAGCGATAAGCGAAAAGATAGAGCGCGGCAGGCACACCACACGCCACTCTGAGCTTATAGCCGTATCGGGTAATACGTATATCATGGATACGCCGGGTTTTAGTTCATTGTCGCTTTTTGATCTTGAAAAAGATGAGCTTAAAAACTTTTATCCCGAATTTGCCAAATATGAGGATGAGTGCAGATTTTTGACCTGCGCGCATATGAATGAACCTGTATGCGGCGTCAGGAGAGCGCTTGAAAACGGGCTTATAAGCCAAGTCAGGTATGACAATTATACAGTTCTCTACGAAGAACTTAAAGAAAACGAAAAGAGGAAAAGGTGTTAAAAGGGGGATTAAAATGAATTATTTAGCGCCATCGATCTTAGCCGCCGATTTTTGCATATTAGGCGAGCAGCTTGATAAAGTAAATAAATCAGGTGCGGAATATCTTCATATTGACGTGATGGACGGAATGTTTGTGCCTTCAATATCGTTCGGAATGCCTGTGCTGGAATGTGTCAGAAAGCGTACCGGACTTTTTTTGGATGTGCATATGATGGTGGCAAAGCCTGAGCGCTATATTGAAGAATTTATACGGCTTGGCGCAGACGGAGTTACCATACATGTTGAAGCCTGCGACTGTATTGAGCAGACACTTCAAAAAATAAGACAGTTAGGCGCAAAGACAGGGCTTGCGATAAATCCCGATACACCGATCGAAAAAGTGCTTCCGTATATGTATCTTGTCGATATGGTGCTTATAATGACTGTACAGCCGGGTTTTGGCGGACAGAAATATATCACCAAATGTCTCGATAAGATAAAAAAGATGCGCAGCATAGTAAATGACAAATACCCCAATGTAAAAATAGAGATAGACGGCGGCGTGCGTCTTGAAAACCTTAAAGAAAACCTTGACGCGGGCGCTGACGTGATAGTCACGGGTTCGGCTGTCTTTAAGGGCGACATAGACGCTAATATAAAGAATTTTATGAAGATAATGGGTTAAACAGATCACGAAGCAGAGCCATCATTTTATCTATATCGAGAGGTTTTGCCAAATGACCGTTCATACCTGATGCCAAAGCCTGTTCTTTGTCCTCTTCAAAGGCATTGGCAGTCATAGCGATGATAGGGATATTTGCCAGTTTGGGATCTTCCATGGCACGTATCGTCCGTGTGGCTGTATAACCGTCCATAACAGGCATCTGTATATCCATCAGTATAAGGTTGTAATATCCTGCCTCTGACCTGCTTATCATATCACATGTCTGTCTGCCGTTTTCGGCACATTCTACCAAAAAGCCTGCTTCGGTCAGAAGTTCGGCAGCAATTTCCCGATTGAGTTCATTGTCTTCTGCAAGGAGAATGCGTTTGTCCGCAAAATTATCATCATATGCCAAAGAGCTTTCTTTTATCGGGGTGTCATCATCTTTTTTGCCAAGACTGTGCTCTAAAGCATGATGAAGATCCGAGGCAAAGAGAGGTTTGCTTATGAATCCTGTTACTCCTGCATGACGAGCCTCAGACTCAATGTCCGACCAGTCGTAGGCGGACATAAGGATGATAGGCGAGTCATCGCCGACGATCCTGCGTATTTCCTTCACGGTATCAATGCCGCTAAGTTCGGGCATCGACCAGTCCACGATATAGACTTCAAAAGGATCGGCAAGTTCCATGGCTTCATCTGTCCGCGCGATAGCCTCGCGTCCTGATAAAGCCCACTCTGCACGCATTCCAATCTGACGGAGCATTTTTGAAACACTTTGACAGCTTACCATATCGTCATCTATGACAAGACCGCGCAAGCCGCTAAGCTCCGCTATGGGCTTCGGTTCTTTATGCACTGAGGCAAAGCGCAGTTCAAGTGTTACCGTAAATACGGTGCCTCTGTCATGCTCACTTTCAACTTTGATAGTACCGTTCATCATATCCACGATGTTCTTTGTTATCGCCATTCCAAGCCCGGTGCCCTGAATACCGCTGACGGTGGAAGTCTGTTCGCGCGTGAAAGGGTCAAATACTGTTTTTATAAATTCGGGACTCATTCCAATGCCGTTATCGCTTACTTTAAACTCATACAGACCGCGTCCTTTGTTTGAAGAGGGTTTTTGAGTCACGCGTATTGCCACGGTGCCTCCCGTGGGAGTAAATTTGATGGCGTTGGAGGCAAGATTGAGCAAAATCTGGTTAAGTCTGAGTTTATCACAGTAGACTTCTTCATCGGCGATATCCACGGTATCGATGAACAGTTCAAGGTGTTTGGAATGGACATCCGACTGTATGATGTTTCTCAAGCCCTGAAGAATTTCAGCCAGATTTTCGGGACGTTCGTTGATCGTGACTTTACCGGACTCGATGCGGCTCATATCCAATACATCGTTGATAAGGGAAAGAAGATGATTGGATGCCTGCGCTATCTTGGCAAGATAGTCGCCCGCACGTTCTTTGTTCTCCAAATGTGTAGTGGCAAGGGCGGTATATCCGATAATGGCGTTCATAGGAGTGCGGATATCGTGGGACATACTGTTGAGGAAAGTAGTCTTGGCGCGGTTGGCGGCATCCGCATCATTGAGAGCCTGTGTAAGCTCGCGCGTTTTTTGCTCCAGTTCACCTGTGGCAAGAGCTATTTTTTTCGTTAACTGTTTTTGGTTTCTTGTCCGTATAACAAGCATAGCGACAGCGAATATGAGCAGAAGTACAAGGGCGACTCCAAGTAAGCTGTAGATCGGATTGCTGTATAAAAAGGCAGTCAGGCTTACATTTTTTTCTATGCCCGCGTCAACTTCCTGTGATATGATCGCATCTATTTCCGCATCGGTAAAGCTGTCCGAACCCTTGTCCAAAAGTGAAAGCAGCCAGCGTCCGCCTTTTACGTTTTCGCCTACTGCGTAAGACAATGACAGATCGCCAAAGGCAACGGAAGAGAGGCGGTTGCGGACATCCTGCCTGACATAGCTTTCCGCAGTGTAAGAGTAAAGGATAGCGGCGTCGGCATCACCGTCGAGCACTGCCTGTACGCACTCCTGCGTGGTAGGGTATTTGACTATGATGTCTTCGGGATAGCGGCTGTTGATAAGGACATTAATGGCATCGGTGCGTTCCATAACGGCAAGACGGTTGATCGTGCCTGTAAAGCTGTTCAAAGCAAGACGCGCGAAACTGCTCTGAAAGTAAGGAACAGTGATCTTGTAACCTTCTTCCTCGGCAAGATAATAGTCGCCCGCAAAATCAAGCACGATGTCGGCTGCATCGGAAGCTCTTAGAGAATAGTATTCATTCCTGTCCTTTACGGGTATATATTCATAGTTCAGTCCAAGGCGCTGTGCCAGAATGTCGAATAAGGCGGGAAGAATGCCCTGTGCCTTGCCGTCCTTGAAGTAGCAGTATGGGATGTTCTCGGGATTGATGAGCAGCCGCAGGGGAACGCCTGATGCCTGATGTTCTTCTATAAACCTGCGTTCGGCGGCATTCATAATGACGGTGCCGTCCTGATCAGTGGAATAGTATGTCTCATGAAGATAATCGCGCCAGTTGGGGTCATGGAGATCCATTTCATTGATAGCCGCGTTGATCCGCGCCATAAGTTCGGGGCGGTCTTTCCGCGTACAGATATAAAAAGGACTGGCATCAAATGACTCTAAGAGCCATTCGTTTTCCAAAAGCCGCAGGCTGCCGCTTACGGCAGCGTCTATTTTGCCGTCCTGCAGTGCTGATGTGAGTTCCTCCTGAGCAGCAAAGTACATTGGAGTGAAAGTAAAGTTATGTTCGGCGGCAAAGCGTTCAAAGTTGGCGTTTTTGGAGTTTCCTTCGAGCATGCCTGCAATAATGCCGTCATAAGTGGTATAATCCCCCTCCACTATAGATTGATTTCCGGATTTTACGGTCATAATAGTGGAATTAACACCGATATTCTGATCAGAGAAGAGAAATTCCGCTTCGCGTTCGGGAGTTTTTGAAACTGATGTGACAATATCAACTTCTCCGCTGCGCAGCATATTTAAAGCATCGGCGTATGAGCCGTCGTATCCGATATATTCGTATGACCATCCTGCATGGATCGCAAGTCTTTGTAAAAATTCATATCCATAGCCGCTTCTGCGCCCGTCCTCCGCTATGTTGTGATAGCCTGAGAATGCGAAAAAGCCTACACGGAGAATTTCAGGCTCTTCTCCTGCCGGTTCCGCGGCATACACGCTTGCGCTTCCTGATGCCGTCATCAGCAGCGCAAGCGCGAAACATATTAAGCGAGTCTTTAATAATTGTAATTTTCCGGTATTCATAAAAGATTTCCTCCAAAGGTAAAACATGGTCATTTTTATATGAAATTTATTATACGGGAAAAATGGTAAGTATTCAAGAGTGATGTTGGCATTAGATAGTTAGTGTATAATTTTAATTGGCAAAATAAAGGGAAGAAGTAAAATACCTCTTCCCAATCATACAGTTTTTCTTTA